>NZ_OY776488.1:633750-1267500 GCF_963675635.1 uncultured Pseudodesulfovibrio sp. | reverse complement strand
GAAGCTTTGGGTTCATACTATGTATGAGCGGTAGGAGAGCGTTCTCAGATGGGACGAAGGTGAACCGTGAGGTTTGCTGGACTAATGAGAAGTGATCATGCTGGCATGAGTAACGATAAAATAAGTGAGAAACTTATTCGCCGTAAACCTAAGGTTTCCTGGGTAAAGCTAATCTTCCCAGGGTAAGTCGGCCCCTAAGGCGAGGCAGAAATGCGTAGTCGATGGGAAACAGGTTAATATTCCTGTACATGTATATGTGTGCGATGGAGGGACGCAGAAGGATAGATGGTCCGGGTGTTGGATATTCCCGGTGCAAGCGCGTAGGGTTGAACTGCAGGCAAATCCGCAGTTCTATATGCCTGAGACGTTATGCCGAGTCTTTAATCGACGGAAGCCATTAATTCCATACTGCCAAGAAAAGCTTCTAAGTTTAGCATATGCATACCGTACCGCAAACCAACACAGGTAGGTGGGTCGAGCAGACCAAGGCGCTTGAGAGAACTCTGGTTAAGGAACTCGGCAAAATGACCCCGTAAGTTCGCAAGAAGGGGTGCTCGAAATTGTGATTGATTAACTTTATGAGCAATTTTGAGACGCAGTGAATCGGGGGGGGCGACTGTTTACTAAAAACATAGGTCTCTGCTAAGTCGTAAGACGATGTATAGGGACTGACGCCTGCCCGGTGCTGGAAGGTTAAGAGGTGGGGTTAGACTTCGGTCGAAGCTCTGAATCGAAGCCCCAGTAAACGGCGGCCGTAACTATAACGGTCCTAAGGTAGCGAAATTCCTTGTCGGGTAAGTTCCGACCTGCACGAATGGCGTAACGATCCCCCCACTGTCTCAACCAGAGACTCAGTGAAATTGAATTCCCAGTGAAAATGCTGGGTACCCGCGGAAGGACGGAAAGACCCTGTGCACCTTTACTGCAGCTTGACATTGGTATTTGATTAATAATGTGTAGGATAGGTGGGAGACTTTGAAGCATGCTCGCCAGAGTGTGTGGAGTCACCCTTGAAATACCACCCTTTATTACTTAGGTATCTAATCCGTAGCCGTGATCCGGCGCGGAGACAGTGTCTGGTGGGTAGTTTGACTGGGGCGGTCGCCTCCTAAATAGTAACGGAGGCTTGCAAAGGTTACCTCAGGCTGATTGGAAACCAGCCGTTGAGTGCAAAGGCATAAGGTAGCTTGACTGTGAGAGAGACATCTCGAGCAGGAACGAAAGTTGGTCTTAGTGATCCGGTGGTTCCGCATGGAAGGGCCATCGCTCATAGGATAAAAGGTACGCCGGGGATAACAGGCTGATCGCGTCCAAGAGTTCACATCGACGACGCGGTTTGGCACCTCGATGTCGGCTCATCACATCCTGGGGCTGAAGCAGGTCCCAAGGGTACGGCTGTTCGCCGTTTAAAGTGGTACGCGAGCTGGGTTTAAAACGTCGTGAGACAGTTTGGTCCCTATCCTCCGTGGGCGTAGGAGAATTGAAGAGGGTCTGCCCCTAGTACGAGAGGACCGGGGTGGACGAACCTATGGTGTTTCTGTTGTCACGCCAGTGGCATTGCAGAGTAGCTAAGTTCGGAACGGATAACCGCTGAAAGCATCTAAGCGGGAAGCCAGCCTCAAGATTAGTTCTCCCTGGACATTAGTCCCTAAAGATCCCTTGAAGACTACAAGGTTGATAGGCTGGGTGTGTAAGCAGTGTGAGCTGTTCAGCTAACCAGTACTAATAGATCGTGCGGCTTATTTAACAACTTAATGGAATTCTCTCTTCCCCTATTTACTTATATATTTGAGTAAATAATACTCAACTCTTTTTCTTGGTGCCCAAGGAGGAGGGGGTACACCCGGTCCCATTCCGAACCCGGTAGTTAAGCCCTCCATCGCCGATGATACTGCATGGTAGCGTGTGGGAAAGTAGGTCGGTGCCAAGGATCTTTTAAAGAAAAGCCCTGATTCAATAGAATCAGGGCTTTTCTGCGTTTATAGAAATTCAAAGAGACAGAACGAAGTTCATATCAAATTCATGCGTAATGGTTGGAATCCCGGGGTATTAAGGGATAAGTGACATTCCCTCGCGCTCCTTTGACCAACTTCATTGAAAAGGGACCAGTCTCCGACTGACTTCTGGTACCTCGTAACTCAGGCTCTCTGCGATACAATAGCAACGGTAATAGGTCGACGTTATGACTCCTTCGGCAAAGTATCGAAATACCGACCAGTTCGATTTCTTGCAATGGCGACAAAATATAGCGATCAACAGTGTATAGTAATTGATGTCTCCTTTTGCTGACTTTTTATGGGAATTCCCTTATTCCTGTTTTGGTATAAAACAATAATGGTCCTAGGCTTTTCTGTTTGTAATGATAAAGCATCTTTTATCATTTATATATGGGAGCTGTTGTGGTTAATATTAAGGCCGTACCCAAAGTTATACCTATTCGGAATAAGGAACTCACAAAGACAAAGCTGATTAAAGCGGTGGGCAAAGTTGTGGCTGAAGTCGGATTCCAACGATTAGGTGTTAATTTAGTTGCCCGAGAGGCCGGCGTTGATAAGAAATTGATCTATCGTTACTTCGATGGCCTGCAAGGCTTAGTAGCGGCATACAGTCAAACGGTTGATTTTTGGCCGCCAGTAGAAGAGTTGTTGGGTGATGATAGAGACTTTATCAAAAAGATTCCTTCACATGAATTAATGTCTCTGTTCTTCAAAAGATATTTAAAAGCAATTCTGCGAAGGCCGCATACACTTGAAATTCTTGCTTGGGAAGCTATCGAAAGAAACGAACTGACCAAAGTGCTGGAAGAAGTACGGGTAAAAACCGCACTTGGTTTTTTTGAAATGATGGAGGAAGAGCCTCCAGAAGATGTTGATCTGACAGCGCTGGTACTCATTATGGCCGCTTCGGTAAACTTCCTCGCTGTTCGATCTAGGATTCATCGAAGTTTGGGGGGAGTTGACCTTCAGTCTGAGGCCGGGTGGAAAAGAATCGAAGACACAATGGATATCGTTTTTAAACGGGTGTTTAAGGGATAAAAAAGCCCGTGTGTTGCACACGGGCTTTGAAGATTATAGTAGATTTACTTATTCTTTCCTCTTTTTGTCCAGAGCTGCATTTCTTTCATTTTTTTTCGGCGTTCACGTTGAAGAGATTTGCATACTAATGGAAGTTTTTTCTTATATCCAAACTTCTCTCTGTATTCTTCCGGTGTTAAATTGTGACTCGCAAGATGTTTTTTTGTGATTACTTTAAATGTCTTACCGCAAACACAACAGAGGATTGATTTCTCTCTGATAGCTTTCTGGGGATCAACTGCGGCCGATTCAGACGTTTGAATACTGTCTCCTTCGGCAATCGCCTTAATGCCTGCTGCAAGTTTTTGAACCATGGAAGTAATTTCATCTTCCGTCATTGTACGAACACTGGCCTGGGCTTTTACAATCTCCAAGGCTTCTTTCAAATAGTCTTCCATACATAGCTCCTTGATGTTTGAGTAGAAGGTGCTTTGCCGGCGTTGCAGTGATGATTACAGTGGCATCGATGCGACAAATCAGAAATGTAAATATACATGATATAGTGACTGACTTGTCAAGATAAATGCATGCGTTGCTATTGCAGGGGGGATATGTTGCATCACTCTTTGATTGTAGAGTTATGAACTCTGTATGGCTACAAATTCTGACAGGCATTCCCTTGATTCCAGTGTCGGGGTGAAGTATGGTAAAATATATTGTCTAAATGGGCGTCGAATAAAGTTCTAATGGAGTAATAATTATGGATGCTGATGATAATAAAGTCCACAAGTTGGAAACGGTAAAAAACGCAGATGTGGAAGCGGGTGATACCATCCAGTCGGGTGAGTCGACTGCCAGCATGGCTGAAGCCAATAGGGATATGAGCAAGGTTGCGATTATTGTATCACTTCTTGTTGGTGTTCTTCTGATTATTTTCTTTTTTGGGATGAATCGAAATATTGCTGGGTTAACTGATGAGGTGAAAAGCCTTGGTGTGCTGCGCGAAGATGTTTCGAAGCTCGACAACCGAATGGGTGATATGGAAAAAGGTGTTCCTATTCAAATCAAGAGAATGATAGCTCATGATTTGGTTAATGAGATGGCGATGAAGGCAGCTTATCTGGGAAACACTCTGGACGACGAACAGATGCGGACTAAAATGCAGGATGTTTTGAACACACTTAAGGAAGTTCGAGCAGGTCTCGAAAAGTAATTTTTTTTACATATACAGCGTTAAGCGCACCGGATTCCCGGTGCGCTTTTTTTTGCTTATTGATCGCTTGTTGTTCATCAATGTTCAGTTTGATGTTGACATAAAAGGTTTAATCAGTTTATGAACTATATGAAGAACAGTGATCAACAAGGTTTTAATTCTATGAATAAAAAATTTATCAGCTTACGAGAGGTTGGAAGGCAGCTAGACATACCGCCGTCAACAATCGTTTATTATAAAGATAAGTTTGAAAGATATATCCCATCGGAAGGTGGTGAAGGGCGTCGAACTCGATACCCTGTTGAGGTCTTAGAAATTTTCAGGAGGATTCGTACGATGTTCAATGACAACTGGTCTACTGAGCAAATTGAAAGAGAGTTAGCCCTTAAATTCAGTACGTTAATTAGTGATCAACAGCTTGATCAACGCTTTGATCAGTCGGTCCCCTCGAGTGATGTTGCTGAGCTTGCTGGTGTGTTGTCGCGAATGTCTGATGTGCTCGATAACCAGTCGCTTTTTCGAAGTGAGATTCGTTCACTTCGAGATGAAGTGGCTGCGCTTCGCGATGAGCGGGCTGGGCAGGATTTTGTTCGACAGGAAGAACTCGATGCTTTGCGTGCGGAGGTAATTTCTTTGAAACGGCGACTGGCCGGGCGGAGCGGTGGTGGTATTGATTTCCCTCCTGCTGATTTCCTTGCCAGTCCATTGGTTATTGCTTCTGGTGGTGAATATCTGGGGGTGCAGGGTAAGGGAAAGAAGGCCTTTTCTCTCGAAGACTTTGTTCACCTTATTGAACGTAAAGAGTCGGATTTTGTCGGAGTAGAGACTTCCTGGCGGCAGCAGGACGGTCATTGGGTACTTGTTGTGAGAATGGAAGAGGTGGAGAGTGGGCGTGAGCAGAGCGTTGTCCTTGTTGCAAAGAAGACTGTGACACCAAGCAAGAATGTTGTGACAGAGATTATTCGGTTGAACATTGATGGTAACGATGCACCTGATGCGCTTTTGTTGACTCTCTTCAGGCAGCTGAGAATGGTGTTTAACGGTTAGTCTCTTTTTTTATTTAATGATATTCTAGAAAAACTCTTGATTCCTTTCGTTCTATTGCTTATATAACTACTGCTAAATACACCATAGGTAGTATGTTTGTCGGTTCATTTGGAGGAGACGGTATGCCCCAGGTCGCAGCAAGAATTACAAATGATCAGGAAAAATGGCTCAAGGATTATTTCAAGACCAAGAGTGCTGGTGCTGAATTCATCCTGCCGTGGGCTGTGGATGTCTTTTTCAAATCCATTCGCAATGTTTCCAGTGATTTCTCGGTGGCTGAGCTGAAGACGATCTTGGAATCACACAAAGAAGTGAAGCTGTTGCCTAACCAGTCTAAGCAGGCGTATCTTCTCCTTCGGGTTGAAGAGGCGTGTGATGAGCACAGTGTTCATATTCAGCATGGCGCGAGTAAATCCAACCTTGAGGTCAAGTTGCGCAGGCTGACAGATCTTCAGGCAACTGCTCTTATGATTTGGGCTACGGCGTATTGGGTCAGCAAGGCCTGGAACGGCGTTTCTGTGGAGGACTACGTTAAGCTCTCCTGCGGTTAGAATCGGCTTTCGGGCTATATTGTTTTTCTTGATGCGATTGTCCCGCTCAGGTGGTATTGCCTGCGGGTGATCGTTTTTTTGTTTTTGGAGGTGTGCTGTGAACCGACTCCCATGCATTTTGACAATTGCAGGCTCTGATTCCGGTGGTGGTGCTGGTATCCAGGCTGATCTTAAGACCATGTCCATGCTTGGCGGGTATGGTGCGAGTGTTATTACTGCGCTAACAGCACAGAATACTAAAACAGTGACTGGCATTCACGCGCCTTCGGCCAAGTTTGTGGCCCAGCAGCTTGCAACTGTGCTAGATGATATCACTGTGGATGCCGCCAAGACCGGAATGCTCTTTTCTGCTGCTATTATTGAAGCTGTTGCCCCTATATTGGCTGCAAAAAATTTCCCCTTGGTGGTCGATCCGGTCTGTGTGGCAACTTCAGGCGCAAAGTTGTTGAAGGATGACGCTGTGGAGGCCATGGTCGAGCATATGTTCCCGTTGGCTGATGTGCTGACGCCGAATCTGCCCGAGGCCGAGTTGTTTGCCGGAATTTCGATCAAGAGTCGGGAAGATGTGTTTGAGGCCGCAAAAATACTTATGGCTATGGGCCCCAAGTCTGTTCTCATCAAGGGGGGCCATGCGGATTCCTTTGCAGTCACTGATTGGTTGTTCACGTCTGGCAAAGAGCCGATTCCACTTATGCAGCAACGGGTGAAAACCGAGTGCACACACGGGACAGGGTGTACCTTGTCGGCGGCTATTGCCACTGGTCTGGGGCAAGGTCTGGACTTGGTTACGGCTATAGTTCATGCTCAGGAATACTTGAATTTAGCACTGCGTGCGGGGTTCAGGGTCGGGGAGGGCGGTGGTCCGCCCAATCATTTAGCCCCGTGGCTGAAAGAACGTGCTCGACATGACGTTATGTCGCATGTGGATTCTTTTTCGCGTAAGTTGACAGCAATGGAAGGCGTTCAACAGATGTTCTCCCGAAGGCCGGGGAATGTGGCTGTGGCATTGCCGTATGCTGATAACCGAAATGAAGTAGCCGGGTTGTCCGGTGGTTTTTTTCCTATGGCAAGCGGCAGGATTGCTGTTGTTGGTTATCCTGAGTTCGGAGCATCTCTGCGGACAGCATCAGTCCTTTTGGCTGCTCGTCGGTTGCGCCCTGAATTGGGGTGTGCTGTCGTATTGAGTGGGCAACCACCCATTCTGAAGGTTCTTGAAAATGTCGGAGTGAAAATCGCTTGGTTGGATCAGAGCCGCAAGCCTGATTACATACATGTTGAAGATGGAGGATTGGAAGAGTGGGGAGCTTTCGAAATACTCAAGGAACATGTGGCTCCTGAGACTGTCGAAGGCATGGGAGACCCTGGTTGTGTAGGGCGTGAACCTGCGGTTTATGTATGGGCTTCGGATACCGATGCACTCATGTCGGTGTTGCAAAAAATTGCAGAATCCATATCGTCTGTTCGTGATGATGAGTAGATTTCCGCATTTCATTAGTCCGTAAGGTTGACATCTCTGGAGGAGCTTGCTTAATAAGCACGTTCTTTTCGCGGGCGTGGCGGAATTGGTAAACGCGTCAGATTTAGGATCTGGTACCTCATCGGTTTGGGGGTTCGAGTCCCTCCGCCCGCACCAAAAATGCCATATTACTAGTCTTGCAAGACGTTTCAGGAGGATACATTTCATGGAATACAATGTCGAAGAACTCTCGCCGGTAAAACGGAAAATCTCGGTGGAAGTCCCCGCAGAAGAGGCTAATGCAGCCATTTCTACGGCAATCGCCCTGTATCGTATGCAGGCTGACGTCAAAGGCTTCCGTAAGGGCAAAGTCCCGTCTACGATTGTCGAGTCCAAGTACCGCAAGCAGATTTACGGTGAAGCCACCACCGATTTGATCAACTATCAGATCAATGAAATTATGAGCGGGCTGTCCATCCAGCCTATGTCCCGTATCGATGTTGATGCCAAGGAATTGGTTCGCGACGAGGATTTCTCGTACTCCATCGAATTTGAAGTCGCTCCCAAGTTGGATCTGCCCAAGTACAAGGGCTTGAAGGTCGAGGAATTGGAAGTTGTCGTCGGCGACGATGAAGTCGCTGAAGTCGAATCCCGTATCCTCGCCAACAATGCGGAAGTGAAGGTTATCGAAGATGTTCGCACTCCCAAGGATGGCGAAGTTGTTTCCGTGAGCTTTGGTGCATATCAGGGCGACCAGATCGTTGAAGGCATTCAGGCTGAGAATTTTGACTTGGTACTGGGTGACAATCAGGCTCTGCCCGAGTTTGAAGCCATGCTCAAAACTTTGACTACTGGTGAATCCGGTGAAACCGATGTCACCTTCCCTTCTGATTTTATCAACGAGAATCTGGCTGGACAGACTGTGACCATGAAGGCCAAACTGCATGCAGTCAAGGAACGCATTACTCCCAAGATGAGTGATTCCGTGGCTCAGAAAGCAGGCTTCAAGGATGTTGAGACCATGCGTACCGGCATTCGTGAATCTTACGCTTCCCAGCGCAAGCAGATGAATCAGTCCAAAGCCCAGTCTGAGCTGCTCGCCAGCATTATTGCCGATATCAAGGATTTCCCGCTGCCGCCGGCCATGGTCGAGGATCGTGTTGACCGTCTGCTTCAGGATCTCGAATACAGGCTGGATCGTCAGGGCAAGGGATTCCAGTCTTTGGGTAAAACACCTGAAGAGCTGCGTGGTGATTTCCGTGAGGAAGCTGAATCCACCGTTCGTACTGAAATATTCCTGTTGGCCGTTGCCAATGAAGAAGCTCTGGAAATCTCCCCTGAGGAGATCGAATCCACTTTGACTCAGTTGGCCATGCAGACCCGTCAGCCCCTGCACGAACTCAAGAAGTATTATGAGGACAACAACCTCATCGTGCCGTTGAAGGATCGTCTGCTGTGCGACAAGGCTTCCGAGTTGATCTACGACGCTGCTGAAGTCAAAATGATTGCAGCACCGACCGAAGGCAAGAAAGCCGCTCCTGCCGCAAGTGCTACCAAGCAGTTTACGGATAAGACTGAAGCCGTTGAGTGGGCTGTTGCCAATCTTGGTCTCAAAGAGTCCACTGCAAAGGGTTACTCTCTGGCCAAGTTGCAGGAACGCGCTGACAAGTTCCTGGCTGAACAGGACGCATAGAGAATCCACTTCTCTGTATCGTTTGAAACGCGGCGGTCCGGATTTGTCCGGGTCGCCGTTTTTTTTCAGGTAGCCCTTGACCTTGGCGATGCAATACCTATTTGGTCAGAGGCTTAGGGCAGAAGTTTCCCCTTGTCCTTACTGGGGAAATATTTCATACTAAATCACATGCTAAAAAGGGCGGAAATAGCCGTTGAAGGCTAGTTCGAGCGAAAACAGGTTCCTCAAGTTTTTGCATTCGTCGTCCGATAAACCTGATAAGTTCGCGAGAAGGAGATGTTCATGGTCGCCATTCCGATGGTCATTGAAACGACTGGTCGTACCGAACGTGCGTACGATATTTATTCCCGACTGCTCAAAGACCGGATCATCCTGCTTGGCAGCGCTATTGACGATAATGTGGCAAGTCTTATTTGCGCACAGCTTCTTTTCCTGGAGTCCGAAGACCCAGAAAAAGAAATTTACATGTATATCAATTCGCCGGGTGGAGCTGTTTCCGCTGGCATGGCCATTTATGATACCATGCAGTACATTTCTGCTCCCGTGGCTACATTGTGCCTTGGGCAGGCTGCCAGCATGGGAGCGTTACTGCTTTGTGCTGGAGAGAGTGGCATGCGTTACGCATTGCCGCACAGCCGGATCATGATTCACCAGCCGCTCGGCGGTGCGCAGGGACAGGCCTCCGATATTCATATTCATGCTCAGGAAATCCTGCGCTTGAGAGACGAACTCAACGGCATTATGGCCGAACATACCGGCCAGAAGCTTGATAAAATCCGTAAGGATACTGAACGCGATTACTTCATGTCTTCTGAGGAAGCCTGCAAATATGGCCTGATCGACAAGGTCATGCGGTCCAGAGAAGACGTGGGCGAAAGCAAGGGTTAAAAACCATGACTGAGAAAAAAAACAATCCATCCGATTTGAGCTGCTCTTTTTGCAGCAAGACACAGGTGGAGGTCCAGCGACTTATCGCCGGACCTGATGTGTATATTTGCGACGAATGTGTTGCTTTGTGTAATGACATTATGGCCCAGGAAACCATCAGCGAAGAATTCGAAGATGGCCGTTTGCTGCCTCCTCAGGAGATCAAGGCATTGCTGGACCAATATGTCATCGGTCAGGATCAGGCAAAAAAGATCCTGTCTGTAGCCGTACACAATCACTACAAACGTGTGTTCTATGCCGCGGCCAATTCCGGCCCGGACGAGATCGAAATCGACAAGTCCAACATTCTGCTTATCGGACCAACTGGTTCTGGTAAGACGTTGTTGGCGCAAACCTTGGCCCGTGTGCTGAAGGTCCCTTTTGCTATTGCCGATGCAACCACGTTGACCGAAGCAGGTTATGTGGGTGAGGATGTTGAGAATATCCTTGTGCAGCTGTTGCAGAACGCTGATTACGATATTGATTCCGCTTCCCGCGGCATCATCTACATCGATGAAATCGACAAGGTTGCCCGCAAGGGGGATTCTCCGTCCATCACGCGCGACGTGTCGGGTGAAGGTGTTCAGCAGGCGTTGTTGAAAATTATCGAAGGTACCGAGGCAAATATTCCGCCCAAGGGTGGGCGCAAGCATCCGCAGCAGGAGTTCATCCGTATGGATACCTCGAACATCCTGTTCATTCTTGGTGGTGCGTTCATTGGTCTGGACAAGATAGTCCAACAGCGCAAGACAGGGTCCGGTATGGGGTTTGGTGCCAAGGTTGAGCCTAAGAAGGAGATGGACCTTGGTGAGCTTTTTGCTCTGTCCGAGCCCATGGATCTCATCAAGTTCGGTCTTATCCCCGAGTTTGTGGGCCGTATCCCGGTACAGACTGCATTGCAGGAACTGACCGAAGAGGATTTGGTCCGTATCCTTCAGGAACCGAAGAATGCGTTGATCAAGCAGTACCAAAAGCTTTTCGAGCTGGATAAAGTTGATCTGACGTTTACCGAGAATGCGTTGCGGGCTATTGCCAAGCAGGCCATTGAGCGCAAAACTGGTGCCCGCGGCCTGCGCAATGTCCTTGAAAAGACCATGCTCGATATCATGTATAAGCTGCCAGCCATGCCGGAAGTACGTGAGTGCGTCATTAACAAGGCCGTGGTCGAAAGCGATATGGAACCTCTTCTGTTGTATCATCAGGAAGTGAAATCAGCGTAGATCTGCCACAGGCGTTGACAATGAGCCTGTGGATATTACTTCCTACTTATCGAAGGCAAACACTCCCCATCGAGGGAGTGGTGCCATATATATAACCATCGGAGGAATCAATGCCGACCTTTGGATTTGACGGCAAGAAATCCCCTGAAACCCAGACCCTTCCCATGATGTCTCTTCGGGAAGTGGTTATGTTTCCAAAGTCAATCGTTCCGCTGTTCGTGGGGCGTGAGGCATCAATAAAAGCCATTGAGGCCGCTGTGGCCGACTATGGGAAACAAATTTTTTTGGTAACCCAGAAAACTCCGGAAACCGAGCATCCTGAAGCTGACGATCTCTACCGCGTGGGTACCGTCAGTAAGATACTGCAGATGCTGCGACTGCCCGACGGCACTATCAAGGTGTTGTTTGAGGGTGTATCCCGCGCTTCCTGGAATCCTGAAAATGACATGATCTCCTACGAAGAGGACGAAGGGAGCTTCCCCAAGGCGAGTTTTGTTGTCCTGGAGGAGTCCAAGGAAGCCACTTCTGAGGCCAAGGCCTTAATTCGTGCTGTGCATGAATCTCTGGATGATTTCGGCAAGGTCAACAAAAAGGTGGCTCCCGAAGCCATTCTGGCCATGTCTACCATCAAGGAACCAGGCCCCTTGGCTGACCAGATCATGCCACATCTGAAAATCGAGTTTTCCCGTAAGCAGGAAATTCTTGAGGAGCTTGATCCGTCCAGACGGCTTGAGCGAGTTTATGAACTGCTGCTTGGTGAAATCGAGATCGTTTCCATCGAGAAACGCGTCAAGGGGCGCGTCAAAGACCAGATGGAAAAGAATCAGCGTGAGTATTATCTCAACGAGCAGGTCAAGGCTATCAACAAGGAAATGGGGCGTGAAGACGATCCTCAGGCCGAGGCGCTTGAGTTGGAAGAACAGCTCAATGCCAAGCCCATGACCGATGAGAATCGCGAGCGCGTTCGCAAAGAAATAAAGAAAATGCGTACCATGCAGCCTTCCAGCGCGGAGTACACTGTGGTGCGCAACTATATCGACTGGGTGCTTGACCTGCCGTGGGATGACATCAAGGATGATAAGGACGTGGATATCGCCCAGGCCCGTACTATCCTTGACGAGGATCATTTTGGTCTGGAAAAGCCCAAGGAGCGTATCCTTGAATACCTGGCCGTACAGGTTCTGGTTGAGACCATGAAAGGTCCCATCCTCTGCTTTGTCGGTCCTCCCGGTGTTGGTAAAACCTCCATTGCCAAGTCTATCGCTCGTTCCATGGATCGCGAATTCTTGAGGCTTTCTTTGGGTGGCGTGCGAGACGAAGCTGAGATTCGTGGTCACCGTCGTACGTATGTCGGTGCCATGCCCGGCAAGATTATTCAGTCCTTGAAGCGGGTTAAATACAACAATCCCGTTATCTGTCTGGATGAGGTGGACAAGATGTCCGCCGATTTCCGAGGTGATCCTTCCGCAGCATTGCTGGAGGTTCTTGACCCGGAACAGAACTATGCATTCAACGATCACTATCTGGATCTTGATTACGACTTGTCCAAGGTTTTCTTCATCACCACAGCCAACAGTCTGGAAGGCATTCCGTTGCCGTTGCAGGACCGTATGGAAATCATTCGGTTGCCCGGCTATCTGGAAAACGAAAAAGTGGAGATTGCCAAGGGCTTCCTGTTGCCCAAGCAGCTTGAACAGCACGGCCTTAAGCCGGAAAACCTCAAGCTGTCTGAAAACGCGATTCTCGATGTGGTCAGATACTACACGAAGGAAGCGGGCGTTCGTAATCTGGAACGGGAACTTGCGTCCATCTGCCGTAAATCTGCCATGAGAATCGTGGAAGAGAAAAACCGTGAAATGGTTATCTCCATCACCCGGCAAGGTTTACAGAAAATGCTTGGTGTGACCAAATTCACCTATGGTGAACGTGAGGAAGAGTCTCAGGTCGGCGTGTGTAACGGCCTTGCCTGGACGCAACTCGGTGGCGAAATGCTGATGGTCGAAGTCGTGCTTATGCCTGGTAAGGGCAAGGTGGAGATCACCGGTAAGCTCGGCGACGTCATGCAGGAGTCTGCTCGTGCTGCTGTTTCCTACATTCGTTCCAGGTCTGATCTGCTTGGCCTGAAGCCGGACTTTTACAAGCAGGTGGATATTCATATCCATGTGCCTGATGGAGCTACCCCCAAGGACGGCCCGAGTGCCGGTGTCACCATGACTACCGCGCTTATCTCCGCGCTGTTGAACATCCCGGTTCGCCATGATCTGGCCATGACCGGCGAGATCACACTGCGTGGTCGTGTGTTGCCCATCGGCGGATTGCGTGAGAAATTGCTGGCAGCGCATCGCGGTCTTATCAAGACCGTACTCATTCCCTTTGAGAATGAGAAAAACCTCAAGGACGTCCCGAAGGATATTCTCAAGGATCTTGAGGTCATTCCGGTCAAGACCATGGACGAAGTCATTGATAATGCCTTGCAGGCCGGTTCCGAGACTGTTTGGCATAAGAAGCATGGCGAAGCACCAATTGCTGCTGAACTGCTTAAGGACGAATTGCAAAGACCCGCCCGACAGTAAACTGAGTGAATAACAATGAAAAGGCCGAACGGTTTACCGTTCGGCCTTTTTTTATGTATGCGCGAGTTCTGTTTATTTGCCTGAAATGGTGAACAATCCAGTATTCTTATCAAGTAAAGTTCCCAGTTGGGCGAAAAAAGCGTTTTTTTGTAGCATCTGCATGCCGGGATTCATGCTTTTCCCTGTTTCTTCGGCCAGGGCATGCTCTGCTTCTTTGGGGTCTATCCCTACTGTCTGCAGTTTCTTTTCGTCCTCATCTGTCTCTTTCTTTTTAGGTACCGTGCCTGTTGCGTCCGCCAGGCTTGATTGTATCTTGACGCCGGTTATTTTTGCTATCTCTTTTTCAATTTCTCTGATGCGTGATTTTTGTTCTTCAGTGGGTTGACCGTCCCCCATGCTCAGGAGTTGGGCGAGCATATTTTTCAGAAAAAGAACCCTGTTCTTTTGTTCAGGCGTTAACTCCTTTTGTACTGAAAAAGTAGAGGATTCCAGACGCTTTTCCTCTTCGGTCTTTTCAGCCTCAAGCGTCATGCCTTCAGGTGTGATTGTTCGCACCAGTGACCGTGCATTGCGCATCGAAGTCGGGAATAGGGTGTCTTGTGTGGTCGATATATTCATAGTTTTATCCGGTGGGTAAAAAATACCACCTCTATTTCTGATGCAAATATCGGACCTTGGTAAAGTGTTCCTTGTTTGGCGGGCGTACTATAACAAGGGGGCATAATGTGTGGTGATGATTAAGATGGAAGAGAGTATCTCTTTGGGCTTTTTCGTATACACTGTCTGAAACTGGAGGGCTTCATGGCTGAACTAACAAAAAAAGATCGGGCTATGGGCAGCATCGTCGGTATGTTTGTCGGTGACGCTCTAGGGCTTGGGCCGCATTGGTACTATGATTTAAAAGATTTGCGTAAAAACTATGGCGATTGGATATCGGATTACATGGCACCGAAGCCGGGGCGATACCATGACGGGTGCAAGGCCGGGGATGTTTCGCAGACCGGACAGGTTTCGTTGTTGTTATTGCAATCACTGGCAGAGAAGGGGGAGTACGCGGAATCAGACTTCACGGACAAACTCGATTTATTGCTTCAGACACTCGATGGAACCCCGAGTGGTGGTCGATATACAGATATAGCCATGCGAGAGATCTGGGAGGCTCGACGGGCCGGATTACCATGGAATGAAGCCGCAGGCATGTCTGATTCAGGTGAGGCTGCCATTCGTGGCGTCATACTGGCCGCACGGTATGCTGATAAGCCTCGTGATCTGGCGGCATATGCGATGACCAATATTCATCTAACCCATGCCGAGCCGTTCATTAAAGCGCAGTCGTTGGCCTTTATCCTCTCTGTCTGTCGTCTTATTCGAGGTAAGAGCCTGGAAAGTTCCGGCAAGTCCTTGATGGGGTGGGCGCAGCATGAAGTTGACCGGGCATTAATCGATGTATTTTTGCAACCTGGATTCGTTCATGGTGCCGCCACAAATCCTGAAGTCGTTCTGGAGCCGCCATACGCCATTGCTCAGGTCTATGGTCTTGCCTGTCAACTTGGATTCATGGTTCCGGCCGCTTACTGGTTGTCCAGTCGATTTGGGGATGATTTTGAAACCGCTGTACTCACGGCCATTAATGGTGGTGGCAACAACATGGCTCGAGCGTGTATGACCGGAGCTCTTTCAGGAGCTATGGTCGGGATTCAGGGGATTCCACAAAGGTTTATTGATGGCTTGCAGGATAAGGAAGCAATTCTTGAAAATGCCGAAATTGTTGTATCGGTTTTATAAAAAAAAATTGCATAGAGTATACGAAAAAGCCCCCTGCATGCAGGGGGCTTTTTCGTGGTCTATTCGATTTTGGAGAGTATGTTGTTCTGAATCCAGCTCTTGTCCCACCATTCAAAGGGTTGGGTCGGAATACCTGCGACAGTGATGCCGTAGTGCAGGTGGTCGCCTCCGGCCAGTCCAGTAGTCCCTGTATTGCCTATAATCTGGCCTCTGGTGACTGTGTCTCCGTTTGCCACTGCGATGGAACTGAGGTGAGCGTAGAGTGATTGCAGCCCGAGGCCATGGTCAATGACGACCACATTGCCATAAATGCCCAGGAAGTCCGCGTAAACAATTGTGCCGTTGTTGCCTGCCGGTACAGGGGCATGCTGGAGGCTGGCGAGGTCAAGACCAAGGTGCGTCTGGAAGTCGACCTTTTTGCCGTTATACATGTAGTCACGGGCATCGGCGAAGGTCGCTCGATTGGCGGCGTTGGGGAGTCGTTTGAAGACGCCTGTCCAGAGCATGGTCGGGCTGGTCTTGCGGCCAAGTTCGACGAGCATGGCCCGGTTTTGTTTGCGCAGTGCATTGTTGATGTAGAGATATTGGTCAAGCAATGTCCCTTCGTTAGGCACAAGACCATGGAATTCAGGGATGGTTCGCTCCATGAAATTGTCGGAGAGCCTTATTTTGTCATGACGGAATTGTCGGGCGTTAGTGTGATAGTTGAACGAGCGTTTAGCGCTGTTGCCGGCTTGGTCCGAGGCGACGATGAACGGCTTGAATTTGCTGGGCGGGGTGTCCCAGGGCTGTGCAAAAAGGCAGTAATACTGAAATTTCCCGTCGCCACCGGGCTGGAGGTAGGCCGGGAAGAAGCGATCGCCCACTTGGATGCCAGTGTTTTCAATCTTTTCAGACAGGGCAAAAACCATAAGAGCGCAGCCGCCCTGATTCAGGTTGTTGGTGTGGGATTGGACAAAAATGCGGGGTGGGGTCAGGTCCAGAGTGTAGGACTTCGACGCGCTGGCAACGCCCGCAGCGCCAAAGGGATACAGGGAGGCGTCTTTGGCGGTGGCTTCAATGGTGAATTCTCCTTCCTTGATGACACCGGTGTCCAGGTTAAGCACTTCTTCAGCCAGCATGATGCCGCCTGGATAGGCTTTGGTCGTCAGAGGAATCCGCTTGTTGCCTTGAATGGCAACGATGTCGAGAGATTTCAGGCCGCTTCCGGGGTCTTCAACCTTGACGGTCACCGTGCTTCCTTTGCCCAGATTATCATTGTCCGGCGATATGACGAGTGTTGGCGATGTGGTGTCTCTGAAGAGCATGAAGAGTCCTGCGCCCAGAGTGCACATGAGTATGATGGTCAAGAGTGCCAGAGGCATCCCTTTCCCGCTTTTCTTTCTTTGAGTCAGATTGGTTTCTTTGATCATGATCCTTCCTATATGTAAAAATCTAGACTATTTCTATAATACTCGATGAGTAGACACAAGGGAAAGGGCGTAGAAAAACCCATGTTGAGTTCAACATGCTGATTCTATTGGATAAATTGCACCTGATGAGGTGCTGTCTATAGAGGTGTCGCTTTAGTCTGCGTCTTCCAGGCTGTCCATGAGCTGAATCGTCAGGCGCAGAAAATCTGCTTCAGTGAGTATACCGACCAGTTCGCCGTTTTTTACCACAGGCAGACAGCCGTATTTATGGTTCAGCAGTATCTGGGCTGCTTCTTTGAGCGAAGTGTCGTTTCCGATCGTGGTAATGTCTGTTCGCATGATTTCATGCAATGGGATGCCTGCGTCGATTTCCTTTTGAGTCTCGGGATCAAGCTGGGCAAGGTGGGAAATGGTCGCTGACAGGATGTCCCGGTGAGTGATCAGACCTGTAAAAACGTTGTCAACGGTAACGATGGGGATGTGCCTGATTCGCTGGAGGTTCATCAGTTCGCGGGCATTGTGCAGTGAATCTCTTTCTTTCAGGGAAAAGACCGGTGATGTCATAAGGTCTTTGACCTTCAGCATGAATTTCTCCTCGTTTATATGTATTTTCAGCGAAAGAGAGAAACCTGTCAAGGTCGTGGAGCCGAATTGTGCGTGTTTCTGGTTGCTTTTGTTGACTTGAGAGTCAAAATCTGTTCAGCATCCCGCAGGTGTTTTCACTGATGAAGCGCCGTTGATTTCAGGAGACTTTGGTGGTTGATCCGGTACGGCTCAGAGAGCGCATGGTGCGCGAACAGATTCAGGCTCGCGGCGTGACGGATTTCCGTGTGCTGGAGGCCATGTCTACGCTTCCCCGACATATCTTCGTGGAGGAAGCTTTGGCCAACAAAGCATACTCTGATAGCCCCCTGCCTATTGGCGAAGGCCAGACTATATCTCAACCCTACATCGTTGCCTTGATGTCAGAGCTCCTTGAGATCGAACCAGGTATGAAAGTGCTCGAAATAGGAACGGGATCGGGCTATCAGGCGGCAGTTCTCGGGAAAATGGGCGCAGAAGTCTACACGGTGGAGCGGATCAAGAAGCTCTTTCATGCTGCGCGCAAGCGGTTCATGGATATGCGTATGTTTTCCGTGAAGCTCAAGCTTGACGATGGGACCATGGGATGGCCGGAAGAGGCCCCGTATGACCGTATTATCGTCACCGCAGGCGGGCCTGAGATTCCGAAGCCGTTGGTCGATCAGTTGGCTGATCCTGGTCGTATGCTTATCCCTGTAGGAGAATCCAGGCGTAATCAGACTCTTGTTCTTATCGAGAAGCGAGACGGTGAAGTTATCCGTACGGACAAGGGCAGCGTTGCCTTTGTTGATTTGGTAGGAAGTCACGGCTGGTAGCCGGAGGTCTGTTGTGTCCAGAAAATCCTTGCCACTTAAAGACGCTTTCATGGCGAGTCCGGGACCACGGACTCTCAAGGCCGGAGCGTTGCTGTGGCTCAAGGGCGTGTGCATGGGCGGGGCGGACATCATCCCTGGTGTTTCTGGAGGCACCATCGCGTTCATCACCGGCATTTATGAGCAGTTGGTCGATGCCATCCGTTCATTTAACGTCGATTTCGTGCGGCGAACGCTCTCTCTTGATATTCCCGGGGCCGTAAGTGTTGCCCATATCCGCTTCCTTGTTTGCCTGCTGCTTGGCATTTTGACGGCCATGATTACCATGGCGGGCGTCATGAATACCATGCTCCACACACACCCTGTTGAAACATGGTCGTTGTTCTTCGGGTTGATTGTGGCATCCATTTTCGTGGTTGGAAAACAGGTTGAACCATTGAGCGCGGTGAATATCGGGTTTATTTTTCTTGGTACAGCAGGCAGCTACCTTATGGTCGGCATGATTCCTGTTTCGACTCCGGAGACGCTTCCTTTTATTTTTCTGTGCGGGGCAATAGCCATCTGCGCAATGATTTTACCGGGTATCAGTGGAGCCTTTCTTCTCCTGATGCTGGGCAAGTATGAATATGTCACCAGGACACTCAAGAACCCGTTTATATGGGATAATTTTGTTATTATGGCTGTGTTTGCAGCTGGGGCGGGAGTAGGGATTATTCTCTTTTCCCGTGTGCTGCATTATCTGTTACATAGATGGCATGCGGCCACGGTGAGTGTGTTGACAGGATTCATGATCGGTGCCTTGCGCAAGGTCTGGCCCTGGAAAGAGGTCTTGGAAACTTCCGTGATTCGTGGGAAGGTGCACGTCCTGCGTGAGCAGAACGTGTTGCCGGACGCTGTCAATGGCGAGGTCCTTCTTGCCGTTGGGTTGAGTCTTGTCGGTATTATTCTGGTCCTTGTCCTTGAACGGTTTTCGCGTAAACGTTGAACACTGTTGCTTCTTCCCGTCTGACGGGGATAAAATACAATAAAGAGAGAATGGATATGAGCGAGTGCAGCTCCGGCTCCTGCAGTGGAGCCAACAAATCGAATGCCAAGTTGAAAATCCAGGATGCGATGATTGAATCCACACTGGAGAAGATCAAGTACAAGCTGTTTATCATGAGCGGCAAGGGTGGCGTGGGCAAAAGCTCAGTGTCCGTCAATGTGGCAGCGGCTCTGGCCGCCCGTGGATTCAAGGTCGGTCTGCTGGATGTTGATATTCACGGTCCAAGCGTGCCGACCTTGCTCGGTATTTCCGGGACTCTGGACATTGATCGTGGCTCTTTGATGATCCCCAAGGAATACAATGAGAATTTGCATGTCGTGTCTATGGAGTCACTGTTGAAAGATCCGGACCAAGCTGTGCTGTGGCGTGGCCCTATGAAGACTTCAGCTATTCGTCAGTTCGTTTCCGATGTGCAGTGGGGAGAACTTGATTTTCTGGTTGTTGATTCCCCTCCAGGTACTGGTGATGAGCCTATGACCGTGCTTAAGACCGTGCCGGATGCCCTGTGTGTCGTTGTGACCACACCGCAGGAGGTGTCTCTGTCCGATGTGCGCAAGTCTATCAATTTTCTGCAGTACGCCAAAGCCAACGTGCTTGGTGTCGTGGAAAATATGAGCGGTCTTATCTGCCCGCACTGCCATGAATCCATTGATCTTTTCAAGAAAGGTGGCGGCAAGGATCTGGCAGAGAAATACGGCCTTGAGTTTCTTGGCGCTATCCCGCTTGATCCGGCAACGGTTGTGGCCGGAGATCGTGGAGTCCCCGTCGTGCTTTTGGAGGAGGACTCCCAAGCAAAGACGGCCCTTATTGAATTGGCCGATACAATAGCCGAAGCTGCGCAAAAAAGTTTCGAGGCGGCATCGACAACAAACGCCTGAGGCGAATTATGAACAAGGACATTTTCAATCTGCCCAATTGTCTGACCATGGCACGCATTCTCGCAGCCCCTGTGATTGTGTTCCTTCTCTATCTGGAGATGTGGTACCAGTTTCGTTTGGGGTCCTATTTTGCTTTTGGTCTTTATTTCGTGGCGAGTATCACGGATTATTTCGATGGCAAGATAGCGCGGGAGCAGAATACCATTACGAATATGGGCAAGTTTCTTGACCCGTTGGCCGACAAACTGCTCATTGGCTCATTACTGATCATGCTGGTTAAACTCGGCGATGGCTGGGGAGTCCCTGCCTGGGTGGTCATCATCATTATCTGTCGTGAATTGGCCGTGACCGGCATGCGCGCCATAGCTGCCGAGATGGGTGAAGTCGTGGCCGCGGACAAACTGGGCAAGGCAAAGACCTTGGCTCAGTCTCTGGCTGTGGGCTTTCTCATTTTTCACTATCCGCTTTTCGGGTGGGACCCCCGGCCGTTGGGTCAGGGATTGTTGTATGTCGCCTTGGTTCTGACTGTGATTTCGGGCGGTAACTATTTGTATAACTTCTACAAGAAGTGGATCAACGTCGCGGAATAGGGATAATTTTAAAGGAATTAACCGGGTAGAGAGCATGCTTTCTGCCCGGTTTATTTTATGGTTTTATCCCTTTTTGAGAAGATGCCGTGAAACATGTGGTCTAGAAATAATTGAGAGAATTTCTTGTGCGTCCAAGTAGTAGTGCGTATAAGTCTCTATTATGTTTGAATAAATTCTAGGGTGACAGGTGTGAACATCCATGGTAAATTTAAGCATAGCGCGCCTGTACAATTTCTTGGAAAAATGGTTATTAAGTCAAGAGATATAAACATTACCGCGGGTTTTTTATGACTGACTCCAGTTCTGTGAAACATCTTGTTCGCATAACGAACTGCCTTCAAACCATTTTGGATCTGGAGCCCCAGCTTGAGAAGCTGGAGCATGGCCATTCTCTTTTGGATGAATTTGCCGTGCTCAAGTCATTTCTTGAAAAAATCGATAAAGTCGAATTGAGTGAATCGGATGTGGAGCGGATTGAAACAGCCACGGCCAATTTCCTCAAGGAACTCGAAGTGCCTTTGGCTCGGAAGAAGGCGCAGAAAAAATTGAAGCAAAGGCTTCAGTAAGCTGTATGCGTGGTCGAATTGTACTTGTCACCTTACTCCTGATTATCAATCTTTTCCTGCTGGTCAGGTTGATATGGAGCGATCAGGGTATTTTTGCATATCTTGAACTCAAGGGACGGCATAACTCTCTGCAGCAGAAGATCGACGATGTTGATAAGAAAAGTCTGGATATAAGTCAGGAAATTCGAAAGCTTAAGTCCGACAAGGGATACCAGGAGAAGGTCGTTCGTGAGCGGATGAATTTTGTGAAAAAGGACGAACTGTTATATATTTTCCCGGATGAGAAAGGCAAACCCGGCGGAGAAGGAACAGATGAGCGAGAAAATTGAGTGGTATCAAGAAGTTCTTTCGTTGGAACCCGGTTCAAGGGTGTTCTTCCCATTGGCGAAACTTTTCGTTGAGAACGGCATGCCTGAAGATGCCGTCAAAACCCTGCGCCAGGGGTTGGACAGGCATCCTGATTACCTTGAAGCGCGTATGTTGTTGGTTGAGCTTCTGACTGAATTGGAGCGGGAGTCCGAAGTTCATGATCAGCTTCAACGTGTTATTAATCCTCTGAGGGATTACCCTGCCTTTTGGCGAGGGTGGGCGCGGAGTCTGTCGCCGGAGCAACGCGATTTGTCCGTATTCCTGATGCTTGTTGCGTCAAATATTTCTGGAGATACCATTAAATGGACTGATGTCGTTTTTGAAGGTATCGGTACCTTGGCCGAGAGACTGGTGGGTGCTCCATTGCCTCCGCCGTGCGATTGTCCTCCGCCTGCTGTACCTGTGATGCGACAGAGAGACGAGCCTGCGTTTGGTGAGCCTGAGCCGGAATTCAGGCCTGGAGCAGGATCTTTTCGGACCAAAACCATGGCCGACCTTCTCGCATCTCAGGGGGATGTGCCAGGCGCACTTGAAATCTACCGCGAATTGTTGCACTCAACCATGTCCGACGAGCGGCGTGCCGAACTCAAGGAACGGATCGTGCATCTGGAGCACGGAGCGGATAATGGTGCCGCTTTCACGGCGGAGCCGGCTGACGCTTTCAGTGTTCATGCCAAAAATCGTCTGATCAGCACTCTGGAAACCCTGGCTTCCCGTTTTGAAGCCAGGGTGCAGGGTTAACCCAAGCTGAACGGAATATGGTTCATGCCGTTCTTGCGGCATGAGTCGTCTATTCACAAAAAGTGGACATATGAAATATTTATTTTTGAGTCTGATTGCCGCACTCATGGTGCTCGGCGGATGCAGCATGTGGGATTCCACTGCGAAGTACACTAAGGATTCGTGGGAAACGACCAGGGATTTTATCGATCCTCCGCCGGAAATTGATACGGACAGTTACCAGTTCTCCAATCCGAATCAGGAGAAGCTGGCCAAACTTATTTCTCCTGTGGATGGTCCTTTGACGTCCTTGATCCGTTTTGTTGATAATACCGACACTTTGCCGGGTATCGACTGGCTTGATCTGTTACGTGCCCGTTTCCCGTGGGTTAACAGGGTGCTTGTGACCGATGAAGAGGGCACCATTATGTTTATGCAACCTGAATTGCCCGTGAAGAAAATATCCAAGCCATTGGTGTTTGAAGGAGTTTGGCGCAGAATCAAGTTGCTAACCGTTGTTGACTACTCCGATCTCGGTGCAGAGTTGTATATTGGACGCCCATATTTTGAAGACGTGACTTTCAGGGGACTTATCGGTGTCGGATTTGATCCGAGAAGCCTGCTGCGCCTCAGTCCGGATCCCAAGGAGTTGATAATAATTCACCCCGGCAAAGGAATTTGGTCTCTTGGTGCAGATGTTGACGAAGAGGCTATGTTGGCTGTGGATTGGGAAGATATCCTCAAGGAACAGGTCGAAGGGCAGGTTAAGGTCGGCAACAGGTATTACACTTGGCTGACCCGATACGTGGGTGAAGATCAGTATATATATGCCACCCAGAGTGCCGATCCCAATGCGGAAGGTTCCTGGTGGCTTTTTTAGTGGGCCATCGAGCAGAAAGGACAGAGGGAATGCCACAGCAGGTAACGGTTACCGAACACATTCTCCTGCACCAGAAAATGGTGCCGGGAGCAACAGGCCAGTTTACTCGTCTGTTCAATGAAATTGTATTGTCAGCCAAAATCATCTCCAGAGCTGTAAACAAGGCCGGATTGGTGGATGTCCTCGGGTTTACCGGGGACGTGAATGTCCAAGGTGAAGAAGTCAAGAAACTCGACGAATACGCCAATAGAATTCTCATTCATAGGTTGGCCCGTTCCGGCGTACTTTGCGCCATGGCTTCGGAAGAGAACGCGGATATTATCGAAGTCCCGGAATCGCTTCCCCGAGGCGATTACATTATTATTTTCGATCCGTTGGACGGTTCTTCCAACATTGATGTCAACGTCAATATCGGTACCATCTTTTCCATTTTCAAGCGCAAAAGCAGCCCTGATGCAACGCTCATGTCCGGGGATGTGCTTCAGCGTGGCAGCGAACAGGTTGCGGCAGGATATATTCTGTACGGCTCTTCTACTATGCTGGTGTTCACCTGTGGTGACGGGGTTCACGGTTTTACCCTTGATCCCAGCGTTGGAGAGTTTATTTTGTCACACCCGAATATCCGCATCCCGGAGCAGGGGAAAATTTACTCCGTCAACGAAGGATATGAACGGTATTGGGATCGTGAAACCAAGAAGGCGTTGGCTTATTTCAAATCGCCAAAAAACGCGTTGCGCAAGCCCTACAGCGGTCGTTACATTGGTTCACTGGTGGCGGATTTTCATCGAAATCTTCTGTACGGTGGTATTTTCATGTATCCCGCCGATCTGCGCGATCCGAAAAAACCAACGGGTAAGCTGCGGTTGACCTGTGAGTGCAACCCCATGTCCTTTATTGTCGAACAGGCAGGAGGCATGGCGATTGACGGTGAGAATCGGGTACTGGACATCGATCCAGAACACCTGCATCAGCGTGTTCCCTTTTTCTGCGGCTCGCGCAATGACGTCCAGATTGTTCAGGACATCTTTGTTGCCGGTGCCCGGAGGAAAAAGAATAAATAATGCTCGTTCTTGGTATTGAGACTTCCTGCGACGAAACCTCCGTTGCCCTTGTGGAGAACGGACGACTGCTGGGCGAAAAGCTTGCGACTCAGATTGACACGCACGCGCTGTTCGGCGGTGTGGTCCCTGAAATTGCCTCGCGTGAACACTTGCGCGTCCTGCCTCGTCTTTTTCGTGAACTGATGGCGGAAACAAATGTTCGACCTGAGGATATTGATACCGTAGCTGTCGCCCGTGGTCCTGGATTGCTTGGCAGTCTGCTGGTCGGTGTCAGCTTTGCTAAAGGCCTCTGTCTGTCTACCGGGGCATCATTGGTCGGGGTCAATCACCTTTGGGCGCATTTGTTGGCCCCCGGATTAGCGGGTGAAATTCAATTCCCCGCTTTGGGGCTGCTCGTGTCTGGCGGACATACGCATACTTATCGCATTGATTCGCCTGTTGAGTTCGAACTGCTTGGTAGAACACTGGATGATGCTGCTGGCGAGGCCTTTGACAAGGTCGCGAAACTTTTTCATTTCCCATATCCAGGTGGCCGATTTATTGACATGTTAGGCCGTGAAGCCGAACCTGATACGAAGTTGTTCCCCAGGCCCTATATCGACAACGATTCGCTTGATTTCAGCTTTAGCGGCTTGAAAACAGCGGTTGCCAATTATGTGGCGACCAGACCGGAACTTGTGTTTGACACAATGGCCGATGCCGTGGCTGTTGCTTCCTTGTCTGGCGAGAAACGTGCTGATCTTGCGAAAGTCTGTGCTTCATTCAACTGGAGTGTGGCAGAGACTCTCAAGATCAAAGTCGAGCGGGCATTGAAGCGTGTTGGGCCGACAAAGAGCCTGATCGTGGCTGGAGGCGTCGCTGCCAATTCCGTTGTTCGCGAGACCATGCAAGGTGTCGCTGAAGAACATGGATTGCGGTTGACCTTGCCGGATCTGGCATTATGTACAGATAATGGTGCAATGATTGCTTTTGCCGGGTGGCAATTTGCCAAGGCTGGATATGTGCATTCCCTTGAATTGGAGGCCATACCAAGAGGGCAGGTTATCCCGCAGGATTGGGCCATTTCCGGTGAATGAACTGGCAGATAGATTATTTTACAGTGTCCTTCTTGACAGTGGTATACATAGGGACATATTTTCAATATGATGTGAGAACACGTGCGATAAACAATCGCAGCCGATTATATCGGACAGAATTGTATATGACGGCTACAAGCCGAGAAAAAAGGAGAATTCCATGGCGAATCAGATCACTGACGGTAGTTTCGAACAGGATGTTTTACAGAGTGATGTCCCCGTCCTTATTGACTTTTGGGCTCCCTGGTGCGGCCCTTGCCGTGCAATGGGGCCTGTGATTGATGAGCTGGCCGAGGAATTCGAAGGTCAGATTAAAATCGTCAAGATGAATGTGGATGAGAACTCTGCCACTCCCGGCAAGTACGGTATCCGCGCCATCCCGACTCTTATTTTGTTCAAAGACGGTGAAGTAGTCGACCAGAGCACTGGTGCAGTCTCCAAGAGCAGCATCAAGGAAATGATCACCAAGAAGGCACTGTAATATATGAAATCTTATGACGCCGTAGTCATAGGGGGCGGCCCGGCAGGAATGACGGCTGCCCTTTATCTTTTACGGGCCGGTGTGAAAGTCCTCATGATCGAGAAGCTGTCTCCGGGCGGACAAGTCCTGATGACTGCCGAAATTGAGAACTACCCCGGTTTTCCAAAAGGGCTTCAAGGCTGGGAATTGGCTGACAAATTTGCGGCCCATCTTGATGAGTACGAGCTTGATCGAATCAATGATGAAGTTCGGAGAATTGCCGTTGGCGATTCTGTTCATACCATCTTTGTAGGCGATGAAGAGGTCCAGACCAAAACTATTATCCTGGCAACGGGTTCACGCTATCGTAAACTGGGAGTCCCCGGCGAAGAGCGATTACTCGGTCGGGGTGTCTCCTATTGTGCCTTGTGCGACGGCAACTTCTTCCGTGATCGTGATGTCGCTGTCATCGGTGGTGGCAATTCTGCTTTGGAAGAAGCTCTCTATCTGGCCCGACTGGTCAACAAGGTATATCTCATTCATCGACGTGAAGATTTCCGTGGACTTCTTTGCTATCAGGATAAGTGCTTTACGCACGAAAAGATTGAGATCATCCGTAATACTGTGGTTGATGAAATCCAGGGGGCTGACGACGTTGAGACTCTGGCGTTAAGGAATATTGCCACAGGTGATACTTCTCAGCTTAAGCTCGATGGTGCTTTCATTTTCATCGGTTTTGAACCTATCATGGACTATGTGCCCGATGATATTATGAAAGAGTCCAATGGCGTGGTTACTGATGTGGAAATGCGGACGAATGTACCGGGTATCTTTGCTGCCGGAGACATTCGCGCCAAGATGTGCCGTCAGGTTGCTTCCGCCGTTGGAGACGGAGCCACTGCCGCTACCGCAGCATTCACATATCTTGAGCAGTTGAGCGATTAGGAGTCTCTATGCGTCGGTTATTGATTCCTGTTGTTCTCGTCGTTCTCATGTCCTTGACCGGATGTATCTGGATTGACAGCTATTTCCTTCCTCCGCCTGAAGATACGGCTCAGGAGCTGTATGAGGCGGGTGTGGAAGCCTTGAAAGAAAAGGATTACGGCGACGCTCAGGATTACTTTTCGAAACTCAAGGATAGATTCCCTTTTAGTCCGTATGCGTTGAAAGGTGAGTTGGCGTTGGGTGATGCCTATTACCTTGACGAAGAGTATATCCTGGCTCTGGAAGCATATAAGGAATTCGAGGCGTTGCATCCGAGCAACGATAGCATTCCCTATGTATTATATCAGATTGCCAATTCCAACATCAGTATGTTCAAATCCATCGACAGACGTCAGGAGAACATCAAGGAAGGGTTGGAATATCTGTATCGATTGGTGGAGACGTATCCCAAATCTCAGTACGCAGAGCAGGCCAAACAGCTAATTGTCAAGAGTCGTCGGATTCTGGCAGAGCATGAAGTCTATATGGCCGACTTCTTCTGGCGCACTGAACAGTATGGCCCTGCCTGGCATCGGTATCAGTATGTTGTAGAAAACTTTTCCGACATTGCCGATTTGCGGGACTATGCCATCAAGCGTGCCGAATACTCGTACTTTGAGTATCAGAAGACCCTCTCCGAGGAGGAACGCCAACGCATTCAGGGAAGCTGGATGCGGTGGATCAAGCAGTGGTTGTAATTCCCGAAGGTGGTTAAGGGAGGTTTTCCCTATGCAGAAATCAGTGTTTGAATTCCCGCATCTGATCAACGAACTCGTTGTTGATGATACCCTTTTTGCTCGTGCTTACCGGGAAACTCCGGCTCGGCATCGTGCCCTGATTAAGACCTGTATTGCCAGATTGTATGATTGGTATGGTGGTGGTAAAGAGCTTGGGGGAAAAGTTGCAAGTGCGTGGCGAGGTGGGTTTGAATCTATCCACGCATTTCAGCCGGTTGATTTCTGTGTCGTTCTCTGTGACGCGACATTGGTGTCTCCTGCGAGACTGCTTGCCGGGCTGGTTCCCGCACTTGCCTGCGGTGTCAGCAATGTTTTGGTGGTCCGGCTTGGAGATGGCGCATGGTCACATTCATTGCTGACGGCTCTTGAATTGGCAGGGCAGGAAATGGCCGTTGATATGACCGCTGATCAGGTTCGACAGTTCCTGACAGATTTGTCTTCCAGCAATGCATCCGGTCTTGTGGTTGATCTTGGCGTTAATGCTGAAGAGGTTGATGTGCGAGTTGCGGTTGCCGGAAAAGTTGGTACGTATACACCTACTTTTGATGGGAATATTTCAGTGTGGATGGATGAATCTCAACCTGTCGATCTTGAGGCTTTAGCCTTTGCCCAACCCGATGTCTCCTGTACCGTGTATGGCGCGGATGTGTATCTTCCTGCTGACAATTTTTTTTATGACGGAGACGATATACAGTCTTTCCTGACAACTACGGGAGATGCGGCTTTCGTTCCAGTGTCCCGAGTGAACGATGTGCTGCCGAAATACAGGATTGTGCTGAGTCCCGGTCATGAAGGGTGCTGGGTTTGGCCTGACCTTCGTCCTGAACATTTTCATATTCATCGTACCGCCTGGACCATCGGAGTCTGATCGTGAGCAAGAGCAACGCCCCCTCGGCGAAGGTGCTCAGCAACCTTCGCAATATTGGTATTATCGCGCATATTGATGCGGGTAAAACTACACTGACAGAGAGAATTCTCTATTATTCAGGAAAGATACACCGTTTAGGAGAAGTCCATGATGGCACAGCTACCATGGACTATATGCCAGAGGAGCAGGAGCGCGGCATCACTATCACTTCGGCGGTGACTTCCTGTCAGTGGGACCCGTGCATGATCAATATCATCGACACGCCCGGTCATGTGGATTTTACCATTGAGGTAGAACGTTCATTGCGTGTGCTGGATGGAGCCGTAGGTGTATTTTGCGGTGTGAGTGGTGTGGAACCACAGTCTGAGACTGTCTGGAAGCAATCTGAATCATACTCGGTACCCAAACTTGCATTTATCAATAAAATGGACAGACTGGGTGCCGATTTTGATGCAGTACTCGAATCCATGGTGCAAAAACTCGGTACAAATCCGCTGGCCATTCAGTACCCTGACGGAGCCGGTCAGGATTTTAGCGGCGTGTATGACCTTGTGACCATGCAGCGGCTTGAATTCGATCAGGACACCAAGGGGGTAGAGTTTTCCACCCGAGATCTCACGGAAGAAGAAATTGACCGACTGTCACCGTGGCGAGAAAAGCTCATTGAGGCCGCAGGTGATGAAGACGAAGAAATCCTTGATTTGTATTTATCTGGTGAGGACGTCCCTGTCCCGATGATTCGGGCAGCCTTGAGAAAGGCTACTTTGGCCCGGAAAATCGTCCCGGTACTTGTTGGTTCTGCTTTGAAGAATGTCGGTGTTCAGCCTGTACTGACTGCTGTGTGTGATTATCTGCCAAGTCCGCTTGAAGTGCCGGTTCCCGTGGGGATCAACCCTGAAGACAAGACAAAACGGTCATTTGCGGTATCGCATAAGGAACCGCTGTCTGCCCTGGTTTTCAAGGTCACCTTGGACTCCGGACGAAAGCTTGCCATGATGCGTCTTTATTCCGGCAAGATCAGTGCTGGTGATACCGTGTATAACGTGACTCAGGATCAGCCGGAAAGGGTTGCCCGTCTGTTTCGTTTGCATGCTGGTCGCAAGGATAAGATCGAGAGTGCTTATGCTGGAGATATGGTGGCCGCTGCCGGGATGAAATTTGCTCGGACAGGCGATACGCTGGCAACCAGAGAAGCGCCCATTCTTTTGGAACAGATTGCCGATTACAAGCCTGTTATCTCTCTGGCCATCGAGCCGCGTAATTCAGAAGAGGGAGACAAGCTCGATGAGGTTCTTGATAAATATCTGTTGGAAGATCCCACACTCGAATTGAAACGGGACGAGGATACGGGGCAGATTGTTTTGTCCGGTATGGGGGAATTGCATCTGGAGGTTATTCAGGAACGTCTGAAACGAGAGTACAAACTCGAACCCAGAGTCGGGAAGCCACAGGTTGTCTATCAAGAGACTGTGACCGGCAAAGGCAAGGGGAGTGCTGAATTCAATCGTGAATTGGGCGAGGTTGTTCATTTCGGCGCTGTCGATTTGTCTGTGGAGCCTATGGATCGAGATCAGGGAAGGCGTATTTCCATGGAGGTCGATGTCGAACAATGGCCTGCGGCCTGGCTTGAAGCAGTGGAAGACGGAATTTCTGATAGTTTGCAAAGCGGAATAATTCGTGGATACCCGGTGCAGGATATCCGTGTTCGTGTGCTCGGCATGACGCGGAGGGAGGGAGAATCCAGCCCTGTAGGATATCGCATGGCTGCTGCAATGGCTCTCAAAGAAGCGCTTGGTCTGGCTGGCTCCAAACTGATGGAACCCATCATGTGGGTGGAGATCAGTGTCCCTGAAAATTTTGTCGGCGATGTTGTCGGGTTGCTCGGGGCCAAGGGGGCCAAAATCGAGAACATGACCGACCGACATGGGCAAAAAGTGGTTCAAGGACTCGCGCCATTGGGTAAACTGTTCGGATTTTCTACCGATCTCAGGTCTGCCACGCAAGGGCGGGCAGGGTTTGTTATGAAATTTTCACGTTTTGATGTGTTGGAGTAACTCTTGAGTGACCTGAGTCGTCAGACCCCCCGCGAGGATAAAAATAACAGGGCTTGGTGGGCTGGTAGCAAACGTTGGATACGATACTGGTCTCTTCGTTTGATGCGCCAGAATTCATCGCCAAAAAACCTTGCTGCAGCCTGTGCTCTTGGCATGTTCATTGGAGCTATGCCGATCATGCCGTTTCAGTCAGTGGTTGTCATTGCTTTGGCTTTTTTCATGCGTGTCAACAAATTGGCCGCATGGCTCGCTACCTGCTATTCGAATGCCGTTACCATGGTGCCATTCTATTATTTCCTGTTTCTCGTGGGTAGTGCGTTCATGCCATTTGATAATATTGTCTTCGACCCCAATCATTTGGAAATGACCCAGCTGATTGCTTCCGGTTGGAAGGTCTTTGCTGTTATGTTTATTGGTGGTTTGGCATTTGGTATCCCGGCCACTATCGCAACGTATTTCATTGCATTGTTTGTCATCAGGCGATATCGAGAGCGGCGTACAATCCGTCTGTTGCGCAATAAAAGCAGACGATAATACCATCGGTGTATTTATGGCTCTATTATAGACACTGCAAGCATATGTTTGCGGTGTCTTTTTTCTTTGATCGTTTGCTTTTAGGTATGATTAAATGTACTCATCATCTGGTAATTCATATTATTTCCAAGTGTTTTTTGAATGAATACGAAAGGGAGTTTGACCGATGTTTATCGGACCCATGGGGATGATTTTCGGGGGCATATTGTTGTGTGGCGTATTTGCAGTCGCCACTGCTGTAGGAGGTTGGTTGGCATATGGCGTTGGTGCTGTTTGTGGTTTGATTCTTACCTGTGCTGCCGGATTGATGTTTTCCAGATATCGAAAACGGGTCCAGAGTGCCCTTGAAAACATAGCATCCTGTACCATTCCTGACTCGAGGATTATTCAAGAGTTTGGTGGTGCCTTGGGGCTGTGTGCGAAAGCCATGTGTGATGTGCAGAAGCGGGCCGTTTTTTTTGAAGGGGCTTTCCTCGAGCTGGGGAGTCCTGCTTTCGTATGTGATAAAGATGGTGTGATTCTCCTTGCCTCTCAGTCTATGCTGGAGATGATCAAAAAAAATGTTGAACAGGTGGCGGGTAAGACTGTCAGTCAGGCGTTATACGGCCGGGATGGTGTCTCCTTGACGGAACGGGCACTGAAAACCGGTAAACCTCTGGTGGATACGGTTGATCTTGTTCTATGGGATAAAAGAAAAATTTCAGTTCAGCTTTTCATCAGCTTTGTTCATGATCGTGACGGCGCTCTTGTCGGTGCGGTTGCTGCTTTTATTGATATGACGGTGCAGATGGAAAGTTTGCGTCAAATTGAACAGCAGCAGCACCGAATGACGCAGGCTGGTGAACGGATCAGTGGTCTTGCCGAGCACGTTGCATCGGCTACGGAGTTGTTGTCGGCTTCAGCCGATGACCAGGCTCAAGGGGCGCAGAAACAGCGCAAGCAGACCTCTGCTGTGGCATTGGCCATGGAAAATATGACCGAAACCGTCATTGAGGTGGCTCGAAATGCCACAGCAACCAGGGGAGCCGCAGATGAAGCCAATACATCCGCGGCCGAGGGGGTTGCCATGGTGGACAAGGCTGTCGCCGCTATTAATCAGGTGTCGAGAGAGGCTGTGGAACTGGAGCAGGAAGTCGGCAAACTGAATACGCAGGCAGGCGAGATCGGGCGAATCATCAGTGTCATTAATGATATTGCCGATCAGACCAATCTTCTTGCACTTAACGCAGCTATTGAGGCTGCCAGGGCGGGGGAGGCCGGTCGAGGATTCGCCGTAGTGGCAGATGAAGTCCGTAAACTGGCCGAAAAAACCATGGATGCGACCCGTGAGGTGGAATCAGCCATAGGCATGATCCAAACCCGATCTCAAAAAGCAACGGATTCCATGCGGGCGACAGCATTACAGGTTGCCGAGAGCACAGAGCTTTCCAACAAGGCTGGCGAGACATTGCAGCATATCATGATAAGCATTCAGGATATGGTTGAGCGTGTTGCTGAAATAGCTACTGCTGCCGGGCAGCAGTCTGCTGCCGCCGAAGAGGTCATGCACAGTGTCGAGGAAATAGCAGTCATTGCCGAGGATGCGGATGAAGCCGCAGGACAGGCTGCAAGCGCCACTCGAGATATGGCTGATTTGGCTCGCGATCTTTTGAGCGTGTCCCAGGAGTTCCGGGATAGCGATGGAGAGATGAGTTTGCGGGAGTCTAAAAGTGAAATGAAAGGCGTTCTCCCTAAGCTGGCCCAGGAGTATGTGTTGCAGGAGTACGGTAAGACTTTGTATGCCGACATGCAAAAGACTATGGGACATCCGGTGTTTCTCCCTACGGAAAGTTATCCAGATCAGGTTCTTGTACAGATGGCTGAGTTTGTATCGCATGCCGTTGGCGTTACATTGAGAAATTTCTTTCTTGGTTTTGGCCAATTTTCTATTGAGCAGTTTAATAAAATATATCCCGGGCATTTTCGGGAAGAGTCTTTGAAAGATTTTTATCTGCGAATGAATGACGTTCATTCACAGTTGACCAAGACGCAACCGGGAATCAAACCACCCAGTTTCACTTATGAAGATAAAGGTGATGTATTGTTTATGAATTACCGTTCATCTCGATCTTTATTCCATTATTTCGAGGGGATACTTCTTGGCGCGGCGCGATATAAGGGTGAGAGAGTGAACGTGGTAGTGAAGCCATTTGACGAGGAAACAGCCCGGGCTGAAATAGCCTTTCTTGGCAAAGTGTGATGGTGATTTATTTTTTTGAAAAAGATTATAATGGGCTATTCGGTTTTTCATGAGTGATATAGAGTTAGAAAGTAGAAGTTACGGACTTCGAATTTGATTGTAAATTTCATATATCGACGTGATTTCAGGAGAGTGCCGGATGTCAGATGATCTGAACAGGCAGATATTCAAAGAGGAAGCATACGACCTTTTGCGTGAGTTGGAAGGCGCGTTATTGGAGCTTGAAGAAGCCCCTGACGATATGGATCTGGTGAACCAGATTTTCCGGGCCTTGCACACGATCAAAGGGTCGGGATCCATGTTTGGATTCGATGAGATAGCCGAATTTACGCATGAGGTTGAGACTATTTTTGATATGGTCAGGAATGGTGATATCGAAGCCACTCCGGTATTGTGCAGCCTGTCTCTTCAATCCAGAGATTGTATCAGGAGTATGCTTGATGCTGATGAGGAAGGGGCGGTCGATACGGAAGTCAAAGAGGCAATCCTTCAAGGGTTGAAAGATTTTGTGGCCAGCTCTGCGTCAGATGGTGTTGAAGAGGAAGAAGAGGGTATAACTCCGGTCGAATCCGAAGTCTCTGAGATCGAGGATGAACAGGCACAGAGTCTGAAAAAATTCGTAATTCTGTTGAAACCTGATGGTAACGGCGAAGTCGATGTTGTTGTTGTCGAAAACTTTTTTGAAGAACTGGATCGGCTCGGAGAACTGTCCATCAAGTCCAGTCACGGTGACACCGGAGCAGGGTGGGAACTCCTTTTGGAGACAGCGGTGGAAAAGGACAGTGTTGAAGATGTCTTTTTCTTTCTTAATGCGAATGTAACGGTTGAGGTCAAAGAGTTTGAGACCGCAGCCACTGAAACCGTTGAGCCCGAAAAGGTGACATCTACTCAGGATTCACCGCCCTTGTCTTCCCCCTTTGATTCAGTGTCCTTGACGGGGGATGAGTCTGAGGAAGAGAGTATTCCTAAAATCGGTGAAATTCTCGTGAAAAGTGGTGACTTGAGCGAAGAAGACGTTCATGCCGCTTTGGAAAAGCAAAAAAAGAGTACCAATAAACCCTTAGGGCAGATTCTTGCCGAGGATGGCAAGGTATCCAAAGCCGCCGTTAACAGAGCCGTAAAACGCCAGGGTGAAGTCAAGGAACATGAAGTCCACAAGAAGCGGCAGGAAGCGATGTCCAGTATCCGAGTGGCCGCTGACAAGCTGGATTACCTTGTGGACCTTGTGGGCGAACTGGTTATTGTCCAGGCGCAAATTTCACAGGTTATCAGTGAGCGAAGTGATCCGGCTCTGACTTTGCTGGCCGAGGAACTGGAACGTTTGAGTGATGAATTGCGGGATTCCACACTTGGAATCAGGATGCTTCCAATTGGAACTTCATTTAGTAAATTCAGACGGTTGGTTCGTGACCTGTCTGCCGATCTCGGTAAGCAAATAGGGTTGTCCACTGCCGGGGCTGAGACCGAATTAGACAAAACGGTCATTGAACGCTTGGGTGATCCTCTGGTCCATCTGCTCCGAAACAGCATAGATCATGGCATTGAACTTCCTGATGTGCGTGAATCTCAGGGAAAGCCGGCTCAGGGGACGATCATGCTTTCCGCTGAGCATTCTGGTGGTGAAGTGCTCATCCGCATTACTGACGATGGTAAGGGAATGAGCAGCGAGATGATCCGCGAGAAGGGGATCGAGCGCGGTTTGATTACCAAGGATGCTGAGTTGACCGAGAAGGAATTGCTCAAGCTCATTTTTGAGCCTGGTTTTTCAACGGCCAAAGAGGTGACGAACGTTTCTGGACGCGGTGTCGGCATGGACGTTGTAAAACGGGCCATTGATTCGCTGCGGGGTAGTATTGATATCGATTCCAAACCTGGAGTTGGCACGACCATTACCATTCGGCTGCCGTTGACCCTGGCTATCATCGACGGATTGCAGGTTCGGGTGGAAAATGAGTATTACGTTATTCCACTGTCTCTGGTTGAAGAGTGTGTTGAGCTGACACGGGCTCAGGTTGAGGAAAGTGATTCTGGACAACGCATATTACACCTCAGAGGCGAGATAGTTCCCTATATCCATGTTCGTGACTGGTTTGATGTTGAGGGAGAGAATCCGCCTATCGAGCAGATTGTCATCACCGGCGTTGAGGGAAGTCGTGTGGGGGTTGTCGTTGACACTGTCATTGGCGAACATCAGACTGTTATTAAGAGCCTTGGTAGGGTATATAAGGATGTGGAAGGTATTTCCGGTGCAACCATCAAGGGAGATGGTTCCATTGCGCTGATTTTGGATGTTCCTGGATTGGTCCGGCGCGTCATTGCCGAATCCAAGTAGGTTGTAGGTATATGAGGATATATAATGCGTAAGATCCGTGTGTTGATAGTCGATGATTCAGCCGTTGTCAGACAGACTCTGGAGGACATCCTTTCTTCTGACCCGCAAATTGAAGTCATGGGGACAGCCATTGACCCTTATGTCGCGGCGGAGCGGATGAAAAAGGAAATTCCTGACGTGATCACTCTTGATATTGAGATGCCGCGTATGGATGGTCTGACCTTTTTGAAAAAGCTCATGAAGCAACACCCTGTTCCTGTGGTGATTTGCTCTTCAGTCGCGGACAAGGGGACTGATAATGCTCTCAAAGCCCTTGAATACGGGGCTGTGGAAATTATCACCAAGCCCAAGGTTGGGACCAAGAAATTTTTGGAAGAATCGAGCATTCGTCTTATTGACAAGGTGAAGGCTGCAGCCATGGCCCGGCCCAAGGCAGTCAAGCTGGCTCCGGCCATCAAAGTGAGTCCGAAGCTCTCTGCCGATGCGGTTATTCCCATGGGGACATTGAAAAACCTGTCAGCAACGGAAAAGATCTGTCTGGTAGGCGCTTCAACCGGGGGGACGGAAGCCCTCAAGGTCTTTTTGGAAGCTCAACCAGTCAATTGTCCGCCCATTGCCATTGTGCAGCATATGCCGGAGCATTTTACCAAGGCGTTTGCCAACCGACTGAACTCTATTTGTCAGATTAACATCAAGGAAGCCGTGGACGGTGATCCGTTGTTGCGCGGGCAGGCGTTGATCGCTCCGGGTGACAAACATATGCTGCTTAAGCGGACCGGCAATCGGTATCATGTTGAAATCAAGGATGGACCTTTGGTCTCTCGTCATCGGCCATCTGTGGATGTCCTGTTTCGATCCGGTGCAAGGTATGGCGGCAGTAATGTGGTCGCAGCCATCATGACCGGCATGGGTGATGACGGAGCAAAAGGCATGAAAGAACTGCATGATGCCGGAGCATATACCATCGCTCAAGACGAAGCCAGTTGCGTGGTTTTCGGTATGCCACAAGAGGCTATCAAGTTGGGGGGCGCTCAGAAAATTCTCTCACTGACGCGTATTGCGGGTGAGGTCGTCCGTGCATGTGGCTAGTCTGTAGCCAGTTATAAAAAAATGAAACGCCCTCGTGGACAGTGGTCTGCGGGGGCGTTAGCTTTTGGAGTGGCGGTAGGCGATGACATCTACAGGTTCACGTGTGATCATTCCCTCTTTCATCATTTCGTCAAGAATTGTGAGTAGAGGTCTCAGACGATCAGGGTGTTCCACAATTTCTACAACTACTGGCAGATCTTCGGACAGCCGCAGAATCTTATTGGTATGAATGAGGCTGTTTGCTCCGAATCCGCTCATGCCACGAAAAACCGTAGCTCCGGCCAGGCCAAGTTTCCTTGCCTCCCTGACTATGGCTTCAGCCAGGGGAACGCCTTTATACTTGTCATCTTCTCCGATGTAGATTCTAATTCGTTCAGCCTTATCAAGTAGTTTCACGCTGACCTCCAAAGTGAATCGTTAGAGCAGGCGACCAAGAGCGATGCCTGCAAGCACCATGACGAGTCCCACAACGCTCTGGCCGACCACGTTCAAGAGAGCCGTGAACATCTGGCCGTATTTGACCAGTTCAGCGGTTTCGAACATGTATGTGGAAAAAGTGGTAAAAGCACCCATGAAGCCAGTCAGAACGAGAAGGCGTATTTCGCTTCCTGGTAGCATGCGGTTTTCGAAAAATCCCCAGACGGCGCCGAAAAGCAGGCAGCCAAACATGTTTACTGCGAATGTCCCCAGCGGAAATGATCCGTTGGTCATTCGTTGGGCTACACCGGACAGCCAGTAGCGGGACATGGTCCCGGCCGCACCGCCCAAGGAAAGATAGAGTAATTTTGTCAACATTCCGATATCCTTGTTGCTCATATAGCAACTCAGTGGGAGAAAGCCAATGGCTCTTGAATGTGAATTGAAATTCATCAACGTTGATCTGGACGCTGTAAATCGAAGATTGCAAGAAGCGGGTGGGGTTTCTTCGGGGAAATATTTTGAGTCCAACCTGGTCTTTGATTACCCGGATCGGTCACTGAAGTCGCAGTCTGTCCTGCTCAGGCTTCGTGAGAAGCAGGGAAAAGCCGTTTTGACTGTCAAGCGTCCACCTGAAGAGAAAGTGTCGTCCACTCTTAAGGTGTTTGAAGAACTCGAAACTTCTGTGGGGGATTTTGCAACCATGAAAGCGGCCTTGGATGCTGTGGGATTCAGGGTGTTTTTTTCGTATGAAAAGATTCGGGAAAAATGGCAGTACATGGATTGCGTCATATGTCTTGATGTATTGCCTTTTGGCAATTTTGTGGAAATAGAAGGGACGGAAGAATCTGTCCCGGCATGTGCAAGGGCCATCGGGCTTGATCAATGCGAGACGACACTTGAGACCTATCATGCTCTCAATCTGGCTGACCGTCGGGATAAGGGGCTTGAACCTAATGAAAATTTTGTTTTTGAAGAACCGTTTCGCACCCGAATGTTGGCTGAACTCGGTAAAGAATGAGATTCGCCCCTCGACAGTCAGTGAAAAGGAATTTATATTGTTAGGTAAGGAACAAAGCGTTTTTGGAGTCAACAACAAATGAGCGACCCTTTTTCTGAAGACCGATTCGAAGCCGAACTTCTTGATGAACATGAAGTCCGAGAACCTCGAAAGTATAAGGTCCTGCTGCATAATGACGATTATACGACCATGGACTTCGTGGTCGAGATTCTGGTTCGCGTGTTTCGTCGAAGCGAGGCGCAAGCCACGGCCATCATGCTTTCCGTCCATAATCAAGGGTACGGAGTCTGCGGCACGTATACTGCCGAAGTGGCCGAAACCAAGGTCGATCTGGTGCACAGGCTGGCGAAAAGCGCAGGCTTTCCGCTCAAGTGCAGCATGGAAGGTGAATAGATATGACGATGCTCAGCAAGGAACTTGAAAGTGCATTGACCTCTGCCGTCAATGAAGTGAAGCGCAGGAACCATGAATTTCTGACGTTGGAGCACCTGTTGTATGCCATTTCCATCGAGGATCAGGGTGAAGAAATCCTGGAAGCCTGTGGTGCTGAAATGGAACGTCTCAGGGACCAGCTCGGTCGTTTTTTCGTGGAGAATATGGAGACCCTGCCCGAAGGTACCGAGTCCGAAGTCATTCAGACCTTGGGGGTGCGCCGTGTCCTGCAAAGGGCCGTGTGGCAGAAAAAAGCCTCTGGTAAAACCACCGTTGAGTTAGGGGATGTACTGGCGGCCATGTTTGATGAAGAAGATTCCTACGCCGTCTACTTCCTGCGCACTCATGACGTTTCTCGACTTGATATTCTGGAAATCATATCCCACGGTATGTCTACTGGCGATGAGTGGGGAGATCTGGGTGATGAGCCGACTCCTAAGTCCGATCCCCTTGAAGGGCGTCCTGGTGAAAAGAAAAGCCCCCTCAAGGAATATACGGTCAACCTGACTGAACGGGCTGCCGAAGGGCTTATTGATCCGCTGATAGGGCGTGGCCCGGAGCTTGAGCGAACTGTGCAGGTTTTGTCCCGCCGTCGTAAGAACAACCCCATATTTGTAGGTGATCCGGGTGTTGGTAAAACCGCCATGGCGGAAGGATTGGCCCTGATGGTGGTTGAGGGGAATGTCCCCAAGGAATTTCTGAATGCGGTAGTCTACAGTCTGGACATGGGCTCCTTGCTTGCTGGCACCAAATATCGCGGTGATTTTGAGGCGCGGTTGAAAGGGGTTCTGGCTGAGCTCAAACTCAATAAGGATGCTGTCCTGTTTGTTGATGAGATTCATACCATTGTCGGTGCAGGATCTGTCAGCGGCGGTAGCATGGATGCGTCAAATATCTTGAAACCGCTTCTGCAATCCGGTGAGATCCGGTGTATCGGCTCTACCACGTTTGAGGAATACAAGAACCATTTCGAAAAGGATCGCGCATTGTCCCGCCGGTTCCAAAAGATCGAGATTGCGGAACCGACTGTGGAAGAGACCATTGCTATTCTCAAAGGATTGAAGCCCCATTATGAAGAGTTCCATGGGGTTAATTATACCCATTTTGCTTTGAAAGCGGCGGCTGAGTTGTCCGAGCGGCATATTACGGATCGTTTTCTGCCTGACAAGGCCATCGACGTTATGGATGAAGCTGGTGCGCTGTACAAGTTGTCTTCCCGTTCACGTAAAGGCGATCGCATCACTGTGGCGGACATTGAAAAGGTCGTGGCGCGCATGGCCCGGATTCCGGCCAGGCGTCTGACTGTATCTGATCGGGCGCGTCTTCAGAATCTCGAAACGGATTTGAAGAGTGTGGTCTTTGGTCAGGATGAGGCTGTTTCGGCTTTGTCGCAGTCCATCAAGCGTTCCCGTGCGGGAATGCGACAGGTGGGACGTCCTGTGGGCAGCTTCCTGCTGACCGGCCCTACCGGAGTTGGCAAGACCGAGTTGGCGCGTCAGTTGGCCGATGTTCTCGGCATCAGCTTCCTGCGTTTCGACATGTCCGAATATATGGAAAAGCATGCTGTTGCTCGGCTTATCGGCGCGCCTCCTGGGTACGTTGGTTTTGATCAGGGTGGGCTGCTGACTGAAGGTGTTCGCAAGAAGCCGCACTGCGTCGTTTTATTTGATGAAATTGAAAAGGCGCACCCTGATGTTTTCAACATTCTCCTCCAAGTCATGGATTACGCAACGCTGACGGATAATAATGGCCGCAAGGCTGACTTCCGTCATGTCATCCTGCTGATGACTTCCAATGCCGGAGCGAGAGAAATGGCCAAGGGAGCAATCGGGTTCCAGCGTAATGAAAATGCCGACCGACAGGGCGGTGCCATGAAAGCGCTGGAAAGACTGTTCAGCCCGGAATTTCGTAATCGGCTGGATTCCATTGTCACGTTCAAGGCGCTTGAGCAACCGGTCATGGAGCTTATCGTGGACAAGTTTATCAAGGAACTCAACGATCAGTTGCAGGATCGTCGTGTTTTCGTGAAGTTGACTGAGCCGGCTCGGGCACGACTTGCAGAACTCGGTCATGATTCATCCATGGGAGCACGTCCGATGGGGCGGGTTATTCAAACAAAAATCAAGGATGTCATTGCAGATGAGTTGCTTTTCGGTGATTTGATGAAAGGCGGTGTTGTCACTGTCGGTCTTGCCGGAAAGAGGAAGAAAACTGCGAAGATACCCGCTGTCGATGAGGCAGGAGAATTTACGTTTTCTTATGAGACCATTGGCAACAAACAATAATGAATCAGATACATGACAATGGGGGCGGCTGTTGCTGCCCCTTTTTGTTTGAGAGCCTATGACTATTTATCGGCTTTTCGACGAACCCGTGTTTCCTGATCCGGAAGAGGCGGACGCTGACGGGCTGTTGGCTGTGGGAGGCGATCTCAGTCCGCAGCGACTGCTGACAGCCTATGCCAACGGTATATTCCCTTGGTATGGGGATGATTCGCCCATACTCTGGTGGTCTACTAACCCCCGCCTTGTCGTGTTTCCAGAAGAATTCCACTTGCCGCGCAGCTTGCGCCGAGTCCTCAACAAGGGGACGTTCTCTTTCACACTGGACACACGATTTAGTTCAGTTATTCGACAGTGCGCCTGTTGTTCCCGCCCCGAACAGGATGGTTCCTGGATCGTGGATGATATGGTGGAGGCGTATGTCATGCTCCACAAGCTGGGTTATGCTCATAGTGTGGAGGCGTGGCAGGGGGATGATCTGGTCGGTGGCTTGTACGGTGTATCGCTTGGTTCCGTTTTTTTTGGAGAGTCCATGTTTTATCATGTGCCGGATGCGTCGAAAGCGGCCTTTGCTGTTTTAGTGGATCAGCTCAGGAGGTGGAATTTCAACTTGATTGACTGCCAGCAGACGACGGACCACCTGCTTCGTTTCGGCGCAAGGGAAGTACAGCGGTACCAATTCCTTCAAATGATCCGCGAAGGGATGGAAAAACCGACCCGTGAGGGGCGTTGGCGATTCGATAAGCAGGGGTAGTGTCCTACTCTTCCACGATCGGCGAATGCTGACTCAGATCATAGAGCCCTTTTAATGGGATTTTCAGTGAATAACTGGGGATTTTTTCAAACTCTATGAAGCCGACATCCTTTCCGGCCTGAATCTGGGAAAGGCCTATGAGTCCAGCGGGAACCGGAAAGGTCAGCGGGGAGGATCGGAGTGCTGTAAGCCTTGTGGAATACTGTTCTTTCAGGTAGTTGATTATAAGGTCGCGTTCGCTGTCTGTGAAGGACTCCATGATGACTGCTTTACTGCCTGCCGGATCGGTGCTGGAAGGATTAATGGGTGCTCCGATGAGCCTGTCGAGGTCCGAATCCGAGAATTCTCCGTCATCCCAGCAGGCACGGAAAAGGTGAACTTCCACATCACGGCGCCCTTTGAAGCTTTTGATAACCATGGACAGGCAAAAGGCGCGATTGATGGGCAGAGGGGCAGATGAGGGAGTGACGGTGATATCCATGGGGATCTCCTTGCTGTTTATTACTGATTCTTACGTGTTTTGACGGGCTACCTCAAGTCCCGGATTGTCAATATATGCCTGATTTCAAACTTGTCAGTGAATATACACTCAAAGGCGACCAGCCCGAAGCCGTTGCCGAATTGGTCAACGGCCTGCAAAGTGGTGTGCGTGATCAGGTCTTGCTAGGTGCTACCGGCACAGGCAAGACCTTTACCATGGCTAACGTGGTAGCGACACTCAATCGTCCTGCCTTGATACTTGCTCCAAACAAGACCCTTGCCGCTCAGCTGTATACAGAATTCCGTGGCCTGTTCCCTGATAATGCCGTTGAATATTTTGTCAGTTATTACGATTATTACCAGCCGGAAGCATACCTGCCACACTCGGATGTATACATTGAGAAGGATTCATCTATCAATGACAACATCGATAAGCTGCGCCATGCAGCAACCCATGCTCTGTTGACGCGCAAAGACGTGCTCATCGTCGCTTCGGTATCCTGCATATATGGTCTTGGTTCTCCGGATTTTTATGCCAAGATGGTCATCCCCGTGGAAGAGGGACAGATCATGTCCATGGAGTCGCTTCTTGGTCGCCTGGTGGAGATTCATTACGAGCGCAATGATTACGACTTCCATCGGGGGACGTTTCGAGTGCGTGGCGATGTGGTGGAGATCATTCCTGCATATAGCCGGGAAAAGGCGCTGCGTATTGAATTTTTTGGTGATGAGATCGATTCCATCTCCGAGACCGATCCGTTGACCGGCGAGGTCAAGGATCGGCTCAGAAAGACTGTTATCTATCCGGGTAGCCACTTTGTCTCGGACCGGGACAATCTGGATCGTGCCACACACGATATTCGGGAAGAGCTTCGGATTCGTCTGACAGATCTCAAGCAACACAATAAGCTGGTCGAGGCTCAACGCCTTGAGCAGCGCACAATGTACGACCTCGAAACCATTGAGGAACTCGGATACTGTAACGGTATCGAAAACTATTCTCTCCACCTCGACGGGCGGTATGTCGGTCAACCTCCGGCGACCTTGCTCGACTATTTCCCTGAGGATTTCATTCTGTTCGTGGATGAATCGCATATTGCTTTGCCGCAGGTGGGCGGTATGTTTAAGGGTGATCGCTCGCGTAAGACCACGCTGGTTGATTTCGGGTTCAGGTTGCCTTCCGCATTGGACAACCGTCCGCTGAATTACGAAGAGTTTCAGGAGCGGATCAAGCAGGCCGTGTATGTTTCGGCTACGCCGGGAGCATTGGAGATTGACCTGGCGCAAGGTGTCGTGGTGGAGCAGATTATTCGGCCCACAGGCCTTGTCGATCCTGAGATCGAGGTCCGAAAAACACACGGACAGATTGACGACTTGCTGTCAGAGTGTAAGAAAAGACAATCAAGGAACGAGCGGGTTCTGGTGACCACGCTGACCAAGCGTATGGCCGAGGATTTGAACGATTATCTTAATCAGATGGGGGTTGAATCCAAGTACCTGCATTCTGACATTGATACTCTTGAACGTATGGCCATCATCCAGGCGCTTCGAGCCGGTGAGTTTTCTGTTCTTGTGGGTATTAATCTGCTCCGGGAAGGGTTGGATATCCCGGAAGTGTCCATGGTGGCGATTCTGGACGCAGACAAGGAAGGATTTTTGCGGTCGGCGCGTTCACTCATTCAGACGTTTGGGCGAGCTGCGAGAAATGTTGACGGCAGAGTTATTCTGTATGCTGACAGGATTACGGATTCCATGGCTTCGGCTATGGATGAAACCGACCGGAGACGACAGAGGCAGCAGGAATATAACGAAGTTCATGGCATAACGCCGACCACCATTCGCAAGAAGGTGGAGAATCTGTTTGGCGAATTGAGCGGCGTAACTGTAGGGCGGACCTCTGTGGGGATGGCTGCCGAGGATTCGGCCCAATATGGGGCGGACCCAAAAACCTTGCAGAAGAATATCAAGCGGCTGGAGCGTGAAATGCGCGAAGCTGCAAAAGAACTGGAATTCGAGCGGGCAGCGGAACTCAGGGATCGTGTTGCCATGCTCCATGAGAGAATCCTTGAGCTGGGGTAAACGATGATTGAGAGAGTCCATCGACGAATGCTTCGCCTGAGATCGCGGCTAGGCTCCTTTTGGAGTATTCTGCTCGGCGTGGTGTATCTCTTCCTGATTTTCGTGGTGGGAATCTGTTTTTATATGACCTACGAGCATTGGGACTTTGTCAGTTCCTTTTACATGATGGTCATTACACTTTCCACTGTGGGGTTCATGGAGGTCAATCAACTCTCGGAAGAGGGCCGGATGTTTACGGCCTTCCTGATCATGGCCGGTGTCGGTGGTTTTGTTTATATCGCCGGTGCCTTCGCTCAAGTCCTGATCGATGGTCGTTTGCAAATTCTGTGGGGTAAGCACAAGATGATGAAAGAAATAAGCAAATTGAGAAATCACTTTATCGTATGTGGTCATGGCCGCATTGGCAGCATCGTGGTTCAGGAAATTGCGGCTGAAGGGTACGACATAGTGGTTATCGAGCAAAGCCCGGAACTCATCGATAAGATGGAGCAGGACGGCATTCTGTGTATCGAAGGAGATGCCACGAGCGACGAGGTACTTTTGAGTGCTGGATTGCTGCATGCAAAATCCCTCATTTCCGCACTGTCCAGTGAAGCTGCTAACGTCTATGTCACCTTGACTGGGCGCCAACTGAATCCGGGTATTAATATTGTGGCGCGAGCCGGAGACAAAACGCACATTTCGCGTTTGGAATTGGCCGGAGCAAACAGAGTGGTGCTTCCTCATTTCATTGGGGGGCTGCGCATGGCGCAGAACGTTTTGCGCCCTACAGTGACAAACTTTATGGAGTTGGCTGTCCGAGGCGGCATTGACCTTCAGATGGAGGAGCTTTTGGTTTCTCCAGATTCGGAATTGGTGAATCTGGATCTTATCGATTCCAAAATTCGTCCCCGATTCAATCTGATTATCATTGCCATCAAAAAGGGTTCCGGTGACATGGTTTTCAATCCCGGCCCCAAGGAAGTGATTGATGCCGACGATACTCTTTTGGCTGTCGGCACGAAGTCGAATCTCGAAAAAATTAAAGAAATCTTATAAGATAACGGTGGATTAATAACTCCATGGTCTCAAAAAACGTCATTGAACGCGTTGCTTTGTTGCGTGAAAAAATCGAGTGGCATAATCATCTGTACTATGTGCAGGATGCGCCTGAAATAAGTGACGCCGAGTACGATGAGTTGTTTCGTGAGCTGGCTGGTCTGGAAGCGGAACACCCGGAGCTCGATGACCCTAACTCCCCGACAAAGAGGGTGGGCGGCAAGCCTGCCGATGGATTTACCCCCTATGAACACGCCATGCGTATGTACAGCCTGGATAACGGCATGGACCTTGATGCGTGGTATAGTTTTACCGAGCGTGTTGCCAAGAGCGTGGGGAAGGAAGATGTTCAGTACTGGGCCGACCCCAAGATGGATGGCCTCGCTATGGAAGTCATTTATGAGGATGGTCGGTTTGTTCGTGCCGCCACTCGTGGTGATGGCCTGACAGGCGAAGATGTGACGCATAATATGCGTACGGTCATGAATCTGCCGCTCATTTTGCGAGGGGGGAGTGTGCCGGACTTGCTCGAGGTGCGGGGTGAGGTCGTCATGTCCAATGCGGATTTTGCCGATTTGAATCGTCGACAGGCCGAATCCGGGGATAAAGTTTTTGCCAATCCTCGCAATGCAGCAGCAGGAACCATACGTCAACTCGATCCCAAGGTTGCTGCGTCCCGGCCGCTTCGATTTTTGGGTTATGGTATCGGCCGTGTTCAGTGGGCTGCCGGTTCTGATGAATGGGTGACGCAGCATGCTGTCATGGAAGGGCTCAAGGAATTGGGGTTTGCCGTTCCACCAGAAGCAAAACTGTGTGAATCCAGCCGTGAGGTTGCTGCATATTTTGAAGAGCTCATGGTTCAGCGTGAGGGGCTGCCATTTGAAATCGACGGCGTAGTAGCCAAAGTCAACGATCGGGAAATACAGGCTGCGCTTGGGTTTACTTCTCGTGCGCCCCGGTGGGCATTGGCCCTGAAATTCCCGGCGTATCAGACCAAGACCAGACTCAACGGCATTCGTATACAGGTAGGGCGGACCGGAGTCCTGACTCCTGTGGCGGAGTTGGAGCCGGTGGAACTGGCTGGTGTGGTCGTGTCCAATGCCACGTTGCACAATAAGGGGTATATCGAAGAGCGTGATTTCCGTATTGGGGATACGGTGCTCATTCAGCGGGCGGGTGATGTCATTCCGCAGGTTTTGTCCGTTGATCTTGAAGAGCGGACTGATGCGGTTGAAAAGTATACATTTCCCATGCAGTGCCCTGTTTGCGAAAGCGAAGCGGTGGAAGATGGTGAGGCGGTGCGGTGCACTAATCCGGTATGTCCCGCTAAAACTATGCAGCGCATCATTCATTTCGTATCCAAGGCGGGGCTGGATATGGAAGGTGTCGGGAAAAAGTGGGTCCAGAAGCTGGCAGAAGAAGGCGTGCTGACTTCTCCGGCAGATTTATTCAAGTTGAAGAAGACCGATCTGCTCAAATATGAACGCATGGGTGACAAGTCTGCCGAGAATTTTATGGCAGCCATTGCCAAGGCCAAGAATGAGGCGCCGTTATGGCGGTTCATTGCAGGACTTGGCATCCGTCATGTAGGCGAACAGACAGCAAAGACCCTGGCTGCGAATTTCGAGGAACTGGACGCCATTGGCAGAGTGACTCGTGAAGAATTACAGGACCTGGACGATGTCGGTCCCATCGTGGCCGAGAGTCTGTTCGATTTTTTCAGAAGCGAAGAAAATACGGCTATGCTTAACCAGTTCAAGGAATTGGGCTTTTGGCCGACAGGCGGCGCTCAGAGCAATGGCTCAGCCGACTTGCCGTTGACCGGAAAGGTCTTCATCTTTACCGGAACATTGCCGGTGAAGCGGGATGAAGCACAGGCCATGGCGGAAGCCTTGGGCGGTTCGATATCAAAGACCATTTCCAAGAAAGTGGACTATGTCGTGGCTGGCGAAAAAGCCGGGTCAAAGGTTGTCAAGGCGGAGAAACTCGGTCTTGAAATTATTGACTTCGAGACTTTCAAGGGATTACTCGGTCAGAAGAAAGAAAAGAAGCAAATGACGCTGCTGGATTTTTAAAAAATCACTGTTTCAAAAGATACAAGGAGATGCATATGGCTACCAATGTCGTCATACTGGGGGCGAAGGGACGTATGGGCAACATGTTGGTTAACATGGCGTTGGCAGACAAGGAACTGAATCTCGTTGGCGCCTGTGAACGGGAAGGGCATGCAGGTGGCATGAATTATGACGGCTGTCTGACCTCTGATTGTCTGGAAGATCTGCTGCCTCAAGTTCCTGGTGCCGTTATCGTGGATTTCACGGCCCCGGAATCATCGGTTACCATGGCGAAAATTGCTGCCAAGCACGGGAATCCTGCTGTCATTGGGACAACTGGTCTGAATAAGGATCAGGTGGCTGAACTCGAAACGCTTGCCAAGAAAAACTTGCTTTTCTGGGCTCCAAATATGTCTGTGGGCGTAAATATGCTGCTCAAGGTTCTGCCTGATCTCGTCAAGGCCTTGGGCGAGAATTATGACATGGAGATGGTCGAGACGCATCACAAGATGAAAAAGGATTCTCCCAGCGGAACCGCTCTCAAGCTGGTTCAGTGTATGGCCGAGGCCCGTGGCTGGGAATATGACGATGTCAAAAAGCATTGCCGCGACGGGATTATCGGCGAGCGTCCTCACAAGGAAATCGGCGTGCAGACACTGCGCGGCGGGGATGTGGTCGGTGACCATACCATGTATTTCTTCGGCCCGGGCGAGCGCATTGAGATTACGCACCGTGCCCATTCGCGTGAAACGTTTGCCTCTGGCGCATTGCGTGCCGCCAAATGGTTGTCCTGGCAGAAACCCGGGAAGCTCTATTCCATGGCAGATATTTTTTAGAAGTGTTCTTCGATGAAATGAAGGGAGTCTTTTTCGGAAGACTCCCTTTTTTTATTCATCAGCCCCGACAGTATTTTGGGCATAGAAAAGACTGAAGGTGTTGGTTGCGGTGCTGTATATGTAGAAAAGGTGAGAGACTAAAATTATTGTGTCTTTTTGTGGTGATCTGCTACCGTGCACAATACACAATTGTCGAGAGTGTGGTTTTGTTCCGTAGAAGTAACTCAATGTGACTTAGGTCTCAAACTTTCAATTTGGGGTGTGTCAGATGAATACTATGAGAAAATCAACGCGTGTCACGTTAGTCTCTTGTTTTATTGTCATAACCACCATGGTGGTCGCTGTGGGTAAAGTGACTGCGTCGTCTGGCGAATCCAAACCGACTCCAGATGAAGTTATTGACATGCTTAAAAAGGGCAATTCGCGGTTTGCTGCGGGGCAGTCCATTCATGAACATACAGATCTTGCACGTTTGAAACAGGCCGGAAGTGAGAATCAGGGCGATCATGCCTATGCAACGGTTCTTGCCTGCTCTGACTCCAGAGTGCCTGTGGAACGTCTCTTCGATGCAGGCGTCATGGATCTTTTTGTTGTTCGTGTGGCGGGAAATGTTGTTCAGACTGATGAGGCCGGTTCAATTGAATATGGGTTGGCTCATGTCAATACTCCTGTTCTGGTGGTGCTCGGTCACAGCCAGTGCGGCGCGGTTGCCGCCGTCACAAGTGAGTTGCAGGGGAACGGTCATGAACTTGAACGGAATATTGTTCCGTTAGTTGCTCCCATAATTCCGGCGGTGAAGCGTGCCATGCATGATCATGCAGATGCTCCAGGTATGGCAGTCGTTCCCTATGCTATTGAAGAGAACGTCTGGCAGAGCATCGAAGATCTCTTCATGGTGAGTCCGGCTACTCGTGAGATTATTAAGGCAGGGCGTGCCAAGGTTGTTGGTGCTGTTTATGACGTTGGGACAGGTGAGGTCATGTGGCTACCGGAAGCCAGGGTGTCGTTCATCTTGGACAGCGTTGAACAGAATCCAGCCCGAGCCATGAATGGAATGGTAGTTCCGAAGTATGAATAGTGATCCAAGATTAACTCAATTGTTTCGCGTGAAGATATGGAGAATGAAGCTCGTTGCGAGTGTTGATTCGCTTTTTTGAAAAACGCTGCCTCCCCATCATGACTTTGCCATGTCCACTTCTGTACCGAGAGAAGTCATGGACGGATACGCTTCGTGTCTTTAGAGCACTGGAGAAAGCAGGCGAGCAAATTTGACAAGTGTCTTCTTGATGACGTTCATAGAATCGATTTCACGAGGGCCTGTTTCGACACATCGGGTGAAATCGTCAAGGAACATTGTTTCGATTCTTTTGCAGAATATGTCGTCTTCGACGAGCATGGTGATCTCGAAATTGAGTCTGAACGAACGGTTATCAAGATTTGCTGTGCCGACTCCGGCCAAAATGTCATCCACGAGAAAGACCTTTTGGTGGAGAAATCCTTCGGTGTAGCGGAAGACGCGGATACCCGGCAGATCAAGTTCCTTAAGACAGGCGAATCCAGCCAGATAAACGAGTTTGTGGTCTGCCTTTTCGGGTAACATGAGGCGGACATCCACACCGCGCAAGGCTGCCAATTGCAGTGCTTTCATGACCGCACTATCTGGTACGAAATATGGACTGGCTGTCCAGAATCGGTGTTGTGCGGCTTCAATAGCCCTGATGAACATGAGGGAACATGATTCCAGTGCGTCTTCAGGGCCGGTGCCCAGAGCCAGGACCTCGGCTGTTCCCTTTGCTTCTGGCATGGAGAGATCAAGGTCAAGGAGTTGGTGTGTCGCCCAGTACCAATCCTTGGCAAAAGATACTTGAACCCCGAGTACTCCAGGGCCGACAATGCTGACATGTGTATCCCGCCATCCGGTGAACATGGCGGATCTGCCGAGATATTCATCCCCGACATTGTGCCCTCCGACATAGGCTATTCGTCCGTCCACTATCACGATTTTTCTGTGGTTTCTGAAGTTGAGTTGGAATCGGTTGTGTCGTCCCTTGGTTGTGTGGAAGGGGCGAGCTTCGATATTGGCATCGCACATGCTGTTCCAGTATGCAGTGGGGGTGGAGCGGCAGCCAATTTCGTCATATAGGAAATAGATGCGGACGCCGTTCTGAGCCTTGCGGATAAGGAGATCTTTCAGACGATTGCCCAGTATATCGTCATGGACAATGAAGAATTGGATCAGTATGTAATCCGTTGCTTGATCAATGTCTGAGAATATGGCGTCAAATGTGGAATTACCGTCTGTATAGAGTTCAATGGCGTTCCCACCGAGATAAGGAATCCCCGAGAGCTTTTCAAATACGGTTCGCGGAGCGTGTGGTCGTTTCCTTTCGGTCAGGTCTCGAATGGACGGGATGTCATGATTGTCACCGATAAGACGGTGGAATTCTTCTTGGCCAGCTCGGATGGCATCAACGTATCCATGAAATTTTGATCGACCAAAAATCCAGTAAAGCGGTAAGGTCACCAACGGGAAAGTCACCAATGAAATGGCCCAGGCAATAGCTCCTTGAGGAGTGCGAGTGTCATGGATCGCGATTACAGCCGTGACTACCGCCGTGATTTCCATGGCAGTATAGAAAAGGCTGAGCAGCCAGAGAAGAAACGTGAGTTCCATTGATTCCATAAGTTGTTTGGTTAACAGAAAAATCGGGTAAATGGAAAGGGTGTCTTGTCCGCTTATAAGACTGTGGAAGGGCTGAGATGTGAGGGGATTGCTACGGTGACTAAGAACATTGCAGGAAAAAGTACACATCATCCTTTTGTCGATAGACCCAATCGAACCTTAATTCGACTGGCCTTCCCCGTGTTGTTTTCTTTGGTGGCCGAACCACTGACGGGGCTTGTTGATACGGCGTTTATAGCTCGTTTGGACGGGTCCGAGCCTGTTGCAGCACTCGGAGTCGGAACTGTTGCGTTTACATCCCTTTTTTGGGCTTTTACTTTTCTCGGGGTTGGGACACAGACCGAGGTCGCTCAGGCTGAGGGTCGGGGCGACCGTGAGCGTGCGATAAAGGTGGTGTCTCTGGCTTGTGCTTTGGCGGCGAGCATTGGAGTAGTGGTCATGCTTGGTGCCATGGGATTTCTTTCCCCTCTCGCTTCGTTGTTCGGCGCCGAGGGGTTGGTCAATGATATGGCCTGTCAATATATGTTTTATCGTTTGCTTGGGGCGCCTGCAGTGCTGATTTCCTTGGCCTGCTTCGGAGGACTACGGGGCATCCAAGACATGCGAACACCTTTTTATGTGGCTGTATGTATTAATATAGTTAATGTTTTTCTTGATTGGGTGTTGATATTTGGTTTCGGGACCATTCCGCCCATGGGGGTGGCAGGCGCTGCCATTGCGAGCACGGTAAGTCAGTGGATTGGAGCGGTGTGGTGTTTGCGGGCTATCTGGAAACGGCTCGGTCTGACGTGGCATATGCGCGGGGCTGGTTTCGTCAAACTCCTTAAAGTGGGGGGCGACCTTTTTGTTCGTACCGGCGCGGTCCTTGTCTTTTTGGCCTTGTGTACCCGTGTCGCGAACCGTTTTGGCCCTGATGAGGGTGCGGCTTATCAGGCGATTCGGCAGTTTTTCATTTTTTCGGCTTTGTTCCTGGATGCTTTTGCCATTACCGGCCAGAGTCTCGTGGGGTTCTTTCTTGGCGCATCCGATCGTTTTCAAGCCCGACGGGTGGCTCGTTCTGTCTGTTTGTGGAGCGTGGGGACGGGATGTGTCATGTGTATCTTCATGATTATGGGTGAAAAGAGTGTGGCATGGTTGCTTGTGCCGTCTGCTGCGCACGGAGTCTTTGCTCCTGCTTGGATCGTGGTTGCTTTGACCCTGCCGTTTGGATCGCTTTCATTTGCCACGGATGGTATCCATTGGGGAACTGGTGATTTCAGATATTTACGTAACGTCATGCTGATTGCTTCGGTCATAAGTGGGGCATGTATTCTCGCTGTCGAAGCTCTTCATCCGCCGGACGTTCTTGTATTCATCTGGCTGGCAACGGCGCTCTGGGCGCTCATTCGGGCGGGTTTTGGAATAGCGCGCATATGGCCTGGGATAGGAGATGCTCCTTTGGATAAAGACCGCAGGATAAGAACCTTGGTACAGGTGCAAAGCTGCTTAAAAAAAGATTAGTTTTCTGCCAGATAGTCGAACATGAAAGCGTATGCTTTGCGCATTTCCTTTTCTAGAGAGTCGAGATGTTCTACGGCCGCTTCCATATCTTGAGCTTTGGAAGCGTTTTCGAGTCGCAGACAACACTCTCGGACGCGGTCCACTCCAATGGTTGCCGCTCCTCCCTTGAGAGAATGAGCGAGATGACGCAATTTCTCAACATCCTGCGATTGCAGGGCATCCTTGATTTCCTGAATACGTTTTGGTTCCTGAGAAATGAAAACAGTAAACATCCGCTTTAGGAAAGGGCGTTTGTCTTTCATTGATTCCATGAACTTTTTATCAATTATTTCTTTCTGCACTGACGAATTCCTCTTGCTACACCGCCATGGTGTCAGTGTTGTGAATTTTCTTCTTATACTGTGCGCTGTGATTTTCGGCAACATTTTTGAAGTCGTTAACGACTACATTGAGTTAAAAAAGAAATGAAAAGAGCCTGAAAATGTCATTTCTCTTTGATTAATATTTCTGATTTTACTATTTTAAATGATTAAAGTAGTAATTATTTTCATGATTTTTAACTGGGTGGATATCTCTAATAGAGTTGTGATTTTCGAAGTGATTGGCTAAGGGCCATTTAAATAAAAGACACCATGTTCGTGTTAATATAAAAAATGGAAAGCTTTACTTGGCATTCAATGAGCAAACGTTCCCCGCACTGGAGTGTGTATTGATTGGACTGCAAACAACGATTTTTCAATCGATTCCTCTTATCCTTCTTATGGCTTTGATTTTCTCCCCCAGTGCAGGCAGTGCTGAGGAGAAGGTTACGTTTGCCTTTTTTGCGAGAGGGTGGCCCCCGTTTGAAATGGTGGTTGATGGAGAGCCAAGGGGCGCCGCGGTCGATTTGTTCAATGCGTTAATGCCAAACAATGTCGATGCAGTGGTTGAGATGATGCCCGCTCCGCGATTAGTCTTGAAGAACTCTGGCAAACCCATGTTTGTGCGGCTGACAGCCAGGAAATGGATGGGGCCGAAATTCAACTGTCTGTGGAGTGTTCCTGTTGTGGCGATCCGGACGGTATTGTACTCGTCGGCACAGAAGCCTGTCGAGTATTCTGGAGCGGACAGTCTGAAAGGACTGACAATCGGGTGCATAAAGAATTATGTCTATCCTGAAGTACAGAGTCTTTTTGATGAACAGAAAGCCATACGATACGATGTTAACAATGAGACTCTGCTGCTTCGTATGGTAAAGGCCGGTCGAGTCGATGTCGCTGTGTTAGATGATGTCTCCGCAGCCTGGATGGTGCGGGGTACTAAGGGATTGACTGCTGCTGATTTTTATGTGGCGAAGCAGGCTCTTGCGTTTGTTGAGTTGCAATTTGCTTTCAATCTAGATGAATCGTGGCAAAAACAGATGCCCACGCTCAATGATACTATTCGAAAGCGACAGGCTGATGGTACTATCGACGGGATAATGGCCCGATATAAATAATGAGTAGAGCTTTCGAGGGCGAATACAGATCAAGAAAAGGGTGAAAGTATGAAACTTTCACCCTTTTCTATTTAATGCGATCGGGATTACATGGCGTACAGTTTGTTGCCGGGGATAATGGTGATGTTGTTTTTTTGCAACAATTCAATACCCTGATCGGTCCGGTCGAATCGGAATATGAGAACAGCCGAGTCGCCGCTCTGTTGGACAAAAGCGTACATATACTCAACATTGATTCCCGCATCCTGGAGCATGCTGAGGATTCTGTGCAACCCGCCGGGATCGTCGGATACTTCTACGGCGACAACTGATGTGCGACCGACTGTGAAGCCAGCCTCTTTCAGCGTGTCCTTGGCTTTAGCAAAATCGGAAACAATCAGACGCAGGATGCCGAAATCCGAAGTGTCTGCCAGTGACAGAGCACGGATGTTCACACCGGCCTCGGAGAGGATGCGGGTGACCTCGGCGAGACGTCCGGCACGGTTTTCCAGAAATATGGAGAGTTGATCTACTTTCATGGTGATCTCCTTGTGAGTTGGAGGCGTTAGCCCTCTTTTCTCTTGTCGATGATGCGCTTGGCCTTGCCCATGGAGCGTTCAATCTCCTTGGGACTCACCAATTTGACCTTGGCTGTGACGCCGAGGAATTCTTTAATATTTTTCATTACCTTTGATTCAACGCGTTGTAAATTCTTAATCTCATCAGAGAAGATGGATTCATTGACTTCCACCTGAACTTCTAAGGTATCAAGGTTGCCCTTACGGTCCACGATAAGTTGGTAGTGTGGGGTCAACCCTTCGGTTTCAATGAGGATAGACTCGATCTGAGATGGGAATACGTTGACGCCGCGAATAATGAGCATGTCGTCGGAACGACCGGTTACGCGCTTCATACGGGCGGTGGTACGACCGCATTTGCACGGCGTGGTATTCAACGTTGTCAGGTCGCGTGTGCGGTAACGGATGAGCGGAATGCCTTCTTTGGTCAGCGTGGTGAAGACTAATTCACCTTCCTCGCCGGGTGCAACAGGTTCGCCGGTTTCAGGATTGATGGTTTCAGCCAGGAAATGATCTTCCTGAATGTGCAAACCATCCTGGGCTTCAATACATTCGATAGCCACCCCCGGTCCCATGATTTCGGACAGGCCGTATATGTCAATGGCCTTGATGCCGAGCTTTTTCTCTATTTCGAGACGCATCTCGTTAGTCCATGGTTCGGCCCCGAAAATGCCGATGCGCAGAGGAAGTTCCTTGATGTCAATGCCCATTTCCTCGCCTGTTTCAGCCAGGAACAAGGCGTAGGAAGGTGTGCAGCAAATGATGTCCGGTGCGAAATCCTTAAGCAGGGTTACCTGTCTGCGGGTGGCTCCGCCAGAGATGGGAACAACAGTCGCGCCCAGAGCTTCAGCGCCGTAATGTGCGCCCAGACCGCCGGTGAAGAGGCCATAGCCATATGCGTTGTGCACGGTGTCTCTGGCGGATGCTCCTGCGGCCATGAAACATCTGGCCATGAGTTCGCCCCAGTTTTCGATGTCACGCTTGGTGTAGCCGACCACTGTGGCGGTGCCTGTGGTGCCGGAAGAAGAATGAATACGAACGATCTGGTCTTTGGGGACAGAGAAAAGTCCGAAGGGATATTGGTCGCGTAGGTCCTGCTTGACGGTGAACGGCAACCGGGTGAGGTCTTTCAGGGTTTTGATATCTTGAGGCGTAATGCCTTTTTCATCGAATTTTTTCTTATAGAACGGGACATTGGCATATACTCGTTCACAAAGAGCCTGGAGTCTTCGAAGCTGGATTCTTTCCAGCTCCTCCCTGGGCAGGGTTTCATTTTTCACATCGTAAATCACCGGGAACCTCCTTGCGCGGCCTTGATCGGCCCTTGTTGGCACAATAAAAAACCACGGTCCTTGCGGCCCGTGGTCTGTTCAGCGTTTATATCGCTCCAAATACTCCACGAGCCACCTACTGGGGGCACATAAAGAAGAAAAAAGAGCGAGATACGAGAAAATTTTTCATACAGGTTAGACTGCCCCAAGTTCCCGACTGCGTCAAGGGGTTTATCATTGGTAAGGTGTGGGGAACTGGGTAAAATACCGACTCTGCCTGCCATTGCGGACTGCGGCAAAGTGCATTACATGACTATGAAGCGAAATGAACGAGGAGCATATGCAGTTCAGGGAATTGATGATACGGAATCGGACAAGGCGAATATTCGATGAATCCAGTCCTGTCACCATTGATGTACTGATCGAGTTGATCGATTTGACTCGATTCATGCCGTCAGGCATGAACATGCAGCCGTTGAAATACGTTGCTGTAACTGAAAAAGCATACTGTGACACTCTCTTTCCTCTTTTAGGATGGGCTGGTTATCTCAAGGACTGGAAAGGCCCGGCAGAAGGACAACGGCCAACTGGGTATATAATCATTCTGCTCGATAAGAATGTGGCGGATGATCCTGGTTGCGATCACGGCATTGCCAGTCAGTCCATAATGCTTGGAGCCGTGGAAAAAGGGCTTGGCGGGTGCATCATAGGGACGATCAACAGAAAGAAATTGTCTCGGATGCTCGACCTGTCGGAAAATTTCGATATACTTCTGGTGTTGGCGCTTGGTGTGCCGGCTCAGGATGTCGTGGTGGAATCGCTTCCATCCGACGGAAGTATACAATATTGGAGCGGAGACGACGGCAGGCATCATGTGCCCAAACGGGGGCTGGATGATTTGCTTGTTGGTTGTTATCCGGAAAAAGAATAATATGTATCGAAAGATACGAGGACTACATTGTTGAACAAAGAAAAGAAATACCAGGAAATGGCGAGTGACGACAAGGCCCGTATTGTCGCAGAATGGCTGGACGAAAAGCAGGGCGAGAAAGTCGTTATCCTTGATGTCTCAAAAATGAGTTCGGTTACCGACATGACTGTGGTTGTTTCTGCCCGCGGCGTGAAGCATGCCAAGGCTTTGGCAGAGTATATTCTGGACAAGGCTGCCGAAGAAAAAATTGAGTTCTTGAGCATGGAAGGGCAAAAAACCGGTGAATGGATTTTGGTCGATCTGAATGATGTCCTGGTTCATATCTTCCTTGAAGAATTGCGCGGTTTTTACAATATCGAAGGTATGTGGACTGAAGCTCCGAGAGTCGAAATCTAATCAACGCCAGGAGGCGTCATGGCCGAACCGAAGAAAACACTCCTGTTGATTCTGGACGGATGGGGCATTGCTCCCGAAGGGGCAGGCAACTGCGTCCGTAACGCCGTAACGCCGCATCTGGACGCACTGCTTGAGGAGTATCCAAATACACAGTTGACCTGTTCTGGACGTGCCGTTGGCCTGCCTGACGGGTTCATGGGTAATTCCGAAGTCGGTCACATGAATATCGGTGGTGGTCGTATTGTCTATCAAGACATGACTCGTATTGATATTTCCATTGAAAACGGTAGCTTTTATGAGAACGAGACGCTCATTGACCTGATGGCTAAAACCAAGGCCGGGAGTGGACGTCTTCATCTTATGGGACTGGTTTCTGATGGTGGAGTTCATAGCCATCAGAACCATATCTATGCTGTCCTCAAAATGGCAAAAGATCAGGGTGTCCCGCAGGTTTTTGTTCACGCATTCATGGATGGCCGTGACACTTCGCCTACCAGCGGCCTGGGGTTCGTGCGTCAGTTGATAGAAAAAATGGAAGAAATCGGTATCGGTCAGGTGGCAACCGTCAGTGGGCGGTATTGGGCTATGGATCGAGATAAGCGGTTTGAGCGCAATGACGTGGCATACAAGGCCTTGGTCACTGGCGAAGGCGGTGTCATGGCTGATCCGCTATCCGGCATTCAGGCTTCCTATGATGCAGGTGAAACAGACGAATTTATCAAGCCGAGTCGTATTGACGGCGTGAACGGTCAAATTGGAGATGGAGACGGCGTGTTCTTCTTCAACTTCCGGGCTGATCGTGCGCGTCAGATAAGCCGTGCCCTTTTCGAAGAGGACTTCAACGAGTTCCCGCGTGCCTCTGTGCCAAAAATGGTCGAGTTCGCTACCATGACTAGATATGAGTCGACTTTCCCCATGCCCACGGCATTCCCGCCTGAGAGTTATGACGGCACTCTGGGTGAGGTTGTCTCCGGCAGGGGCATGAAGCAACTGCGTATTGCCGAGACTGAGAAGTACGCGCATGTGACGTATTTCCTTAATTGTGGTCGTGAAGAACCTTTTCCGAATGAAGACCGTATCATGATTCCTTCACCGCGAGAGGTCGCCACATATGACCAGAAGCCGCAAATGAGTGCGGACGAAGTGGCTGACACGCTTATAAGCAAGATTCCTGATTATGACTTGTGTGTGTGCAATCTCGCCAATCTGGACATGGTGGGGCATACTGGGATTATCGATGCAGCCAAGCAGGCCTGTGTGACCGTTGACGCGTGTGTTGGACGGATCGTCGATACGGTTTTGGCGGCTGGAGGGCGTATGCTATTGACTGCGGATCATGGTAATGCCGAGAAGCTTGTTGCCGAGGACGGCAGCCCTCATACGGCGCATACAACCAACCCGGTTCCGCTTGTATATATTGAGAAAGGGTGCGAAAGTGCCGAACTTGAAGAAGGGATTCTTGGCGACTTGGCACCCACCATCCTTGGATTGTGGGGCATTGAGCAGCCCGTCGAGATGACTGGAAAGAACCTGGTGAAAAAGAGAAAATAATGGCTGAATCAAAGAAACCACTGACCCCGGTAAAGCCTGCGGGCATGGAGTTGATATTCCTTTATCCATGTCCTCATTGCAGCCGAGAGGTTCCCCTTATTGCTCCGTCCCGTCCTGCCATGGTGCAGTGTGACGCGTGTCGGGAAAACTTCCCTATAGTTCCTGTGGATGACCGAACCATTCGTTACATGAAATTGATTACGGCGGGTGGTAGAGCGGGCATAGATCCTGACTTCCTGTAGTTAACCGATTCTCTTCATGGCCGGTCAAAACATTTGTTTTGACCGGCTTTTTTTATCTCTCAATATTATCTAGAGAAAACCTAGAAATATCATTTGTAATTTGTTTTTATTGGATAAAATAAAAACTGGATGATTGCAGTGGCTTTTACATTGGCCTGCGACTTGCTTTGGTCCTCTTACCTGTTTTCAAATAACAATAGAGGAATGAAGGGGTTTATGATGTGTAAAAATTGCAAAATAACTGTAATTACAACGGTCTTTCTTGGAATTGGAACCCTGCCTACTGCTGAAGCTTTTGCAGTGGAGTCGTTGAGTCGGGTGACAATTCTGTCAGCAGAGGTAGAAAGGTTGTATTGGATGCTGGGAGGAGGTGCCCTTCTGAGTGTCATTCTCTGTCTTGGCATTGTGTTTTTGGGGAGGAGATCTGCTACGATTAATTATTCTGTATTATTGAATAATTTAGATTTGCACATGCAGGGGAAAAAAGAATTTGATCTGCCGTCACATCGACCTGACGTTTTTGGGAAGGTCTGTGAAAGAATAAACCAAATTGGTAATTACATAAACATGTTAGAGAATCGTCTGGCTGAAGAACAACATACTGCCAAAGAGGCTGTATCCAAAGCGGATGAAGCTGCCTCAAATGCAATAACAGCCAGAAAACAAGGGGAAAATGCTCGATGTCAGGGGCTTTTGTCAGCTGCAGAAACTCTGGAAATGTCGATACAAAGTATTCGAGATCAGTTAATTCAATTGGATAACGCGACTACCAAAGCCAGTGACGGGGCTTCAAGGCAACAACAGATTGTTGCCAGCGCCGTCTCGGCGACTGAACAGATGAATAGTGCCGTCGGAGAGACCGCCGAGAATGCCGCTGCCGCCGCTTCAGGTGCGGAGTTTGTTATGGAGCAGGCGACATCCGGTGCTGCAATTGTTGCGAACACTCGCGATGCGATTGGCGCTGTTTCAAAAAATTCTCAGGTACTGGTTGAAAGCGTGGCTGGTCTTGGTTCCCAGGCGCATGGAGTGGGTACAATTATGGGAGTCATCTCTGATATAGCGGACCAGACAAATTTATTGGCGTTGAATGCGGCTATTGAAGCGGCTCGAGCTGGAGAGGCTGGGCGTGGATTTGCCGTGGTTGCCGACGAAGTGCGCAAGCTTGCGGAGAAGACCATGGAGGCCACCAGGAATGTCGGACTGGCTATCGAAGGTATTCAGCAGCAGGTGGCACAGACTATCGAGGGAGTGCAGGGCATGGCAGGACTGGCGGACGATGCTGCGGCGTTGGCGGATGAGTCTGGTAGTGCCTTGGAAAAAATAGTTACGCATTCAGGAGCGAGCGCCGTACAGATCAGTGCTATTGCCGCAGCCGCCCACCAGCAGTCTGTCTCCTGTGAAGAGGTAAACCGTACCATCTTTGAAATTCATACCATTTCATCAGATACTGAGCAGGGGATGGCTGAAGCTGCTGGAGCTGTGAATCTATTGAGTGAACGTGTGGATGACTTGGCAACCATGACGGGCGTTTTCCGTCTGATCGGTGCAGGACGAGTGCAGGCGGTTATTGAAGAATTGGCCAAGGCCGCTGACGTGCAGTCCTGTGAACGTCAGCGGCAGGAGGGCGCAATGCGCCGTACCCTTCGAGCTCATGAGTTCTTGGAATTGATGTATATTACGGACGCGAAAGGTATACAGACTGTAAGTAATATAGGGGGGCTGGTCTCGAAATACTCTGAAGACGGCATGGCATTCGGAATGGATTGGTCTTCTCGCCCCTGGTTCAGGGAAGCCATGAATACCAGTACTTTTTATGTGTCGGAGGTATATGTTTCCTCGGCATCTGGTGAAAGCTGCATCACGGTATCCAGCCCGTTTTTCACTGTTGGAGGTCGCGTACTTGGCGTTATTGCGGTTGATGTTCGTGTTGCTGTCTAGGTGGTTTTTTTCTGAGCCTTGCTTTTATACTGCATGAGTATGTTGCCGGCTATGATGAAACCGAGTCCGGCAATTGTTGATGGCAGAATCTTTTCGCCCACGAGAAAATGGATGAAAATCAGTGAAAGAAATGGAGAAAGAAAAATGAGATTCGCGATACGTGCTGTTCCTCCGCCGTCAGGAGTTGCCGCGTATTTCATGGCTGTAAGCCAGAGAACGAACGTGATGCCCATTTCAAAGAAACCGATATAGGTTGCAGCTACCATTGAAGGAATGTCCAGAGTCGGAAGACTCGAGAAAAGGAGTGTTGCCGTCAATATGAGCGGGAACCCGTAGAGAAAGCCGAGGAGCAGTCCTGCCAGTGGATCGGCTTTGCTTCGGGTATTGAATATCCAGTAGAGTGCCCATATGACGGTGCTTGCCAGGGCCAGTCCGACGCCGGTTAGATTGGAAAATTCCAGAGTAAAAGGACTGCCGTGTGTGGAGATGACGACCACTCCGAAGTAGCTGAGAAATATTGCGGCTAGGTCTTTGCCTGACATCTTTTGTCCCAGCAGAGGGATGGACAGCAGCGACAGGGTGATGGCCCATGTATAATTGATGGGTTGGGCTTCTTGCGCCGGAAGCAGGTCGTACGCCTTGAACAGGATCATATAATAGAGAAATGGATTCAGGGTGCCAAGCAGGGCTGATCGTAGCATTTCCCGGCGTGATATCCGTGTCAGTTCAACGAGCTTTCCCTGAAAGGCCATGATTCCTGTCAGAGCGACAATGGACGCGACGCAGGCCATGAGCAGAAGTTGTAACGGGTCTAGTCGGGTGAGGGCAATTTTGAAGGCCGAAGCCACGGTGGACCAGATGCCCACCGTGACCAGGCCGAATACTAATGCTTTTTTTCTGTTGTTCACAGGTATGGTTAGATGATGACGTGCTTCTTGATGTGGCTGACCACTTCATCCACGTCGTCAGTGACGATGAACAAGTCGAGGTCTTCTTCCTTGCAGAATTCATTGGTGACGAGTTGTGTTTTGAACCAGTCTACCAGTCCTCCCCAGAACTCCGTGCCGAACAGGACGATGGGGAAGGGCTTGATACGATGCGTCTGGATAAGCACCAGGGCTTCCGACAGTTCGTCCAGAGTGCCGTAGCCGCCGGGCAGAGCCACATACGCCAGGGCGTATTTGATGAACATGAGCTTGCGGATGAAGAAGTACCGGAACTCGCTTTTTACGTTCATGTATGGGTTGTTATGTTGCTCCATGGGCAGGTGGATATGCAATCCGATGGATTCGCCGCCATTGTCATACGCACCCTTGTTGCCAGCTTCCATGAGGCCGGGGCCACCACCGGTTATGATGGAATAGCCTGCTCTGGACAAGGCCGTGGAAAGTTCGACGGTTTTTTTATACAGCGGATCTTCCGGCTTGACGCGGGCCGAGCCGAACATTGATATGGCCGGTCCGATTTCGGACAGGTTTTCAAAGCCGTCCACTATTTCTGACATTATCTTGAAGAGTCGCCAGGATTCATGGATCGAAAGGTCGTCAATGAGGTATTGCTTGGAGCGGTGGATCATGAATTCTCCTTGAATTTCGTATGGAATTGTTGCCTGAACCGAGTTTATGGGGCATGTAATTGTGACAGCGGACACCGGGTTCCGTATCAATGTACATTACACGGATTCTTCTCCTTTCGAAAGTGGATTCTATTGCTTTTTACAGGGGGATGGCACCATGAGGAACATCAATGAAAATTACTTTTATGGGCGCGGCCCGCACCGTCAGTGGCTCCTGTTACATTTTGGAATGTGGCAACAAGCGGTTTGCCGTTGATTGCGGCCTTCATCAGGGCAATAAGGAAATTGAGAAGAGAAACTGGAACTTTGATAATTATGATGGCAAGAAGCTTGATTTCATTCTGATTACCCACGCCCATATTGATCATAGCGGTTTACTCCCGGCTCTGGTGTCCAAAGGATTCAAAAATCCCATCTACTGCACGGCCCCGACACGAGACCTGCTGGAGATAATGCTGCTCGATAGCGCGCACATACAGGAGATGGAAGCAGAGTGGGACAATCGTAAACAACTTCGGACAGGTGGACAGCCTGTCCGACCATTGTACACTATCGGTGATGCAGAAAATACCATCCCTTTGTTCGCTACGGTTGAATATGCGAGAACATTCGAGCCAGCCCCCGGTATTAAAGTAACATACATGAATGCGGGCCATATTCTTGGGTCTGCTTTTATTGAGATAGAGTATGAACAGGATGGCAAGAAAACCAAGGCGGTTTTTTCAGGCGATCTCGGTCGACCTGAGCAACTTATTGTTGCGGACCCCAGCGGCGTGGACTGCGCGGACTACCTGTTTCTCGAATCCACCTATGGCAATCGCAATCATAAGGATGAAGCGGGCAGTCTGGAAGAATTGGCCGAGGCTATTGCCTACAGTTACAAGAATGGTGAAAAAGTTGTTATTCCGGCGTTTGCCGTGGAGCGGTCACAGCAGATTATCTACAGCCTCTTTCTGTTAAAGAAACAGGGGAAATTGCCTGCCGATATGCCTGTGTACCTGGACAGTCCGCTTGCTATTCGTGCTACAGAGATATTTCGTAAGCATCCAGAGTTTTTTGATAAAGAGACTCGTGAATTCCTTCAGAACGGAGAGAATCCACTCGATCTTCCCAACCTGAAGTTCACAGAGAGTCGAGAACAGTCTCAAGCCATCAATGAAACGCGTGGTCCGGCTGTTATCATTTCGGCTAGTGGAATGGCCAATGCCGGACGTATTAAACACCATTTGCGCCACAACCTGTGGCGTCCCGGTGCCAGTGTGGTCTTTGTGGGCTGGCAGGGCGTCGGCACTCCCGGACGAAAGATCGTGGGGGGAGCCAAGAAGATTCGTCTTTTTGGTGAAGAAGTTGCCGTCAATGCCAAGGTGTTTACCATCAACGGTTTTTCCGGGCATGCCGGACAGGATGAACTCATGAATTGGCTCGGTACCATGAAGGGTAAACCTGTGAAGGTGATCTTGGTACACGGTGAATCCGAAGTACAGAAGGAATTTGGTGCGCTTATTACCAAGAAATTTGGATTTGAAGTGCATATCCCTGAATATATGGAAGAACTTGAATTGGAACCCGGTGTGGAATTGCAGCCCGTTGTGGATATGGACATTGCCAGACCCCGCGTGGATTGGAATTTTCTGCTGGCCGATTCCGAAAACCTGTATGCAGAGCTTCGAAAACGAGTAAAGAGCGTGGAAGATCGACCATGGGTTGATCAGTCGGAGTTGCGCGACAAGCTACTTGATATCAATCGCAATATTATTGAATTGGTCTCGGAAATGTAATCATGCGAATAGTTGGTGGTAAATATAAAGGACGTAGGCTCAAAACCTGCGAGGGACCGGGGTATCGACCGGCCACCATGAAGGTCCGTGAATCCATCTTCTCTATGCTGATGGCTCGTGGGGTGGATTTTGCGGACGTGCGTGTCATCGACATGTTTGCCGGTTCTGGCAGCCTGGGAATTGAATGTTTGAGTCGGGGTGCCAGTACTGCCTGGTTTGTGGAAAAAAGTTCTAAGGCAGCCGGGTTGATACGGAATAACCTGTCTGATCTGGGGGTAGAAAAAAAACGTATCAAGGTGGTCAGCAAGGACCTTTTTGGTGTATTGTCCAAGGTGCCTGAAAGGGCTTTTGATCTTGTTTTCATTGACCCGCCCTATGGAAAGGACTTATTGGTCCCGGCTTTGGAGAAGGCGTTGAAAAAAGGGTGGATCGCACCCGGCGCGTTGGTCCTGGCCGAAGTGGAGACAACTGTTTGCGCACCGACTGAAGGACCGATTGCGGAAATGGAATTGTTAACTGATCGGGAATACGGTCAAACCAGGATACTTTTATGGCGGAATTGAATCATCGTACGGCTGTTTACCCCGGTACTTTCGACCCTTTGACCATGGGACATGTCAGTCTGACACGGCGCGGTCTTCAGGTCTTTGATACTGTGATTCTTGCCGTTGCGGAGAGTACGCCGAAGAAAACGCTATTTTCCATTGGTGAACGTGTCGAGCTGGCAAAAGAAGTCTTTCGGGATGAGCCGAATGTTATTGTCGAGCCGTTTAACTGTCTGCTGATTGATTATGTGGAAAGTAAGGGGGCCGGAACCATCATGCGTGGTCTGCGTGCGGTTTCTGACTTCGAGTATGAGTTTCAAATGGCACTCATGAATCGCAAGTTAGAGCGTGAGATCGAAACAGTATTCATGATGACCGACTTCAAATGGATGTATCTGAGTTCCACCATAGTGAAGGAAGTGGCCCAGTATGGTGGCGACGTTTGTGGACTTGTGCCTGGGCCTGTGGTCAAGGCGTTAAATATCAAGTACGGATTTACCTACGGTTGCGGCAGCGGCAAGAAGAAAGGATAATGAACAGTAAACCGCCCATAGTCTGCCTGCTTGGCCCTACCGGAACCGGCAAAACGGCTGCGGCAATTGCCGTTGCGAAGCGAATGCCTGCCAGCGTTATCAATTTTGATTCTCGCCAAGTATATCGGGATTTCCCGCTTATTACAGCTCAGCCTGATGCTGACGAACAGGCTGCCTGTCCTCATTTGCTGTATGGTTTTCTAGGGACCGAAGAGAAGATGACAGCCGCCCGCTTCGTGGAAATGGCTGTTGAGAAGATCGAAGAAGTCCGGGCGCAAGATCGTCTGCCCATATTGGTGGGTGGAACTGGGATGTATCTTCGATCATTGCTTTCAGGGATTGCACCCATCCCTGAGATACCCGTGGAGATTCGCCAGCAGGTGCTTGATCGGATCAAAGCCGAGGGCCCTCAGGTTTTGCATGCCGAATTGACCAAGACCGATCCCGACTACGCAGCCAAGATTCACCCCAATGATACTCAGCGCAACGCCCGGGCTGCAGAAGTGCTGCTTGCCACCGGTAAAAACATGACATGGTGGCATTCTGAAAGCGAACATGCTCCGGCTCCCTACCTTGCTCTTAAGATCGGTATGAAAATTGATCTGAATGAACTGACACCGCATCTGGCCAAACGGATAGGCATGATGTTGGAGCAGGGGGCTGTGGATGAGGCGGTGGCGGCTTATGCCCGGTGTTCAGATCCTGAAGCTCCGGGATGGACTGGGATCGGCTGTGCTGAACTGTTGGCGTTCCTGCGGGATGAACTTCCTCTTGATGCCGTGCGGGATATGTGGATCAAAAACACACGTGCCTATGCCAAGCGGCAGATCACCTGGTTTAAAAAGGAGTCCGATATTCATTGGTTCTCACCTGGAGAGAATGATGCCATCGCTGACTTTGTGGAGCAATGGCTAACTGAATTTAAATGATCAACTCTGACTGATGACGGTCAATTGTGTAGGCGTTAGATACCAATTTAGCGTGCCGCATGTCTCTTTCATATCCATTTGCAGTTGCATGAGCCCGCCGTTCTCAATGGCAATATCTACCGGAGTTTTTGTCGTCAGTATGTGGGACGCGAGCGCTCCGAGTGAGGGAAGGTGGCCTACGATGAGGATGGATTCCAGCCCGTTGTAGTCTCGAATGTAATCCAGTATCTTCCTTGCTGGGGTCATTGCCTTGACTACTTCTGTTACCTGAATTCTGGCGAGTGGATAGCCAGTCTGTTCAGCCATGATTCTGGCCGTTTCCAAGGCGCGTATCTTGGGGCTGGAAACGATAAGCTCAAAGTGCAGCCCCAGTATTTGAGCGGCGCGTGCTGCTTTTTCGATTTGTTCACGGCCCACGGGGCTTAATGGTTGGTTGGGGTCAAGTTCCTTGGAGAGGCAGATGCCATGTTGCATCAAATGGATAAGCATGCGTAACTCCGCTGTTTGGTTGCCGTATTCTGGAAATGTATCATTCGTCTCAGTGCGCGGCAAGCGGCTTGCAGAAAAGCTTCAACCACGGTACATGCGGTGAAGTTTTGCTATCCCATACCGCATGCGGTTTTGAATACTTGAGGACACTATACCAATGTCATTTCGACTTATTATTCCCATCTTGCTGTCATTTATTGTTTTTTCTCCCTCAGCACACGCCTTTCAGGGGTATGTGCAGCCTTTTGGCAAAGAGGGGACTATTGCCTGGGGGAATGGTGAACTCTCCGTTGTCCAGCGTGTTGAAAAAAGCAAAGATACGGTAACTCCCTATACGCCATTGGCTGTACGAAAAGCGGCTTCCAAGGCTCGTCGGCTTCTGCTCGATATGGTCCTGTCCACGCGAATTAGCGCCAAGCAGACAGTCAGCAGTGCTCTGACTGATGATGGTGGGCTTTCCAGTCAGGTGCGTGGGCTTGTCCATAATTCCCTGTTCCAGGGACCGTCCCAATTGGATGCCGAGGGGACTGTCCAGGTTTCTGAGCGGTTCAGAGGCAAGCTGGCGGAGCTTGTTTTGCCGACAACCATTCAATTCCAGAGCGGTATTCCACCGAAGCTTTCCACGTACACAGAACAGGATGATACAGAACTTGAAGCCGTCGGATCTATTGCAACCGGGTATTCCGGGGTCATTATTGATGCCCGCGGCATGAAAATTACGCCTGCATTGGCTCCGGTCATCTATGGGCGTGAGGGGCTCGGCGCGTATGGCGCATTTCTGGTAAGCAGAGCCAATGCTGTGAAAAAGGGCATAGTGGCCTATTCCACCACATCGGATCCGGCAGTCCTCAAAGAGCGCGTGGGCAATAATCCTTTGCGAGTCAAAGCGGTGAGCGCGTATGGCTCTTGGCGAACGGATATCATCATTGAATCTTCCATGGGCCGACTGGTTCGCGCCATCATGAAGTCCGGGACTATTGCCGCGAATTGTGCGGTCGCTATCATTGTGGACGAGGCTGTCCCCTTAGAAAATGTTGAATCCGTTGAAACCGTAGAAGAATAAGCGTGAGCTGTGATAATGCATAATACTCTGAGAATAGTTTTCTTTCTGATATGTTTGATGATTTTCCCGTCCGTGACGGCAGCGGGGACTGTGGATGTCTTTCAGGCGAGGGAAGAAAGCGTTTCGCCTATGGAGATGCGTTCCCGTGCCATGGCTGAAGGCTTTGCTTTGGCCGTGCTGGATGAAGCCAGAGGCATGTTGTCTGGGCTGGAAGAATTGCGTTTTGAAGCCCTGAAGATATATCTGACAGATCATGCCAAACCGTATATTCAAGGATATAAGCTTCTGTCTTCCAAAGAAATCGAAGAAGGCCTTGAGATGCGCATGGATGTACGGGTCGACAAGCGTACGCTGCGCGATGGATTGAAAGAGTTGGGGTTTTTCCAAACCTTGAAGACTCCGTTGGCTGCATCCGTGGTTTGGCCTGAACAGATTTCCTTAGACGAGATGGCTGTCTTGCAGGTGCTTATCACCATGACCGGGCTGGAATTGAAAGACGACATGTATCCTGCCTTTTCTTTGGAATACACCAAGGAAAAGGCATATAAAGGGCGAATGGTTATGGATAACCGCGAATGGATCAGCATCAACAAAGATCTGTCGGCGGTATGGGTTGATCTTTGGGCCCGCTATTTTGGTCAGACCCGTTTGATGGCAGCACCGGCAAAAACACAACTACTTACTGTTGCCGGGTGGTTTTCGCCGGATGGAGTTCTGGAATTTGATCGTACATTGAAGGAATGGGAGTCTGCTGTTCAGGAGGACCGACTGGTGGAAATGGATATGCAACCTACCGGCGTCGGTGCTACCTGGGATGTGACAATTTTGAATCGTGACAGACTGGATATGTTATTACAGTCATTCCTGCCGCAACGTGGTCTTACATTTCAAATGACGCAGGGAGAGCAGGAATAGGAGGATACACGGCCGTGTCGCGTGATGCCATTTGGACAATTCCTAATATTCTGACTGTTGTTCGGATTCTACTGACTCCGGCCTTTGTCATGGCGTATATCTCTGAAAATTTTAATTTTGCCTGGATTCTTTTTGCCATCGCCGGGTTGACCGATGCACTCGATGGTTTTCTTGCCAGAATATGGGATCAGCGCACACAGCTTGGTGCCATGCTCGACCCTCTGGCCGACAAAGTACTGCTTGTGACTTCTTTTATCTGTCTGGCCCTCAAGGGGTGGATTCCTGCATGGTTTGCCGTCTTGGTTGTCAGTCGCGACGTCATCATTGTTGGAGGATTGGCACTGCTTCATTTCTGGGGAATTGAAGTCCGAAGCCGCATCCAACCTATCTGGATCAGCAAATTTACCACTGTCGCCCAGATCTTTCTGGTTATTTTTGTCATGATACAAAAATCCTTTGGTCTGGATTTCTCTCTTATTCAAGTGCTCATGGTCTGGCTGACAGCTATTGTTACGGTCATATCCGGAGTTGCCTACGTCCGTCGTGGTTTTGAGCTTTTCTCGGAAGAAGCCGACGGGCGGTAATCAATCTATTCCATAACAGAAAAACCCGGCTGCTTGGCAACCGGGTTTGAATGTCATTTGAAAGACTGAACGTGGGCTAACTATCTTTCTTGTCTTCGTCTTTTTCCTCTTTCGGGGTAACGTCTATCTCATCAGGCTCATTGGTCGCCTTCTTGAAATTGCTGATTGCTTTGCCTATGCCACCGCCGATTTCGGGCAATTTCTTGGCACCAAAGATGACCAGGACGATAACGAGAATTATCAACAGTTCCCAAACTCCGAATCCGCCGATCATATATTGCCTCCAATTTGGTGAAAGTCCACGTGGTTATTTGTTGACTGAGGCTATACACCCGAGCAAATGCTCAGTCAAGGACGTGAACTCATTTCCTGTCGTGGCACCAACGGCAGAAAAGGGGGCCTAGATCCTTTACAATCAAGGGCATGGGCCTTACATCTTCGAAGTCCGGGAAGTGAGTGTACTTACGCTTACATGCCATAAGTTATAGATAATGAGCGACCATGAAAAATGTAACACGAATGCCGGGTGACGGATGTAGCCATTATATTCGGGGACGATGTCTTTATGAAGAACGTCTTAACCCTGGGTATACCAAGTCGTGGCGGTGTCAGGTCCTTTCAAGGTGGGAATCGAAGTTTGATGATTTCCTTTCCCGTGCAGAGTTCTTTGGGGTTGAACAGCAAGCTGTCCCCGATTTGTGGGATCGTCAATTCCAGAGAATGGCTCGGGATGTGTTTCATTGCCAGATGTATACATATGTTCCCGGTGTTGAGCCTCCGGGGTGTCGCAATCAGTTGGATGCCATTTGTATTCATGGTTTGCCTAAATGCTCCGGCCGGTGCCGACATTTCGAAATTGCAATACACGAACATGATGAAGAATAGAAAACAGGAGAATGTGCATGCTGCTCTCTTTTCCCAACTTACACCCAGAACTGTGGGCCGGAAGTCCATTGGATGGACTTAAGTTTATTGATCCAGGCTTGAATGAAGGTTCTTTTGACAATGCTTTCCGTCCTGAAGGATTGCCGCTTGATCATAAGACCGCGACAGCGCTTATAAAAGATTGCATTAGTTTTGGAGAACAGTTTAAAGATCCTGCTGAGATGGCATATTTTGGTGCTGTGACAACAGATGATTTCTATGAAGGGTCGAGCATGTCCATCCAGGCTCAGCTCACCAGGCAGTTCGATGACGGGAAAGGCTCCAAACAGGAGCGTGAGGAAAAGGAAACCCGGTCCAAAGCCCAGTTCATTCTGCTGTTGGCTTGGTTTTTTGAAGAACGCATGATTGAGTTGGCTGGGTTGGAAAACGGTGTCAAAGCCAGCTGGAAGTCTATGGATACGACTTTGGGCGTGGATGACGAAGACCGTATCAACGAACGTGTGGTCGTTCATGGCAATGCGCAGAGTCATACGGGCGGCGTGTCGGATGGACAGAAGATCCCGTTCCCGTGGCAACGGGTTATCGAAGCATTGCCCGCCTTTATTTCACCGGAGACGACATTGGTTTGTTCGGACAGCGAAATTGTCGCAGAGTGGAAAGAACTCGATATTGAATTCTCTGAAAATGAGAATGGGATGCTCACAGCGACGCTACCTGCTTGGAGGTTTGCCGGACGACGCAGGGCTCCGGAAGGCATGCCGTCGGCAATCAAGACCGTAACTGTCGGAATTGTAGAATAATTTTTAGGAGATTTTGATGGCGCTTGCCAACCAGATAATGAACCCGGATTTGCTCGGGGGACTCAAGACTGTTGTCTTTGACTGCGATGGAGTGCTCATAGATTCCTATGAAGCCAACATGCATTACTATGGTACGATCAGGGATCAGCTTTGTCTGCCTCCAATGACGGATGCGGAGAGGTACTATGTGCATACACGGACTCACAAAGAGGCTGTTCGTCATATTGTGCCGGAAGATCGATTTGAAGAGGCGTGGGATATTGTGCGGGGTTTTGACTCCTCATCACTACATCAATACCTCAAGAGGTCAGAGGGAATACGTGAATTCCTTTGGTGGTTGAGGGATGCCGGTTTCGGTTTGGCGGTGAATACCAGTCGAGGTGATACCATGGATGGTATCCTGACAATGATGGATCTTGAAGGGTTCTTTCATCCAGTCATGACGTCGGAAAAAGTTTGTGTTCCGAAGCCACATCCTGAGGGTGTCTTTACCATTATGCGTGAACATTCTGTTGAACCGCATGAAATCGCTTACATAGGGGATTCCATTGTGGATCAGAAAACTGCCCAGGCTGCTGGTGTTCGTTTTTGGGCGTATAAAGACGCAAACTTGACCGCCGAAGTCCACATTGATGATTTCTGGGCGATTAAGGCTGCCATGCAAAGGTGCTACAAAGGACGTGGACAACTGTTTTAAGACTTGATTCTTACTATGCGGTGTGCGAAATTACTCACATTGGTGTTAATGTCGGATACAAAGGTATCCTTATGATTTTGGAGGATATATGGATTTCATGGGCTCAATAGTCCAGGCGACGGCTTATGTTTTGAGTACCGTCCTTACGATATATTTTTGGATAGTCATCATTTCTGCATTGCTTTCCTGGGTCAATCCTGACCCGTACAATCCCATAGTGCGTTTTTTGCGTGGTGTAACGGAGCCGGTCTTCTACAAGATTCGACGTTGGCTTCCGTTTGCTATTGTCGGCGGTTTTGATCTTTCGCCTATCATCGTCATTCTTGCCATTCAGGTGTGCAAGATCGTGGTGGTCGAAAACCTCTACCGCCTCGCGTACTCCATGAGTACCGGCGTGCCCATGTAGTCGACCCCATAGGAGGACTGCCATGACTGTTTCCAAGATTGATTTGCTCAACAAACAGTTTTCACGCGGAATGCTTGGCTATTCACGGGTGGAAGTTGATCAGTTCATGATGGAACTGGCAGAAGTCTTTGGGGATTTTGCGGATAGCCGAAAGGATATGCGCAAAAAGATCAAGCGCCTGGAAAAAACACTTGTGGAGTATCGGCAACGTGACGAAGCGTTGCGGGATACACTCATGAGTACGCAGAAGATGGTGGATGATCTCAAGGTAACTGCCAGCAAAGAGGCTCAGTTGATTCTCGACGCAGCTCGGGCCAAGGCCGATGCGACAGTGCAGAAAGGGCACAATCGACTGGCACAGATTCATGAAGAAATTGAAGTTCTGAAGAGAAGCAGGACGCAGTTTGAGATTCAGCTTAAAGGGCTTTTGAACTCGCATCTGGAAATGCTTGAGATGTCCAGTCCCGAACGTGACAAGGTGGAAGAGTTGGAGTCCAAGCTGAAATATTTGAAGAAAGTTGATTAGAATGAGGATGGGATTATCTCCAGACCTGAATTTGTCCATCGGCATAAAGATGGCTGGCAGATAACCATCTGGGTACAGCCCGGAGCTCGGAAGACCGAGTTGGCCGGAATGTATCAGGGGTGTGCCAAGATACGCTTGAACGCACCGGCCGTGGATAACAAGGCTAATAAAAGTCTTGTGAAGTTTGTGGCTCAATTGTTGAAGTTGAAAAAAAGCCAGGTGGTGATTGTATCCGGGCAGACCAACCGGAGAAAGCTTCTGGCATTAAGTCCGACGGGGGAGCCGGATTGGGGAAACCTCCTTCCGGAACCCGCACCGAGATAACCTGTAAAAAGGAGCAGCACATGGAAGCCAAAGACCTTGAACTCATTGAGATGTACGGGGCCGAAGACACGCAACTGAAGGCTCTGTGGGAACAACATTCTACGTACGAAAAGATGTTGGATAAGCTTGAATCCAAGACCTACCTTTCCGACACTGAAGTTCAGGAAGTGAAGGAACTTAAGAAAAAGAAGCTCGCTGGCAAGACTCAGTTGCAAGGCATGCTTGATAAATATCGTCAATCGGAGGCGTAAGATATGAAATTGACCGGGGCCCAGATTCTCCTCAAGTGTCTGGAAATGGAAGGTGTTGATGTCATGTTCGGGTTTCCTGGTGGAGCTGTTATTGACATTTATGATGAGATCCCCAAGTCCTCTGTAGAGCATATTCTAGTACGCCACGAACAGGGCGCTATTCATGCGGCAGACGGCTATGCCAGGGCTACTGGGCAGGTCGGGGTATGTCTCGTCACTTCCGGCCCCGGTGCGACCAATACCGTGACTGGCATAGCAACCGCATATGCTGATTCCATCCCGGTGGTCATATTTACAGGTCAGGTGCCCCGCGCACTGATTGGAAACGATGCGTTCCAGGAAGTGGATATCGTGGGGATCACCCGGCCATGTACTAAACACAACTATCTGGTGCAGGACATCGAGGACTTGGCGACCACTATCAAACAGGCTTTTTACCTTGCCCGTTCCGGTCGGCCCGGCCCGGTGTTGGTCGATCTGCCCAAGGATATTCAACAGCAGGTCACTGAGTTCAGTTATCCTGAAGAAGTGTCCATGCGCAGTTACAAACCAACCAAAAAACCGCATGTCGGTCAGATCCGCAAGGTTGTCAAACTGCTCAAGAACGCCAAACGTCCGCTCATTTATTCCGGTGGTGGCGTCATTACATCCGGCAGTCATGAAGAACTGACATGGCTTGGACAGAATCTCAGTATTCCGGTGACTTCCACCCTCATGGGGTTGGGAGCTTTCCCTGGAGATGATGATTTGTTTCTCGGCATGCTCGGTATGCATGGAACGTATGCTGCCAACATGGCTGTCAACAACTGTGATTTGTTGCTGGCTGTCGGTGCACGTTTTGATGACCGTGTCACCGGTAAGGTAGACACCTTCGCACCCAATGCCACCATAGTTCATATTGATGTTGATCCGACCTCCATTCAGAAGAACGTGTCTGTGCATGTGCCGTTGGTTGCTGATTGCAAACCGGCGCTGGCTGCGCTCAAGAAGGAAACCGAAGCAATTTTGAGCGATTTTGACTGGGCTGGCAGTTATGGTGACTGGGTGAAGCAAGTTCAGGGCTGGGCAGCGGAGCATCCGTTAACATACAATGATGATGGTTCGTCTATTAAGCCTCAGTATGTCGTCGAAAAAATTTATGAAATAACCAAAGGTGATGCGATTATCGCCACCGAGGTAGGGCAGAACCAGATGTGGGCTGCTCAGTTTTACAAATACACAAAACCGAATACGTTGTTGACCTCAGGAGGTCTGGGGACCATGGGTTATGGTTTTCCTGCCGCCTTGGGTGCGCAACGAGCCTTCCCGGACAAACTGGTTATCGACGTTGCCGGCGATGGTTCCATCCAGATGTGTATTCAGGAAATGATGACTGCGGTATGTAACAAGCTGCCCGTGAAGATCATTATCCTCAATAACGGTTATCTCGGTATGGTTAGACAATGGCAGGAGTTGTTTTACGAAAAGAATTACTGTTCTACCTGCATGGATGCACAGCCTGATTTCGTCAAGCTTGCTGAGGCCTACGGTGCAGCCGGCTTCCGTGTGACCGAGAAGAAGGATGTTGAATCAACTCTTCGCGAAGCCTTTAAGGTGGACAAGCCGGTCATTGTAGATATTCGTGTCGAGAAAGAAGAAAACGTTTACCCCATGGTCCCGGCCGGTGCTTCGCTGACCGAGATGCTGTTGGTTTAGGAGGCGCGCCATGAGTAAGCACACTCTTTCCGTGACGGTTGAAAATGAACCGGGTGTTTTGTCCCGAGTGGTCGGATTGTTTTCCGGACGAGGTTTCAACATTTATTCTTTGAATGTGGCACCGACACTGGAGAAGGATGTTTCTCTCATGACGATTGTCGCTGAGGGTGACAACGCCATTGTCGAACAGATCGTCAAACAGCTTCGAAAACTCGTTCCTACTATAAAAGTCAAGAATCTTACAGAATTGAATTCCGTGGACCGTGAAATGGTCCTTCTCAAGGTCAATGCCGAGGATTCAAAACGCGCGGAAATTCTGCGTATTGTTGACATCTTCCGGTGCAAGGTTGTAGACGTCAGCGTCGACGAGTTGACCATTGAAGTAACGGGCGACCAGGGCAAGATAGGCGCAATCGTCAATTTGCTCACCCGCTTCGGCATCAAGGAGATCGCCCGCACCGGCAATGTTGCCATGCAGCGCTCCATGCAGATCGACCTATAATTCGCAACCAGGCAACAACACCGGGCTAGGGGTTTTGCTCCTTGTCCGGGTTTTATGCATGTTTATATAATTCAAGAGATTGCGGCCCGTCGGGGCAAAAATATGAGGAGAGAATTCCCATGAAAGTGTATTACGAGAAAGATGCTGACCTGAATTTGTTGAAAGATAAGACTGTGGCCGTTGTAGGCTACGGTAGCCAGGGTCATGCCCATGCGCAGAACCTTCGGGATTCAGGCGTAAACGTCATCGTGGCTCAGCGTCCCGGTGGCCCCAACTATGATCTGGCTAAAGAGCACGGTTTCGAGCCCATGTCTGTTGCCGAAGCTTCCAAGCAGGCTGACATGATTATGATTCTGTTGCCCGATCAGCATCAGGCTGTAGTTTTTGCCAATGAAATTCTTCCGCATCTCGAAGAAGGCAACGTCATTGCCTTTGGTCATGGTTTCAACGTGCATTTCCAGCAGATCGTCCCGCCCAAGGGTGTCGACTGCGTTATGATCGCCCCCAAGGGTCCCGGTCATCTCGTACGTCGTACTTACACCGAGGGTGGAGCTGTTCCCTGTCTTGCCGCTGTCGCTACAGATGCTTCTGGTAAGGCCATGGATATCGCTTTGGCATATGCCAAAGGCATCGGTGGTACCCGTTCCGGTGTTATCGAAACCACCTTCAAGGAAGAGACCGAGACTGATCTCTTTGGTGAACAGGCTGTTCTTTGCGGTGGTTTGACCGCACTGTGCAAGGCAGGTTTTGATACTCTGGTTGAAGCCGGTTACCAGCCAGAAGTCGCTTACTTTGAGTGCCTGCACGAACTCAAGCTGATTATTGACCTCATGTATGAGGGCGGCATGGCCAAGATGCGTTATTCCATCTCTGACACAGCTGAGTATGGTGATTACGTTACTGGTCCCCGCATCATTACCGATGAGACCCGCGAGGAAATGCGCCGCGTCCTGAAAGATATTCAGGAAGGCAAGTTTGCTCGTGACTTCATTCTCGACAACCAGGCCGGTCAGGTTGGTCTCAAGACCATGCGCCGTATCGGTGCCGAGTCCCAGATTGAAGAAGTCGGCGGTCGTCTCCGTGAAATGATGAGCTGGTTGCAGAAATAGTCCACTGATCGAGAATTGTTAAAAGGTCGGCCCTGTTGGGGCCGACCTTTTTTTATATCTCATGACGCCCTGAAATGATCTTTTTTCGGAACTGAATATTGCCGATTACCGGGGGGATTTCTGCGTGAAATAAACGCTTGACCGAGTGAAGAAACGTCTATAGATCACGCAATCCAAATTTGGATATGAGGTTGTGCAATGAATATGGAAGTCCTTTTTCTTGGGGTACTTATATTTTGTGTCGAAGTTGTCGTCCTTACTCTTGGGACGGTCAGAACCATGGTTACCGTACTTGGTGAGTCTCGAGCTGCATTTTCTTTGGGGTGTCTGGAGATGACACTTTGGATTTTTGGCACATCCACTGTGATGCTTAATGTCGGTGAAGAACCTGTTCTCGGAGTCTGTTATGCCGCCGGGTTTGCCTGTGGCAACGTGGTTGGGATCATGGCTGAAAAAAAGCTTGCGCTCGGTAATGTCGTTGTACGTATCATTAGCGCATGGAAAGGGCATGAGATTGCCGAAGCTGTGCGTGGTGGGGGCTTCATGATCACCACCGTGGCCGGTGAAGGCTCTGACGGTCCTGTTACCGTCCAGTTCGTGGTCTGCAAGCGGAAAGACATGAAGCATTTGTTAACCGTGGCGCGCAGCGTTGATCCTGATCTTTTTTATACTTTTGAAACGGCTGGTGGCGCGAGTACCATTTCAAGTCCTTCTGGCAGCCGAATCAATAGGCTGCTTGGCCCTATACGCAAAGTTGTTCCGCAACTTTCCTAATTCCATTTGATTGTCGAAAAAGTAAACGGCGCACCATGGTTCATACATGGTGCGCCGTTTACTTTTTGACAACTATTCTGTTTTTTTGATGAAATAAACTATTTCAATCCCAATATTTCCTGCTTGAATCTCTTGCCTGGGCCAGGCTTGGGACCAATCCATGTGGCGAGAATAGCATCGGCGAAATCCTTGCCGAGGATGGCTCCCTTGGGCTGGTCGGCAACCATGACAGCGGTGCCTGTGACCGGGGTGTATATGAATCCCATAGCCTGTCCTTCCTTAATATCCGTCATCATGGCGGCCAGTTGATCGAATTTGGCTTTGAGTTCCGGTGTGACGTCTTTGACGTTGGCGTCAAGTCCTTCATACCATGCGTCATTGATCTTTTTTGCTTCCACGTCGCGCAGAAAGTGCATGACCATCATGCGCGGCTCATCCCGTTGCAGAATTGTTGCGGGGTCTGAAGATTTTTCAGGGAGATACAGACCCGCCACATAGACGTCAAAGACGAATTTTTCGCGCAATGCGATACCGTTGAGATAGACCTGCTGGTCGCCAACCATCTGTGAATCAAGCATGATCACGTCAGCTTTGCTCGCGCTCATAGCAGGGACAGACATGATCAATGTCAGGAGCAGAACCGTGAAAAGGGCGGGCAGAGATCTCATTGGTCCTCCTAGAGAGCCGTTTGATGTATGAAATTGGTTAGAGCCTCATTGAACAAATCAGGTTCTTCATAAAATGGCAAATGTCCACTTTTGTCGAGAATGACGAAACGGGAGTCTGGGATGGACCCTGCCACATAGCGTCCGGTTGATGGGCCGTAACACATGTGCCGGGAGCGTCCGTATACGACCAGCGCCGGGCAGGTAATGGTCGGGAGGATGGGAGTATAGTCCCGATTGACATAATCTTCATAAATGGCGGCAGCGTTTTGTGGAACCGGCTTGAGCTGTTCGCGCTGCATCCAGTTCAGGGCATGGCTTGGAGCCTGCCCGGAAAGAAACATGGCGTTGGTAAATTGTTCGGCGAAAGCCTTACGGTCTTCCAGCATTGCATCAATGTTGTCTCGCATGGCGCCAGCATTGCCATTACGGCATTTGTGGGTATTCCATGGTGCAGGAGACATGGGGGCCGGGGCTGTTTCAACGAGGCCGATGCTGGAAAGTTTGTCCAGACCGAATTGGTTCCAGTATTCCATGACAACCGAGCCGCCCATGGACCACCCCACAAGCATGACGTTTTGAAGACGGAGAGCTATAAGAACTTCGCGAACATCGGTTGCATATCGGGGCAGAGTATGACCGCGTGGCGTGTCCTGTGATTTCCCGTGACCGCGCAGGTCGATGGTGATGACTTGAAACTGGTCGGACAGTGAAAGCTGACGTCTCCAGAACAGAGAACTCATGGTCCAGCCGTGGATCAGGACGATAGGGCGACCTGTGCCCTGGATGGTCACCCATAGGCGCACGCCATCCGTTGTTTGCACCCAGCCGGCGACATGGTTGTCGCCAGTGCTTTCCACAGCCTCGAACAGATCCACAATCAGTACCCCTTGGGCTTCGTCTTGATATCAATGACAGGAGTGCCGTTAAGTGCTTCCAAAGGTTCAACCACGAGTGTCAGCGGCTCTTCAATGGCGACTAATGTGACCCGGTGCAATCCGATGGGATTGGGGCGGGACGGAGAGCGCGTGGAGAAGACACCGCGTTGGGGCTGGGTATGGTCTCCACGTGGGTGGACTTTGAGAATGCTTCGATCTGCCTTGTGCAGCCATGTGAATAATTCGAGCTGCGCGCCGATTTCCATGGCGTCTAAGCCGACTTCATATGCCGGGTCCAGTTCGATGCGAGCGCGTACGGCTCCCGGTTCGTTTTCCATCTTGGGGGCTGTGGCAAGATCGGTTATGTCGGAGTGAATGACGCCTATGATAACGAGAGTGGTGTCCATGACAGCCTCCAGTGTGGATGGTTAGTCGGTGAAATGATCGAATCCGGGTGTGGTGAACGGTTTTCCATTCACCGTCAGCCCGAGCGTTTTTGTTACAGTTCCTATGCGTGTAAACCCTGGAACAGATTCCGCTTTTCCGGCTTCGAAAGGAGAAACCGCTCCGAGCAGAGCATAATCTTCTCCACCGAGTATGGCAAATTCCACGGGATCGACGTCGATAGTCTGGGCAAATTTGGTGACGTTTGAATTGAGGTTGTTTGCCTCAATGGTCAGGTCGGCGCCGAGTTCAGGGCCTAGGAAGCGTGGCAGATCATGTGCCAGTCCGTCGGAAATGTCCATGAGTCCCTTGACCCCCGCTGCGTTGAGCAGGGTGCCGATCATGACCTTCGGCTTGGGACGCAGGTGTGCCAGCACTGCGGCGGGCAGGACTTCACGGGCCTTTTCCCCTGATGCTTCAAGAGCCATAAGTCCGGCACGAGCCAGGCCGATGTCGCCGATGGTGAAAAGGATGTCGCCATATGCGCAGTTTTGGCGCTTGAGAAATCCGGTAGAACCGGCGACGCCGAAAATGGAAATCGACACTCCCAGCTTGTCGGCTCTGCTCAAGTCTCCGCCCGCGAGTATGATGTCATTTTGTCGGGCCAGCATCCCCATGGACTTGAAGAAATCATTCCAAAATTCGTCATCCAGATTGGAGGGAATCATGAGATCCATGGTAAAGGCCACGGGTTTGGCACCCATGGCTGCAATGTCACTGATGTTAACGGCCAGGGCCTTGTATCCTATGTCAGCCGCTGAAAAATATTCACGTCGGAAGTGGACGTCTTCCAGAAAAAGATCGGAAGAGACGCAATAGTCTTTTCCGCCGGTCAGGACTGCGCAGTCGTCTCCACGTCCAAGAGCGACGTATTCATGGTTTCCTTTGAAATGTGTGTCAATGAGTTCAAGGAATTGTGCTTCGCTTTTCATGTCATGTCTCTGTAGTTCAGTAAGTTAGATGAGTTCCAGATAATCTCCGATGATGACCTTGAGGCCAAATCCCGGGAAATTGACTCTATATTTGTTCGGTTCAATGTGGGCGATAATTTTCCCTTTGCCGAAAATTTTGTGACGGCAGAACCCGAGTTTCAATGGATCGGTTTTGGGCTTGGCTGAGAATTGCGGTTCACTGTCGCTTGACCGGGACAAAGGAGTTGTGCTGGTTGCGCCAGTTGTACCGCGTTTACGTTTCTTTTCCAGGCCGCCTCCATAGGATTCGTTCATTCTGTCGAAAACCGTATCCGGCAATTCAAGTATGAATGGACTGGGGAGGGTCGGCTCTGACATGCCGCTGGCTCGGTTGTAAACCGAGCTTGGTATAAAGAGTTTGAGGCATTTCTTGGCACGGGTGCAGGCTACATACATGAGGCGGCGTTCCTCTTCCAAATCTTCAGCACGCTGCATAGCCCTGCGGGACGGGAATCGGTCTTCCACGAGGTCGATGATGATGACAGCGGACCATTCCAGGCCTTTGGCGGAATGGACGGTGGAGAGCACAACAGCGTCTTCCTTACGTTTTTCATCTTCCGGGTCACCGTCCAGACTGAGATCGCCGAGGAATTGTTCCATGTCGGAATAATTGACTGCGATCTGGCTGAGTTGCTCCAACCCTGCCTGACGTTTTGGATAATCATCAGGGTATTTTTCAGTAATAATAGGTTGGTAGAAGGCAAGAATTGATTCAAGAACAGTTGATGGTTTGGATGAGCCGGCACGGAGTCTGTTCAGCTCTCCGAGGAGTTCTCCGAGCTGTTCATGCTTTTTGGTCATCTTGTTCAAGTACTTGTCGTCGCGCGAATGGATGGCTTTGTAAATATTCGCTACGGTTTTCGGGCCGACACCCTTGATATGATCCAGAGCACGTTGCCATGCCAAGAGATCATGCGGGTTGAGCACCAACCGTAGGTAGGACAGTACGTCCTTGATATGGGCGGCTTCGTGAAACCGAATACCACCGAATTTCTGGTAATCAATACCAATGCGCGTCAGGGCGACTTCCAACGGGAACGATTGGTATCCCGCTCGGAACAGAACAGCTACGTCATGAAGCGAGTATTTGCGTCGCAATTCCAGTATCTGATCCACTACAAGTTTTGCCTGGCTCTGATCGCTGAGCGGGTGGACCACTTCGGGCAGGTTGCTGCTCTTGAGGTCGGAATAGAGCTGTTTGTCGAACTTGGTGGTTGCACCCTTGAGAATTTCATTGGTCAGATCGAGAATGGGCTGAACAGATCGGTAGTTTTTTTCAAGGCGAATGACCTTGGCACCTTTGAATATCGTGGGAAATTCAAGAATGTTGGCAACATTGGCTCCACGGAAGGCATAGATGGACTGCGCGTCATCGCCAACAGCCATAACATTACCCTTGTCGCCAGCCAGATGTTTGACAATACGAGCCTGAACCAGATTGGTGTCTTGATACTCGTCCACCATAATGTAGCGATATCGTGTTTGGAGCTGGTTGCGCAGCGGTTCGTTTTCTGCGAGCAGCTTGTCTACCAGAAACAGGAGGTCGTCATAGTCCACCAGTGCGTGGTTTCGTTTGAAATGGGCGTAACCGTCAGAAATTTCGTTCAGATCATCCAGATAGGAGTTCAGGTGATATGCTTCCCGCTCAAGGATGGTATCAATGGGCAATTCCTTGTTGCGAGATTTCGTAATCATGTCCAGCAGGGTGGATTTTCTTGGGAAGGAGCGATCCCCTTTGCCGAGTTTGAGGTCGTCTTTGACTTCTTTGCAGATATTTTCGCTGTCGGCACGGTCCATCAGCGTGAATCCGTTGTCGAATCCGATGTCCATGGCGTTCTGGCGCAGCGTGGAGTACGCAAAGGAGTGGAAGGTGCCACCTGATGTGCCGTGCAGGGAACGGCCAAGAATCATTTCGGCGCGGGTCAGCATTTCCTGAGCGGCCTTGCGGGTAAAGGTCAGGAGCAGAATCTGGCTTGGATCAACACCCATTTCTACAAGGTGGGCCAGTCGGTAGACGATGGTGCGTGTCTTGCCTGACCCGGCACCGGCTATGACGAGTACCGGCCCTTCTGTAGTCTGGACTGCCTCGCGCTGTGCCTCATTGAGTTCATTTTCGAAGTCTATGCTCATTTATTTAATAATACCAAAGTGTTGGAGTATGGTGTTGCCGATGTTGCGCATCCGTTTCGGTCGCGAATCGTTTGTGTCGAAAAACAATGCTCCGTCCACCGTATGTGTCCCTGTTCGTCCATGCAAACCAAATATGTCATTGCGGTCGAATTTTGCTTTGAGATCAAAGCCGGGGTGTGGTTCACAGACCAGATCAGGAGCCTGTTCTGACTGTGTGCCGGGATAGAGTTCATTTTTGCAGTGTATGGCCTTCATGACTGGCTCACCATTGTACGTCAACTGGAGCAACCCGTGTGTGATGGCGTCGATCAAGTCTGCTTTGTCCGATTCTGCAACGTGTCCTCGCGCGAATCGATCAGCCGTGTGAATGTATATGCGACCGGGGTCAAGGGCGAAGGCTTTTGATTCAGAAGAAATCTGTGATGCGTCCCATTCGTCGACAGGCGTGCCTGTCTGTGAGAGTAAGCCGTGTTGTTTCAGCCATGTGTTGAGACAGACTTCGGTTTTGAGTTCAGTGAAACCGTGATCGGCCAGCACGATGAGTCGCTTTGAGCCGGGCAGGGCATCATATCGTTCCAAAAAAACGCCGATAGCATGGTCCCAGTCTGCGAGAAATTGCATGCAGTCCAGGTGGGCCGGGTGCTCTTCGTGTAATACTGCGTCCATGAAGAAATGAAAGAGCCGATCAGTTTCGGTGAAGACGTGGACAAATACGTCCCAGCCAAGGTCGGGCCAGAGCATCTCAAGGGCTTGTAAACGTGAGTCGAGGGTCGATCGCAATTCTGCGAGCAGATAGTTGAGGTTGTCTCGCCCCCTGTTGGTGTCCGCTTCCAATTTGTAGTCGATTGATCGTATTTTTTCTTTTAAAAACGTGGGGTAAGAGGCTTTTTCGAAGTCGAGTGAGACAAAGCCGGATATGCACATTCCGCGAAGCGGACGTACCGGATATGTACCCGGCAGGTTGATGATACGGGAGACGACGCCGTGTTCGCCAAGGCGGTCGAAGATCGTTGGGCAGTCCACGTCCTGGCTATTGGTTATGCGGAGTGAATAGGTATTCGGATCCATATATGAAAACCCGAAAATGCCGTGTTTTTCCGGCCCTTCACCTGTGAAGAAGGCGGTCCAGTTCACAGGTGAGAGTTCCGGTAGTTCTGCTCGGACAGTAGTCGCTTTTTCAGCGAGTCTACGAATGTTGGGCAGGCTCAAGCCGAGGCGTCCGGCAAGGTCAAACGGCAGTCCGTCCAAGCCGAGAACGACCAGTCGTCTGCGAGGCTTTGAAGAAAGAAGAATCGACATTACTTCAAAAGTGTAGCTTCAAATTTTTTCAGGAAAAATGACGGATTGTAGGACAGTTTTGCCTTGCGCAGTCCTTCATCGCCCAAGTCCTGTTCCCGGTTGACATTGGTGAATCCGGCGGCGTCGTTTTCCAGAAACATCTGATTGATGGCCTGGTATACGCCCTTGTATCTGATATCGCCTTTCTCAAAGTGGATGACGATGGAATCTTCGCACAGAGGCTCTGCCACGGTATAGGCAATGACTTTGCCTTCCACACGCAGGGTGGCACCCATGAGGCCGTCTATTTGGTCTATGTTGTGTAGGACACGGGTGATTGCGTGGTTTTCTGCCTTGAGAGCTTCGGACGGATTGTTTTCTTCATACCACTTGTACCATTCATCCTGCATTTCCAGGACTTCTTCCACACATTCGGGGGCCATGGATTCGTATGTGTAGAGATACGATTTCTTGAATTGGTTGAGCAGGTTTTTTTTCTTGTGAAATTTCTTGCCCTTGAGCGCGATCAAGTCTTCCACTGAGTATATGTAGTCCCAATGTTCGCGGCTTTCCTCAATGAGGATGTTGTTGCCATACGCAACGGACCAGAGGCGTGTCAGTGCTTCAGGAACGCGGGTGAATTTACCGCTTTCGAGCATGGTTTTGCAATCAGCCCAGTTGTATGATTCCCAGGGGCCGATTGGCGCCCAGTGGATGGTTTCAGGCTTGGTCTGGCGGATAAAGCACAGGCCTTTGTGAAAGGCCCATTCAAGGCCATAGTGTTCGGCCCACCCGAATATGTTGGCAAAGGAAAAATCGCTGGTCAACAGTTGGGGGCATCCGGTGAGGCAGGCATGATATTCTGCCTGTCTGTCTAAACTGATCGGTTCAAAATTCAGAGGCATGTAAATCCTTTAGTGTCCGTTGTGGCCGTTTCTATTCTTGATCATAGCGAAACGTTGCCAGTTTTTGAAGGTGAAGAAGTAGAGAAGAACAGAAGACTGGATAATCTGTGAGCAGAGCATGGCAATCCATATCCCTTCAGCATCTTTCATGATGATATGCCCAAGACCATATGCCAGCGGTAGTCTGAGTCCCCAGGTTGCCGCACCCATGATGAACATATTGTACATGGTCGCTCCCGCACCGTTGAAAGCACCAGCCAGAATCATGCTGGTCAGGGTGAACGGAATGGCGATCATGTTCCACTTGAGATAGCTCACGGCCTGAGCGGCAACGGCAGCGTCACGGGTCAGCAGATCGACCCATGGTCCGATGAACTGCCAGACGACAATGGAAAAAAGTGTGATTGAAATGAGGCCGATCCTGAGAATGCGGAAACCGAATTTTCTCGCTTCCTCGGGTTGTCTGGCACCAAGATAATGACCGATCAGGATGCTGGCCGTCATGTTGAATGCAAAGGCGGGGAGAAAGAGCAGTGCCTCGATGCGAAGGCCGATAGCCATGCCTGCCAGCGCGTTTACTGCGTTCCATGGAAGGCTGGCAGTGATGGCATACAGAACCATATAGCCTGAATGCCAGACGATCTGCATGAGGCCAGACGGCCACGCTACCTTGAAAAGATAGGGTGTCGCCCGTTTCATCCATCGCCATGGGGCAAAACTGTTCGGTTTGAGCAGGCCTTGTTTGGCGAGAACCGTGAGGTTGAGAATCGCTCCGGCTGTTACGGAGGCAAACGTTGCCCAAGCCAATCCTTTGAATCCGATGTTCGGCATGCCAAACCATCCGAGCCCAAGGCCAAGGTCAAGCACTGTATTGAGTGCGGTGACGAGGATCATTGAATAGAGTGGGTATATGACCTGTTTGCGCGCCCGAAAAATAGCGTTAGTGATGAGCAACATGTAGTAGGGCGGTAACAACAGGAGGTAGACTGTCAGGAAGTACTCGGTGACGGGCCGCATCTCTAGAGGGATCTGCAAGGCGACAAGTATGAGGTTCTTGAGCGGCAGGCCGGCAAACAGGAATATGCCGCCAAGGATGGCAGCCAGAATGAGACAAAGGCCAATGTACCGCTTGACGCGCATGATCAACCCCGCTCCCAGTGATTGGCTGATGGCTGCAACGGCGCCATTTGCAACGGCCATGGCTACAACCAGGAGGAAGAAGAGGGATTGGGAAATGATGCCCAGTGACGCCTGGACTTCGCGATTGATGTAACCGGCAACCCATACGTCAGCCAATCCGATGAGAAAATGGAAAAGCATCATCAGGAGCTGGGGCCAGGCCAGGTTCCAGATGGTGCGGTACGGCGCGCGCGACATGTTGGCTGTGAGTGTGTCGGACATGGTTCAAGGGTGGTTTGCAGGCAGGCCGAACTTGGCAGGCCGTCTACTATTATAGGTCGCTTTTCCCGGTTGCCAAGGGGGAATGCCTGGATTGACTATACTTTTATGCATTCTCTAAATGGATTGCGAACAATTAACGCTTGAGGTACTATTTCTCTCTGGTATGAATTTTGCGACTTATTTTGACGTATCCTTCGAATATTAAAAGAAGAATTGCCAATGACAGATAGCTCTCTTGATATTAATATGCGCATTTTGGTGGTGGATGATTCCAGTACCATGCGGCGAATCCTCAAAACCTCCCTCAAAGATATGGGGTTAAAAAATGTGGTTACAGCTGATGATGGGGATGCCGCGTGGGCGATAGTCCAACGGGAACCTATTGATCTTATCTTGTCGGATCACAAGATGCCCAAAATGTCTGGCGAGGAGTTTCTTGCCTTGGTTCGTGGTAATGATGAATACAAGTGCATCCCTTTTATTATGGTCACGGCTGAGTCCTTCAGGGAAAACGTCATGGCTGCGGTCAAGCTTGGGGTGTCAAATTACATCGTCAAACCATTCAGCACGGACCAGTTGCGTAAAAAAATCCTGAAGGTTTGCACTTCAACCTGCTAGGGATTTGTTCTTTTAGTGCTGGTGGGGGATATCGCCCTCTTCATGGACGTGAACATGAGTGTGTGGTTTGAGTTCTCCAGGTCTGATGCGTCCGTCGCGCATGGCGATGAGTCGGTCCGTGGTCGCTGCAAGGAAGTCTGGATCGTGTGAAACCACCAGCCGTGCCATGTCAAGACCTTGCAATATCTGAATAAGTCTTTCCTTGGCCTCGGGTGACAACCCTGTTGTCGGCTCATCCAGCACGAGCACTTCAGGACGCATGGCGAGTATCGTTGCCAGCGCTACGAGTTTTTTCTCTCCCCCTGACATGCGGTGGGGAATCCGGTCTTCAAATTCTGATAATCCCACAATAGCCAACGCCTCTCGCGCTCGTGCTGCGGCTGCCTCTTTGGACAATCCTTGATTTAGTGGCCCGAAGGCTACGTCGTCGAGTACAGTAGGGCAGAATAGTTGGTCGTCGGAATGTTGGAACAGGAAGCCGATTTTCAATCGCGCTGCATCAAAGATCTTATGCTGGGTCATGGGTACGCCGAAGAGTTCCACTGTTCCCTGATCAGGCGTGATCAGCCCCATGAGAATATGCAGCATGGTGGTCTTACCTGCGCCGTTTGGTCCGAACAGCCCGAGCTTTTCGCCATGGTGTAAATGAAAGTTCAGTTTGTTCAAGGCGTTGTCCCGGTTCGGGAATGCGTAGCTGACATCTTTCAGCTCGATTATCGCATGATTCATGGCAGTACTCCGGGGAAGAATTCCAGTTGAATGATCCGTGCGGTGAACATGAGACAGACCGTCAGGAAAATGAAATCTGTCGGTTTTGTTGAAAATTCGGTGAGAGAATAGAAGCGACCATGAAAGCCTCGACAACGCATGGCTCCCTGGACCCGTTCGGCACGGTCCCAACTCTTGACCAGCAGCATTCCCACCAGCCATGCATATGAACGATATGTATGCGCATTGGTTCTGGGCTTGAAGCCTCGGGCCTGCATGGCTGTGCGCATGGTCATGTATTCCTGATGGATCACGAAAATATAGCGGTAAGTGAACAGAAGAATATGGCAGAGCTTTTGATGTATGCCGAGTTGTTGGATGGCTGGCCCGAGATTCTGGATGGAAATGGTGCCCATGAGTGCCATGAGGGTCAAAACGATGGCGTTTGACTTGATGGTGATGAGCAGTGCCAGGTTTACGCCCTCTGTCGTGGCGTTAAACGGTCCGAATGACCATATGGCGTTTCCTGGTAGGGAGAAGGGCAAAAAGAGCCAGAGGAAGAGAATAAAGGTGTTTACCACTGCCAGTCGTTTGAGGACTTTGACGAGGTTTAACCGAGCCGCGAGTATAAGCAGGGAGCCAAAGGCAAGTCCCAGTATCGCCGGTGGTTGAGAGTTCAGGGTGGCCAGTGGTATGGTGACAAGTGCGCCGCACAGCAACCGGACACGAGGATCAATCCGGTGGATGAGGGATTCTCCTGAAGCGAAATGTTCAGTGATGGCGGCCATGTGTGTTCTCTCGTTCTCTGAAATGTAGTGAAATTCAATCAGGAGACGAGAAGTAGTACAAAACGGGGATTCGTGCAACCGGCAACGCCTTGCGATGCTGCCGGTTGCAGAAAATTATTCGGCAACCAGGCCGACTTCGGGAGCTATGGCAGTGATGGAGTTTATGGCGATTTCAAGGAATTCTCCCAGCTCCAGACCTATCTTGTCACATTCACGGATACAGTCGCGGTTGACACTGGCGGCAAACGCTTTGTCCTTCATTTTCTTTTTCAGACTCTTGGGTTTCATTCCATCGATTTTGGTGGGGCGAACCAGCGCACCTGCGTGGACAAGGCCGGTTACGGTTTCGCCGCAGCGTAAAGCATAGTCAAAATTGGTTTCCGGTTTATCCGAGCCATTCATTTCATATGCATGACGGCGGATTGCGGCGAGAGCTTCGTCCGGGAGTTTGTCTGTGAGCAGGTCAACGCTGTCCAGTCCATGGCGATCGTGAACTTCCTTGGTGACTGTGTAGTCGAGGTCGTGGAGCAGGCCGGTGATACCCCAGAGTTCTTCATCCTGCCCCAGTCTGGCAGCCAGACCGCGCATGACGGCTTCTGATTCCAGTGCGTGGTTGATGAGATTGGCTTCGGTGTTGTGTTCTTTCAACAGTTCAAAAGCTTCTTGACGAGTTAGCATATCCCTTCCTTGAAATTATTGGTTGTGTCGCAACATAGTGCCGGAACAGATTGAAGTGGTCCAGAGACAGATTCAGACTTGTTTGATCCATACAGATGTCAGGCGTTATGAAGCCAACATGCGACCTTGGTGCCAGATTCTCCGCCCATGAGTTCTGGGCGATCTTTTTTGCATTTGTCGAATGCTAGGGGGCAGCGTGGGTGAAATGGGCAGCCGGTTGGCGGATTCATTGGACTGGGCAGGTCGCCGGTCAATGGAATTCGTTTGGGAATACTGGTTGGGTCTGGTAGCAGTACGGCGGACAGAAGAGCTTGGGTATACGGATGTTTGGGAGAATTGAACAAATCCTTGCTTGAGCCGATCTCCATGATTCGACCAAGGTACATGACAGCCACATTGTCAGAGATGTGGCTGACCACAGACAGGTCGTGCGATATGAAAACATAAGTCAGGCCGAATTGTGTCTGTAGGTCTTTAAGCAGGCCGAGAACCTGAGCCTGTACTGATACGTCGAGGGCCGAAACAGGTTCGTCACAGACGATGAGTTTGGGGTCCAGAGCAAGTGTGCGCGCCACGGCCACGCGTTGTCGTTGGCCACCGGAAAACTCATGAGGATATCGAAGTCCGTGTTCGGGCTGGAGTCCAACCAACTGGAGAAGGCCGTTGACCTTTTCCTGTCTCTCGCTTTTGGTGCCGATCTTGTGAATGTCCAATCCTTCTCGGATGATGGCCCCGATCTTTTGGCGTGGGTTCAGCGAAGAGTACGGATCTTGAAAGATCATCTGAATCTTGCTGCGCAGGGATTTTTCATTCCATGTCGAAAGAGCCTTGTTGTCGAAGATGACTTCTCCGCTCGTGACGGATTCCAGTCCCATGATACATTTTGCCAATGTGGATTTGCCGCATCCTGATTCACCTACCAGTCCCAGGGTTTCACCTTTGTTGACATGCAGGCTAACGCCATCCACAGCGCGGACAAGACCAGATTGAAGTCCCAGTAATCCACTGGTAACTTTGAAATGTTTGGTGACATTGATGAGTTCGAGAAGCGGTGGCATGGCGTTTCCTTTACTCTTCATAGAGCCAGCAACGCACTGAGCGGCCCGGTTCCGGCTTGAAAAGAGGGGGGAGCATGAGGGAGCATTTCTGATATGCTTTGGGACATCGGGGATGGAATCGGCACCCTTGCGGCCGGTTGAATATACCCGGAACAATGCCGGGAATGGGGTTCAGTCGTTGGGTGTCACCCAAAGTTGGTACGGATGCGAGAAGCCCTTGCGTATATGGGTGCAACGGGTCGGCATACAGGTTTTTTACATCGGAGAGTTCAACTATTTTGCCGGAATACATGACTGCGACCCGTTGTGCCATGCGAGCGACAACGCCGAGGTCATGAGTGATAAGCATGAGTGAGCCGTTCATGCGATCCTTGAGATCGTTCATGAGATCGATAATCTGGGCCTGAATGGTCACGTCCAGAGCAGTGGTTGGTTCGTCGGCAATGAGAATGTCAGGGTTGCATGCGATGGACATGGCGATCATCACCCGCTGGCGCATGCCGCCGGATAATTCATGCGGGAATGCTTTGGCAATGGCGGTAGGATTGGGGATACCAACCATGTCGAGAGCGTCCACCACTTTGTCGAGGGCTTCTTTTTTGGAAAACCCCTGATGTAGGCGGAGTGGTTCGGCTATCTGATCGTCAATGCGGAAGACCGGATTGAGTGCAGTCATAGGCTCTTGAAAAATCATGGAAATATGATTGCCTCTGATCTGCATGAGCTCAGTCTCGGACATGTCGAGCAGGTCTTGGCCTTTGTAAAGAATACGTCCTTCGGTGACGCGGCCCGGTGGATCGGGTATAAGTCCGAGAATGGAAAGGGCGAGCACGGTTTTTCCACAGCCTGATTCGCCCACGATAGCCAGGGTTTCTCCTTGCATAAAGGAAAGGCTGACGGTATCCACCGCCTTGGCTATGCCTTGGTGCGAGGAAAAGCAGGTCGTGAGCTTGTCTATGTCCAGAAGGGGTTTGGTCATCTTTTGAATTCCACGGTTCTCCGTTTGGCCATGTATACGGCATATCGCGGCGAACGTAAACGATATCGGGGATATGAAATGGCACATGTGGTAATAGTTGGTGGTGGACTGGCCGGAACCGAGTGCGCGTGGCAACTGGCTGAGGCCGGAATTGCGGTTACGCTGTATGAAATGAAGCCCGGGAAGCGGTCTGAAGCGCATACCGAGGACGGGTTGGCCGAACTTGTTTGCTCAAACTCATTTCGTGCGACAGGTCCTGCAGCGGCCATCGGGCTGCTCAAGGAAGAGATGTCCAGCCTCGACAGCCTGATAATGGAAGCCGCCTATGCCACGCAGGTTCCCGCGGGTGGCGCTTTGGCTGTGGATCGCACACTGTTCTCTGAATATATCACGGACAAAATTGAAAATCATGAGATGATCACGGTTGTTCATCAGGAAATACAGTCTCTTGATGCTGATGAGTTGCAAGGGCACGATGCAGTGATCATTGCCGCCGGTCCTTTGGCGAGCGCTGAGTTGACCGAGAGCCTGATGGCGACGGTGGGCGACGAACGATTGTATTTTTATGACGCTATCGCGCCGATTATTTCTCGTGATTCTGTTGATTTTGATAAAGCATTCTGGGGTTCTCGCTGGAAGCCGGAGGATGATGACTACCTGAATTGTCCTATGAGCGAGGAAGAATACAAAGTTTTTGTCGCGGAGTTGATTGCCGGGGAAAAAGTCCAGCCGCGGGATTTCGAGAAAGAGCTTCATTTTGAAGGGTGTCTGCCGGTGGAAGCCATGGCGGAACGAGGTGAGATGACGTTGGCCTTCGGGCCGCTTAAGCCCGTAGGGTTTGTGGACCCCAAGACCGGTGAACGTCCATTTGCCATTGTCCAGTTGCGTACGGAGAACAAGGATAAAACAGCTTTCAACCTTGTGGGATTTCAGACAAAGCTCAAATATCCTGAACAGAAGCGTATTTTCAGAATGATCCCCGGTCTGGAGCAGGCTGAATTTCTACGTCTCGGTTCCATTCATCGCAATACATACGTCAACGCCCCTGAAGCTCTGGACGAGACGCTGCAACTCAGGAACAAGCCCGGGGTTTATCTCGCGGGTCAGATTACCGGAGTGGAAGGGTATCTGGAGTCCGCCGCTTGTGGCCTTTGGCTCGGTTTGTCCATGAAACTGCGGATGCAGGGTGAATCTGTGCCCCAGCCTCCTGTGGAAACTGCCTTGGGAGCATTGCTTGGGCACCTTCAAACCGTTCCGGATAAACGTTTTCAGCCGTCCAATGTCAATTTCGGACTCATGCCAGGATTGAATAAGAAGATGAAGAAGAAGCTGCGCAAGGAAGCCTACGGTATTCGTGCGCAGGAAGCCTTCGCAGCGTGGCTAGAGGCCGCTGGCCTGAAAAAATGATCCCCGCCCCGGTTCTGCTCAATTCCGGGACGGGGGAATTTCGCTGACCCCAATAGTAAGCGAAAAAATGAAACGTTTTTACAGCGGGATACACTGTGTCAGAAAAATGTTCCTTGAGCGTTTTTTAGCAATTGTCGTTCCAATGTACACTGTAGGATACCAGGCTTTCTTCACCGGGCAGGGTGTTGCCAAAATAATTGCTTTGACGCACTGTGATTTGAAGATCGGCAGACAGGAGGTATATGACCATGGCCAATAAACATTACGGACCACAGACGGTGGCTCTGCATTCGGGACATACTCCGGACAGGGAAACGGGCTCGCGGGCAGTGCCTATTTATCAGACAACGGCGTACATGTTCCATGATACGCAGCATGCTGCTGATCTTTTTTCCCTGAAAGAATCGGGGTATATTTATACCCGCCTCAACAATCCGACCACGGATGTTTTGGAAAAGCGGCTTGCCGAACTCCATGGTGGAGTCGGAGCGGTTGCCGTGGCTTCGGGCATGGCCGCGATCTTTTATGCGGTCACTACCATTTGTTCTGCCGGTCAGAATTTTGTTACAGGGTCCAACCTTTATGGCGGAACCCAAACATTGTTTGAGTACACTTTGAAACGGTTCGGTATTGAGGCCCGTTTTGTTGATTCAAGCGATCCTGTCAACTTTGAAGCGGCCATCGACGAGAATACCCGCTTGGTTTACAGCGAATCCATTGGCAACCCGCGGTGCAATGTTGATGACCTTCTTGGTATAGCCGATGTGGCACACAGACACGGTTTGCCGTTTATCCTTGATTCTACTGTTGCGCCGCCGCCTATGTTCAATCCATTTGATTTTGGGTGTGACATTGTCGTGCATTCATTGACAAAAATCATTGGCGGTCATGGTGTTGCCATGGGGGGCGCCATCGTTGAAAAGGGCACTTTTGACTGGGGTAAAGGCGGGAAATATCCAGAGATAGCCGCGCCTGACCCGACATATAATAATGTCAATCTGTGGGAAGCCCTAGGTGGAGCCGCTGGAAAGTCGTGTCCGGCTTTTACGGCCAAGGTGCGGATTGGTTTACTTCGTGACACCGGGGCCACTATTTCGCCGCATAACAGTTTTCTTATTATTCAAGGCATGGAAACTCTGCCGATTCGTGCTCACAGGCATTGTGAAAATGCTCAGAAAGTGGCCGAATTCCTGGATACGCACTATGCGGTGGAATGGGTCAATTATGCAGGACTTCCCATGCATCCCGATCATGATCGTGCCAAGAACACCTTTCCTCTCGGACCGGGCGCTGTTTTTGGTTTTGGCGTGAAGGGAGGGCTTGAGGCGGGGCGCAAGTTTATTGATTCCGTAGAACTGTGTTCTCATCTGGCAAACATTCTGGATGCCAAGACGTTAGTCATTCATCCTGCATCCACAACACACGGTCAATCCACTCCGGAAGAACAATTGGCTGCCGGTGTCCCCCCGGATTTGATTCGCATCTCCGTTGGGTTGGAGGATATTGAAGACATTATAGAGGATCTGGATAAGGCTTTGATGAAGTCGCAGAATTAAACGATCTGAAATTACAGAAGATAAAACCCCACTCGCGTGAGTGGGGTTTTTTTGTGGGTTAACATCTATTAATCAATATCAATGTTGCTTTTGTGTTTCCATTCCCTTATCAAACTTTTGTTTGTTTATATTGGAATGAAGCTTATCCCATGCTGAATACTTAATTTTTTCTATGTCCGAGAGAGGGTTTATGCGTTGTGTTCGTGGAGCTGCCTTATTGTTTCTGAGTGCGGTTTTTTTATTGTCGGCTTGTAATACCAAAAGGGTTCCGATTCCGGATTATCAGTCTTCTACGCCGATTGAAGTGCCGACAGGGGAACACATGGAGCCTATTGGGTTGTCGAAAACCCTTGTGTCCATCAAGCGAGGAGAACTGATCGGTGCATATTTCAGCGGAAGCTCCGAGAGCAGTTCCGGTATATGCAATCTTGATTGTGATGCGAGTATTTACTGGTCTTCAAGCCGTGCGTTGATTGGTGGAAACGATGATGAGTTCAGTCAGTATTTTTATGACGCTTTGACTGCTCATGGATTCAACATTGTCGGGGATACGAAGCATGTTTTCGACAGAGATGAAGAACTCGGTCGGGCGCGTTATCTTATTGCAGCGGACATCAAGAATCTCAAGGCGAACATCTGTCGTGTGCATGATTTCTGGACTGGGCGATATGAAGGGACGGAAAACGGCGAAGTCTGGATGGAAGTCGAGTGGACTGTATACTCGCCTCTTGAAAAGAAGTCCCTGATGCAGGTGACCACGACTGGATATCAGAAGTCGGTGGCGGAAAAAAATGAAGGTTTTGCTACCATGGTTTTTGAAGCTTTTGCCGGAGTAGCTGAGGAATTGGGAGCAGACAGTGACTTTTATGCAATTGTCACAGGACGCAGTGTAAAAGACAAACTCGTTGAGCAAAAATCAGTGGGAAGTGAAATGATTATTCCTGCTGTTGAGAATTACGTGACTTCTTTTGTGGAAAGACCGCAGCGTGTTGTGGACTCAGCAGTGACCATTCGCGTAGGGACTGGGCATGGTTCAGGTTTTCTTATTACCAAAGATGGATATATCATTACGAATCAGCATGTCGTTGGTGAAAGTAAGAAAGTTGCCGTGGTCTTTTCCAATGGTTTTGAATTGTATGGAGATGTTATTTGCAAACATGCTACTCGAGATGTTGCCCTGATTAAGGTTAATCTTAATTCAGCAAGACCACTGCCCATCAGGATTGCCGGAGTGAAGGTGTTGGAATCGGTTTATCCTGTGGGAACACCATATCTTCAGGAGCGGCAAGCAACGATTACAAAAGGTGTTGTCAGTGCTTTGCGTGAAGACGAGAATACTGGGTTGCACCTGATTCAGGCTGATGCCGACATTCAGCCGGGAAACAGCGGCGGTGCACTTGTCGATGAAAACGGCAATGTTGTCGGTGTTTCCGTGAGCGGTATGTCCGGTCCTGGTGGTGGGTCCATTGGTATGAATTATTTCATTCCAATAAAAGAGGCTTTAGGTGCGTTAAATATCAGGCTGTCGAGTAATTAAAAATAAAGCCGGGAAGCAATTCCCGGCTTTATTATTGTTAGAATAATATCTTTTCTGGCGGCCTGCGTTCTGGCACCACTTCTTTTTCAATTGTCCCATCGTTATAGTCTTTGCTGACATAGAGAGCGCAAAAGCAGGCGCCGTATTCTTTGACGTCTTCTTCGCGATATGAGCAGGGACAGACGATGTCCTTGTCGGCTTCGAATTCTCCGTTTGCCAACCGGCAGGGACAGGCCATGTATCCGAAGCGTTCCTTGTTGGTCAGAAGGCTTTCAAGCAGAGGCATGGTCATGTCCATGTCTTTGTTGAAATAGTACCCCTTGGGCTCCTGGGTCTTCTTGAGCATTGTATAGAGTTGTTTTACATCCATGATTACACTCCCTTGAGCGCAGCGTCGATTTTGTCTTTATGATATCCGACGACGACTGTGTCTTTGATGACGATGGTGGGGAAGGATACTGCCGGGTTGTGTCCTTTGATTTCCTGGACAACTTTTTTGCGGTCGTCGCCAGAAAGCTCATCGACGTGAACACATTCGTATTTGACTCCGCATTCATCAAGATATTTTTTTGCATTTCTGCAATGAATACAGGTTGAAAGGGCGTAGACTTTAATGTCGTTCATATGGAATGCCTCCAAGTCAAATGTTTGTTCATTTGTTTCGTTTACATGATCGTGGGAATTTATCGGGTCGTGGACAAATATCCCCATGAAAAATTTTTTGATGAATTCGAACATTTATTAATCTCTTTTCAGTGAGAGTTCCAATTTCCTTACGAGCAGAGAGCACACAAAGGTGAGAGCGAAATACATGCCAAGGACCAGCGTCCAGATTTCAAAACTCCGGTATGTGGTCGTCATGAGTTGTTGAGCCTGGAAAGTCAGCTCTTCGATGGAAATGACGGATACTATGGCCGAGTCCTTGATGATGGATATAAACTGTCCCGCCAAAGCTGGCAACATACGTTGTATAGCCTGAGGAAGGATGACATAAGTCATGGCTTTTGTTCGACTCATTCCTGTGCCCGAGGCAGCTTCCCATTGGCCGGGCTCGATGGATTCGATGCCTGCACGTACTATTTCGGCGATGTAGGCTGCCTCGAACAGGGCGAGGGTCACGAGCGCTGACAGGAATTGTGAAAATCGATTCATCGGGCCGAAAAACCAGCTGAGGATCTCTTTGGCTTCCGGGGACAGCGCATATATGGCTTCGTCCACACGAAGCAGTGTCATGATCTGATCACCGACAAAGAAATAGAAAACAAAGATAAGTACCAGCGGTGGTGTGTTGCGGATCAACCCTACATATGTAGTGGCGATCTGTCGTCTGAACAGGCGTGGGCTCACACGGAAAAGGCCGATGAATGTCCCGAGGATGACACCTAATAATCCTGACCACAGGCTGAGTCGAATGGTGGTAAACAGGCCGTGCATGAGAAGACCTGCTTTCCATGACTGCGTATCCTGATCGAAGCGGAGTAAAAATTGCGGGATGACTGCCCAGTTCCAATGATAATTCAGACCCGTGGTTGCTTTGTAGAGAATATAGCCGAGCATCCCCGCCAGCACCACCATGATGGCGGTGTCCAGCGGGGTTATGCGAATGCGGCGTTTGTGGTTGTTTTTTGGCAATGAATCGGCTCGGTTACTGAATCTGGTTTTCCCAATCATTGGTGTAGAACCAGTATTCATAACGATTTTGGAGCCAGCCAGTGCTCATGGTAACGAGAACCCAGTTGTTCAACCAGTTCAGATAATCGAAATCACCTTTTCTTATGGCGAAGGCAATGGGTTCTCTGGTGAAATCTTCCTTGAAGGGGAGATAGAGTTTGTTCGGATATTCTTTTGCCAGGTTCATGGGAAGTGGATTTGATGCGACTACGGCGTGGACACGCTCATTGAGCAATTCCTGAATGGTCTGTGATTCTTCGTCAAAGAAAAGAATCTTGGCCTGGGGAAGAAAGTTCTTTGTGACTTCAGCAGCCGTTGTGCCGAGTCGGACTGCTACTGTTGTTGCGGGGTTGTTGAATTCAGAGGCCATGGTTCGTCCTGCTGCAAGCTTCTTGCTCGCAATTACAGACATGCCGGTATATTCGTATGGGATGGTAAAGTTCACTTTCAGATTACGTTGGGGCGTAATGGACATGCCGCCAATGATGATATCAAATTTGCCGGTTAGCAGTGCTGGTATGATGCCGGACCACTTGGTCGGCACGAATTCTATGTCAACTCCCATGTCTGCGGCCAACCGTTTGGCCACTTCGATTTCAAAACCGATATAATTGCCGTTTTTGTCTTTCATGGCCCAGGGTTTGAATGTATCGAATCCGACTTTGATCACTCCTCGTTTGAGGATGGTGTCAAGCTGGCTGACCTGAGGCTGGGGTGATGCGGATGATTTTTGTTCTGGTGTCTGTTGGCTGCATCCGAACGTGAATGCAAGCAGGAGGACCAAGGATAAAATAGTCGTGAAACGTTTGATTTTCATGGTTTTCTCCTTATCCCGGCGTATGCTCAGGATGTGTTGTTGTTATTTGCAGGATTCTTGGGCAAAGGTGACGTGCGATACTCCCAGAATGGCGATCATGATGGTGTTGCCGGTTTTGGTGGCTCTCCAGATAGTCATGTTTTGCTCCTGATTGAGGTTATGGTTTGATACCGTTTGATCGTTGTTCCAAAAACTTTACCACGCCGGACAATGCCAGAGTGACGGCAAGATATATGGCGGCAACGGTAAACCAGATTTCAAAAGTGAGAAATGTCTCGGCATCGATCATGCGTCCCTGTTGTGTCAGATCAAGGATGGCGATGGTACTGACCAGGGCGGAATCTTTGACAAGCGATACAGCCTGACTTGTCATGGGTGGCAGAACTCGTCGAATCGCCTGGGGAAGAATGATGTGACGATACATAGGGAATGGAGCCATGCCGAGGCTTTGAGCCGCTTCCCATTGGCCTTTGTCAATAGAAGTAATGCCAGCCCTGAATATTTCGGAGGCATAAGCCCCTTCGAAGAGACTGAGTGCAATGACCGCTGCCCAGAATGCTGACATGTCCAGAATAGGGGCGACCACAAAATAGATGAAGAATATCTGGATAAGCAGGGGGGTATTACGGATACTCTCCATATATGCCCGGGCTACACCTCGAGCCGCCCATGAGTCAGTCATTCTGAACAGAGCTGTGGTGATGCCGATGAGAAGCATCAGTATCATGCTGATGGCAGTGATCTGGAAGGTGACGCCCAAACCGTACATGAGCGGTCCCCAGGAGAATCCGTGCTCATCTAATTGCCAGAGATATTGAGGAATTCTGTACCATTGCCAGTTGTAGCCGAGACTCTTCGTGCCCAACGTGAGTAACCACACGATACACCCCATGACAGCGAGATATTTCCCGGTATCTATGATGGCTGAAACCGGAGCTCGGGCAACTGAAGGGTGTTGTGTATCTGACATATTTCCGTGGAGTTCTCGAATGTGTTTGTCTGGCATTATATACTGTCTATGCGAAGCACTATACCAGAGTCATCAGGGAAATTCAGGTACTATTCTGTTTTTCTTTGGTGAAAATCTCCAAATCAGGAAGATGTTGACCGGTATGTCTCCAGAACCCGTGTGATTCTGTCAAAAACCTCATCCGGCGTGGCCGCCGCATTGATAACTTTTATCCGGTCATGATTAAGTGCAGCCCATGTCAGATAGCCCTCACGGATACGTTTGTGGAATGAGATGTGTTCCGCTTCAAATCGACCTTCTTCCTTGGCTTTGCCGTCTTCGATATTACGCAGCATGGCACGTTTCAAGCCAATTTCCGGGTCGATGTCGAGAACAATTGTCAGATCGGGCCACAAACCATCCACAGCTACTTCATTCAATTGTTTGAGGACTTGCGTATCCAGACCGCGACCAAATCCCTGATAGACGATGGTGGAGTCGGCAAAGCGGTCGCAGAGGACGACTTTGCCTGCCTCCAGTGCAGGGCGGATGACCTGAGCTATATGCTGGGCGCGGTCTGCTAGATAGAGGAACAGTTCTGTGATGGGGGTGATGTCTTTGTTGTCCACATGCAGGAGCATCTTTCGTAACTCCTTGCCCACGCGGCTGCCGCCCGGTTCCAGCGTCAGGAAGACTTCTTTGCCCTGGGATTCGAAATATTCCTTGATTTTGGTAATCTGTGTCGATTTGCCGGTGCCTTCTATGCCTTCAAAGGTAATAAACATTGGTTCTCCGGTTTCTCGTCGTTTTTTTTCGAATGACTGGGGGTTGCCGGTGCGCGATACACATTACGCTCAAGAAAGCGCATGTAAGGAGACCATTCCTGGCCTTTTTTATCCATATCAACGTATGCCTGATCAATTATGTTCAGCTTGGCGTCCATGTTGTCGGCAAAGTGCAGGACAAATGCCTCAGGCGTCTTGGGCCGGACAGGCGATCCGAAGTCGTGTTCCCCGTGGTGGCTTGTAATCAGGTGCTTGAGGTGCAGCTTGAAGCTGTCATCAAGATTCCTGCTACGTTTCAAGAACGGCTCTAGCCTATCCTGACCTATCTGAATGTGCCCGAGCAGTCGTCCTTCATCTGTATAATCATTCGTCAGGCCGCCGGAAAGTTCCCACGCCTTGCCTAGATCGTGGAATATGGCGCCCACCAGCAGCGTCTGTCGATCAAGATTGGGGTATACGTCGCACAAGGCCATACAGGCGCGGGCGACTTGCAATGTGTGTTCGAGTAGACCGCCGGCATACGCATGGTGTACAGTTTTAGCGCCCGGTGCCATGAGCATCCGGGTGCGGATTTCCTCATTAGACAGAACTTTTTTGCAGAAAGACTTCCACGGCTTGAACTTAAGGTGCTCGGTAATGAGATCTTCGATCATTTCCATGAGTTCTTCAGGCGGTATACGGGACGTGGGCATAAAATCTGCGAGATCAATGCCTGGTGCTGTCGCCTCCAGGAGTTCCATGTGATCGACTTTGAGTTGATTCTTGTCTCTGTAGTTTTCCACAAATCCTCGGACTCGAGCCAGTTGACCTGATTCAAGGTCTTGGTATTCGAGGCTTTTTGGGCTCCATATTTTACCGTCTATGGAGCCAGTGGAATCTTGGAACGTAATGTTCCAGTATGGACCGTTTTTGGATTGGGCCTGATTGGCTGATGCCAATATGAAAATGTCGTCGACCGGTTGGCCGGGGACCAGGCTATGGATATATTGCGACTTTTTTCCCACGTATCTTGCCATTGGATTGATGTTGAGGTACCCCGCCCATACGCGTATTCATCATCTGTATGCGGGTGTGCGGGCATTTCTGTCCGCTTCAGGTTATGAACCTGATTTCACACGGATTGTCAAATTAAGAGAGCACATGAGGATTGAACATGAACATACTCCTTGCCAATGACGACGGTATTCAGGCTGTTGGACTGCGGGCACTCTATTTTGCCTTGATAGAGGCCGGACATGATGTCCATGTCGTGGCTCCAGTGACGGAGCAGTCCGCTGTAGGCCACGCCGTGACTCTGTCTATGCCTATTCGGGTTAAAGAATTCAAGGAGAACGGTTTTGTGGGGCAGGGTGTCTATGGAACGCCTGTAGACTGTGTGAAGCTTGGATTGTCCACACTACTTGATAAAGAACCTGACCTTGTATTGTCCGGCATCAATGCCGGTGCTAACGTTGGGGTCGATATTCTTTATTCTGGGACGGTTTCGGCAGCAACCGAAGGCGCTCTTATGGAGATTCCGGCCATGGCTGTGTCCATGGACAATTTCAATCCACAGGACTTGAGCGGTCAGGCCAGGTATTGCGTTGAACTTTTGGCAAAGATTCCATGGTCCGAATTGCCGCGAAAGTGTGTACTCAATTTGAATTTCCCGAATTGCCCAATGAGTGATGTGAAGGAAATGATAGTGTGTCCCCACACTCGGGCATCGTATCTTGATTGGTATGACACACGTCAAGATCCTCGGGGAAGGCCGTATTATTGGCTAAACGGGGCTATCCCTCCAGAAAATATCAGTGCTGACCGTGACAGGGCATTGCTTACCGAAGGGCACGTCACCCTGACGCCGTTGCATTTTAATTTTACCGACAAAGAGGCTTTGGAGTTGTTGAAGAGAAACGATTTATAAACGCCGTTGACGGAAAATCATTGTATAAGTATTGTTGCTTACTTTTAAGATTATCAGAATCGAACAATCGTATATCCACAGGAGGAGCCTGACATGGCTACAAAGATTGGTTTGAATGGCTTTGGACGGATCGGACGGTATCTCGCTCGTTTGTTGGCGGAAGAAAGCGAATTGGAGTTGGTAGCGGTTAATGCTCGTGCTTCCAATGAGGATCTGGCTCATCTGCTCAAATATGATTCAGTACATGGTCGCTTTCTCGATGTGGAACCCACTGCTGACGGTTTCATGGTGTGCGGAAAACCCGTTACTGTGACTCGGAATGCTCCCGGCGAGTGGACTTGGGGTGACCTTGGTTGTGATATCGTGGTGGAATCCACTGGTAAATTCCGTGATCGCGAGAACTGCCAGAAGATGCTCGACTGCGGTGCAAAAAAGGTCATTATTTCTGCCCCAGGCCAAGACCCCGATGTCACCGTTGTCATGAGCGTCAATGATGATACTCTCAAGCCTGAACATAATATTATTTCCAATGCATCCTGCACCACCAACTGCCTGGCCCCTGTTGCCAAGGTTATCAATGACCTGTTTGGCATCAAACACGGCATCATGAATACGGTGCATTCGTATACCATGAGTCAGCGTGTGCTTGACGGATCTCATAAGGATCTGCGTCGCGCCCGTGCCTGTGCCGTGAACATGGTGCCCACTACGACTGGTGCAGCCAAAGCTGTTGGCCTTGTTATTCCTGAACTGAACGGTGTCCTTGACGGCATGGCTATTCGTGTGCCGACCCCGAACGTTTCTTTGGTGGACCTTGTTTGTGAATTGAAAAGGGAAACCACTGTTGAAGAAGTCAATGCGGCCCTCAAGGCAGCAGCCAACGAATCCATGGGGTACACCGAAGAACCGCTGGTTTCCGTGGACTTCATGGGCTCGACTTTTGGTGGCGTTGTCGATTCACAGCTCACCCGCGTTATGGGTGGTACACAGCTCAAGCTGATCATCTGGTATGATAATGAAGCAGGTTTTACCAATCAACTTTTGCGGCTGACCAAAAAGGTTGCTGGAATGCTGTAACAGATTCTTGCATCAAAATAACAGGGACCGTTCGGCTTTGAGCCGGGCGGTCTTTTTTTATCGTAGAAAGTGAGGTTAAACAAACGAAGAGGGAGAATAGTATCTATTGGCGCTAAGTGTTTGTTGGGGTTCACTATATTTAAAAATGTGTTACCCAAAATAGGAACAACTTGATTACACCATTCAAGGTAGTCAACTCATGTATCAGTGTAAGATTCTTAAATAATGGGAGATGTTGAGATGGGGGAGGAAGCCGCAGGTGTTCAGGAACTAAGACAGCAGCTTGTTGTGAGGCAGCCAGTTTTTGATCGTGAGAAATCGGTGTGCGGATACCGGTTTGTCATAAATGATGTCGGGGTTAACGGAGATACTCCAACTCAATGCAATGATGCTCAATTGGTTGCGGAGCAAGTGGCTTACATGTCAGCGTGCAGCGTGGGAGGTTTGATAGGGAAGAAGATTTTTCTTTCCATACAAGGGGAACATCCTATTGATCGCTCCATTCTTCCTGAAAACATGGATGATTGTATTATTGCAATGGTTGGTAAAGCGGCAAACATCTCACAATGTTTGCATCTCGCAGACACCATAGGTGAAGAAGGTGGTGTTCTTGCTGTTGATTGTGACGTCGAGCCAGATGTTCTTGCCTCTCTTCTGGGGCGATGCAGCATGCTTACTGTGTCGATGACTGGCAAAAATCCTGCTGAAATCGTCGCACTTCGTCGAAAATTCAAGAATTATGAAGGGATGTTGCTCGCTGCAAATATTGAAGATTGGGAAACCTATGAAGGTGCTCGTGCGCTCGGTTTCAAATATTTCCATGGATCATTTTTTGGTGTTCCCGAGAGCGCGAAGGTTGATGGACTTCGATCGGTATCAGTAGCCAAGTTGCAATTGCTGGGAGAGTTGAATAATCCTGAATGTGGTATAGATGATTTGTCTTCGATAATCGCTTCCGATATCTCAATGAGTTATCGTATTCTTCGATACATCAATTCCTCATCCTTTGGTTTTCGGACTCAGATAAAGTCCATACAGCAAGCAGTCGCATTGCTTGGTTTGAAGGAACTCAAGCATTGGGCGACAGTTGTGGCGATGACTGACTTGGATTCTACGCCCAAAGGTGAAGAAGTAGCTTATACGGCTTTGCATCGGGCGCGATTCCTTTCTCGATTTGCTGTACTGACCGATGGAGTCAAGCTGTCATCTGATTGCTTGTTCATGCTGGGCCTGTTTTCCAAGCTTGATGCTTTGTTGTCGTTTCCCATGGAAAAAGCTTTGGAAGATATCCCCTTGGATGAAGATGTTAGGGCAGGTCTTTGTGGAGAAGCCAATGAATGCCAGAGATTAATCAGCATGATGGAGTCCGTTGAATCTGGGAACTGCAAAGCGGCTAGCGGTATCTTGAGGCGGTATGATGCGAATTGTGCAGAAATGGCAGCGGAGTATATGAAGGCCGCTAAATGGACTGCCCAACAGTTGAGTGACATGCATAATTGATCTGGATCGTATGAAAAAGCCGGAAGGCGTTTGCTTTCCGGCTTTATGATGTGGTTTCTGGGGACGATTAAGCGTTTTTCTTACGCCTGGCGTCGTCCTTGAAGAGTTTGTAGTTAATTGCGTCGACAACGGCCTGCCAACTTGCTTCGATGATGTTGTGGGAAACGCCCATGGTGGTCCAGCGTTCATGTTGGTCACCCGTTTCCACCAAAACCCGGACAAAGGATGCTGTGCCGCCAGTATCGCGGACGGCTCCCGACAAGACGCGAACCTTGAAGTCCAGCAGTCGGATTTCACTCAATTGTGGATAGAAACGTTCAAGTCCTTTGCGCAAGGCTCGGTCAAGGGCGTTAACCGGCCCCATACCAGTAGCGGCCGTATGTTCCTGCTGTCCTTTGACTTCCACGATAACCGTGGCCTCGGTAAAAGGTTCGGGATCTTCTTCACGCTTTGCATCTACTACGAAGAAATTCTGGAAATGGAAGTAGTTGAGCGGTTTGCCCAAGGCTTCCTGTAGAATGAGTTCAAAGGATGCGTCGGCAACAGAGTATTCGTACCCCATGCTTTCACGCTGCTTAAGTTCTTTGAGCAGACGATCCACTGTAGGATCATTCTTTCCCAAATCATATCCAAGCTCTTTGGCTTTGAACAGGATGTTTGACTTACCCGCCTGATCCGAGAGCAGGACGCGTTGTTCATTACCGACAGATTTGGGGTCGATATGCTCGTATGTCCTGGAGTCCTTGAGAATGGCGGAAACATGAATACCGCCTTTGTGAGCAAAAGCAGATGCTCCAACAAATGGTTGGCGCATGAACGGTCGCAGGTTGCCGGTCTCACTGACGAAATGTGATGTGTTCAAAAGTTTCGGCAGGTTTTCTCGGCCGATCGTTTCAATACCCATTTTGATGTCAAGGTTGGGAATGATCGAACAAAGATTCGCATTGCCGCATCGTTCCCCATACCCGTTGATGGTGCCTTGAACCTGTGTCGCACCACGGCGGACGGCTTCAAGGGAGTTGGCGACGGCCAGTTCCGAGTCGTTGTGAGCGTGAATACCCAACTGGGCTTCAGGGAGGACCTTTTGGACAGCTTTCATGGCTTCAGCTATCTGGAATGGCAGGGAGCCGCCGTTGGTGTCGCATAGGATGAGTCGTGCTGCACCGGCTTCATGTGCGGCCTGAATCGCTTGAATTGCATATTCCGGGTTGTGCTTGAATCCGTCAAAAAAGTGTTCGGCATCAAAGATGACTTCGTCCACTCGTTCGTTGAGGTACCGGATGCTGTTGGCTATCAGTTCCAGATTGCGTTCAAGGGGAATACCGAGTGCAGTAGTTGCATGCAGATCCCAGGATTTTCCGAAAATGGTGATGACCGATGTGCCCGCGTTCAGTAACCCTGCAAGATTTGGATCTTTTTCCGGGGTTGTTTTTGCGAAATGGGTCGAGCCGAATGCCGTTAATTTGGCATTGGTAAACGTATGTTCTTTGATTCTATCAAAGAATTTCTGGTCAGTCGGGTTGGCTCCAGGCCAACCGCCTTCAATATAATGTATCCCAAGATCATCCAGTTTATGGGCTATGCGGATCTTGTCCTGAGCTGTGAAATTCAGTTCCTCTGCTTGTGCTCCATCGCGTAAAGTCGTGTCATAAATCGTTACGTGTCTCATTGATTACTCTATGTGTTTGCCTTCCTCCAAGCTGAAGGCTTTATGGAGTGTGCGTACGGCCAGTTCGGTGTACTTATCGTCGATCAGGCAGGTGACCTTGATCTCGGATGTGCTGATCATCAGGATGTTCACGTTCTCATCGGCAAGCGCCTGGAATGCCCTTGAGGCGACTCCAGAATGGTTCCGCATGCCGACGCCGATAATCGAGATTTTTGAGACATTGAGGTTGTGTGTTAGCTCTTCGTAACCGATTTCGTATTGGAGTTTGGAGAGAATCCTAATGGTTTCATCAACATCCGCACGAGGGACGGTAAACGTCATGTCGGTCAGTCCGTCTTTGCTCGGGCTTTGGACGATCATGTCGACAAGAATATTCATTTCAGCCAGGGGGGAGAAAATTTGTGCGGATACGCCCGGGTTGTCCTTGACGTGTACCAGCGTAATTTGAGCCTGATCCTTGTCATATGCTATTCCGGAAACAAGAACGGATTCCATCATTTCATCCTCCTGAGTGACTATAGTGCCCGGCTCATCGGAAAAAGTGGAGCGGACATGAACTGTTACATTATATTTTTTGGCAAATTCAACGGAACGGATCTGGAGTACCTTGGCACCCATGCTGGCCATTTCCAGCATCTCGTCATAGGCGATCATGTCCATTTTTCGTGCATCCTTGCACATGTTCGGGTCGGTGGTAAAGACGCCCGGCACATCTGTATATATCTCACAAACATCCGCATTGATGGCAGCGGCAAGCGCCACGGCGGAGGTGTCTGACCCCCCACGTCCCAGAGTGGTGATGCGCATATCTTCGTCACATCCCTGGAAACCGGCCACGACCAGAACGTCGTACTCATGGAGCATTGCTTTGAGCTTTTCCGCATCTATATCTACGATACGAGCTTTTCCATAAGCTTTGTTTGTTTTTACAGGGGCCTGAAAGCCCAGGACGGAACGACATTTAACGCCTTGTTGTTTGAGCAACATGGCAAAGAGCGCGCAGGAAACCTGTTCGCCGGTAGAGACTAGAGAATCGGCTTCAGCCGGGTCGGGATTCTCCGACCATTCCTTGGCCATGCTGAGGAGTCGGTTGGTCTCACCGGACATGGCCGAGAGAACCACAATGACTTTGTTGCCTTCACGATAAGGGCGAAGGACTTTCTGCATGACCTGGCGTTGGCACTCAAGGTTGCGGACCGATGTGCCGCCGAATTTTTGTACGACAATGTTCATGATGCGTTCTGCTCTATCTCTATTGCTGTTCTCGTTCCTGTGCTACGGCCTGAACAAGTGTCGATGCCGTCTTACCCATTGCATGTAAAGTCAGCTCCCTTCCGGCTTCTGAAGGAGTCCATACAATGAATAGGGCTTCTTCGGGCCAGAGCTCACGGTCAAGAAATTGAATCCATTCAATGATCGTGATGGTCTCCGGGTCTTCCAACTGTTCAAAGAGGGAATCATCCGGAGGCATGTCTTCCAATCTGTATAAATCAAAGTGCGCCACAGGTGGCGTCGTGGGATACAGGTTGAAAATGTTGAAGCTTGGGCTGGAAACTTCCGCCATTTCCGAGCCTGGCAGGGATTCCACAAATCCTCTGACCAACGTGGTTTTGCCTGAACCGAGGTCGCCTTGCAAGAGTAATGAGGGTGGATTGGGCATTTTTTTTACCAGATTTGCCAAAAATATGCCCAATTCAAGGGTGGCTTCCGCATTTTGAAGGTGAATTTTTACATCCATGTAAATTCCTGAGTTACGCCTTCAAGAGTGTTTTGAGCACATCTTCTTTGCCGACTACGCCAACAAGTTTGTCGTTTTCTACGACCGGCAGGGTGTAAAGTTTTTCATTGGCCATCATGGTGGCAATGTCTTCAATGCTCGTTTCCGTGGTGATGAATGTCGGAGCCGGAGTCATTGCTTCGGCCACTGTGGTCGCAGCAATTTTTTTCATTTCGCGTTCCAGTTCGTCATGAGACGAAAGCGGAAAGACTCCGTCGAGCAGTGTGAAGAAGGAAGGCATGGTGATCTTTTTTTGTTGAGCTACCAGGTCAGACTGGCAGAGAACGCCTACAACAACGCCATTATCAATGACGGGAGCACCGTTGATTTTGTTGTCCAGCAGACTCTTGGCTGCAGTGGCAATTTCAGTGTCAGGGGTCAGAGTGATACATTCCGTGGTCATGATGTCTTTTGCTGTCAGCATGGTGAGTACTCCTGGTTGGTTGGTGTTGCCACGAGAGGCAACATGTGCGCGATCTCAGATGCGAGATTGCCGCGCATGGGGAATTCATTGTTAAGGGCATTGCCTGCCAGTCCGTGCCAATACACGCCGAGGCAAGCCGCCTGCATTGGGGGCATGGTCCTTGCCATAAGCGAACCGATAACGCCGGAAAGGACGTCTCCCGAGCCGCCTATGGCCAGATTTGGTTCGGAAAACGGGCTGATACATGTCAGGTCGCTGTCGGCTATGATTGTTCCGGCTCCTTTGAGTATCAAGGTGGCATCGGAAATAGTTGAAAAAGTGCGTACAGACTGAAGTCTGTCAGCCTGAATACTGGCTGCTTTTGTCTTGAGCAACCCGGCCATTTCGCCGGGATGAGGTGTCAAAACGGTATGTTCCGGGAGTGCATTGATCAGCTCCGGGGATTGTCCCACAGCATACAGTGCGTCTGCATCGACAACAAGTGGGAGAGTACATCCGTTGATGACCGTGTGGATGAAAGCCTGTGTCTCAAGCGATCGCCCCATTCCTGGTCCCAGCACTACGGCGTCAAATCGTTCAAACTCTTTGAGCAAAGGCTTAGCCATGCTCTGTTCCCAGGTTACACCTGTGCTCAGTGGGAAGGTCATGATGTCCGGTCTTCCTGATTTGACCGAATCCGCCAAGTCTCCGGGACAGGCAATAGTGACAAGTCCGGCGCCGCTGCGGAGAGCCCCAAGTGCAGCTAGATGAGGTGCACCAGTCAATCCTTGACTGCCGCCAACGATCAGGACGTGTCCCGCCGTGCCTTTGTGCATGGTTGGGGTGATCCGAGGAATCAATTCCATGATTTCTCTGGTAATAAGATGGTGATCAACACTGTAATCATTTTGTATTTTCAATGGGATGCCTATAGGGCATACGTGAACAGTCCCGACAAAGCTCTCGGCTTCCGGCATGACCAGTCCGAGTTTGGGAGCTTCGAATGTGGCTGTTGCATCTGCAATAACAGCTTCAGGCTGCGGGGTTCCCGTCATTCCGTTGAGCCCGGAGGGGATGTCTACGGCCAGAACAAATGCCCGTTCACCAAGTCGATTGATGGCTTGGATCAGAGCAAGAGAATCCTGTCGAAGGTTTCCGGAAAAGCCGGTGCCAAGTATGGCATCAATAATTATATCCGGCTGTGAAAGACTTTCTACATTAACGGTTGCCAGATGTTTGATCGGGATATCCAGCCGTTGCGCCCATAAAAGGTTGGTGCGGGTTTCGCCGCGATATAACTTTTTGGGCTTGGTATGAAAAATTGTAACGTTTGCACCAAGGTCAGTCAGATGGCGTGCTATTGCCAACCCGTCGCCACCGTTGTTGCCGGAGCCGACAAAGCAGAATATCTCTGCTCCATCCACAGACCCGTATTCTTCGTTGATTACGTTGACGGCTTCACGGCTAGCAGATTCCATAAGTGTGATGCCGGGTATGCCAATGGAATCAATGGTTTTTCGGTCCCATGTGGCCATTTCGGCCGGAGTTGGAAGTGGCAGCAGCATGCAATCTCCAAAGTAGGGTTAAGTGAACCTAGCCTTCCAATATCACGGTGGCACCGGCGGTGTCACGGGAATGAGTCAAGGAGATATGCGCGGCTGTGACACCGTGCCTTTTGCATTCTTCCAACCCTTTTCCCAGAAAAAAAATTTCCGGCTTGCCACTTGGAGCATGAAGTATCTCAATGCATTTGAAATGGATGCCTTGAGCAAATCCGGTTCCCAACGCCTTGACCGCTGCTTCTTTTCCTGCAAACAGCGCGGCCAAGCGCTTAGTTGGGTTTATTGCTGGCAATTGTTCGACTTCGCGGTCCGTCAGGATTCGGTGGGCGAATTTCATGCCGAAACGGTCCCACAATTCCTGAATGCGGTTAAGTTCCGTGAGGTCGATACCAATACCTTTTATCATGATTAATCCGTAAATGTTCTGATGAGCTTCACCATATCCCGTACGGCCTGATCTATGCCGACATAGATGGCTCGGGCCATGATGGCGTGCCCAATGGAATATTCCTTGATGCCGGGGACATCTCTGAAATTCAGGATGTTGCGATAGTTGAGACCGTGACCAAGGTTGACCTTGAGACCAATGTCTGTGGCCAAAGCGATTCCTTTGATGATCCTTCCAAATTCTTCGTTGCGTGCATTGATTTCCTTGGCGTCTGCATAGTGGCCGGTGTGGATTTCAATATATTCAGCTCCGGTAGCCTGGGCAGCTTGAATCTGCTTGGGGTCAGCGTCGATAAACAGGCTGGAACGAATTCCTTTGGCATGGATGGGCGCAAGGAAGTCACGCAGTTCATCTTCACGGCCAATGCAGTTCAGACCACCTTCGGTAGTCAGTTCCTGCCGTTTTTCAGGCACCAAGCACACCATTTCGGGCTCAATGTTTAAGGCAATGGCCTGCATTTCTTTCGTGGCAGCCATTTCCAGGTGCAATCGAGTGTTGCAGGTTTGTTTGATGAGTTCTACGTCTCTGTCCTGAATGTGGCGGCGATCTTCACGAAGATGGACAATGATTCCAGTAGCTCCGGCCATTTCAGCCATATAGGCTGCGGTGACGGGTTCTGGTTCTATGCCCATTCTGGCCTGGCGCAGTGTGGCCACATGATCGACGTTGACAACGAGTACCGGCATTATTATTTATCCTCCGAACTTAGGTAATGGTGAGATATCTTTAAATATTAAGTCTTCTTGATTTGAATGGCAATAGTTGAAACAATCGGCTATCAAATTATGATTCTATTGACATGAAAACGGGCCGGAGGGTATCGCCTTGGCCTGTTATTGTTTTGAAATACCATCGGGAGTTGTATTGCTATGAACGTATGCATCGTTGGCACTGGGTATGTGGGCCTTGTCTCTGCAGCCTGCTTTGCCGAAATGGGTAACAATATTTATTGCGTGGACGTCAACCCCAAGGTCGTCGAGACGTTGAAAAGTGGCAAAGTTCACATCTACGAACCGGGCCTGGAAGATTTGGTCAAGCGCAACACCGAACAGGGGCGCCTTACTTTCACGACGGATCTTGGCGAAGGTCTGGCAGAGGCGGAAGTGGTTTTTATCACTGTCGGTACTCCGTGCGGCGATGACGGCTCCTGTGACCTTTCCTATGTTGATGCAGTGGCCCGCGAAATAGGTCAGCGCATGACGAGTCCGAAAATTGTTGTTGATAAATCCACAGTGCCGGTAGGCACGGCTGACCGTGTGCGTGGAATTATTTCAGAAGAGTTGGAAAAACGTGGTGAGTCCATTTCGTTTGATGTGGTTTCCAATCCTGAATTCTTGAAAGAGGGAGATGCTGTCAGTGATTTCATGAAGCCGGATCGTGTTATTGTCGGCACTGAAGATGAAAACTCTGCCAAGGCATTGCAGAATCTCTACGGACCTTTTGCCCGTAGCCGTGAGAAACTCATCGTTATGGGTGTGCGATCTGCCGAAATGACCAAGTATGCCGCCAACTGCATGCTCGCCACTAAAATTTCATTTATTAACGAAGTCGCTAATATTTGCGAGCGCGTTGGAGCCAATGTTTCCGAAGTGCGTGCCGGTATCGGTTCAGATAGCCGTATCGGTTACAGTTTTATTTATCCCGGTGTTGGATATGGTGGCTCCTGTTTTCCCAAGGACGTTAAGGCTCTCATCGGTACGGCTGCCGAAAATGGTTACAATGCCAAGCTTATTAGGTCTGTAGATGAGGTCAACAATGATCAGAAGCATATCCTGGCTGACAAAATCAAGGAATACTTCGAACCGCAGGGTGGGGTCAAAGGACGCTCTTTGGCTGTTTGGGGTATAGCCTTCAAAGCTAACACCGATGATATTCGTGAAGCCTCCGCCATTGAGGTTATCAAGGATTTGACTGCTCTCGGTATGACTGTCCGCGCTTTTGACCCTGTAGCAAACGAGCGTGCTCGCGAAGAGGTTGGTCATCTGGAAGGGTTGGAAATCCTGGACGACCAGTACGATGTGCTGGATGGTGCGGATGCTCTGGCCGTGGTTACTGACTGGAATCAGTTCAGAGATCCCGATTTTGCTCGCATCAAAAAAGCCATGAAGGCTCCGTTGGTATTTGATGGTCGCAATCTGTACCAGCCTGATCGTATGGGAAAGGCTGGATTTGCCTACTTCAGCATCGGTAGAATGCCGGTAAAATGAGACTTTATTCCTGCCGTGGGGTTATCAATACCCATGAAAAAACTCCCCGCCTCATTTGAGGCGGGGAGTTTTTTCATGCCCTGTACTGCTAAAATTGGCTCTTGAAGCAGGTCCGGTATTGTAATTCCTGTAGTATGACGCGTTCATATTCAGGGTTGTATTCAAAGTCGGCCTGTTCTTCCTGGTCCAACATTCTGGCAAGCTGCTGAGTTTCTTCCCAGAAGTCGAGCAGTTCTTCATCAGCCAGATTTTTGACCTGTTCCTCAAGGGTATGATGGTCGTTGAAATTTGCGTATTGGCCCATAGGCGAGTGGTCCATCCTGTTTGTAAAAAGTCAAAAAAATCAAACAAATAGGTACAATGCGAAAATTAAGTTAGTCGTTTCTCAAATTGTCGTCAACAAGACTTTGACTTGGTCTGTGTTATAAATGATTCAACAGTCCATATTAATTGATAAAAAAAAGATGCTGTCAAATGATTGCAAGGGGATGCGTATACTCGATTGTGGCTTGTCAATAATTTCATGGGTATGGATATTATGATTGACAAAAAACGGTGCGGTTGACAGATTCAATGACTGAAAATTGTGGTGCACTTTACATGGACCGAGCCATTGAGGACGGAGTTGTCATGAGCCTTGAAATGAGAGAAGTTGGTGATGTCAAGGGAGCCGAAGCCGATCAGGAATTGACTCAACTGGTGACGTTCAGCATCGGTGAAGAGGAATTCGGCGTCAACATTCTTCAGGTACAGGAGATCATTCGTACCATGGAGATCACCAATGTTCCGCGTGCGCCGGAGTTTGTGGAAGGCGTTATCAATCTGCGCGGTAAAGTCATTCCTATTGTGGATATGCGCCGCCGTTTCGGCCTTCGTTCTAAAGAGCATGATAAATACACCCGCATCATCGTCATTGAAATCGAGATGATAATCGTCGGGTTTGTGGTGGACGCCGTATCCGAGGTGTTGCGGATTCCTGCCAATTCGGTACAGCCGCCGCCTCCGATGGTGGCCGGTATGGATTCCGACTATATAGACGGCGTGGGCAAGCTTGATGACAGACTCCTCATTTTGCTGGATCTTGATTCACTGCTGGATAATGAGGAGAAGGAAGCGTTGGGCAACGTTTAACGTGTGCAGATAGTTGCTGACAAGCCGCTTTACTCCCGATAGGGAAAAGGCGGCTTTTCCGTTTTTCAACCAGAGAGCTTGAAAGTTCTCAACCAGACACATCATGTCATCATATCCCAAGGCTATATCCGAATTCATGCGTAAGGCGACTGATTCTGTTCGTATATTCAAAAGCGGACCGGGCAGTCAGGCTCTTATGGCGGGGGCACTGCTTTCCAAGGGAAACAGTGTGGTTCTCGTTGTGCCAGGTGTTGCCGAATTCAAGGAAATGCGGGCACTTCTGACGCTTTTTTCTTCAGCTAATGAAGAAGCTCTTGATCGACCAGTGTGGGAAAAGGACTGGTTCTTTCTCCCTCCATATCATTCAAAAACGCCAGATGCACAAGCGTGGAGCGAACGATGGGCTGCCCTGTATGGTTTGACCTATGGGAAAAAACCGTGCGGCGTACTCATGACTTCGGACAACCTTCTGCCGCACTGGCCGGATGAATCCGTTCTTTGTGAGAATTGGGTTTCGCTTACCAAAGGCGAAGAGATGTCGCCCGATATCCTTTTGGAGCAGCTCGTCAGTTGGGGATACGTTCGGCGTAAAGTGGTTTCCGGTCCAGGGGATATGGCTATGCGAGGTGATATCCTTGATATTCATGCGCCAGGGTATGCACTTCCTCTGCGGTTGGAATTTTTCGGGGATATTCTGGAAGAAGTCAGACTGTTCGATCCGGCTTCTCAGCGGTCGAAAGCGGATTTGACCGAAGCGGTCCTGTTACCTGTATCTCCCGGAATCACGACCGAGGGGTATGCGGAACGCGCTACCGCCATGTGGGAAAAATTCAGGAAGACCGGCGAGATAAATGCAGCACAAGAGCATTCCCTGACAGAGCGGCTTGACGCGAACGATGGTTTTGTCTGGCCTGGGTTGTACTATGACAATCCGGTCGGGTTGGAGGCGTATTTACCTAAGGATGCAGCCTATCTGTTGTCGTCGGGCGGGACTTTGCGCGCGCGTCTTGAAGATCGCGATCAGGCATGGCGTGATTTCCTCAAGGAAGAAGAACGTGAAAAAGGCGTCAGCCTGCCCTTACGCTTCATTGTTCGTACTCATGAGGCTGCACGACAGGTCTGGCGTAATGCCAGGCAGCTTGTCTTTGAAGAATTGACTATCGGGCGAGAAAAGAACGGTATCGATCTGAATGAAATCCCTTACAGTGACTTTACCGATATTTTTTGGCAGCCTGAGGCTTCTAGAAGGCCGTGGGCCGCGCTTATGGGCGGATTGAAAGAGTGGATTCGTTCAGGTCAGACGACTATTCTCAGCTTTCGGACACACCGTTCCCGCAGCAAGTTCCTGGCGTTGGCCGAGCAGGAAAAACTGCCTATAAGTCTGGAATTCAAGCCGGGCGGACGAGGGCTCTTTGCGTTGATCTCCCCGTTGCGCAAAGGGATGGAGCTCGCTTGGGATCAGACCCGTATTCTTGGCGAAGAAATTTTGCAACCACAGGCCGCACGAGTGCACGTCGGGCGCGACAAGGCCTTCAAAGGGCTGGATAAGTATGATGATCTGTCCGAGGGCGATCTTCTCGTGCATCGTGATTACGGGCTGGCGCAGTTCGGTGGATTGCATCATATGAATATTGGTGCTGGTGCTAACGATTATCTGCTGCTGTTCTTTTCTGGCGACGATAAGCTGTACCTCCCTGTTGATCGACTGAATCTGGTGCAGCGGTTCAAGGGGCCGGAAGGAGCCAAACGGCCATCACTGGACAAGCTTGGCGGAACCCGGTGGAGCAAAACCACAGCTAAAGTTCGCAAGGCTATCGAGAAGATAGCACATGAACTTGTAGAAATGTATGCATTCCGCAAAGTGGGTAAAGGCTTCGGATATGGTCCGCTGGATGACATGTACTCGGAGTTTGAGGCGACTTTCGGTTTTGAAGAGACGCCGGATCAGGATAAAGCTGTGGCTGATGTCTTTCGGGATATGGAAAAGCCTGAACCTATGGATAGACTGGTGTGTGGTGATGTGGGTTTCGGCAAGACGGAAGTCGCCTTGCGTGCGGCTTTTCGTGCCGCATTGGAAGGATACCAGACTGCCTTGCTTTGCCCGACCACGGTGTTGGCGGAGCAGCATTACCAGACATTTATCGGGCGTATGGAAGGGTTCCCCGTTCGGGTGGGCATGCTCAGTCGTTTTGTCTCAGCCAAAAGGCAGAAGACAATTATCGAAGCGGCAGGCCGGGGTGAAATTGACATCCTCATTGGTACACATCGTCTTTTGTCTAAGGATGTGGAATTGCCTAATCTTGGCTTACTCATTCTGGACGAAGAACAACGGTTTGGCGTCAAGCATAAGGAAAAACTTAAACATTTCAGACAGAATATTGATGTCTTGACGTTGACGGCGACACCTATTCCCAGAACGTTGCAGCTTTCCCTGTCCGGTATTCGCGGCTTGTCTGTCATTGAGACGCCACCGGTGGATCGTAAACCAGTGGAAACCGCGCTTATGGAACGGGAAGCCCTTGAGCTTAAGGCGGTACTGGAGCGTGAGCTTGAGCGCGGTGGACAAGTGTATTGGGTGTATAACCGGGTAAATGGCCTGGCGCGTGTAGCTGATTTTGTGCGTGAGCTGGTTCCTGAAGCCAAAGTTGGCATGGCTCACGGGCAGATGAATGAAAAGACTTTGGAAGAGGCTATGCGGAACTTCTGGCATGGTGAACTCGACGTGCTTGTCTGTACGTCCATTGTAGAATCCGGGCTGGATTTCCCCAATGCCAATACATTGATTGTTGATCAGGCCCAATTGTTCGGGCTTGGACAATTGTATCAGCTCAGAGGGCGTGTGGGGCGGAGTGAACGACAGGCCTATGCCTATTTTGTGGTGCCTTCCATCAATGATATCTCCGAAATCGTACGCAAACGCTTGCGTATCATTCTGGACATGGATTATCTGGGAGCAGGCTTCAAGGTTGCCATGGAAGATTTACGTCTCCGTGGGGCCGGTAATATTCTGGGTGAGGTCCAATCCGGTCAAATGGCCAAGGTCGGGCTGGAGCTCTTTTTGGAAATGCTTGAAGAAGAGGTTCGTCGCCTTCGTGGTGACGTTGAGACTCGAGCCAGTAACCCGGAACTCAACTTTGTTTTCGAGGCGCATATACCAAGCGGATATATTCCTGATTCAAAAGAAAGACTTCGGTATTACAAAGCCTTGTCTTCAGCCGCTACCGATCTAGAGCTTCGCGAACTGGAAGCTGAAATTCGGGATCGTTTTGGTTCGTTACCGGATGAACTGGATTCATTCTTCGGCGTGTTGCGTTTGAAGCAGACATTGTCCCGGTTACAGGCGGCCAGAGCTGAGTTGTATCCGGGCAGGGCTGTTGTTACATGGAGTGATAACGCTATTGCTGTCAGTCCGGAAAAATTGATGCAGTGGGTTGCTGCTCGCGGCGATATGACGCGGATTATCCCTCCTGCCAAACTGGAGATTCGATACGGTGAAACTGACTCCATGCGACAGGCTCTAGAAGAGACAGCGGTAGATTTGGAAGCAATGCTGGATATGGAATCTGATACACCAAAAGAAACCAAATAAGAGTCAATATGTGTCGTAAAATCGCTTTTTTATTGGTTGTTTTGTTATTTGCGGGTTGTTCTGGTGATTCCGATGATATCGGTATTGTTGCCAGGGTCAACGAGGCGCCCATCTATTTGACCCAGCTGGAATTTCAGCATGATCAATTTCAGGCAGATTCCGTCGGAACGTATGTGCCAAGTGTGGAAAAACTCCGCATTGAATATGGAGACATTTTGGCTGATTTGATTGTGCAGGAGTTGGTCGTTCAGGATTTGATCCACCGAGATCTAGCCGTGACTGATGAAGAAGTGCAAAAGGCTGAAGAAGAGGTCCGGGCCGATTATCCTGAAGGTGCGTTTGAGCAAGTACTCGTCGAAGAGTATATCGACTTGAAATCCTGGCGGCGACAGTTGAAGTATTATCTGGCGCAAAAAAAACTATTCCAGCATGTGCTCAGGGCACAGATTAAGATTGATTACAAAGAGGCTGAAGCCTACTACCGGGAGCACATTTCTGATTTTTATCTACCGGAAAGCATGCGTATACTCGTGGTGCGTGGACCAAGCCGTGAGCTCGTTGTCAGAGCTGTTGAGAAATTCAGTCAGGATCAGAATCAAATGGATTTGGCAACAGCTTTCGGAGAGGTCGAGACCCGGGAGGTCGTTGTTCGCGAAGGAAGGCTTTCCGCTGCATGGCGCAGTGCGCTGGAAGGGTTGAAGCCCGGCCAGTCAAGCGATGTTTTGACAGATCGACTCGGCTTTGAAGCGTTGGTACTCTTGGAACGAAGCGAAGCCAAGGTCTTGGCACCCGCACAAGCCTATCCTCTTGTTGAAGAAGCTCTGCTTGAAAGCAAATTGCGTGACGCCTTTGATTTGTGGCTTTCGGACAAGCTGAAAACAGCGAAGATCACGGTCAGTGAACATCTTCTTGCTGAAGCTGTAGAAAAGAACGAAGCAGAAACTATTGAGCCGGAGATGCCGGTAATTCAGGAAAATACCGAAGAATCAGACAATGAAGTAGCTCCAGAGGATGCTACGAAAAATTGAATCTGCGGCCTGTTCGTTGCATAGTCTGTCCAAAGTGACTAGAATTTGTCAAAATATCGGTGGAACTCAATGAGTGTTCCACTTTATTAAGGAGTGATTGCGTGGTCAAATTTTTCTCTTTGCTCATTGGAGCCATGCTTATGATATCTACGGCCCAGGTATGGGCTGCCGAGACGGTTATCAACCGTATCTTGGTAAAAATTAACGATAATATCATTACAGAATATGACCTTGATGAGGAAATGAGTCCGATTCTGGAAAAAATCAAAGGGCGGCAGTTGAGTGCCAGTGAAAAGAAGCAGCTTGCCAATGTTCGTAAGCAGGCTTTGAATAACTTGATTAATCAGGTGCTTATTGATCAGGAGGTCGCCCGGTACGGAATCAATGTGACTGATGAAGATATTGATAACGAAATCAAACGGGTCAAGGATGATCAGGAATTGGATGACGCAGGGTTTGAAGCTCTGGTTGCCAAAGATGGATTGACGGTTGATGAGTTTCGGGTAAAATTGAAAAAACTGTTCGAAAAGCAGGAGCTTATTGGCTATATGGTCAATAAAAAGGTACTCGTCACTGATACTGAAATCGAAGAAGAGTACGCTGCCAGAAAGGATGATTATACACTCGACAGAATGGTTGAATTGTCCATTCTCCTTTTGCCGTCTGATATCTCAGCGGTTGAAGTGAAAGAGCGTATTGGTGATGGGGAATTGACGTTCTCAGAGGCCGTGGCAAAATACAGTGTCGGCCCCGGGGCTGATTCTGGCGGTTCCATCGGTGAGGTCGGGTATGCTGACCTGGCTGAAGACTGGAAAGCCGCATTGAGAGGCCTCAAGCCAGGTGAAGTTAGTGACCCTTTGACTATTCAAGGGAAGGAAGCACTTCTTTCACCTGTAAAGATCTCGGAAGATCGTCTGGTGCCGCTTGATGAAGTGCGAGATGGTATTTATCAAGAACTGATGCAGAAAAAACGGGATATCATTTTTACCGAGTATTTCGATAAACTGAAACAGAGCTCGGTCATTGTCTATATGGATGATTCAAACAAGCTCGATAATGGAGTGTCTCAATGAATTTTCAGGAACTCGGACAAGTGCTGCAAGAAAGGCGCGAAGCCAAGGGTATGACGATAGAAGCGGTCATGGAGGCCACAAAGATCAGTCGGATCAATTTGGTTGCTCTCGAAAAGGGTGACAGTTCCTCTATGCCGCACCCCGTGTATACCAAGGGATTCGTCAAGAGTTATGCACGGCTGCTTGATCTTGATGCAGATGAATTGGCCATGGTGGTTGATAGGGAATATCAGCTTGAAGAGCAGACTGCTGAAGAAATTGCTTATGAAGTGTCACCATTGGCGGGAAAAGCATTTCATGATGCGGAATCTCCAGCTGTAAAGAAACGTTCTGTTTGGCCCTCCATCCTTATTGTTGTTGTGTTGAGTTGTTTAATTATCGCTTTTGTCATGTATTTGAACAAGGGGGATACGGCATCTGTCTCTGTTCAAACGAGTGAAACAGTTGAATCTGTCGAGACACCGGAGACTCCTGTCGTTAAGGAATTGACGGATGAGGAGGGGGAAACCGTCCAGCCTGTTGAAGATAGCGTGTCTGTCGAAGAGGCTGTGGTCCCGGCGGAAGATGCCGCAATGCCTGAAGAGGGAAAGCCTGAACCTGTATCTACAGTGCCGGAAGCAGAAAAGACTGTTGCGGCTCAACCTGTTGTTCCCCAGCCTGTTGCTGGGGAAAAGGAAATCGTTGCTACACAGGAAGCGGCTCCGGGACAAACGCAGTACGCCCATGTGATGATAATCACTGCAACAACGGATAAGGGCTGCTGGATTGGCGTCTGGAAGGGGGACGAATCGAAAATGGCTCATGATTTCGTTCTGAAAAAAGGGGAACCCCTTCGTTTGATGTTCAATTATCCTCGAAGAATCAGGATTGGAAATGTGGCTGGTGTAACAGTGACTTATAACGGCCAGCCGTACGCTCTCGATAAAAACAAGAGCAATATTCAAACATTATTCGTTGGCATGGAATAGCCCTCGGCACTAGGAATATTCCATGAGCTCCACTGAAAAAGCTCTTGTTCTTAAGGTGGGGCGTTTTCGCGAGGCGGATTGTTGGGTCAAGCTCCTCTCGCCCGCACGAGGCGTTTTTAACGCCTTTGCTTTTGGTGGCTCCCGCAGCCGCCGCAGGTTTGTTGGCTGTCTTGACGCCTTAAGCCACGTTCTGTTCACTATCGGGAGCAACAAGACCGGGACATATACGGTCCTTGAAGAGGGGTCGCTCCTCCACAATTTTCCTTTTATTCGTAAAGATCCCTCCAGAACTGGTCTCGCCGTCAATTGTATCAAATTTATCGAAGCTGTGGAGATTGATCCATCGGACGCTCGTCCTGTGTATGAGCTTTTGCTGGAAACATTGCACATGTTGGAAAAGGGTGGCGGAAGCAGTGACTTCACTCCATGGCTGTTTCGGGCGAAAATCGCTTTTGAAATGGGATATGATCCGGACTTTCTTTCCTGTGGAGCCTGTGGGCAATCAATGGTTTCCAGAGACGGTTGCCAATTCGGTATTGAGGGGGGACAAGTGGTCTGTCGGACTTGTCTTTCAGACGGGAAACCGTTAGAGGGACTTGCTCGGCCAGTTTCCACCGGGGTACTTCGCGCCCTTGACTGGATTCAGCATAGTCGTCCTTCGGATTGGCTGACTGTGTCCATGGACAGCGAAGTCCGACGGCAAGCAGGGCAATTGATCGAGCTTTTCGTTGCGTATCACCTGGGCCTGTCCTGGGATAATGGCATGTATAAAAAGGTATGAGTTGGAGTAAGCAATGAATTTTCAGGATGTTATACTGAAATTGCAGAATTTTTGGGCAGACTATGGCTGTGCCGTTGTCCAGCCCATGGACATTGAATGCGGAGCCGGGACGTTCAACCCCTCCACATTTTTCCGTGTCATCGGTCCCGAGCCGTGGAAAACAGCGTATGTCGAACCTTCCCGTCGTCCTACCGATGGTCGGTATGGTGAAAACCCCAATCGGCTACAGCATTATTATCAGTTCCAGGTTGTCCTGAAGCCTTCTCCTGATAATATTCAGGAGTTGTATCTGGAGAGCCTTGCTGCCATCGGTATTGACGCAGCCGCCCACGACATTCGTTTTGTTGAGGATGATTGGGAGTCCCCAACTCTCGGCGCATGGGGCTTGGGCTGGGAGGTCTGGCTCAATGGTATGGAAGTGACACAGTTTACCTATTTTCAGCAGGTCGGCGGTATTGACCTCAAACCTGTGTCTGTAGAAATTACGTACGGTCTTGAGCGGCTTTCCATGTATTTGCAGGAGAAGGAATCCGTGTATGATCTCATGTGGAATGATGAGATTACATATGGACATATCTTTCACCAGAATGAAGTGGAGATGTCCAAGTACAACTTTGAATTGTCAAATGCAGATATGCTGTTTGATCTATTCAATAAGTTCGAAGCGGAATGTCTCATGCTGTGCGAAGAGGGGTTGCCTTGGCCTGCCTATGACTGCTGCCTCAAATGCTCTCACTCGTTCAATATGCTGGATGCTCGAAGCGCCATTTCCATTACGGAGCGTGCCTCCTACATAGGCCGTGTGCGCAATCTGGCTTCAAAGATCGCCAGACTTTATGCGGACCAGCGGGAAGAGATGGGCTATCCCATGCTGAAAAAGTAGTCGACGCAACAGACACGAATATAGAGAATAAAGAGAAATACAATGGCCGAATTCATTCTGGAAATCGGAACAGAGGAAATGCCAGCTCGTTTCGTACCCAAGCTGGCTGCGGAGCTGGAAGACGTTTTTACCAAGTCTCTTGACGAGGCTATGGTGGAGAACGGGGGCGTGAAGTGCTACGCTACTCCGCGCCGTATCACTGCACATGTCGCATCCATTGCCCTGACCCAGCATCAGGAGGAGGAGACCGTGACTGGTCCTCCTGCCCGCATCGCTTATGATGCGGATGGCAACTTGACCAAGGCCGGACAGGGTTTTGCCAAAACCCAGGGCGTATCCGAAGATGCACTCTTTAAAATGGAAACCGGGAAGGGTGAATACCTTGCTGCCAAGAAGACAGTCGGCGGCGGTAATACAGTTGATATCCTGCCCGAGCTGTGTATCAGGGGCATTGAGTCTCTGTCCTTTCCCAAGAAGATGCACTGGGGTGATTACGATTTTACCTTTGGTCGTCCTCTGCGGTGGTTGTTGGCTTTGCTTGATGATCAGGTTGTTGAATTTACTTTGGAAAACCTGGTCTCTGGACGCGAGACGCGTGGGCACCGGGTCATGGGACATGGTCCGCATGTGGTGAATTCCACCACCGAGTATTTTTCTGTTATCGAGAATGACTGCAAGGTGGTCATTGATCCGGAAGAACGGAAGAAGACGATCGTTGCAGAAGGCGACAGACTGGCCAAAGAGCTTGGCGGAGAAGTTGTCTGGCATGAAGGTTTGCTTGATGAGGTTGCCAACCTTGTTGAGTATCCCAAACCGCTCATCGGTGATATTGATGCCCTGTATCTTGAATTGCCGCGTGAGGTTCTGCTGACTTCCATGCAGTCGCACCAGAAAAGTTTCGGCGTGCAGGGTCCGGATGGCAAGTTGATGCCGCATTTTCTGACTACCTTGAACATTGAGCCAAAGGATGTGGCTTTGGTCAAGAAGGGATGGGAGCGCGTCCTCAAGGCCCGACTGGAAGATGCTCGTTTCTTTTGGGAAGCTGATTGCAAAGTCGAATTCGACACATGGCTGAACAAGTTGGAAAACGTAGTTTTCCTTGGTCCTCTTGGTTCCGTTGGTGATAAGGCGCGCCGTATCGAAACTCTGTGCGGCAAGCTGGCAGAAGTGCTTGGCGAATCCAAGTCTATCGTTCCCGGTGAAATTGAAAAATATGCCATGGCTGGTCGTCTGGCCAAGGCCGATCTCGTGTCTGAAATGGTTATCGAGTTCGACAGTCTCCAGGGGAAGATGGGCGGTCTCTATGCCGAACGTGCCGGAAAGGGAGACATTGTTTCGCAGGGTATCTATGAGCAGTACCTCCCGGCTGGCCCGGACACTCCGGTGCCATCAAGCCTAGCCGGTGCGCTGGTGTCCATGGCCGACAAAGTGGATACCATGGCCGGTTGCTTTGGATTGGGCAAGGTGCCTACCGGCGCCAATGACCCTTACGCTCTTAGAAGATGCGCTCTCGGCATTTCCCGCATCATTATGGAACATGAGCTTGATGTGGACCTCGACGAGCTCCTCCGCGAAGCCCAGGGGGCATACGTTGGGGTGAAGTGGAAGATTGAGCAGCCGGAAGCTTTGCTCAAGCTTAAGGACTTCTTTGGACAACGGTTGCGTGCCCTGTTCATAGGTCATGGTTTTGAAACTCGTGTGGTTGACGCGGCGTTGGGTGCTGGATTCAATGACATCCGTACTCTGAAAGCCCGTTTGCAGGCGTTGAGTGAATTCAGCAAGGAAGCCGATTTTGAGCAGGCTGTGCTGACGTTCAAACGAGCCTCGAATATCATCCGCAAGCAGGGTGGCAAGGCGGGGCAGACTTTGACTGGCTCTTATGACGCCGACCTGTTTGAAGGCGAGCATGAACAGACCTTCGGGAGTAAACTGGAAGAACTTGCACCCCGTTTCGACGATCTGTGGGAAAGTGGTGATTTTGGCGGATTGTTCGGACTTCTCGGGGAGTTGCGTCCTTCTGTAGACGGCTTCTTCGATAACGTTATGGTCATATGTGATGATACGGATATCCGCTTGAACCGATTGAATCTGTTGAAGGCATTGGTTGACCGTTTGAGTCGCTTGGCTGATTTTGACGCATTGCAAGTTTAGTTTCTCATGAGAAAAAACTTGACATCAGGGGAAGAGTCCATATAAAAGGCTCTCCCTTTGGGAATAACACCAAGCAATAGCATTTTACTACGATAATAAATTGATCAGGAGAAATTACCTTGGCTAATCACAAGTCCGCCTTGAAGAGGCACCGTCAGAGCTTGAAGCGTCGCGCCCGCAACCGCATTTCCAAGACCCGTATCAAGAACACCGTCAAGGCTGTTCATGTTGCTATTGAGGAAAAGGATGTTGCAAAGGCCATGGAGGCCCTGAAGGACGCTACGTCCATTCTGGATAGAGCCGCTCGTAAGAAGGTCATCCATCAGCGTCAGGCTCAGCGCCGTATTGCTCGCCTTCAGGTGGCAGTAAACAAGATCGCTGCATAGCTTTTTTCCCGTTGCTATGAATGTAGCCCGCTGTACTTATGTACAGCGGGCTTTTTGCGGTTGGAGTTTTGAGAATCTGTCTTACCGCCCTTGGTCAGCGATATCCTGAAGGGCGGCTTCATCGAGAATGGTGATTTCCTTGCCGTTGACTTCAATTATGCCGTCTTCTGCAAGGCGTTTGAAAATGCGGGACAGGGTTTCTTGTATTGTACCGAGATAATGGGCGATCTGTCCTTTTGGAAGATCCAGCTTGAATGTGGCTGAATCCTGTGATGAGCGGAGCAGGAGTATGTATGACGCGACGCGAGCTGGTGTTTCTTTGAGACTCAGGTCGTCAATTTTGTTGACCAGAATGCGTAGACGTTGGGAAAGCATTGCCATCATCTTCATGGCAAGATCGGGGTCTTCCCGAATTATACGTTCAAAATCGGTGCGTGGGAAAAACAGGGTTTCCAGGTTTTCCAAAGCCTCACCGTGCGCTGGGAATGTGCCTCCCTGAAAGACCGGTACCTCTCCTACGGCTTCACCCGGGCCGAAAACATGAAGTATTTGTTCCTTGCCTGCCGGAGATGTTCGAAAAATCTTCACTCTGCCTTTGATCGGCGCAAAGAACCCGTTCGCTGGAACATCTCCAAGGAAGAGGGTCTCTCCCTTCTTGAATCTTTTGATAACGGCAATGTCAGCAAGTTTGGTGAATTTTTCTTCGGGGAGCCCTTCGAAGAAGGCTATAGCTTTGACAGCTGCAAGTTTATTCATTTAATAATTTGCTCCATTTTTCTTTATGATACGGTAATTTGACCTAAGTCATGGTTCCAGTCAAAAAAAATGTTCATTGTCGGGGTACGGAGAACGAAACAGTGAAGTATTTTATTTGGGTCATACCTTTTCTCGCCTTGCTCCTGTTGGCAGCACACTCCCTGAGGTTTGGGGATTATGGTCTGATGGGGGCGTTTGCTGTTTTGGCAGGGCTTATGTTTACTCGCCAGGCATGGGTGCGCTGGGGGATTGTGGCGGCACTCCTGTGGGGTGGGTTCATCTGGGCGGATGCCACAGTGAATTTTGTCAATTTTCGTCACATGTTCGATCTGCCGTGGAAGCGGCTGGCAGTCATAATGGCGACAATTATCTTGTTTGACGGATTGGCCTTGATGATCATGTTGAGTCAGCGTTCCAAAGATTTATTTTCGGTCACTCGTGAGAAGTCCTTGGCTCGGGGAGTCGTGTTTGTATTGACGATTCTTGGATTGTCCCTTGCTCGAACCAATGCTTCGTTCCCCATATTGCTGGCTGACCGCTATCTGCCGGGGTGGGGTTGGGCTGAAATTTTTGCACTTGGGGTATACGCTCAGTGGATCAGCGGCCTTATGATGCAGCCCCGTGGACATCGCACGCTCCGTCCGCGCATATGGGGGGTGTTTTCAGCACTGTTTTTTCTGCAACTGGGGTTGGGGTTGCTGGGCATGGAGCAGATGCTCATGACCGGGACTCTTCACCTGCCTGTTCCTGCCTTGATTCTTGGCGGTCCAATATTCAGGGGCGGTGGTTTTTTCATGCTCATCCTGTTTTCCGTCACCATCTTGTTAGTCGGGCCGGCGTGGTGCAGCCATCTTTGTTATATCGGAGCGTGGGACGATGGCATGAGTCGTCTTGGACCGCGTCCTGCGCATAGTAGCGCGTTGAGACGCATGAGCATTGCGGGGCGCGGTACAACATTACTCCTGACGGTGGCAACAGCCCTGATTCTGCGGTCCATTGGCATGTCAGGTAGTTCGGCGATAGTTTTTGCGGTGTTTTTCGGTTTGATTGGAGTGGGCGTCATGGCTTTTGTTTCCCGCAAGGTCGGCATGATGACGCATTGCACCACTTTTTGTCCAATGGGGTTGGTCGCTAATGTCATGGGTAAGATTTCCCCTTGGCGTATTCGTATCGATTCCGACTGTACTCGGTGTGGTGCCTGTTACACTCGGTGTCGATACAATGCGTTGGATGAAAGCAGGATGGAACTGGGGCGTCCGGCTCTTTCCTGCACTCTGTGCGGCGATTGTGTGTCTGCCTGCGCATATAAGCAAATAGGGTACCGCTTTCCGGGGTTGTCCAGTGAGAATGCCAGAACAGTGTTTATTGTTCTGGTTGTTACCCTGCACGCCGTCTTTCTTGGCGTGGCAAGAATCTGAATAAATTTAAAAATGAGGATATTACTATGTTAAGCACGAGAAAAATGATCACCATTGATGAAGAACTGTGCAACGGTTGCGGTGAATGTGTTCCTTCTTGCGAAGAAGGCGCCCTGGCTATCGTTGACGGCAAGGCCCGACTGGTTAAGGAAATTTATTGTGACGGACTGGGCGCATGTCTGGGCGATTGTCCGACAGGTGCACTCAAAGTCGAAGTGCGTGAGGCTGAAGATTTCAACCCTGATGCCGTGAGGGAACATCTCAAGGCGCAGGGGCGTGTCGTGCCGACACACATGCCTTCACCAGAGAGCCTGCGTCTTGACAGGCCTGCCGGTTCTCAAAAGCCTATGGGTGGTTGCCCCGGAGCGGCGATGCACACCATGTCTCCTTGTGAGCGGGCTAATATCCCCATGGCCTCTCCGGCAGGTGGCTCAGCATTATCGCATTGGCCTGTGCAGTTGCGTCTTGTGCCTCCTTCAGCGCCATTTCTCAAAGGGGCGGATTTGCTTCTGACTGCTGATTGTGTGCCTGTGGCAATGCCGTCTTATCATAATGAATATGTTGCTGGGCGTGTAGTGGTCTTGGGTTGCCCCAAGTTCGACAATCAGATGGAATATGTGGAAAAGCTGGCCGACATTCTGACTGAAAATGATTTGAAGTCCATCACGGTTCTGGAAATGGAAGTTCCGTGTTGTTCTTCCATGTCAGTGATTTTACGTGAAGCGGTAAAACGTGCCGGGAAAAAAGTTGATACTGTTCGACTGACCATCGGTAGAAATGGTAATGTTTTGGAAACTGTTCCTTTGGAATTCTAATAAGGGGTTTATTCCATGAAGAAGACAGAATTATTCAACGAGCATGGCTTCAAGGACTTGACGTTTTCCAACTACTTGGTACACGAGTCCGAGTTCATGAAGGTGATCAATTTTAACTTTCGGGCAGGGCAGCAGCTTCCGGTACATTCCCATGAACTGGAGGGCGAGTTGACTTTGACGATTCTTGAAGGTGAGGGCGAATTCCTGGCTGCGGATGGTGTGTCCATGCCTGCTCGTGCTGGTGATATCCTTGTATCGGAGATTGCCGAGCCTCACGGTGTGAGAGCGACAACTGATATGCGTGTGCTTGTAACCATAGCCCCGCCAATTTAAGATGCAAATGAAAGAATATATAGAAAAGCTCCCAATGCGAGCCGTCAAGACCAGAGGTGACGGCTCGTTTACTGTGGTGCCGCAAATCAGTCAGGGGCAGATTCCTGCCGCGCAACTAGCCTCAATCCAAAGAGTTGTTGAGGAGTACGGCTTGCCGGGGATTCGCATTACGGCAGGGCAGCGTGTCATGATTGATGGGGTTTCCGCTGATATCCTTCGGGAAGTCGTGGAAAAAGTCGGGCCGGTTGGTGATATTTTCAAGCATAAAGTTCAAGCGTGTTTGGGAACGACTGGTTGCAAGCTCGCCATGCAGGATTCCATGGGAGTGGCTGCAAGGCTGGAGGAATTTTTGAAAGAGTATTCTCTGCCTACCAAACTCAAATCCAGTGTTTCAGGTTGTTCCATGTGTTGTGCCGAGTCCATGATCCGTGATGTGGGATTGGTAGGACGCAAGACGGGGTGGGTTGTCTCTTTTGGTGGAAATGGAGGAAAGCGGGTCCGTCAGGGAGATATTCTTGCGCAGGATGTCACTGAAGTCGAGGCCTTTGCTATCATCGGAAAGTCGCTTGATTTTTATATGAAAAACGCCAAGGCTAAAGAGCGCACTGCGCGTTTTGTGGAACGTGTCGGCGTTGATGCGATTCGGGAAGCCGTTCTCGGCGAGTAACTTTTTTTGTTGGAGTGTATATCCATGGCTCAGAAAGAGACCCCCAAGGGCGCGATACTTCAACGCGACAAGAAAACCTATGCTATCGTCCCCAGGACGCCTGTAGGGCTTGTCACGCCGGATGTCCTTGAAGCCCTGGCCCGAGTCGGGCGGAAATTTGATATTCCGATTATGAAGATTACGTCTGGTCAACGTATTGCCCTTGTCGGTCTGGAAGAAGAGCAGGTCAATGACGTCTGGGAAGATCTCAAGATGGATATCGGACCGGCAGTTGGCTTGTGCGTTCATTATGTGCAGGCTTGTCCTGGTACCGAAGTCTGCAAACTCGGCGTCAGAGATTCTCTGGGGCTCGGAATGGAACTCGAAGAGATGTTCGTAGGCAAGGAGTTACCTGCCAAACTCAAGGTCGGTGTGTCCGGCTGCCCCATGTGCTGTGCGGAAAGCTTTGTCCGTGACGTGGGGCTCATTGGAAAGCCCAAAGGGTGGACAATGGTGGTCGGAGGTAATGCCTCGGGCAGGCCGCGTATTGCTGATGTACTGGCTGAGGAGTTGACGCGACAGGAAGCCGTTGAATTGGTGAAACGTTTTCTCGAATACTATCGAGATAACGCAGGAAAGCGCAGTCGTTCCGCCAGATTGTTGGAAAAAGTCGGTATTGACGAAGTTAAGAAGGCCATTCTTTAGACGTTCTGAAAACGTGTTGAACGCGGCTCTGATTATTCAGGGCCGTTGTTATTTTTATTGTTTTGACTTTATTGATTCGTCCGGTTCTTTTCATGATGTTGCACTGGACGCGAAACATGCGTAGAAATATGAGTGTTTTCATTCTCGTCTACACAGGAGATGTCTTTTGAGAGTTATCATCATTGGGGCCGGTGAGGTTGGTTTTCATATATCTCAACGGTTGGCGGGAGAAAACAAGGAAGTCGTTGTTATTGACACGAGCGACGAAGCACTTAGGAAGATAGCTGAAACCTCTGATGTTCAAACTATCAGAGGGTCAGGGAGTAGCCCTAAAATCCTGGAAGAGGCAGGTATTGGCAAGGCCGAAATTTTCCTCGCAGTCACTGATTCCGACGAGATAAATCTCATCGCCTGCTTTTTTGCCAATCTTTTGAATCCGAATGTTACCAAACTTGCTCGCATTCGGAGTGAAATGTATACCGATTATAAGCACTTGCTCACTGAGCAAGGAGCTGAAATCACCAAGATTATCAATCCGGACGAAGAAGTCGTGAACTCGGTTCTTCGGCTCATGAGCGTACCGGGTGCTGTGGAAATCAATGAGTTTGCCAATGGTAAGATTCGACTCATCGGAGTCAATTTGCCTGAGGGCAGTCCGTTGATCGGGAGCAAATTGTATAATTTGCGTGAGAAAATAAGTGAAGAACTCGGTATTGTTATTGCGGCTTTGGTGCGGGATGGGGAGTTGATTATTCCCAGCGGGCTGGATGTTATTGAAAAAGACGATCTTGTATATTTTGTCTGTGATATCCGCGATCAGGATGAAATAATGCGTCAGCTTGGTATTTTTGCCGACCCCGTGCGCAAAGTAATGATTATCGGCGGTGGTAACATCGGCTTCCGTTTGGCCAAGGCTTTGGATAATAAATATTATCACACCCGCTTACTCGAAAAGCGTCAGAAGCGGTGCGAATATCTTTCCGAACATCTGGATCGTCCCATTGTCCTTATGGGTGACTCAACGGATCAGGAAATTCTCCGAGAGGAGAATATTCAGGATATGGATATGGTCATTGCCGTGACAGGGGATGAGGAGACGAATATTTTGTCCTGTCTCCTTGCAAAGAACCTTGGTGCTAAAAGTACCGTTACTCGAGTGAATAATTTTGGGTATATGCCGCTTATCGAGCCTATCGGTATCGATTATGTGGTCTGTCCACGTCAATCGGCTATTAATACCTTGCTTCACTTTATCCGTCGTGGAAAAATCATTTCATCTGTCTCCATCAAAGGAGAGGCTGCGGAGGCTTTGGAAGCCGTTGCGCAAGAGGATTCTCCCATTGTGGGTAAAGAGGTTAAAGACCTTGGATTTCCCAGAGGGTGCCTTGTTCTGTGTTTTCAACGCGGTGATGATGTTGTCATCCCTCGTGGAGATACCGTGGTGGAACCAAATGACAGACTGATTATTATTTCCACTAGGCAGAATATTCCAAAAGTGGAAAAGGTTCTGACGACCAAGGTGGAGTTTTTCTAAATGCGTTGGAAATATGTCCTTCACATCATCGGTGCGCTGGTTGCCTGCATCGGGCTGACTATGGTTTTACCCTTGGGGTGGGGTTTATACTACGGTGATGGAACTGCCTATCCCCTTGGTCTTTCCATGGGCATTACCGTGGTCTCCGGTGGCTTGGCTTTCACTTTCTTCCGCGATTCGGATGCCTCAAAAAAAACCTCTATCATGACCCATCGAGAGGGGATGGCCATCGTTGCATTGGGGTGGTTTGCGGCCGGAGTTTTCGGTGGGTTGCCATTTTATCTGGGCGGTACATTCGGATCAGTGGTAGACTGTGTTTTTGAATCATTGTCTGGTTTCAGTACAACAGGATCGTCGGTTCTGGTCGATATTGAGAGCGTTCCCCGAGGTCTGTTGTTCTGGCGTAGTCTGACTCATTGGCTTGGCGGCATGGGTATTATTGTTTTTTCTCTCGCCATCCTGCCGTTTTTGGGGATTGGCGGCATGCAGCTCTACAAGGCTGAAGTGCCTGGGCCATCTCCGGATAAGCTGAAACCGCGTATCAAGGATACGGCCATGACCTTATGGAAGGTCTATTTGCTGTTCAGTGCGGTAGAGACGGTGTTGCTCATGTTTGGCGGTATGGACCTTTTTGATGCCCTGTGCCACACCTTCGGCACTATGGCGACAGGGGGCTTTTCGACCAAAAATACGTCTGTTGCAGCTTTTGACAGTGCATATATCGACTATGTCATCACAATATTCATGATCATAGCCGGTGTGAACTTTTCCTTGCATTACCTCTTGCTCAAGGGACGGTTTAAATCTTTGATCAAAGATCCAGAATTTCGGGTCTTTGCTATGATGATTGCCCTTTTCATAGTTGTTATAACTGTATTTGTTTATGCAGAAGGGAATTATGATACGGTTTCCGACTCAATTAGATATACATCGTTTCAAGTCGCTTCTATTCTGACAACAACCGGCTTTGCCACGGCAGACTATGAATTGTGGCCGGGGGTTACGCAGGCCATTTTATTATTCTGCATGTTCGTGGGCGGGTGCGCAGGTTCTACTGGCGGTGGGATGAAAGTCATGCGCATCATGCTCCTGTTCAAACAGTCGTATCAGGAGCTTTTCAGACTTATCCATCCTAGGGCTGTCAGCCATGTGAAAATGGGCAGGATCGTGGTCAAGGATGATGTCATTAGCGGTGTCTGGGGCTTTTTCATACTCTGGCTTGGACTGCTGGTTCTCGCAGCCTTTGTAGTTGCCTCCACTGGAGTAGATGTCGTTACGTCGTTTGCGGCCGCACTGGCTTGTATCGGCAATATCGGTCCCGGTATCGGCGGGGTTGGGCCGACGGATAATTTCGCATGGCTTCCAGACATTGCAAAGTGGGCTTTGACTTTTTGTATGGTTCTTGGAAGGCTAGAAATCTATACCGTCATCATTTTGTTCGTGCCTGAATTCTGGCGTAAATAATCGACTTGTTAGTTAAGAGACTAGGCCGGCAGCGTTTATGCTGCCGGCCTTATTTTTTGTTGTCGAAGTATTACTTTTCGGCTGTTCTTTTCATCTAAAGATTGTCTAGAAAATTTCTACAGTCGTTGTCTCGTAAGGGGCTGCTCCGTGTTACTCATGTTTCACTGAGAAACAACTGTATGGTGAGCAGGGTACGAGTTGTGGGCATAAAAAAGGGTGAAATTCATTAAAAAATGATTTCACCCAGTTTATTCTTTGCTTGAGATAGTCTCGGTCGGGCTTAATCTATACGATAATGACAGCCCTTGGTTTTAGTGTTCCGCAGAGCGGCAAGAGTAATGATGTATGCAGCTTGTGATCCATGGAAAAGGTCGATGATGCTTTTACTCACCTCAGTTTCCCGATAGAAGTCCTGTAGGTTTTTTGTCAGGATGCGCATATCCGAGAAGGCGCGACCGAGTCTGTTGTTGGTGCGAGCGATACCTACGTAATTCCACATGGTGTTGCGGATGTTCGCCCAGTCCTGTGCGATCAGCGCCGGGTCTTCATTGTGCTCGTGTCCAATGCTGATCCAGTCAGGGATTGACTCGTTGAGTTTGCGGCTGAGTGCAGCGGAGCGGTTCATGCGTGATTTCATGTCCTGACCGGCGCTGTAGCCCCAGAGCATCCCTTCCAGGAGCGAAGTGCTCGCCAGTCTGTTGGCTCCGTGGACTCCGGTACAACTGCATTCTCCAGCTGCGTAGAGTTTTTCAAGAGTGGAGCGCCCTCGGTTGTCCACGAGGATTCCACCGCAAAAGTAGTGTGCAGCAGGAACGACAGGAACTGGGTCTTTACCCATATCGATTCCCATTTCTCTACATTTATTGGAGATGGTGGGGAACCGTTTGTTGACATCTGCTTTGATGCCGGAAGTATCAAGGTACACGCAATCATCGTCGCTCTGGAGCATCTCTTCCATGATCGCACGAGTGACTATGTCGCGTGGGGCCAGGTCTGCACGAGTGTCGTATCGAGGCATAAACGGTTCGCCTTTGGAATTGACGAGGACCGCTCCTTCTCCTCGAACCGCCTCAGACACCAGGAAACGTCGTTCTCCCCGCTTTGACCCACCAAAGAGGGCTGTGGGGTGAAACTGGACGTATTCGCAGTTCATGAGCCGTGCTCCGGCCCTGTGTGCCATAGCCAACCCTGAGCCGATGGAACCGGACGTGTTGGTTGTGTGCAGGTAGATTTGTCCGATGCCGCCCGTGGCCAGCATGGTGAATTTTGACAGTATGGTTTCGACTTTGCCCAAGTCTTCATTGAAGACATAGGCGCCAATACATTGGTTTGAAAGATTATACTTGAAATCAAGATGCTTGGCGTGGTGTTGAGTGGTTAGAAGATCGATGGCGGTTCGTTTTGTCAGAACGCGGATATTGTCATGCGATTGAACTGCGGCACTGAGCACTTCCATGATGTTTCGGCCTGTATGGTCGTCGCAGTAAAGAATTCTAGCCAGACCGTGACCCCCCTCACGTGTCAGATACCAATCGCCCGGTTTGCGCTGGTTGAAGGGGATTTTGTATTTTTCAAGAAAGGTTTCTTTAAGAACTTCCGGCCCTTTGCGAGCCAGATAGCGGACAGCGCGTGTAAAGTTATGCTTCCATCCGGCTGTCAGGATGTCCTTTTCCAGTAATTTTGGATCATCATGTTCATTTCGGTAGACGATGCCGCCCTGTGCCAGAGACGTGTTGCCGTTGGCAAGGTCTTCCTCGGCTGTGATGATGATGACGTCACAGCCTTGGTCGGCCAGTGTGAGAGCGGCCATGGACCCGGCAATGCCGGACCCGATAATAAGAGCATCACTTTGTAGTCGTAAAGTATTCATGACGAGGACCTTAGCACGTCGGCCGGTTTAGGAGCAAACTTCGAGCATGCGTTTAAGAGCCAGTTTTGCAGGTTCTTTAATGGCATCACTCACAGTGACAGGCGTGGCGGTTTCAAGGTTATCAAGCGTGTGGGCCAGTTTTTCCACGGTGATTTTGGCCATATCGTCGCATTGGCTTGCAATGAGCGGTTTGATGGTCTTTTCACCTTTGTATTGGGCGGCTAGCCGGTTGACAAGGTTCACCTCGGTACCGATGTAAATCGTTGCTCCTTTTGGCGCCTCGGCAGCATATTGTATCAAAAAGGTGGTCGAGCCGTTGCCATCAGAGGCCTGTACGAGTGCAGGGTCGCATTCTGGATGGACAACAATGTGAGCACTCGGTTCGGCGGCACGAATCGCTTTGATGGTATTGAGAGAAAATTCTTCATGAATAGGACAGTAGCCCGGCCAGATAATAAATCGTTTGCCGTCGGCCATGGCGGTGGAGACGTGAAGTTTGGGATCGCCGTCAATAACATCGACTGGCAGAACAATGCGTTCTTCTTCAGGAATACCGAGCGCATCGGCACTGTTCCTGGCGAGATGCTTGTCCGGCAGAAAAAGGACTCCATCACCTTGTTTCATGGCCCAGGAAAGCATGGTCTGTGCGTTTGCGGAAGTGCAGACCGACCCTCCGTATTCACCTACCACGGCTTTGACTGCCGCTGAAGAATTGACATAGGTCAGTGGGGTTATTCTGCGTCCATTTTTTTGCAGAATATCAAGAACCTGTCTAACGTGTTTGCTGTCTGCCATGTCTGCCATGGGGCAGGTCGCAGCTCTGTCCGGAATATGAATTTTCTGGTCGGGACGGCAAAGTATGGCAGCGGACTCAGCCATAAAAAACACACCGCAGAATACGATGTGTTTTGCTTTCAGGTCGTTGATTTTTCGAGCCAGTTCAAGAGAGTCTCCGCGAACATCAGTGAATGCAATAACCTCATCCGACTGATAGTGGTGGCCGAGGATTGATAGGGATTCGCCCATGGCCTCCCTAATTCTAGTGATGGTGTCCTTGGGGTTTTCCACTGTGTTCCTCTTTATCTTAAAGGTATGAATTTCATGCTGAAATCAGATGACGGCGCAGAGTGAGTCAGTTTGCCCACTGAGATGTAGTCTGGGCCGAGTTCGGCGATTTCTCGTATGTTATCGAGTGAGATGTTGCCGCTGATTTCTGTTTCAATGGTGTTTGGGATAATCCCCAATGCTGTTTTGGCTGTTTCCGCGTCCATGTTGTCGAGCATAATGCGTTTGATATCGCATTGGCTCGCCTCTTCCACTTCTTCAAGGGTACGGCATTCGACTTCGATGGGAGGGCAGGGGGTGTGCACTGTGTGCAGTTGGTTGACAGCCTGTGAAATAGAGCCAGCCCGGTCGATATGGTTGTCCTTGAGCATGAGCATGTCGGACAGGGTCAGACGATGATTTTTGCCACCACCGGCCAGTACGGCGTACTTCTCTGGGAAGCGGAGTCCCGGCAGGGTTTTTCTTGTATCGAGAAGTTGTGTTTTGGTGCCCTTGAGTGCCTCGACGTACTGCGCTGTCATATTGGCAATGCCGGAGAGGTGACAAAGAAAGTTCATGATGACCCTTTCTGCCTTGAGCAGATGAATAGCCGGTCCTTGGAGGGCGGCCACCATGGTTCCTTCGGAGACAGTATCGCCGTCGTCGACATTGAGGTGGGACTGGCAATCTTCGCCGCCGAATTCGAGCACCATCGGTATGATGGGTAAGCCTGCTACTACAGTGTCCTGCTTTGCTACAATCATGGCTTGCGCCATGTCGTCTTCTGTAAACAGTCCCATGCTGGTCAGGTCCGAGGCATCTTCAGCCAGGGCGATACGGATTGTCGCCAGCAGGAACATTTTTGCTTCAGCTTGAAAGAATTCGTCAAAAGTGTTGGTGGGCATGCTTTTATCCAGTTTGATTAGGGTAGATGAACGCAAGTAAGGCACGGATGTTGTTTCGTCAAGGGGAACGGCTGTTGATGAAATATTTCACAAATATATACAACACGCCGTGGCGTATTTCTTTGACCTTGGAGTTGAATTAAGCTAGGGAATGCACCCATGAGTGTAGAGAAGAAAGCATCCTTGCAGGACGAGTGTTTCGACGGCTTGACCGCTGCTGAAATAGAAGCCCAGCACCCTGCCGATGCTGCCGACACCATTGAAGGTCTCGACATCATTGATCAAGTAAAATTTATCAAGCAGCTTCCTGTAAAGGACGCTGCTGACTCCATCGCGGAGATGGATGATCTCGATCAACAGGAACTCATGGTCAACCTGAACAAGGGGTTGGCGGCTCGTATTCTTGAACAAATGGCTCCGGATGACGCTACTGACCTTCTTGAAGGACTGGAAGAAGATCAACGTCGGGCCTTGTTGAGCATGATTACGGCGGAAGACAGGGCGGAACTCAAAACACTCCTGACTTTTGATCCGGATACGGCCGGTGGTGTCATGAACACCGAGGCTGTTATTCTTGATCAGGATCTCACAGCCGATGAGGCAATCACCAAAATTCGAGAAGAAGTCGAAGACAAGGAAATTCCTTATTACGCCTACCTGACAGATAAAAAAGATCGCTTGGTAGGCGTTATTTCGCTGCGTGACCTTTTGCTTGCCAAACGGGGTGTCATACTCAAAGAGCTGGTCAAAACACAGAATCTCATTACCGTTGGATATAACGTGGACAAGGAAGAGGTCGCCCACCTTATTGCCCACTACAACTTACTTGCTTTACCTGTTGTGGACTTTGGTAATCGCCTCCTCGGGGTGGTTACGGTCGATGATGTTATTGACATCATTCACGAAGAAGCCAGTGAGGATATGCAGACCATGGTTGGTGCCGGTGCGGATGAAACCACGGATTCCCCCGTGAGTTTCTCTGTCAAAAAAAGGCTGCCATGGTTGATTATCAACGTACTTTTTTCTGCTCTTTCTGCCTGGGTAGTTCATCTTTTTGAAGGGAATATTACAGAAATGGCTGTCTTGGCCGTGCTTATGCCTATCGTAGCGAATCAGGCTGGAAACGCAGGACAGCAAGCATTGGCAGTCATGATTAGACAACTTGCTATGGAACGTTTTGACCGTAAGCGCGCATGGCTCTCTGTGTTCAGAGAGTTACGTATCGGCCTGCTGAACGCAGTGATCATAGCATCTCTTGTCTTTGGAGTTGGCTTTGCGTTATCTGGAAAGTTGACTCTGTCTCTAGTTATGGGAGCGGCTCTCGGCGTTGATATGGTCCTCGGTGCCGTTGCAGGGGCATCCATACCACTTCTGCTGAAAGAAGTAGGACGTGATCCCGCACAGGCGTCAAGCATCTTTCTGACGGCTATTACAGACTCTATGGGCTTTTTCTTTTTGCTTGGTCTCGCCGGTTTAGTTTTGTTAAATAGATGAGCTGTCCCATATTGACCGCTACGTCAAAGAGCCGTCCCAAGAATTTTGGGACGGCTCTTTGACGTAGCGTTATGTATTTTGATTAATCAAGACCAAGCGAAGCGAGCAGATCGTCAACGTCTCCCTGATTGGTACCTTCTGTTGGTCCTTGTAATTTTGAAGAAGCCTGAGTCTTGGCTGATTGCGATAGGGAGTCGATGTCTTGTTGCGGCTCTTTTTCGCGTTGTTGAATCATCAGGCCGGTTGAAAGCATGACTTCTCTGACGATCTGTTCAATCTGTCTGATGGAATTGATGATTTTCTTGATCCGCTGGCCGGTCAAATCCTGAAAACTCAGGGAGACCATTATGTTGGACAAATCCATGCCGAGCGTCTGGTTGATTTTTGCAAGTTTTTCACGGTTGGATTTAGTCACGCCTCCAGACTCAAATCCTTTGACAATGGTTGCAACCGAGCCTTGAAGTTCCTGGAGCTTTTCCACGATGTCGATGATCTCAACAGCGGCTTTCTCGGTTGATTGCATGACGGCATCAAGTTGGTCAGAGGCTTCGGAAAAGAATTCCTCTGGGTCGATGTCAGCCTTTATGCTCTTGATTTCCTTGCCCCCTCGGGCAACTTTGACTTCCTGATAGATCTGCTTGAGGCCATTCTGGAGATCGTCATTAACTCTGCGGTAGAATTCTCCTTCAAGAAGAGCTTTGGACAGGTTTGATGCGATTTCTCGCTCAACAGAAGCCCTGATAGTATCTTTGAGGCTGGCGACAAGTTGGTCGGTGACCTGTTCCATTAATTCTTTTACCAGTGCATCGTTGCTGGTCATATTTCAACTCCTGGAAGGGGCTACATTTTGGAATTTCTGATCTGTTCTCGCTGCTGTTTGAAGACGAATTGGACAATGCTTTCCATATCTGAACCACGCAAGTCGACGAATTCGAAACGGTAGAGCCCCGTATCCGACTCCTTGTCCAGTATGCGGCCTTTGGATCCTGCCATCTTAACAGGCATTTGGCTGAGAACCAGAATTATCTCCAAAGGATCGTTGGGCTGGAATTGTTGAGTGGAGCGAAATTTGACGCCGGCGCCTGATATTTCCATGATTTCGATATCAATGGGAAAATCCGAGCGGACACTGTCTTTGCTGAGTATGCCAATCACCTGATCGAGTTTTCTGTCCATTTCGGCCAGAAACATCGTGAGCTCATCCGGGAGTTTACTGTTTTTTAACAGAGCGTCGCGGGAGGCCTCCACATATCCTGAGTCTCCGGAGAATAATTGTGGAGAATCGATGGACTGCATGGGACGGACATGTCCCTTCAGTCTGACTGGGATGCGTGAAAAGGATCGTTTTTCTTCGCTCATGAGGTCTCCAGGAGAAATTATTGTCTGGAGTTTTCATCCAGGTCGAGAGTCATTGCCTTGACTGGGCAGACTCGGGTGCACATTCCGCAGGCCGAACATTTTTCAACGTCGAACACTATTGTTTTACTGCTTTTATCCAGAGTGAGCGCGTCGGTTGGGCACATGGCGGTACAGACGCCGCAATGGATACAGGATTCTTCGTTGCGAAAAATCTTGTGTGCAACAGGTGTGATGCGAACGCCGTTTTCCTTGAGGTAGCCAATCCCTTTGTGGAAGTCTTCTTCCATTCCAGAGAGTTCAAGGGTCATGGTCCCTTCATGCCGAGGGCTGATGTCCGCTTTGAGAATATTGAAACTCAAGTCAAAGTTGCGCAGAAGGTTACAGACAACAGGGCGACCTGAAACAGTCGGCGGGAAAGAGAGGTAAACGATTTTTCGGAATCCCTTGATGATTTCTTTCATAATATATCCTGAGTGGTGAACATGGCACATCCTGACGGATGGGATCAATTATTTCATTTTATCCAAAGAACGTTTAGCCTGTGTTGCTTCTACAGACTTGGGAAATTTCTTGATGGTTTCTTCGAAACGCATTTTGGCGAGCTCCGGTTTTCCAAGGTAGTTCCAAGAGTAACCGGATTTAAGTAGAGCTGATTTATATTTTGAGCTTTTCTTGTGTTTTTCAATGACGTCTTCGAAAAGGATAACAGCTCGTGCATAGTCCTTGAGCTTGAAGTAACATTGGCCTTGCCAGAATACAGCACTGGGTGTGTATTGGTGTTTTTTGAAAGTGTCTGTGAATTCAGCCCAGTAAGAACGCGCTTTTTCAAACTGGTTCTCTTTATACAAGGCATAGGCTTTGTCATAGAGAGCTTTTGCCGGGTCTGTGTCAGTAGGCGAAGTATCCGGTGCAGATGTGGCCCCTGTCTGGTTCGTTTCGGCGACAGCTTCCGGGGCATCCGGGGTAACTCCATCTTCAAGATTTGCTGTCGGGGCGAGGACTGCCGCTCGTTCTTCTCGAACTTTTGGTAGGTCCACTTGCAATTGATTTTCCAATGCAAATTCAATTTCGGCTAACTGTTCAGCGAGCCTGTCCATGGTGACTGTGGAGTCTTTTGCGCCGACCTGGCGGTCCATACGAATATTAACTTCATCCATTTCACCGCGCAGTTTGGCGAAATCAGCCCGTAAAGACTGTATCTCGGCCCACATGTCGGCGGAACGTTCCCGGATGGGAGAGTTGGATTTTTCAATTTCCTCTTTGAGAAGTTGACGGGATTCCTCAAGCTCTGATTCAAGCTGTTTCATCCGAGTCAGGTCTTGCTGACGTTCACCTTGTAAGGTTTCCACATCGGTTTTGCTGGCGCAGCCAATGAGAGCAAACAGAGATATAACTAACAGCAGTGTAGCGAAATTCTTTACAATTTTCATCATTTCATCAATCTCCCTCTTTTTCTACCGAGGAAAAGATACGCCAGAGCGCCTAAAATGGGAATAAAAATGCATATCTGCATCCAGAGAGCTTTTTCATTGGATGATCCGAAGTCACGTTTCCACACATCAAGAATGGTCCAGACGCTGAAGGAAAAGCAGGTAAGAACAGCAATGGATACAATGGCCCATTGAGTAGAGGTCAGAGCTGAAAAGTCCGCGAACATAATTATTTCTCCTTTGACGGCAGGGGATTAATCCTGTTCCGAATTGCGCTGAAAAAGCATTGACAAAATGATGCAGCCTGCACCGACTGTCAGGGCGCTGTCTGCAATGTTGAAAGCGGGCCAGTGATAGGTACCCACATAAACATCTAGAAAATCTATGACTGACCCGAGCCAGATGCGGTCAATGGCGTTGCCAACGGCTCCGCCTGCGATCATGCCCAGACCTGTGATCATCCATTGGTCGTTTTTCTTGGTTGTTTTGAGCATGTAGCCGATGGCAAATACGGCAACGACCGATATTGCGATGAACATCGGTCGTTGCCAGTCAATATTTTCGTCATCCAGAAAGCCCCAGGCCGCGCCCTTGTTCAGAACATGGACCAAGTTGAAAAAGCCCGGGATTACCTTGAAGCCGGTCCACGGTTCAATGGTGTTGAGCACCCACAACTTGGTGATTTGATCAAGCGCGACAGTGGCTGTCGCCCATATGGTTGCCAGAGTATATCGGTTCATTCTGACTTTAGGCGAGAGTTTTCAGGACAGCTGTACAGCGGGGACATGCGTCCGGGTATGCGTCATCTGTTCCGAGGTCTTCGCTGATACGCCAGCATCGTTCACATTTTACGCCAGTTGCTGCTTCGACCATGACTATGATGTCAGTCATGTCTTCGCCCTGATAAGCGTCTGCCGGTGCTTTGTCCGCATCCTCCAGCATCAGTTTTGAAACGATGAAGAATTCACGCGGATCGATGTCTTCGGTTTCCACAAGGGTGCGAATTTCTTCGGTTGCGTAGAGTGTAACTTGTGCGTCAAGAGATTTACCGATGACGCCTTCCTTGCGCTTGGGTTCTATGGCTTTATTTACTTCGGCGCGAACCTGAGCCAGTTTTTCCCAACGGGCGCGTTCTGCGTCATCCATGCCAGTGTTGTCGGGTGCAAAGCGAAGAGCAAAGACCGTCTTATCTTGCGGCAAGGCTTGTTTGACAGCTTCCGGCAGGGATTGGAATGCTTCCTCCGCAGTGAAAGAGAGGACTGGAGCCATGTCCTGTAAAAGCATGAGCAGGGTCTGCCACAGCACTGTCTGAGCAGAGCGGCGTTTCAGTCCGTTTTCTTCTTCCACATACAGGCGGTCCTTGATGATATCGAGATAGAAAGCGGACAGGTCGACCACGCACAGGTTGTGCAGGGTGTGATAGACTTTGTGGAATTCGAATTTTCTGTATGCTTTTTGAATACTTTCGTGATGACGAGAGACCATATCCAAGGCGTAACGGTCCAAGGGCTGCATGTCGGCTGGGGCGACCTTGTTTGCGGGATCAAAGTCATTCAGGTTGGACAGCAGGTAGCGACAGGTGTTGCGGATGCGGCGATAAGCGTCCACGAGTCTGTTCAGGGTTTCGTCCGAGATGCGGATGTCTTCCTGATAGTTCGAGGCTGAAACCCACATGCGCAGAATCTCGGCGCCGAATTTGTCGATGATTTCCTGCGGGGCGATGACGTTGCCGATGGACTTTGACATCTTGCGGCCTTCAGCGTCCACCACGTAGCCGTGTGTCAGGACAGTCTTGTAAGGCGGGATGTCACGGGTACCAACCGAGGCGAGCAAGGAACTGTGGAACCAGCCGCGGTGCTGATCTGATCCTTCAAGGTACAGATCGGCAGGGAAGCGGGTTTCGTTACGTTGCTCAACCACAGCGGCAAAGCTTGTGCCGGAATCAAACCAGACATCAAGAATGTCGGTTTCACGTTTCCAATGGGTTCCACCGCATTTGGCGCAGGTCAGACCTTTGGGAACGATTTCATCAAGCGGAGCTTCAAACCAGTAGTCGCAGCCGGTTTCATGCTGCGCGTATTTGTCGCAGATGTCGTACACCCATTGGGCGTCAAACCATGTTTCGTCGCAGTCTTCGCAGATCAATGCGGAGATGGGGACACCCCAGTTGCGCTGGCGGGATATGCACCAGTCGGGCCTGTTCTCAACCATGTTGTAAATTCGATCTTCACCCCAGGCCGGAACCCACTGCACATCGTTGCGGATGGCGTCGAGTGCTCGACTGCGCAGGTTGTTTTCGTCCATGCCGATGAACCACTGGGTGGTTGCGCGGAAGATGACAGGTTCCTTGCAGCGCCAGCAATGGGGGTAGGAGTGGGTGATGTTTTCAGATGTCATGAGATTGCCGACTTCGGTCAGTTTCTCGATGACCTTGGGGTTGGCGTCCCAGACGTTCAAACCGGCAAAATGCTCGACTTCCTGAAGGAATTCACCACGATCATTCATGGGTGAATAGATTTCAAGGCCGTTCTTGAGGCCTGTTTCAAAGTCCTCCCGACCATGGCCGGGGGCTGTGTGAACACAGCCTGTGCCGGTTTCCAGAGTGACGTAGTCAGCCAGGACAACCGGGGAGGGACGATCGTAAATCGGATGCTTTGCCTGGAGCCCTTCCAGTTCTGCGCCGCGAACGGTTGCCAGAACCTTGGGGGCGTCCCATCCGAATTTGCTGGTGCATTCTTCAAGCAGACCTTCCGCCAGGACGTAGTAGTCTCCGCCAGCTTCAACCAATACGTAGTCGAAGTCGGGGTGCACGGCCACGGCCATGTTGTCGGGGATGGTCCAAGGAGTGGTGGTCCAGATGAGGATGAACAGCTTGTTGATGTCGATGTCGGCGACTTTCTTGAAATTCTCGTCAGCCATGGGGAAGCGGACATAGATGGAAGGTGAGGTGTGATCCTCGTATTCGACTTCAGCTTCTGCAAGTGCAGTACGACAGTCGCAGCACCAGTAGATGGGCTTTTTGCCGCGCACAACGCCATCGCGCTCCATGAAACGTCCCAGTTCGCGGGCAGTGGCTGCCTCATATTCGGGCTTCATGGTCATGTACGGGTCTTCCCATACGCCGAGCACACCCAGACGCTTGAATTCTTTGCGCTGAGTGTCCAGCCATTTGGCGGCGTAGGAGCGACAGACCTTGCGGATGGTCAGGGTGTCGAGTTCCTTTTTCTTTTTCTTGAGTTCCTGCTCGACTTTGTGCTCAATAGGCAGACCGTGACAGTCCCAACCTGGAACATACTGAGCCTTTTGTCCCTGCATGTTCCGGGATTTAACAACGATGTCCTTGAGGACTTTGTTCAGTGCCGTGCCCATATGAATGTGTCCGTTGGCATAGGGCGGACCATCGTGCAGTACGTATTCTTTATCAGGATCTCCGGCAGCAACCATTGCGTCGTATGATTTGTTCTGTTCCCAGAACTTGAGCATCTCTGGCTCTCGCTGCTTGAGGTTGGCCTTCATGGGAAATTTTGTCTTGGGCAGGAGCAGGGTGTTTTTATAGTCGCTCATTGGTTTCGTTTCCTCCGGGAACCGTATATTTCTATAGATGAAAGTCGGTGTTTAAATGAGTCGGGGTAGATTGGTATAAGCCGGATCGTAAGTCAAGTGTTGCGCCATCTTTGCGACGAATTGCACAATGTTTACATGGCTAAGAAAACATGTTTTGTATTAAATCGACTAAACTGGTCTGAAATAACTTTATTTGAATTTGGAGAATATATGGGCGTTCATAAGAAAAATCGTGAAATGGAAGACTTGAAATCAAACTATGTGAAAAAGTCTTCTGCAATATTTCTAGCTGTCGTGGCTTTGCTCGTAGGAGCCTTTATTGGAAACTCGGTTACTTCTCTCTATATGGGACAACAACAGGCCCGCACGGGAGCGTCGGTTCCGCAACAGCAGGATAGTGACGAATCGCATCAGGCGAATCCGGTTGCATTGGCAAATCTTGAAAAGGCAGCTGCTGATGACCCCACCAATGCGGCGAAGTGGATCGAACTTGGCAATTTCTGTTTTGACCATAATTTGGCCGCACAGGCTATAACTGCCTATGAACGAGCTTTGGAACTGGCCCCCATGGAGGTCAATGTCTGGTCTGATCTGGGCGTCATGTTCAGGCGAACGAAACAATATCAGAAAGCTGTGGAAGCATTCGGCAATGCGGCGGCCCTGGACTCCAAGCACCTGACATCCCGTTTTAATATGGGTATTGTTTATATGTATGATCTTAATGACAAGGCGTCAGCCATCAAGATGTGGAAGGAAATCCTGTCTATTGACCCGAACGCGAAAACTCCTTCGGGAGAGAGTTTGGCTGTCATGATCAGAGATTTGGAAAAATAAGTGATTTGATACAAGTGAGAAAGGGGAAGGACAGTATGCTGTCCTTCCCCTTTCTACGTTACTATATTCAATTGATCAGATGCCGCCGCCGTTTTCAAAGCTCTGCTGTGTGGCTCTGGATTGAACGACTTGTGCGCCTGCAGGGACATCTCGTGTGATCCAGACGTTGCCACCAATGACCGCGCCTTTGCCGATGGTAACACGGCCAAGAATGGTTGATCCCGCATATATAATAACATCGTCCTCAACAATGGGATGCCTCGGCAGGCCTTTGATTAAACGTTCGTCATCGCCTTTTGGGAAGCTTTTGGCTCCAAGGGTGACCCCCTGATAAATACGGACATTGTCTCCGATGATAGTAGTTTCACCGATAACTGTGCCTGTGCCATGGTCTATGAAAAAGCTTTTCCCGATGGTCGCTCCCGGGTGAATGTCAATTCCCGTGTTCGAGTGGGCCATCTCTCCGATGATCCGTGGGATGATATCCACACCGAGAAGGTATAGTTCGTGGGCAATACGATGATTGGTCAAAGCACGAATAGACGGGTAACAAAAAATTGTTTCACCATGTGTCTTTGCAGCAGGATCACCGTCATAAGCAGCTTCCACATCGGCCATGAGCAGGTTCCTGATCATGGGCAGTTTTGTTATGAATTCTTGCGCGATACGCTTAGCTCGAGCTTCGCAATCATTACATTTGGCTTTTTCCGTTAAATCGCAGACGAAGCAGTATCCACGGTTGATCTGATCCGCGAGCGTCCTCACCAATTGATCGAGCGTGGAGCCGATGTAATAGGGCATGGTGTCCGGTGTAATTTCCGAGGGACCGTAATATCCCGGGAACAGAACGGATCGTAAATCCTCTACAATTTTGGAGAGGATTTCAACCGAAGGCATGGGGGCTTCTTCCGTATATCTGTTCGATGTCGGGCTATTACTGCCAGATTCGACCAACAGGGCGACAACGTCGGCAAGAGAATATGTGCTGTTACTCATGGGGCTGCCTTATTCGAAAAGAGAGGTGCTCAGATACCGTTCGCCGGTATCGCATACGATGAAAACGATCATTTTTCCTGCATTTTCAGGTCGTTTGGCGAGCTCTAGTGCGGCCGCACAGTTGGCTCCGGAGGAAATACCGCACAGGATGCCTTCTTTCATGATCATTTGTTTGGCTGTTTCAATTGCGGTGTTATTGTCGATTGTGATTACTTCATCTATAATATCAGTATCTAAAATGCTTGGAATAAAGCCGGCACCGATCCCTTGTATCATATGTGGACCGGGTTTTCCGCCGGACAGAACAGGAGAGGCCGCGGGTTCAACAGCAACGACTTTAAGGTCAGATTTTTTTTCTTTAAGTGCTTGTCCCACTCCGGTAATGGTGCCGCCAGTGCCGACTCCGGCAACAAACATATCCACTTTCCCGTCAGTATCTTCCCATATTTCAAGAGCGGTTGTCTTGCGATGCATGGCGGGATTATCCGCGTTCTCAAACTGTTGGAGCATGAATGCGTTGTCCATATCCCGGACGATCTCTTCCGCACGATCAATTGCTCCCTGCATGCCTTTGGCTGCCGGAGTAAGAATGAGTTCGGCCCCAAATCCCAGAAGCAGTTTGCGTCGTTCAATGCTCATGCTCTCGGGCATAGTCAGGATGAGTTTCATTCCTTTGACCGCACAGACAAAAGCCAGGCCGACGCCGGTATTGCCGCTGGTCGGCTCCACCAAAATGGTATCCAGAGAGATCGTACCGCTTTCAAGAGCGGCTTCGATCATATTTTTTGCGATTCGGTCTTTGACTGAGGCGCAAGGATTGTTGAATTCGAGTTTGGCAACCAGGGTTGCGGCCAGACCTTCCGACAATGTGTTCAGGCGAACCAAAGGCGTATTCCCAACGAGTTCAACCATGTTTTGAGCTATTTTCATAGGTGATTCCTCAAAGGTTTCCGGCTTAGCCGAGGCTTTGTTTGTCGGGAGAAAACGGTGAGAGCTTTCTCAGGTTTTTGATAATGGGAGGAATGGTTTCCAGTACGAAGTCGATTTCCTCTTCCGTATTGAATCGGCTCAGGCTGAATCGGATGGAACCGTGTGCGAAAGTGAATGGGACATCCATTGCCCGAAGAACATGCGACGGTTCCAGGCTACCCGATGTGCACGCCGAACCCGAGCTGGCAGCGATACCGACCTGATCTATCATCAAGAGGATGGCTTCTCCTTCGACGTAGCCGAAAGAGATGTTCGACGTATTAGGCAGCCGGTTGTCCTTGTCTCCGTTGAGAATCGAGTTGGGGACGGTGGCAAGCAGTCCGTTTTCCAGCTTGTCCCGCAAGGCGCGAACGTGTGTGTTTTCCTCATCCATATGCTCAAGGGCCAGTTCGCATGCTTTGCCAAGAGCGATAATGCCCGTGGTGTTTTCTGTGCCTGCGCGGCGACTTCCTTCCTGATGTCCACCAATGAGAAATGGACGGAAGGGTGACCTTTTGCGGATGAACAAGGCTCCGACACCTTTGGGTGCGTGCAGCTTGTGGCCAGACAGCGACAACATGTCCACAGGGACTTTTTGGAGGTCGATAGGAACTTTGCCAACGGCCTGTACGGCGTCAGTATGAAAAAGAACACCATTGTCTTTGGCGATTTTTGCCATTTCTTCAATGGGGTAAATGTTGCCTGTCTCGTTGTTAGCCCACATTATTGAGATAATGGCTGTATCGGGTCTGATAGCCGCCTTGTATTCTTCAATATCAAGACGGCCGTGCTCGTCTGTGCCCAGATATGTGACTTCATATCCTTCTTTTTTTTCGAGGAACTTACAGAAGCTCAGGACAGCAGGATGCTCCACGGCTGTCGTGATTATATGACGTTTTTTGGGTTGGGCTGTCAGGGCGGACCTGATAGCCGTGTTGTCAGATTCCGAACCGCAGGACGTGAAAAGTATCTCTTCAGGGAGGCAGTGGAGCAGATCGGCAACCGAAGCACGCGCTTTTTTTAACTCGACGCCCACTTGTCCGCCAAAGCGGTGCATGGACGAAGGATTGCCATAAAGTTCTGTGAAATAGGGTTTGATTGTCTCAAAAACCAGCGGGTCAACTTGTGTGGTCGCATTATTATCGAGATAAATGGTCTTCATTATTACGCCTCCCTCACTGAGAGGTCTGGATCGACCTTTTCTTTGAGTTTGCCTTCAACCAAATTATGCAGAGTGGCTTGGCTGGAGGGGCAGCCGGAACACATGCCCATGAATTGAACGACGACTGTACTGCCGTCAATATCCACCAGTTTGATGTCGCCACCATCTGCTTGCAATGCCGGGCGAATGTTGTCGTCAATGACGGATTCGATGAGGTGCATGCGCTGGATGTTGGTCATGCCCTGTGCCGGGAAAGATGGTTCGGAAGAAGGCGTTTCGCAGACGGATTCGCCATGGGCCTGGGCCAGAAGGCGTTCCAGGTCCTCAATGCACTTTCCGCATCCGCCCCCGGCTTTGGTGAAATTGGTGACGTCCTCAACTGTCTGGAGGTCGTTTTCCTTGATGGCGCGAAGTATTTCTTCATCGAAAATGCCGAAGCATTCACAAATGAGTTCCCCTTCGTGCGAGTGTTCCGCCTGGGGCGGGGCTTCTCCACGCATGTTTTTAATGGCTTGGGCAAGGGCTTCCTGTCCCATGACGGAACAGTGCATTTTTTCTCTGGGCAGTCCGCCCAGGTACTCAGCGATGTCCTTGTTGGTCAGTTTTTCTGCTTCTTCAACATGCTTGCCGATGAGCAGTTCCGTAAGGGCGGAGCTGGAAGCAATGGCGCTGGCACAGCCGAAAGTCTGGAATTTCGCATCGGTGATGACATCATCGTCATTTACTTTTATATAGAGCGTCAGAGCGTCTCCGCAGGCCAGAGACCCGACTTCTCCCACGCCGTCTGCGTCTTCAATGGTGCCGGCATTACGAGGGTTGAGGAAATGGTCTTTCACTTTATCTGTATATTCCCACATGATTATCTCCAACAGTGATTAAGAGTTTGATCGTCAGACAGTCATAATCATTTATCACCAAAGGTCAATTATAGAGACATAAGCCCGGGAACCTGAGATGCTTTTTCATAAATTCCCATGACATGATCTGAGGAGCACATGGTAGAGACCATGGTAATGCTTGTGTACTTACCATTTTTTGATTGACGGGTTTTTAATTCTTCGTCTGGAAACAGTCTTTTAAATTGGTCAAAGTTTTCTGTAGGCACTATGAATTTATATACATATGGACATGGCCACTGGTGGTGCCCGTCCAACGCCTGCTTGAACTGTTTTTCTTTGTCTGTCATGGAGATCTCCTCTCTGGGTTCAGTGGCAGCGGTTTATATTAAATTTATTCAGTCTGTCAAAAAAGCAAATAAAGGCTTTAAAGAAAGACAATATTCAAGTTAAATATAATAGAAATTAAATGAGTTTATAACATGATTGTCCTGTTGGTTTGAATACACTATGCTCTATTCTGATTTTTACGAAAGAATGTGCGAGATGCTAATGAGGAAAAATGATCGATATTGTTGATGTTCTCGTCGTGGATGACGAACGAATCAATCTCAAGTTGGTCGAGGGCATACTCAAAGGGTATGACTTGAATTTAGTAATGGCTCCATCCGGAGCCAAAGCGCTTGAATGTCTGCCGGATTATGACTTTGCAGTGGCATTACTGGATGTCATGATGCCTGGCATGGATGGTTTTGAGTTGGCAGAACGAATTCGCAGTTCAGAGTCTTTTCACAATATACCAATAATTTTCATTACGGCCATAAGCAAGGATCAACGACATGTGTTTCGCGGGTATGAACTTGGGGCTGTAGACTATTTATTCAAGCCGGTTGAGCCTGAAGTCCTTCGTAGTAAGATTCATATATTTGCCGATTTACATCGGAAAAAGAGGCGCCTGGAAGAAACGACACGACGTCTTGAAGCAACCATTGATCAGTTGGAAATTTCCAAGGCTGCTTTGGAGAAATCTGAACAACGATATCGGCTTGTAGCCGATTACAATTACGATTGGGAATGCTGGATAGGGCCTCAGGGGGATATCCGGTATATTTCACCCTCATGTGAGCGTGTGAGCGGGTACTCTCCAGATGAATATGTCCATAATCCTGGATTGTTGGAGAGGATTATCCACCCGGACGATCGGTCTGGATGGTCCAGCTTTATGAAAGATGAGGCTGTGGGGGGCGAAAAGAATCTGGATTTCAGGATTTATGATTCAAATGCCAAAATCCGGTGGCTGAGTCTTATCAAGCATGCAATCAGGACTGAAGAAGGCGCTGATCTTGGAATCAGAATAAGCATGCGGGATATCACCAACCGAAAGCGTATGGAAGAGCAGTTAAAGCACAGCGCGCTCCATGATACTCTTACGGGACTGCCTAATAGAGTTTTATTTCTGGATCGATTGAGCCAAGCTGTTGATCGATCTGTTGAAGATAACGGTTTTTACGCTGTGCTATTTGTAAATCTGGATAGATTCCAAGCTGTAAATGATCATTATGGACATTCTGTCGGTGATAAACTGATACAGTGCATCAGTAAGAAATTACAGGGAATGGTTCGATCTTTTGATACCGTGGCCCGTTTTGGCGGTGATGAGTTCGGCATACTGGTAAATGAGATGGAGTCAGTGTCGGATGTTCGGGCACTGATAAAAAAGATACATGAGTCATTCAGTGAACCTGTTGAAGTAGATGACATTACATTCAACATTTCAGCCAGTATTGGGTATGATATAGCTTCTGGCGCACAGGTAGAATCGGAGGAGCTTGTTCATAATGCACAAGTTGCCATGAATGAAGCCAAGGATAGCGGTAAAAATCGCTATGTAGTTTACCACAAAAGTATGCGTGAAGGTGTTATCAATATCCTGGCTGTTGAAAATGATCTGAAAAAGGCTCTGCAAGATCGAGAATTTGAAGCGTATTATCAACCTATTGTAAATCTGGCGGACGGCAGGCTGTATGGGTTTGAAGCTTTGGCTCGTTGGAATCATCCCGAGCGGGGTATGGTTAGTCCTGGTGAATTTATTCCGGTTGCGGAAGAGACCGGGTTGATTGTGCATCTCGGCATGCAGATACTTGAACAGGCATGCACGGTCATGAATAATTGGCGCATCCAACATCAGCCTGCTTCTGAATTGACTATTGCCGTCAATATTTCCGCAAAGCAATTTGGTGAATCATCACTGGCTGCTGATGTGGCGAACATTTTGAAACGTTCAGGACTGCCTCCACAGTGTCTCAAGTTGGAGATTACTGAAACCGTTGTCATGTTGGATGCCATGAGGTCGGCCAATCAATTGAATCTCTTGAAAGAACTTGGAATATTATTGTCCATCGACGATTTTGGTACAGGATATTCCTCCATGAGTTATTTGCAGAAGTTTCCCACTGATCAGCTCAAGATCGATTTGAGCTTTGTTCAGAGAATGGAGTCGGCTCCTGAAAATATTGAAATCATTAGAGCCATCGTCAATATGGCCCATAGTTTGCGCCTTCGTGTCGTGGCGGAGGGGATTGAAACCGAGAGGCAAAGGGACTTGCTTTATTCATTGCAATGCGATTACGGTCAGGGATATTTGTATTCGAAACCACTTTGTGAAGTGGATGCCGAAGATTTTATTAGGAATTCTGAATAAATCGCAAGACTAGAACTCAATTGGAGCGTTTGTCCATGAACCTTAGTGCCCCGCAGTTGATCACCTGGATCATCGGAGTCCTTATTGGCCTTCTCGGTATACTTATTCAAATAGATGTCATGTCTGTTCCTGCTCTAGAGGATTTGATTCGTCCTTTTTGGCTCGTATCAACCGGATTCATTATTCTGGCAGTATCCAACATATTCCGCAGTTTATAAGCTGTTTCCTTTAAAAGAAATCAATAAACCGGAAGGTTTTGGAGTCTTTGCATGAACTTGTTGCGCTTGAATATCTGGCGAAAGGTGATCTTGGCAGGTTTTGTGGTGGCGGTTATTGCCATGTTTGCCATTGATTGGGGATACCATTTCCACATAGGGCATGTTGTCCGTTTATTTGTGGGCGCAGCAGCTTTTTGGTTGGCCGTAGACCGACTGTAGATATGATTGATCACTCCAAGATCATATGGCTGCCAGGGTGTTATGTGTTTAGCTCGTTAGCAGGGAAGGCGCTCTCGACTGTTTTGGTCACTTCATCGAGCCACTGACTTCTTTGTTCGGCACTACTGGTGACGATGATATTGAACATTCTTCTGGTGAAGTGGGTGATACCGCACAAACCAAAAATACAGTCCTTCCATATGCGTTCCAAAGGATCTCCAAAGATTGCCGTTTCACGTTCTGACGAAGTGTTCGATGTGTTGAAGACAAGGGCGGTGTCTGCCTTGAGCAGGCCGACAGGGACACCTTCTCCACTGTCTCCTTCTTTGAATTCATAGGCGAGTCCGGGGCGTAAAACTCTGTCCACCCATCCTTTCAAAATCGCAGGCGGCATTCCCCACCAGTTAGGGTGAACAATAATAATGCCTTCTGCTTCTTTAGTCTCATCACAATACGTGGAGATTTTGGCCGTAAGGTCTGCATCACGGGGAATTTCTTCATGCGGTAGAAGGGGGTCAAATCCTTCTTTATACAAATCGCGTAAGGTTACTGTGTGACCATTGTCGAGTAGTGTCTTTGCAGTCTGGTGAGCTATTGCATGATTGAAGCTGGTTTCACTGGGATGGGCGAGGACTATGAGTACGTGCATGGCAGTCTCCGGTTTGGTGTTTTGATCAAGTAAATACTGTTGGTGAAAAGGCAAGAGGGATGAGGGGGAGAAACCGCTTGACCTTTCCAAGAGACACGACTAATTCTCTTTTTTAGAAACAAAAAGGATTTTCCCAATGCACGACCTGAACACCATTTCCATCATACCCGCCAGCCTAGTATTGGTCAGCGTATGCGTCGTAGTAGACGTAGTAGTATGTGGTGTCGATAGGGACGCGCCATAGCGGGATTCTTTTTACGAATTTTCAACCCCCGTCGGTGCGTACCGGCGGGGGTTTTTCTTTTGAATTCCTACCTGAGACTTCGGGGAACACATGAGGAGAGGACCTATGAAAATGAGTGGAGCGGAAATCATCATCAAACTCTTGGAACGGCAGGGCATCAATATCATCGCCGGTATCCCGGGTGGTGCCAATTTGCCTTTGTACGATGCCCTGGGACAGAGTGATGCCATTCGGCATATCCTTACCCGTCATGAGCAGGGGGCCGGATTCATAGCTCAAGGTATGGCGCGTGTAACGGGAAAGCCTGCCGTTTTCTTTGCTACGTCCGGACCGGGGGCAACAAACACATTGACGGCCATAGCCGATGCAAAGCTCGATTCCATCCCCATTATATGTATTACTGGTCAGGTACCGCTTTCCATGATTGGAACTGACGCCTTTCAAGAAGTTGACACATACGGTTTGAGCGTACCTATTACCAAACATAATTTTCTTGTTCGTTCAGCCGAAGAGTTGCTTGAGGTAATCCCTGCTGCCTTTCGTATCGCTTCAAGCGGTCGTCCCGGTCCGGTGGTTGTCGATGTTCCAAAGGATGTGCAGATGGCTATGCTCGAATTCGACGTGTGGCCTGAGACAGGCGAGCGTGGGACGACAGATGAACTGATCCCTGCAGAGGTCAGACGGGCTGCTGATATGATTAACTTGGCGGAGAGGCCGGTTTTGTATCTTGGTGGTGGCGTTATTCAATCCGACTCGGCAACCGAGGCTCTGACTCTGGCTGAGAAAGCAGGTATTCCCTCAGCGATGACACTTATGGGGTTGGGAGTTATTCCGACTGACAACCCGCTGTGTCTGGGAATGCTGGGCATGCATGCGGCCCGGTATACGAATCTGGCTTTGGAAGAATGTGACTTGCTTGTGGCGGTGGGTGTGCGTTTCGATGACCGTGCAACCGGAAAGGTTCCGGAATTTTGTCCCAATGCGAAAATTCTTCATATGGATATCGACCCGAGCGAACTGGACAAGATCAAGACGTCCACAGCATCCGTTACAGGAGATATTTCTGATATACTTACGGCATTGATCCCATTGGTCGAGAATAAGGGGCGTGAGGCGTGGAAGAAGCGGGTACAGGCGTTGAAGGATACCCATCCCATGCTGATACCTCACGCCGAGGACCCAACGTCAGCATACGGCGTTGTGCTGAAGGCGGCGGAATTGGCCGGGGAAAAAGCTATTGTTTGTACTGATGTCGGTCAGCATCAAATGCGGACGGCTCAAGTGTATCCCTTCAGACATCCTCGCCAATGGTTGACGTCCGGTGGGCTTGGTACCATGGGATTCGGTATGCCCGCATCCATTGGAGCAGCCTTGGCAGCCCCTGATCGTCCCGTGATCTGCTTCAGCGGGGATGGTTCGATAATGATGAATATCCAGGATTTGGCAACGGCCATGGAGTATAATATTCCGATCAAGATTATTCTGACGAACAATAATGCGCTTGGTTTGGTCCGTCAGCAGCAGGATTTGTTTTACGGTAAGCGATACTTTGCTTCAGATTATTCTCGCAAGGTTGATTTTATCAAGATCGCGGAGGGGTTTGGTCTCAACACCCACGACCTCGGAACGAGCAGCGATCCTGCCAAGACATTGAGTGAGGCATTGGCGGAACCCGGCCCGTCCCTGATTCATGTGCCCCTCAGTCCCGATGATCCTGTTTATCCAATGGTGCCTCCGGGTGCTGCAAATTCTGAAATGATCGGAGGTGAAAAAAATGTGTAAGCAGACAGTTCTTGAGTTGTCCGTGAACAACCATCCCGGTGTGATGTCTCATATATGCGGGCTGTTTGCTCGGAGAGCCTACAATGTCGAAGGTATTGCCTGCATGCCGATCAATGGCGGTGGCAAAAGTAAAATCTGGCTGCTCGTCAATGCGGACCATCGTTTGGACCAGATGATTAAACAGGTGGACAAATTGGAAGACGTTTTAGGGGTAGAGCGTCACGACCACGGACACGAAGTCTTCACTAAGATGTCCGAATTTGTTCAATAATAATAAATATGAGCTTCTATGTGAAAGGTCGACGTTCTGTCGGCCTTTTTTTTGCCATGTATTTATCCTGCACCCTAAAGATACTGTAGAACCCGTCGATAACAAATACGGAATAGTCTAACTGCATCTCCGGGAGAGAGCATGGCCCTGTCCGATATTGAAAAGAGTTTTCTCTATACTTATTCGACCCAGTTGTTGCAGCAGGACATGCTGACAAATCAACTGTTTGGTGCGTCTAAGATGGGGCAGGATCTTAGAAGCCTTGTGCTTGGTGGCCCTGTGCGTGCGGAAACTTTTACCAATCCTTTTGAAGAAGCCATCAGTGGTCAGTTGCGAGCGGACGCCGGAGCGACACGGCAGGCTTCCAGAAATGTTGGTGAGGCTGCTGCCATGGTTGGTGTGGCGCGTACTGATATGGCGACCATTGTTGATGCTTTGGGGGATATGGAAGACATCATCGATAAGATAAATACCGGAGAGCTTGATGAGAATAGTGCTGTTGTCAAAGCTGATTACGATGCACTTGTGGACAAGATAACAGGGACGATTTCCAATTCTGATTATAATGGAATTGCGTTGCTGGATGGATCCCAGTGGGGGACGGAACAAATTGACGCCACTGGTAATGTTCATATTCAGTCCAGCAAGAGCGGTGGGTTCAACGTTACATTTCACAATGTTGATGGATATGATTGGACGGTTTTTGACAGTGCAAATCTCGTTGATGCCGGTGACAGGGCGGCTCAATTGGCGTCCGTCCAGTCCTATTTATCGGATATGAATGCCATTCAAGATGTTTATGATGGTAAGGAAGATAGTCTGCAGGCCCAGGAACTCCAGTTGCAAAGTCAGGCGCAACTCCTCGACCAGGCTGCACAGATGCGCAAGCCGTCCGATCCAAGTTATTCCATGGAGCAGCTTCTGGCGGACCTGATTATCAGGGAAAGCGGAACTCTGTTTGACGGAAGTGGCTAGAGCTCCAGAATGCAATGGAATAAAAAGACCGGCCAGTTTTCTGGTCGGTCTTTTTATTAAACAACTGTCATTAAAAGTGAATTTATATTTTTGATAGTATTCAATCGAGTGCTCTGGTAGGTGGAAATTGCTTCTTTCGTCTTTGAAGGGCAAGAAATAACCTAATTTTTATTTTTTAGACTGGTGAATGCGGCTGGACTTGCCGTTCCTTTGGCTTTTGGTAGTCAATTTTTGGGGGGGAGATTCCCATGATCACAGACATTAATGCATTAGCAAAACATAATCAGCAGCGTGCACACTGCGTTCTTGACGAAACCGAAATTTTGAATATCTGGGCCGCTTTCGGTTTTCGGGCTGAATTGGTGGGGTCGTTACGTATGGGACTCTTGATGCGTCACCTGGATATTGACATGCATGTTTATTCGGAGCCTTTTTCCCAGGCGGCTGGTTTTGAGGCTGTCGCTCGTTTGGCCCAGAACCCTCGCATTCGCCGCATTGAGTATACGAATCTTTTGGACGCTGAAGATCGATGTCTGGAGTGGCATGCATGGTACGAAGCCCCTGATGGCGACACTTGGCAAATCGACATGATACAGATTCATATGGAGTCGTCATACGCCGGGTATTTTGAGCGTGTCGCTGATGCCATCCTTGCCAAGTTAACTTTCGAAACCAGACAGGTTATCCTTGCGATAAAGAACGACATCCCAGATGACCAGAAAGTCATGAGCATCGAAGTTTATCAAGCCGTACTTCGTGACGGTGTACGCGATTTTACTGAGTTTTTGGAGTGGAAACATCGGGCACCGGCCCAGGGCATTGTTGAATGGATGCCCTAGTTTTGCATCGATAGTATCGAGAACTGGTAGTCTCAATTTTTGAGTTCTTTTATATATGCTGACAGATTGCGATAGGATCGTTCGCATGGGGAAAGTGTCAAACATATAAAACAAGAAAATCGCCTTTCTCTCGAAAGGCGATTTTCTTGTTTTATATGGAGCTGACGAGCAGGATTGAACTGCCTACCTCGTCCTTACCAAGGACGCGCTCTACCGATTGAGCTACGTCAGCATTCCGTCTATTTCGATGAAGCACTGGATCGATTTGACTCGCTTCAGCGGGGGATTTCATCGTTTGGTCGGGATGATAGGATTTGAACCTACGGCCCCTTGACCCCCAGTCAAGTGCGCTACCAGGCTGCGCTACATCCCGACGCGAAGAGAGTTACTATATGTGACTGCGATGAGTGTCAATCATTGATTGGCATAATGTGTAAGTCTTTTGATCCGAGTGGGTTAAGAAGGATGTGAGCAGGGCATGGGGGATAGATGGTGGTAGGGAAACTAGAAGATAGGAAAATCATATTATAATGGTTTGATTTTGCTTTTAAAACGAAAGAAAAACCGCTGATCTTTCGATCAGCGGTTTTAGATATATGGAGCTGACGAGCAGGATTGAACTGCCTACCTCGTCCTTACCAAGGACGCGCTCTACCGATTGAGCTACGTCAGCTTCTGGTCTATTCGATGAAACACCGGACCGATTTTACTCGGTCCAGTGGGGGATTTCATCATTTGGTCGGGATGATAGGATTTGAACCTACGGCCCCTTGACCCCCAGTCAAGTGCGCTACCAGGCTGCGCTACATCCCGACGCGAAGTGAGTAACTATCTTTGACCGGGATGAGTGTCAATCATTTTTTTTAAAAAATTACCAACATGGTGGTTTTTTTGAGAATCCTTCTGCGTATTGTGTGGCGTGTTCATTTGGATAGTTCATCTGGGCATATTTATAATGGTTTTTCTGTGTAAATGTGTATTATTAACAACATAAGGGTTGACGAAGTCATGGAAAAGCGGTCTTTTTCCCAAAGTCCGAATGACATTTTGTATTAGTCTAAATGAAAATAAACATAAATTGATCAGGGGGTTGCCATGGTTGATGAAGCGTTGGAAGATATCAATCAGTTTTTGACCTTCACTTTGGGTAAAGAAATTTTTGCTTTGGATATCGGGACGGTGCGGGAAGTTCTGGAATTGACTTCTATCACCAAGATTCCAAGAACGCCTCCGTTCATGCGTGGTGTCATCAATTTGCGTGGCCATGCCGTTCCGGTTGTGGATATGCGGTTAAAATTGGGCATGTCCAAGGGCGAAGATACGGTCGATACGTGTATTATCATCGTAGAGATCGAATTTGAAGGTGAGTTCACGGTCATGGGTGCCTTGGTTGATTCCGTGCGTGAGGTTTTCGAGATGACTCCGGATACCATTGAACCCGCTCCCAAGATGGGCGCGGCCATCAATGCCGAATACATCAAGGGCATGGGGCGTCAAAGTGGACAGTTCATCATTATTATTGATATCAATAAGATATTCTCCGCAGAGGAACTTGCCATTGCAAAGAATATGTCTGGAGTTGGTGGCGGAGTCGACCAACAGCCTGTCGAAGATGCTGCAGCAGCAGCCTCAGTTTAAAACAAAAGCCCCTCGTTTTTTTGGAACGAGGGGCTTTTTTGTGAATGAAAGAGACTGTTAGTCGATGCCGTCCCAATTGACCATGGTGTCCCACTTGATTTTCCCCTGCGTTTTTTTCTGCTTGCGAAGCAGGACGTACAAGGCTCCAGCGCCACCGTCTTTGGGTTGAGCTGTGCAAAAAGCCAGCACAACGCGTCTAAGTGGCTCCTTGGTGAGCCATGTTTCAATGCCGGTCCGCAGGATCGACTGACCGCCCGGAGAGTTCTTTCCACGACCTGTTACGATCAAAACGCATCGATGGCCCTGAAGATAGCTTTCCCGAATGAAAAAAAGTAGGTTTTCCTGAGCTTGATCTGCGGTCATGCCGTGCAGGTCGAGGTGGGTGGCTATGCTGAGCGTCCCAGCCTTGAGTTGCTGGAATATCTTGATATCCAGACCACGCACATAGCCGTACATGAATTCGTCCGTATATTCGAGTTCGAATTCGATATCGCCCCGCATAAATCGTTGAAGGTCATTTCTGGCTTCATCGTCAGGGGAAATGACCTGGGATGAAGCCGTTTCCACCTGAGGAGTTACTTGCCTGCCGCTTGCGCCATCCATTTTTTTTACCCCACGCATGGCGGCCATAAACACTTCTTCGTCTGCAGGTTCATTTTGTGGGTTGACATTTTCTTTTTGAGGCTCATTTTTGTCATACGGAAGAGAGTAGACGTCGTCTTTTTTCTTCTCGAATTTGATCTGCTTGAGATCGCCAAGGTTGTTTATACGCTTCTTTCCCATTGCTTATCCTTCCTTTGGTCGAAACGAGTATATCCAAATGCTTGCCTGGAGCAAGTGAAAGAGTTGTGTCCTGCGGCTTTCGTACGATTCGCTGGACTTCCAAGGCTCCGTTAAGTAATGAGCCAGTTTGCATAATGACTTAAAGTGAGGGAACAGATGCTGACCATAGAAGACTTGCATGTCAACATCGGCGATAAAGAGGTCCTCAAGGGGATCAATCTCCAGATAAACGAAGGGGAAACTTTCATCCTGTTCGGACCCAATGGTTCGGGCAAGACGTCTCTTCTCATGTCCCTGATGGGTTTTTCCGGATACGATGTGACTAAGGGTAAAATATATTTCAAGGGGCAGGATATTACAGACGCTCCCATGTATGAACGGGCTCGCCTCGGTGTAGGCATGTCCTTTCAGCGGCCTCCGACAATTCACGGCCTGCGTACTCGCCATCTTGTACAGATGTGCTCTCGAAAAGGGCAGGTGAATCCCGAATTGTTGGCTGAAACCGTCAACATGACTGATTTTCTGGATCGCGACATCAACTCCGGTTTTTCCGGTGGCGAGATTAAGCGGTCTGAACTGCTCCAGCTTATGGCTCAGCAGCCTGATCTCGTGCTATTTGATGAGCCCGAGTCTGGTGTTGATATGGAGAACATGCAGTTAGTGGGCAAAGTGGCCCGTGACGTGCTGGACGGCAATTACAACATCACCCCGGATTTGAGTTTGCGTGAACGCAAGGAGCAGACCAAGACGGCCGGGCTGATTATCACCCATACCGGGTATATCCTTGATTATGTCAACGCAGACCGTGGCCAGGTCCTTTATCAGGGGCATCTGTGCTGTGAAGGTCGTCCCAGGGATATTCTGGACCACATCCGGCAGCATGGCTATCAGGAATGTGTCCGCTGCATGAACTAGCAACTCCTTGTGAAGGAGATAGATATGAGTAAAGTCGATCTTTCCAATTTCAAGTTTGACGGTCTTCAGCGGGAGGCCATCACTGATTTGTCGGTTTTGTCCGAAGAGGACAAGGACCAGCTTCTTATGGCAGGGGTTGTCTCCGATCTGAGTACCCGTTCCGCATCCTATTTGCAGATGGATCAATCTGCCGTCCATTGTCAGTCCAATGACGATGGTGTCGAGATTATGGATATCAAGGAAGCCCTCAAAAAGTATGACGGCCTCAAGGAATATTACTGGACGCTTGTTGATAAGGACAAGGATGAGTTTACCAAATCCGCGTATGACAACCTGCATGGTGGGTACTTCATTCGTGTCAAGGCCGGTGCCAAGATCAAAGATCCTATCCAGTCATGTCTGATGCTCAAGTCGGAGAACGTGGGGCAGAATGTCCACAACCTCGTAATAATTGAAGAGGGCGCTGAAGCGCATATCATTACAGGCTGTTCTGTGGCCCACGGCACCAAGGCAGGGGCTCATCTGGGTATTTCCGAGTTTTTTGTCAAGAAGAATGCATCGTTGACGTTTACCATGGTTCATAACTGGAGTGAAGACGTCGCTGTTCGGCCCCGGTCTGCCGGTGTGGTTGAAGAAGGCGGCAAGTTCTTGTCCAACTATGTACTGCTCAAGCCGGTTAAAGACCTGCAGATGTATCCGTCCATTGAAATGAATGGTCCTCACTCCGTAGCACGTTTTAATTCCGTCGTAGTGGCCCCCAAAGGGTCTCATCTGGACATGGGTAATAAAGTCGTTATGAACGCACCGCATACTCGGTGTGAAATCATTGCCCGGACTATTTCTTCCGGCGGCACTATTATCAATCGTGGGCATATCGGCGCACACCATGTGCCGAGCAAGGGACATCTTGAGTGTCAGGGACTTATTCTTGGTGGTGGCCGTATTTGGGCTATTCCGGAATTAGATGGTACCGTGGAGGGCGTTGAGCTCTCCCATGAAGCATCTGTGGGCAAAATCGCACAGGAAGAGATCGAGTATCTCATGGCGCGGGGAATGGACGAGGACGAAGCGACCTCGACAATCGTTCGCGGCTTCCTGAATACTGATATTATGGGGCTGCCTGCTCGGTTGCAGAAGGAAATTGATAAGCAAATTGAAGAGCTGCAATCATCTGACGCCATGTAGTCTTTCTTAGAATCAAACTAATAAGGCGGTGGCTTTGGCTGCCGTCTTTTTTGTGTGCGTTAATTGAAATACCGCTTGAACAAACGATACAGTCGTACTAATCAATGGCAAGAAATTGCACGTATACTGTTTTTTTGGAGGGAAAAGTGTCGATAGGGAAGAAAGAGAAGATTTTGAGTGCTGCCCAGGAAATATTCGCTCGATGTGGATATGCCGGAACGACCATGAAAATGGTCGCCGAACAGGCTGGAGTAGCGTCAGGTTTGGTCTTTCATTATTTTGAATCCAAAGAGAATCTTTTTATGGTTGCCGGAAGTGAACTCATCGACACAATGATCACCGAATTGCGCGCAAAGACAAATGAGTGCACATCAGGGTACGACGCTCTTGGAATGTTTATCGAGGCGTATCTTGAGTTCACTGTGGAAAATGAGAAGACGTTTCCAACCGTTATTCGTTGTTCTCCCTTTAGCGATGACAATCCAGATCTGGATCGAGAAAAAATTGGTGCGAAATTCAAAGAGCTCATCGATATGATTGAGGAGTTTTTGCGCCGAGGCATTGAGGACGGTTCTCTCGAAGATTTGCCTATCTCCCAGACGGCTTTCATGCTCTACGGAAGTATTGTAGGTGCTGTCCGTACTCGGTTTTTGACACCGTTTAAGGTTCCCGGTTTATACGAAGAGGCTCGGCGGTTTATTCTGCGTAGTGTCTGCACCCAATCTTTCTAATTTTCGTTTTTAACTCTTTTTGTATGGTGGTATATGCCTGATTATAAAGGACATCTGGCCGGTGGCCTTTTTTTTGGTGTTATGGGACTGGTCGGCGCCATACTGCTCGGATGGTTGGTGTTTGATCCACTCCAGGCAAGCGGACTGATTGGTTTTTGTCTTTTGGGCGCACTTTTCCCGGATGTCGATACTAACTCAAAAGGGCAAAATCTGTATTATGCTGTGTTCACTGTGGTGGATTTGTTTTTGATACTCAGGGGATTGTATGTTTGGGCTGCGTGGTTCGGCCTCTTTTCCATGCTTCCGGCTGTAGGGTCTCACCGCGGATGGACACATACATGGTGGGCAATGCTGTTGGTGCCCGTCCCTATTCTGGCTGTCCCGTTTTTTATGCAGATGCCAGATGCTGTACGGGATTTTATTCCGTTTTATACTGCTTTCGTCGCGGGGTACTTTTCTCACCTGATTTTGGACGGAAAATTCCGATAACATGATGATCATCGGTAGCTGCCGGTGAGTTGTGGGTTGAGGGTTCTGTGTTTTCGTGCTTGCCTCTCTTGAATAAGTTCGGTTAGGGTGCTCGCCTTTGGAAACATGCAGTTGATGGCACGGAGGAAAATTTGAAAGCGGTCTGTTTTTTTAACACGGGCAAGGCATGGGGCGGTGGTGAACACTGGGTCTATGAGAATAGCCTTATTGCCAGCCGTAATGGATATGCTGTTCACGTTGTTGCAAACGAGAAGAGTGTGTTGGGTGACCGCCTTGAAGGCCTTGAACACATCGTTGTTCATAGATTTTCTGTCAGCAACCTGAGTTTTTTCAACCCGTTGATGATGGCTCGTCTGGTCATGTTTTTCAGACGAAATGCTATTGATTCCGTTATTTTTTCTCTGCCCAGCGATGTCAAGGCCGGGGGGATGGCCGCCCGTTGCGCTGGAGTTCGCAACATCATTTATCGTCGCGGTATCGCCGTGCCTGTCAGAAACTCTGCGTTCAATCGCTTCCTTTTCAAGTCGATCATCACTCGTATGGTGTGTAATTCGAACGAAACAATGCGCCTCGTTCTCAAGGAAAATCCCAACCTCATCGATACCTCCAAGGTGTCGATCATATATAACGGGTATGATTTTGCTGCGTATGACAAGCGTCCTTCAGCTCCGGTTTACCAGCGTATAGGTAAAGAGGTCGTCATAGGGAACGCGGGGCGACTGACACGGCAGAAAGGCCAGCATATGGTCATCGAAGCTGTCAGAATGCTGGAGGAAAGAGGACATGACGTGCGCCTGCTCATTGCCGGCACCGGAGAGCTTGAGGTCGAGCTGAAAGAATATGCCCGAACACGCGGGCTCGGAAAAAACATCTTTTTTCTGGGATTTGTCAAAGATATAAAAGGGTTTTACCAATCCGTCGATATCCTGGCGCATTCGGCTTTATGGGAAGGCTTTGGATATACTCTGGTTGAAGCGCAGGCCACAAGGAAGCCAGTAGTGGCCTTTGATGTCAGTTCAAACCCGGAAGTCATTGCGGATGGCGTGACAGGATTGTTGGCAACCCCCGAAGACGTGACTGATTTTGCCAATAAAATTGAATCATTGATTGTATCTCCAGAACGCCGAAAGGAGTTGGGCAACAACGGACGTGAGCGCGTCCTTGCCGAATTTGGGAGTGAACAGGCGTTCAGGAAATTGACAGAGCTGTTCGAATCCGAATAGCGTCTCGACTTCGCTTCTAATTCTATTCCAGTGCCTTGGCTGTCATTTCTGCAACAGCCTCAAGGCTTGGGCAGATAGCAAATCCCGCCTTACTCATCGTTTCAAGCTTGCTCTTGATGCCTCCGCTTTTTTCGAGAATGGCACCGGCATGCCCCAACCGCTTTCCGGGAGGGGCTGTTTGTCCTGCAATGAAAGCTATGACCGGCTTGTCGAATCCGGTTTTCATGACGTATTTCGCCAGATTTTCTTCTGCCTGTCCGCCGATTTCTCCGAGTACTACTACAGCGCGAGTCTCATCATGATTTCGAATCATCTCGAACATATCTACGAAATTAACACCAATGAAAGGGTCTCCGCCAATGCCAACGCATAAGGATTGACCGATTCCGACCGAGGTCAGGCGGTCAGCGACTTCATAGGTCAGTGTGCCGCTACGGGAGAGTATGGCCACAGGGCCGGACGTGAAGGGCGTTGGAGGTAGGATGCCAATCTTTGTTTTGCCAGGAACAATGATTCCCGGTGTGTTTGGGCCGACAACGCGAGTCGGGGAATTCTTGATCTGTTCAAATGTTGAAAGCATGTCGTGCTGGACGATGCCTTCGGTGATGCAGACAGCCCAGGGTATTTCATTGGAGGCTGCTTCGGAAACGGCGTCGGCTGCCATGCTGGGAGGGACAAAAATGATGCTTGCACCAAGTTCGTGGAAACGGTTTGCCTCGGCAATGGAATTGTACACAGGGACGCCAAGTACTTCCTGACCGCCCTTGAACGGAGTGACGCCAGCGACGACATTTGCCCCATATTCCTGCATGAGGCGTGTATGGAGCTGGCCTTCGCGCCCTGTGATGCCCTGAACAAGAATGGGGGTGTCCTTGTCAATGCCGAATACGGCGTTATTGGTATAGCCGACCGATTTCGGAGTCTGTCCGACCGGGCGATCCATGGGAGCCGGAAAATCGATAGCCTGCGCATCTGTGGGCTTAAGCGTGGTCAGAATTTCTATGGCTGTCTTCATATCTCTGGCTATATGCAGATTGTCCACATTGAGATCTTTGAGAATCTCCAGTCCTGATTTGGCGTCCTTGCCGGACATACGGGCTACGATGGGTTTTTTGGGTGCCTTGCCTTTCAGGGCTCCTTTCATGGCGAGAGCGACTTTTTCACAGGACAAAATGCCACCGAAAAGGTTGATAAATATCGCTTTGGCCTGGGCGTCGTCAAAGAGAAGGTTGAGTGCCGTTTCCATGCGTTTTTGATCGGCTGCGCCGCCTAGGTCCAGGAAGTTGCTAGCAGGCAGTTGGGAAAAGTTAAGCAGATCCATGGTCGCCATAGCCAGTCCTGCTCCGTTGACCATCAAGCCGACCCAGCCGGGGAGTTCGACAAAGGAGAGACCTGCATCGCGGGCTTTATTCTCTTCAGTTGTGGCATGTTCGCGCTGGTAGTAGGCCTCCATCTCGGGATCAAGGTCGGCATAGTTGTCGTCCACTTCCACCTTGCCGTCCAAAGCTATGAAGTGATTGTCCGGTGTGATGATCAAAGGGTTGATCTCAGCCATGAGCAATCCGTTGTCGAGCATCCCATTGAAAAGATTTGTCAGTAATGTGTTGAACTCTTTGAGTTGTTTTTTCTCAAGGCCCAAGTGAAAGAAGGCGGTTCTGATCTGGTGAGGAGCCAGTCCGCCAGGGAGTCTGATTTCTTGAACAAGCAAATTGTCTGCGCCGAGCTTTTCGATTTCCACGCCACCTTCACGTCCCACCGTCAGCAGGATACATTTGCGTGGGCGGGAGACTGTCAGGGAAATATAGAACTCTCGCGAGATGCTCGCTCCTGGTTCGACACGTATGAATGGCACTGAGTGGCCCTTGATATTCAAAGCGAAAAGAGTGCGGGCTGTTGCCGAGAAATCGGCCATGTCGTCAATTCGCAGGATGCCGCCAGCCTTGCCTCGTCCTCCTGTTAATACTTGTGATTTTAAGAACCACGGCAAAGGAAAGTCGGGGTTGAAGTCGTCCTCTTCGCCCGGATGGACGGCAAGTCCCTCGGGAGTTGGGATGCCGATTCTCTTGAAAAGGATTTTGCTCTTGTGTTCATTAAGCAGCATGTCGAGCTCCTGAAATTTAATATGGAGGTACTTAATTGTGGGGTTGTTTACACGAATAAACGACATAGTGCCACCACTATGAGTTTATTGGGTAAAAAGTCTACGCATATAGTTTTCGAATGCGTTGAGAGAGCAACGACACGGCAAGTCAATGCTGTGTCGTTGGTTTCCCCCAAAGGTGTTGTGTTGCGGGAAGAACTCTGGTGAACAGAATCATCTCAACACAGAAAAAACTTGCAGATTATCCGTCAGCGTTGATTCGTTCGAGCATTTTTTTGAGTGTCTCTGAAGTTGACTCTTCCGGCACTTGACATGTGCCGACGGCACGATGACCACCGCCCCCGAATGAGAGCATGAGTGAACCGATGTCCGTTTTACTTGTACGGTTGAAGATCGAGTGGCCCACGGTGAAGACAACGTTTTGCTTTTTGAAGCCCCAAATGACACGGATACTGACATTACATTGATCAAACAGGGTGTAGATCATGAATCTGTTGCCGCAGTAAATTGGCTCTTGATTCCTCAAGTCCAGAACAATCGCATTGCCATGAACCGTTGTGTTGTTTTTGAGCATTTCTATGAACTTGGGTTCATCGGCGAAGTATCTGTCGATCCGTTCCTTGACGTCAGGTTGTTTCATGATCTCTTCGGCAGTCATGGAACGACAGTACTCGATCATATCCAGCATGAGCTGGTAGTTGCTGATGCGGTAGTTCCGGTAGCGTCCCAACCCGGTCCTTGGGTCCATGACAAACCCTAAAAGAATCCAGCCGGTAGGGGATGTGATCTCTTCAGGTGTCAGATTAGCGGAATCCACCTTGTCAACGGCTTCCATGAGGTTGTTGAATGATTCAGGAAATTTGTCTTCCCCGTAGTAATCGTAGATAACGCGGGCACAACTTGGGAGTGGCTTGCTTTCGCCTTCGAATTCAATGTCCCCTAAACGGTCTTTTTCACTGGTGTGGTGATCAAACCACAGCCCGCATCCGGCCACATAGGGAACGTTGGCGAGTATGTCGTTCGGGGTTACTTCAACCTTGCCATCCTGCAGATCTTTCGGGTGGGCAAAAAGATAATCGTCTATGAGGTCAAGATGTTTGAGAAGAGTGGCGCAGGCCAGGCCGTCAAAATCAGATCGGGTGACAAGTCTCATCGGCGAATCTCCATGTAATCGTATTGATCTGCTCTGGTTATGATGTAGAAAACTTATTTTTCAGAATGATGCTCATGTATCTGTTCTACAATTTATTGTCAAAAAGGAAGCGTCATTTCTGTGATCGTCGAGCTATGGCCTGTGCACGTAAAACTCGAAGTCTTTCACCGGATTTTGCTCCAAGATTTCTGTCTTCTGGTTTGAGTTTTACATCAAGAATGGTTGTCAGGTTCCTGCGGGCGCGGTTTCGAAAGTCCTTATCCTGATCCACTCGTACAAGTTCAAAAAGAGGATCCAGAACGTTTGAGAGATATGTGTCCATGAGCAGGTCCACTTGAGTGCCTGAACGTAGCTCATCATATTGAGCCGCGATCATATGCCATTGTGCGGCTTTCATTCCTGCCATTTTCAGTCGATTTGACAGGCGAACTTTTTGTGCGAGCTTTTCTGCAAGGGGAATTCCTGCATGATCATGGCCGTGATGGCTTGGGAGTTTTTCTTTTGAGGTCAACGTTTTTCCGAGATCATGGCAAAGTCCCATCCAGACGGCTGTCGGATCTCCGGCCAGTGAGTCCATGGTGCGGCAAATGTGTTCCAGAACGTGGGTGTCGTGGTAGGGGGGCGGTCCTGCCGTGATTGCGGAGGCGTTGCGCAGTTCTTCAAACCATGGAGACAGGCAGTCGGTTTCCGAAAGCAGGCGCAGAAAGTTGCCAGGCGCTGGAGCGGAAAGGACTTTGTATACTTCCTGTCCGATGCGGTCCGGGGCCAGTGAGTCGAGCAGGCCGTCAGCCGCAACTGATCGCATGGCTTCCTTTAACTCGGCGTGTGGCGTGAATTCCGGGAGTTGAGCCCAGAACCGGGCCGCACGGAACACTCTCAGCGGGTCAATGTGAAACGCTTGTTCCGAAGCCGGTCGGAGCACTCTGTCGTGCAAATCTCCCAGCCCTTGCGGGTGGCAGATCAATTTACCGTCTTCATCGAGCAATTGAGCATTGACAGTCAGGTCTCGGGATTTTAATTCTTCAGATAGGGTTTCTGCCCGCGGGAATGAAAATTCAGTCCTATCCAATATGAAGACAGGGAAGGCCAGGCCGACTTCGTTGGCGGCGGGAAATGACTTCATGAATTCTTCGCGGGTTGCATTCATGACGAGATAATCTCTGTCGTGGATAGTCCTGCCGAGCAGGAGATCGCGGACAGCGCCGCCAGCTAGGTAAATCTGCATAATCGACACGATAGCACAAGGTAACTCATGATTCCACAAGGTATTTTTCTCGCAGAAGGTACGCCTGAACAACTGGCGGCAACCCATATCTCGTGGGGTGCTGATGTGACAGCTTCCGGGCCCTGGCGTTCTTGCGGCAGTGCATGTGGTTTTGGCCGGGAATGGCTTCGTGCGAGTCAGGATTGCGGGGCAACCATTGTTGTTATTCAAGAGTGTGCAACGACAATGGACGTGGTCCGTGAGATGGCGGGAAATGATCTCTTGAGTGATTGGGGAGCCGTAATCAGCGTTGTGCAGAAAGGCGGCAGAGGACAACTGCGTCGACCATGGGTTTCCCTGCCCGGTAATTTGCACGCTTCAATTGTTCTGCCAAAACCACCGACTGCCGGGGTATGGGCTGAATCATTGTCAAACCTACTGCCATTGGTTGCAGGATCTCTGTTTGCTGATGCTTTGGAGTCCCTTGGGGCATCCGTTCAGCTTAAGTGGCCGAATGATATTCTTCAGGGTGGCCGAAAAATTGGTGGAATGCTCATTGAAGAACGAAATGATCTTATTATTTTGGGGCTGGGGCTTAATCTTGCAGGATGTCCAGAAGACGCTCTGATGCGCGATGATTGTTCGGCTTCAGCCGGCATTGCCACAATTCCATTGTTGACGGGCGGTCCGTTGACCCTCCTTGAAACCCTTGTAAACCGGGGGAAAAATGTGTATGCAGTCATGCTTGACGAGATTCCGCCTACTCAATTTATTCGTAGTATTGAGAATAGGCTGGCTTGGATGGGGCAAACCATTCAAGTCCATGAGGGGAACCTAAATTCATATGAAGCTGTGATAGTAGGCCTTTCCCCTCAAGGTGGGCTCGTTGTTTTGCGTGGTGGAGAAGAAACGGTTCTGTTTTCAGGTTCGATTTTTCCTCTCTAAATCCCGTTTTCTGCGGGGCGGTTGAATTCCGTGTGTAGTTATTTCTGTCTAGGAGACCAGTGAATTCCATGAAGCCGAAGTCCTTTGAAGAGGTGCTTGAAGAGGTCAAAGGGAAGCGCATACTTGTAGCCAACCGGGGTATCCCTGCACGGCGCATTTGTCGTTCCATTACTGAAATGTTCAACGCGAAGGCGATTATGACCGCCACAGACGTTGATAAAACTTCCCCCGCAACATCGGGAGCCAATGAGCTGCTTATGCTTGGTTCCGATCCTCGTGCTTATCTCGATCTGGACCGTGTCATTCGTGAAGCCAAGGCCAAAGACGTTGTCGCCATTCATCCCGGTTGGGGGTTTGGGGCCGAGGACGATTCTTTCCCTGCCAAGTGCAAGGAAGCCGGGATTCTTTTCATTGGTCCTGAACAGGAACCTATGCGTATTCTTGGTAACAAGGTCGCAGTCCGTAAGCTTGCCATTGAGCAAGGGGTGCCGGTTGTTCCTGGCTCCGAAGGGGCGGTGTCAATTCCCGAAGCCCGGGAAATTGCCAAGGAGATCGGATTTCCTGTCATGCTCAAGGCCGAGGGTGGCGGTGGTGGTCGTGGTATTTATGAGGTCTATCAGGATGAAGATCTTGAAAATGCTTTTTCCAAAGCTTCCGCGTTGGCACAGGCTTCATTCGGCAATCCGCGTCTCTATGTAGAAAAACTGCTGACTTCTGTTCGTCATATCGAGATTCAGGTTATCGCTGATCAGTATGGCAATGTATTTTGTATGGATGAACGAGACTGCTCGGTTCAGCGTAATCACCAGAAGCTTATCGAGATAACGCCGTCTCCTTGGCCAAAGTACACCGAGGAACTGCGTGCACAGCTCAAGGAATACTCAAGGCGCCTTGTTGCGGCCGTTGGGTATTATTCCTTGGCGACCGTGGAGTTTTTGGTGGATACCAAGGGTGTTCCATATCTCATTGAAGTAAATACTCGCTTGCAGGTGGAACATGGCATCACTGAATGTCGATATGGTATTGACTTGGTCGAAGAGCAGATCGCCATTGCTTTCGGTTCAAAGCTGCGTTTGAACGACAAGGATACCAAGCCTTACCAGTGGGCCATGCAGTGCCGCATTAACTGCGAAGACCCGCAGAAAAACTTTGATCCCAACTCCGGGCGTATAACTCGATATGTTTCGCCGGGTGGTCAAGGTATCCGTATCGACTCCTGCGTTGGTGTTGGGTACCGTTTCCCCTCTAACTACGACTCTGCAGCTTCCTTGCTGATATCCTATGGTAATTCCTGGGATAAGGTCGTTGCCTTAATGAAACGAGCCCTGCGTGAATATATGATCGGTGGGTTGAAGACGACACTTCCTTTCCATCGCAAGATCATTGACCAGAAGAAATTTGTAGAGGCTGATTACGATACCAATTTTGTTCGTCAGAATTATGCCGAACTTATGGATTACTCTGATCGTGAGCCTGATTTCCTGCGCATGATGCGACTCGTGGCTGAAATATCAGCCCTCGGCTACAACAAGTATGTCCAGTTGGGTGAGTATCGAGGACGGGAAGATAAGCGGGTTGGACGTTTCGAATTAGTCGAACCACCTGAGAAGTCGACCGGATTCGAGTCTCGTTTTTCGCGGAAAATGGACCGGGAAGCTATTCTGGACACTTTGCGTACGGACCGTGAAAGCGGCATTGTTCACATGACGGATACTACCACGCGCGATATAACGCAGTCCAACAGTGGTAACCGTTTCCGTTTGGCTGAAGATCGGATTGTTGGTCCGTCCTTGGATAAATGCGGATTTTTCTCCCTTGAAAATGGTGGTGGGGCGCATTTCCATGTGGCCATGCTTGCGAACATGACTTATCCGTTTGCTGAAGCGGCGGAGTGGAACAAGTTCGCACCGAATACGCTGAAGCAGATTCTCGTTCGTTCTACCAATGTTCTGGGGTACAAACCGCAGCCGAAGAACGTTATGCGGTTGACCGGCGAAATGATCAACGAGCATTATGAGATTATCCGTTGTTTTGACTTCCTGAACCACGTCGAAAACATGCGGCCTTTTGCAGAAGTTGCCATGAGCTCAAAGCGGAACATTTTTGAGCCTGCCATTTCTTTGTCCTGGGCCAAGGGCTTTGGTGTTGATCGGTATCTGCAAGTAACCGATTCCATTATCGCCATGTGTGCTGATGCTGGTGGTGTCACCAAAAAGCAGGCTGAGAAGATGATCATTCTCGGTCTTAAGGATATGGCCGGCGTCTGTCCGCCCAGATTCATGCGAGAGCTTATTTCTACCATCCGAGCCAAGTACCCAGAACTGGTTATTCACAGTCATCGTCATTATACTGATGGCTTGTTCGTTCCGACCATGGGTGCGGCTGCGGAAGCTGGTGCTCATATTGTTGACGTGGCTATCGGCGCATCTGTACGTTGGTATGGTCAGGGAGAAGTTCTGTCCACAGCCGCATACATTGAAGATGAGATTGGCCTGAAGACGCATCTTGATAAGGAAATGATTCGGTCGACCAATTTCAAGCTGAAGCAGATTATGCCGTATTACGATCGCTATACCGCACCGTATTTTCAGGGCATTGATCACGATGTTGTCCGCCACGGTATGCCGGGCGGAGCTACTTCCTCGTCGCAGGAAGGGGCTCTCAAACAAGGTTATATCAAGCTTCTGCCATATATGCTCAAGTTCCTTGAGGGGACACGTAAAGTAGTTCGTTATCACGATGTTACTCCCGGTTCGCAGATTACCTGGAACACCGCATTCTTGGCAGTGACAGGTGCATACAAGCGGGGCGGTAGCCGTGAGGTGCGAAGACTGCTGAATGTTTTGGATATCGTTACGCTGTGCAAGGAAGAAGATCTTACCAGTCATGAGCGCGAGGCTAGACTCGCTTTGTATCGTGATTCCAATGATGCTTTCCGCAATCTGTTGCTTGGCAAGTTTGGAAAATTGCCACTCGGCTTCCCGGAAGACTGGGTTTACCAGTCAGCATTCGGCAAAGGGTGGGAAATTGCAATCAAGGAACGCACAGAGGAATCTCCGTTGACCACTTTGGTCGATGTGGATTTGGAGGCGGAAAAGAAAGCGTTACAGACACGGCTGCACAGGTGTCCGACCGACGAAGAGTTTGTCATGTATCTCAATCATCCGGGTGATGCCATCACAACCATCGACTTCTGCGAGAAGTTCGGCAATATCAACAACCTGCCTGTTGATGTATGGTTTGAGGGCTTGGAGAAGGGTGAAGTCCTGCATTTTCAGGGCAATTGCATGAAGCCGCACCGGATGCGTATTTTGGATATCTCCGAGCCGGATGAAAATGGTATGGCCGTTGTCAGGTACGTGCTTGATTCCGAAATCATGAGCCATCAGGTCAAGGTTGCAGAACCTGAAGCTGGTGGAAAAGAGTCTACTGAAATGGCTGATCCGGCTAACGAGTACCATGTCGGTTCGCCTAGTAATGGTGATTTGTGGGTCACACATGTCAGCCCGGGCGACAGGGTTAAGGCTGGCGAAGAACTCTTCAATATCTCCATCATGAAGCAGGAGAAAGCCGTGACCGCAAAGGTTGACGGTACAGTTAGACGTGTTATCAAGTCAGCCCAATACACCGAGGACAAAAAGATGGTGCCGGTTGTTGAAGGCGAGTTGATTGTTGAACTTGGTCCTGAAGTTGGTGTGTGTCCGACGTGTAAGTTCGACGTTCCCAGTGAAGAATGTAACTTCTGTCCCAACTGTGGACAGAAAATTTAAGAAATTTGTCAGGTATGATAAATTGGTCTAGTTTTTAAGAATATGCTCAACTTGTAGAGCAGCACAGAGAATAATTGGCCGGCGCGTAGTAACTACGCGCCGGCCTTTGTTTTTGCTTTCGAAGAAGATGAAGGTATTGAATGTTCTTAGCCTGAAGTGTTATTTTTTTTGTGGTCTATTGGTATATTGGTCTGACCAATAGTTTCATTGACGAACTGGTCTGATACCCTGTAAGCGGGTATTCGAAGCTCAAGTCTTGATTGTTCTTTTTAGTATTTAATTAAAATAGTAGAAAGTCAGCGACCTCGGAACGGAGAGTGAATCTTTCCCGTTTCCCGTAGGGACTTTCCAGGAGGAAGTAATGTCCAAGACCCAGAAAAAGCCCGCCGAAAAGGCGTCTGTCAGCAAAGCCGGGGCGAAAACTGAGAGTCTCCAACAGAAGTTGGTCCTGAATGGGGCCGACATCAAGAAAATCGGTGAAGAAGCCGAGCTTCTTGTCGGTGGTAAGAACTACAACACCGCCATCATCAGTCAGGTCGCTGGAATTCGGGCTCCCGAATTTCGTGCAATCTCATCACACGTATTTCATTTTATTCTCGATGAAACAAAGGTCAACGCCGCTGTTGTCCGCGCCACAGTGGACAAGGAATACAACAAGGTTGACTGGAGTTCCGATGCTGTTAACGAGGATTCCGAATATTTGCAGCAGTTTGTTCGCGACGTTGGCAAGAAAATTCGTGAACAGTCCGAAAAGCAGTCCGGTACCCCTATCAAACTGCGCACCTTCATCAACAACGTTGTTGAAGGATTTGCCACTTCTCCTGAAGGCATTGATCAGTTGCGTATGCGGTCAGTGCTGGTTCAGTCCGCTATTCTTTCCGTGGATATCCCGGTCGAAATCGGCAAGGAAGTCATGGGGGCATACAATTCTATATGTAAAGAAGCCGGTCTGGATGATGTTCCTGTTGCCGTGCGTTCTTCCGCTGCTGGTGAAGATAGCCGCAAGAAAGCGTTTGCCGGATTACAGGATACGTATCTGAATATCGTGGGAGCCGATGAGTGCTTGGAGGCATATCATTGGGATTGCGCCTCTGCTTACAATCTGCGTTCCATGACCTATCGGCGTGAGGCTATTCTTGATGCCATCACCAAGGCCGAGGAAACTGGTGATGTTGCCATTGCCGAACTTGCCAAGAAAGAGTGGGCTATTGAGCACACTTCCTTGTCTGTTTGTATTATGCGCATGATCAACCCGGTTATTTCCGGTACGGCGTTCAGTGCTGATACTGCGACAGGTTGCCGTGGTACCGATCGTAATGATCTGGTGTCTATCGATGCCAGTTACGGATTGGGTGAAGCTGTTGTCGGTGGTATGGTCACTCCTGATAAATTTTATGTATTCCAGCGTGATGGTGGTCGAGAAGTCGTCATTCGTTACATGGGCTGCAAGGAAAAGAAGATCATTTACAAGGAAGACGGCAGCGGAACCCAGGTGGTCAAAGTCCCTGATAACGAGGTTTATCGCTGGGCTCTTTCCATTGCTCAGGCTGAGATGGTCGCGCAGGGTGTCCGTGCCATTTCCAAGGCGTATGGCGGGATGATCATGGACTCTGAGTTCTGCATCGACAAGTCTGACCGTCTTTGGTTTGTCCAGGCCCGTCCCGAGACACGGTGGAATGAGGATTTTGAGCAGCATCCCAATACTATCTTCATGCGACGCCTTGAAGTGGACAAGAAAGCTATTGCGTCAGCTGAGGTCATTCTTGAAGGCAACGGTGCGTCCCGTGGAGCAGGGCAGGGTACGGTCAAGTATCTCCGATCTGCTCTCGAATTGAATAAAATCAACAAGGGTGACATCCTGGCCGCTGAGCGTACCGACCCGGATATGGTGCCCGGCATGCGTATAGCGTCCGCCATTTTGGCTGACGTTGGTGGTGATACCAGTCACGCAGCCATCACCTCGCGTGAATTGGGTATCCCGGCTATCATCGGTATTCAGCGCCTTGAATCCCTACGCTCTCTTGATGGACAGCAGGTCACGGTCGATGGCTCCAGAGGCAAGGTTTACCGTGGCGAATTGCCGTTGGTCGAAGTGGGTGGTGAGATTAATGTCGCTGAATTACCTACTACCAAGACCAAGGTTGGCTTGATTCTGGCTGATGTTGGTCAGGCTTTGTTCCTGTCTCGTCTTCGTCAGGTACCTGATTTTGAAGTCGGGCTGCTTCGTGCTGAATTTATGCTTGGTAATATAGGCGTTCATCCTATGGCTCTTGAAGCCTACGATAAGGATGTTTTGAATGATCTGGTGGAAGAAAAAATCCAACAGATGGATATGCGACTGACCAAAGTCATGAAAGAGCAGCTTGCATCAGGTCTGATTACCATGCCGCTCAAACTTCGCGAATACGTTGGTCTGATCACTGGGCTGACATCAAAAATGGAAGCCTTGGCAGAACAGGAAAGCGCACGAAACACTGACGAAGTTCTGGCTATGCACCGCCGCCTGCGTGAGATGGATCACAAGCTGGATGATCATATCTCTTTTGCGACAGAGCGTCTGGATATCCTCAAGACTTCAATTGATGCTGAAGCGCACGTTGCCGTAGTGCTCGGTTATCATGACATGCTTGAAAGCATGCCGGAAATCAGGTCTGAGGCTTGGAAAATGCGTCAACAGCATGAAAAAATAGTGGATGAATATGTTGCGCGTTTGAAAGATGAACCGGAGTTTGTTGCTTATCTCGACAAAATTACCCGCCTGCGCGAGGAAGTGGCTCTCAAGATGGGACTCAAGTCCGAAATGGATGAAGTGGCAACTCTGCCTGACCGCATCCGTCGTCTTCTTGAAACTCGTGGCTACACTACAGGCAAGGAAAACTACATTCAGACCCTGTCTCAAGGCTTGGCTCTCTTTGCCATGGCCTTTTACGGTAGCAACATCGTTTATCGAACCACTGACTTCAAATCCAATGAATACAGAAACCTCCTTGGAGGCCTGTTGTTTGAGGCTCATGAAGACAACCCCATGATCGGATATCGCGGCGTTTCCCGTAATATTCATGACTGGGAACTGGAAGCCTTCAAGCTTGCGCGGGGTATCTACGGCAGCAAGAATCTGTCTATTATGTTCCCGTTTGTTCGTACTTTGGAAGAAGCCCGCTCTATGAAGAGGTATCTCAAGCAGGTGCATAATCTGGAGTCCGGCAAGGATGATCTCAAGGTCATTCTCATGGCGGAAATTCCGAGCAATGCTGTGCTGTGTAAGGAATTCCTTAAGGAAGTTGACGGTTTCTCTATCGGGTCAAATGACATGACACAAATGGTGCTGGCAACAGATCGTGACAACGCGAGCCTCCAGCATATTTATGACGAGGAAGATCCAGCAGTTGTCTGGGCCATTCTGTCTGCCATTTTTGCCGGACAGAAATATGGAAAAAAGGTCGGTTTCTGCGGTCAGGGTGTGTCTAATAGCATTATCCTGCGAGGATTGGTCGCCATTGCCGGTATCGTTTCCGCGTCGGTTGTTCCTGATACATATCGTCAAACAAAGTTTGATTTGGCGGCTATTGAGGCCGAGGGTATCAAGACGCGTGATCTGGGAGTATGGCTCAAGGAACAACATATGAAAAATCTTCAGGCTCTTCTTGAAGCCAACAGCTACGGGCATATCCTGAAGAAGTATAAGTCTCCCGAAGATTTCATGGAATGGTACGAAGGTGAACTGGATCGTTTCGGTGAACAACTTCGTGACCACATGGAAACTCCCAAGGAGGAGTTTTATCGTCAGGAGATGGAGCAGTTCAGAGCCGTTTTCCACAAGCCAGTTATCTATGCCAGCTGGGATTGGCACCATACTGTTCAGGACGCCATGCGTCATGCAGGATTTGAGTCCTTTGATGAGCAGGAAGCTGCGCTTGAGGAACAACGCAAAAAGCAGTGGTAACCCTCTGTATGCAATAAAAAAAAGGCCCCTGTCCATGACAGGGGCCTTTTCCATTAAGTGCAAGTAATCAGGCTATTTTATCAGCAATGGTTCCCATGCCCGTATCGAGCGTTGAACTGACTGCCTGCTGAATGTCAACGTCTGTCCCGGTAGAACTGAAGTCTGTGCCGGAGCCAAAAAATTCTTCTGTTCTTGAGGCTACTTCCAAGCCAGCCACGGCTTGTTCCATTGAGTCTATGCCGCGTTCGTTTATGCCGGAGGCTATGATACTGCTTTGTTCACCTACAGATTCCGGGCCTGAAAGCATCTTGTCCATTGCAATGGACTGTATTGTGTCGGTTGAAATGCTGAGATCGGACATGGAAACCTCCGCTGTGATGGTATTCCTTGTCCAGAGTATGCCTCAGGCATTTTCAGTTTGCAAGTTTGTTAGAAAAGGGCAACGCCACAGGCGCCCCGAGCCTGTGGCTGGGGCGCAGTGTGTTGGCGTCGGCATTTGAAAACTTATGATACTTTATCCAGAAAGCCCTGTCCGAAGTTTTTGAGTGACTGATTTAATTTGACTAAATCGTCATCAGGAATTTTTCGGATGGTCTTACCGTCGGAATCAATGATTTCGACTTGTACTGTATCGTTCTCTTCAAGGATGTTGAACTTCAATTTGACATCATTTGTCTCAAGGTGTTTTTCTGCCTCGGCAATAAGTGCTTTGAGTTCTTCCTTGGTGAAGCCGTCATGCTTATCCGCACTGGATTTCTCGGAACCATTGACCGCGTCAATACGTATCTCGGTTCTGTTCTCTTGTGCTGGCGGCTTGTCCACTGCCTTGGCCGAAGCTGCGTTCTCCGAACGTAACTCCTGCTTCACATCAATGCTGATTTCGGGGATATTCATGGTCTCCCTCCCTGGTGTTACACGAATCATCCCAACCTAATTTGCCTCTTATGTATGGTATCGGCAGAAGTGACGGTATCTTTAGAGGGAAACTTGATAGCAGGCTGTAAATTATGTTGCGGCAATAGCCGTTGACGCTGATATCAATTTTGAATAAGGTCTCTATAAATTAAAAACCATGAAATATCAGACGGTTTGTTCTCCGTAAGTGTATGTTGGTCAGAGTGTTTCATGGGATAACCTGAAGAGTCTCACCCCCAGAGTGTTCATGCCTTTTTTTTTGAAACATCATTTTGATCCAGATTGGGATGCTTCCAAGCTCACTCCTGAAAAACAGGCCGATGGAAGTGTCAACCATCATGAGTTGAATTTTGTTAACAGCGTTTCAAAGGGGGACGTGATCGCCGAATGGGTTGAGATGGAAGACGGCGTTGAAGCCGATCCTCGATTCATCTTTGACGAAAAGCAGTTCCCCGCAGGGCGCGGTACCGGTATCTCGCAGAAATTTCCAGACAAACTGTTTGCTGCTGTTGATGGCTATGTCTGTTATAAAGAGGGAAAAATTCTCGTTAGAGAGACTCTGACAATTCGGTGCGATATTGATTATCGTACTGGAAATGTCGACTTTATAGGTAATGTTTCTGTTGAAGGATCCGTCCGCTCAGGTTTCTCTGTTCGCGGTGTTAAAGTGACCATTGCTGGACAGGTTGAGGGTGCTCAAATTGAGGCGAGCCGGAACCTGAATTGTCATGGAGGCGTCAAGGGGGGGAGAACGGCGCATCTGGAAGCTGGGCATGACTTAAAGCTTGCTTATTGTGAGTACGCCACACTCATGGCAAAAAATGATATTCTTGTTAAGGGAGCGCTCATGCATAGCAATGTCTATGCTGGAAAGCGACTGGCTGTTGGGGATAGGCTGACCGGTGGGAATATTAGTGCATACGAATATATCTATGTCGGCGGACAGCTCGGGGGAGGGCTGGATACCGACACTTCCTTGGTAATGGGATACAAACCGTCATTGCTGCATGCTGATGAAGAGTATAACAAGCGCATTAAAGTCCTTCATGATGATATCGCTTCGTTTGAAAAAATGTTGAACAAGGGAAAAGAATTTCGTGCCGAGTTCAAGCCCAGACTGGAAGCAGCTGTCAAGGAGTTGGACTTGCTGAAGACGCTGAAAGTCAAATTGTGGGAAGGCATCTATGCGACAGAGCGTCTTGAAGAGTGCAAAATTCTAGTGCCGGGGGTTGTTAAACCCGGTGTCGAAATAAGCATCGGGTCAGCATTTTTGAAAGTGGATGATTTTTTGGAAGATGTGTATTTCTATTATGACAACGATGAAGTGAAAATCGGTACCTCTACCGGAAAAGTTAAAAGATAGTATATGGATATTGCAACTTTAATTGGACTGGCTGGGGCCTTTGGTCTTGTAGTGACGACCATTTTCATGGGTGGAAATGCTGCCGGATTTATTGATATCCCATCGGTCGTCGTCGTTATAGGCGGCACATTTGCCGTCACATTTGTCATGTTTCCTCTTGGAGTCGTCATTAATGCCTTTAAGGTAGGTATGAAGACATTGCTTTTTAAGTCGAATGATCCACTTGAGATTATTCGACTTATTACAGGGTTGGCGGATACGGCGCGCAAAGAAAGCATCATTGCGCTGGAAAAAGTTGCCATTGATGATCCCTTTTTAAAAAAAGGAGTCATGCTTGTTGTGGATGGCTCCAGTGAAGGTCTTGTTCGATCCGTTATGGAGATCGAGCTTGAATTTATGAAACAACGTCATCGCCAGGGACAGGCTGTATTTAAGGGCATGGGTACAATGGCGCCGGCTTTTGGCATGATCGGTACACTGATCGGTTTGGTCAACATGCTTTCCAACCTTTCCGATCCTTCTTCCATTGGTCCAGCCATGGCCGTTGCTCTTTTGACGACTTTTTATGGGGCTGTCATGGCTAACTGTATGTTCCTTCCCATGGCTACCAAGCTTGAAGAGAGATCGAGTGAAGATGTCTTGTTCATGCAGATTATGATCGAAGGTGTTGCTTCGTTGCAACGAGGCGATCATCCGTCTGTGGTCAAGGAAAAGCTCCAGGCATTCCTTTCTCCCGCTCTGCGTGAAGTGAGCGCGTAATTCTCGTGATCCGGAGGCTGCGTGGCTAAACAGGCAGAAGAACCCGTCAGAAGAAAACCCTCAGACGCCCCCCCAGCAGATGAGGGACTGCCGCCGTGGATGGCTACATTTGCCGACATGATGACGCTTCTTTTGTGCTTTTTTGTATTGCTGCTGTCCTTTGCCGAGCAGAGCGAGCAGAAATACCGTGATGCCTTGGGGTCTATCAAAGGGGCGTTTGGTGCGAAAGAGGTGCGAGCTGTTTCAGAAGATATGGCACAATTCAGCACGAGTAAAACCGCTAAGAAGATGGCGGCCAACATTTCACATGACGAGCGACTGCTTCTTGGTGTTGTTATGCGGATCAAGTCCCTGCTTGAAGATGAGGACATCAAACTGAAAGAGGGGATGGGTGTTACTGCGGATAGGGACGGTGTTGTATTCAGTGCCAATTCCGCAGCTCTTTTTAAACCTGGGTCTGCTGAATTAGGGGATGGTGCCGAGAGAGTCCTCGATAAGGTCGTGAAAGTTCTTAAGGATTACAAGTTGAATATTGTTGTGCGTGGGCATACTGATGATAAACCAGTTTCTTCACCCAGATATCCATCGAATTGGGAATTGTCTGCTGCCCGAGCTGCCATGGCTTTGAATTATATTGTTGATGAAGGCGGCATTGAGATTAATAGGGCCAAAGCCGTTGGCTATGCTGATACTCGTCCCGCACACCCTAATGATTCTGATGAAAACAGACTGAAAAATCAGCGAGTTGAATTCTATCTGCACATGCCCCAACGGGACGCGTGGTAAGGCGGTGTCATGGCAGAGAAAGAACCAATGCAACAGGATGGCGTAAAGTCTGACCCACCAAAGCCGGATGAGGGCATACCGCCATGGATGGCGACATTCGCTGATATGGTGACATTGTTACTCTGTTTTTTTGTGCTTCTTTTGTCATTTACCAACACAGATGTGACCAACTTTAAAAAAATGATTGGTTCCATTCAGGAGGCTTTGGGCGTCCAATTTGATGATGTTGGTGCAACAGCGGTTCCTTATGCTGATACAACTTTTTCCGAACGTAAAACTGTTAGAGAAAACAGGCAGATTGTTGAACTTGGTGCACGGATAAAGAAAAGTATTCGAGCAGAAGATTTGGCAAATATGGCTCGTGTCAGCAGTGATAAGTCGGGAGTTATGCTTCGTCTGAGTAATCAGGCCATGTTTACCAGAGGTTCTGCGGAGCTGACTGATGAGGCCAGGAAAGGTCTTCAGGTTGTTATTGAGGCTATGGAGGGAACGGATTTTAACCTTATCATTCGTGGCCATACGGATGGCGAACGGGTTGAATCGCAGATTTATAGCTCCAATTGGGAACTCTCTGCAGCGCGAGCTGCACGGTGTTTACGCTATATTCTTGAACACTCGACAATTTCTGCAAATCGCATGAAGGCAGTCGGTTACGCCAGTGCCAAGCCAATTTTGCCGAGTACATCAGAAGAGAATCAAAGGCTCAATCGTAGGGTCGAGTTTTTTTACATGCCCCCAGGGCGATCAAAATGGTGATAGTACCAATGGAAAAGCCCCGCCAATTTTTGGCGGGGCTTTTCCATTGACTGAACAATGTGAAAAGACTGATGGTGGAGGCGGGGAGAGTCGAACTCCCGTCCGAGAACGATCCGTGAAAGCTTCTACAGGTTTAGGTCCGGAATAAAGTTTCGCCTAGAGGATTGCACCGGGCCAAACAGCCCCTAGACTAGTCCTTTTATTATTTCGCGCCATAGCCAAAGAAACCCAACTATGATGCTAGCCCTATAGTTTGTCGATCCTATCCGCTCATAAGGCGTCGGCAGTAGAATCGTGACACTCTAAGGTGTCAGGTAGCAATCCTGCAATTAAGCAGCCATTGCGTAGTCGTAATTGTCGTTTGCAATTATCTTGTGGTCGATTTTTACGAGGCCATCGACCAACCTCGACCTGCAGCTTTGACTTCAACTATCCCCGTCGAAACCAGTGCGCCCCCATGTCAATGAACTAACGGATACAAGGTATATAAGTAGTTTGATCGGTTTGGCAACTTAAATCATCGTATCAATAATAAAAAATAGTCGACATAATGTTAATTGATAAATTATTCATTAATTGTGGGTTGTTAAACTTTTTTTAGACATTTTCTAAACTACTTGCAGGGGGCCATCGATACGTATTGTGCCTTCATGGAAAGAGTGAGTTGCGACTATTGAGGATGTTTAATCAAGAGTACGGCGATACCTTTTCAGGCCGACGGCAACAACAATCAGCCAAAAAATTAGAATGGGCCAGACGTGATGGATGGATTCTTCAAGACCGTTCCCTTTAAGAAGTATGCCTCGGATAAGGCGAAGGTAGTGCGTTAACGGGAGTGCAGAGCCGAGCAGTTGTGCCCATTGAGGCATGCCTCTGAACGGGAACATGAATCCTGAAAGTAGGAGTGATGGCAGAAAGAAGAACATCGACATCTGTACAGCTTGGAGTTGATTCCTGACGACTGTTGACACAGTGACACCAACGGAGAGATTTGCACCGATGAATACCACAGAGAGAACAAAAACCAGTGTGACACTGCCGTGCATCGGGACATCGAACAAGAGCCATGCAGCCAGAATGATGAGAGTTATCTGGATGTATCCGACAAAAATATAAGGGACTATCTTCCCGAGCATGACCTCAAGCGGTCTAACCGGCGTGGCAAGGAGATGTTCCATGGTGCCGCGTTCGGATTCCCTTGTAATGGCCAGCGACGTAATCATGACAAGTGTCATGGTCAGAATGACCCCCATCAGTCCTGGGACAATATTGTATTGGCTTTCTGCTTCAGGATTGTAATCGTTATGAATGCGAATATCGACTGGAGGTAGGCTCTGATTGAGTTTCAAGGTGGGGCCTTTGAGCTCCTTGGCAAGAGCCCTTCGGATAATCTCTGGAAATGATCCAGCAGCATTGCCCGTTGCCATTGGATCTGTTGCGTCCGCTTCAAGGAGTAGAATTGGTCTGTTGTTGCGGAGTAAATTCTGCCCGAATTGCTCGGGGATGGTCAGAACAAATTGAACAACTCCCTCTCTGATAAGTCTGGTGGCCTCGGCGCGAGTTTTGGGGTGATGTGTGATGTCGAAAAAAGTACTTGTCTGCATTCCAGCAACGATTGCCCGGGAGAATTGGGAATTATCGGCAGAGAGAATCGCTGTGGGGAGGTGGCGGGGGTCGGAATTGATGGCATAGCCGAAAAGCATCAATTGGATGAGCGGTATGCCGATCATCATTGCGAAAGTGAGTCTATCCCGTCGCATCTGGATGAATTCTTTGCTTACCATGGCAAAGAAACGTTTGATGGAAAAGAAGTTCATCCCAGATCTCCTTTGCTTTGCTGCATAAGGTCTATGAAAACTTCTTCCAGGCTGGTGTCTATCAATGTCCATTTATACGGTTGCTTCTGGAATGGTTTGATGCTGAGTTCAAGGATGCTGGCATTTCTGCCGCTGACATGAAGTGTGTTTCCAAAAGCAACAACCTGATCAATGCCGGGGAGTTTTTTGAGTTGTTCCGATAGATCATGCAGTGTGCCATCGCCATTCGCAAGGCTGACGTTCCATGTGGTCAACTGGGAATCCGCAATCATCTCTTCAACAGTTCCAGTCGCGAGAAGGGTGCCGTAAGCGATGTATGCAAGCCTGTGACACCGTTCTGCTTCGTCCATGTAGTGCGTGCTGATGAGGGCTGTAATGCCCTGAGAGGCGAGAGTATGCACTTGGTCCCAAAAGTCTCTTCTGGCGCCGGGATCAACGCCTGCGGTTGGTTCATCCAAAAGGAGTAGTTTTGGGGAATGGAGTGTGCTGACGCCGAGAGAAAGTCGCTGTTTCCATCCGCCAGAAAGATTGCCTGCCAGGTGCTTTTCAAATGGGCCGAGCCCCATTCTTTCGATACATTCGCTGGCTTTTTGCTTCGGATTGTTCAGGCCGAAGACGCGTGCCGTGAATTCGATGTTTTCCCTGACGGTTAAGTCTTCATACAAACTGAATCGCTGTGTCATATAGCCCACATGCGGCTTGATGAGGTGGGATTCGGTGATGACATTATAGTCAAGGCAAGTTCCGGAACCAGAATTGGGCTTGAGAAGTCCGCATAGCATGCGGATTGATGTGGTTTTTCCTGAACCATTTGGTCCGAGGAATCCGTATATTTCACCCTTGCGGATTTTCATGTCCAGTTTGTTGACCACCGTTTTCGAGCCAAAGGATTTGGTCAACCCCTGTACGTCAATGATGATATCTGCTGACATGTTCTAGGCTACCAGTGCTTATGACGTCAGGTCGGGAATTGTTACATCAACGGGCTGTCCGGGGTGAAGTTGCGCTGCATCCTCTTGTGATGGGCTTGCTTTGAGCATGAAGACGAGTTTGGCTCTGCTTTGGCTGGAATAGATGACAGGCGGAGTGAATTCGGCTTCCGGCGAAACATAGGTGATTGTCACGTTGATGGGCTTGGTTGCACCATCGTAGGTGACAATTGCATGTTGGCCCTGCTGAATTTTTCCGACGAGTGTTTGCGGAATATAGAAGCGGACCTCGATGTTCTCCGGGGGGAGGAGAGAGACGGCTGGCTGTCCGGGGGGGATCCATTCGCCAACCCGGTAGAGAGTGTCGAACACGAATGCGGAACTTGGTGCTGAACAGGCTTTTTGATCGAAGTTCCACTGTGCCTGAGTCAGTTTGGCCTGAGCCTGAAGGACTTCCGCCATAGCCCCTCGGATTTCATCGCTGCGTGCGCCGAGGCGAGCTGTTGTCAAGTCTGCGCTGAATTGTTTGACCTGTTGCTTCTTTTGATCATAGTCGCTTTTGGATCTATCCAACTCCTCTTGAGAGATGGTTTTTTCTGCAATGAGTTTTACTCGTCGTTGGTATTCAATTCTTGCCAAGTCAACCGATGCCTTTGCTTGTCTCAATTGAGCCTGGATAGAGGCTATTTCGGATGGCCGCTGTCCCTTTTCTAGGTTGGCCAAATTGTCCTGTGCGCGTTGCAAACCATGTGTGGCTTCATCGACCGCAGCTTTTTCGAAATCTCGCTCCAGCGTATAAAGAGGGGCGTTTTTGGATACAATGTCTCCTCGAGAGATAGAAAGACTGTCCAGCGTTCCTCCGATGGGAGATGATACAAGAACATACTCTCCCTCAACATAGCCCTGAAAGACATTGGCAGGGTCGTCCGAACAGGCAGAGATGAAGAGCAGGAAAAGGGCGAAAAAGATGAAAAATGTCTTTTTTATCATTATGTACTTACTTTGTTTATTTTATGACAAAGTATGCTTGTTTGAATAAAAAAACAATGTGTGGAGAGAAGAGTCGTATAGGTTCCTCATTCTGAATGATTGAAACCCATGAGGAAATGAGTTGACTTGCTTTTGGAGGGGGACGTGAAGAATCTGGGGAAGAGGTGAATGAAAAAAGAATCCCGTAGATCATATGATCTACGGGATTCTTTGTACTCGTGGTAGCGAGGAGAGGACTTGAACCTCCGACTCTACGGATATGAGCCGTATGCTCTAACCAACTGAGCTACCTCGCCACATTTGTTTCGCCGAAGCGAGGACAGCTTATAGAACGTCTTTTCGCGCTTGGCAAGTGGAAATTTGAATTATCTTGTTTTTTTGGAACATATTACAAATACAGGAGAATCAAAGGAGCAAGTGCCAGGCGATAAATTGCGAACGGGCGCAGAGTTAATTTCCCCAGCAGATAAATGAATCCTTTGATTGCGAGCCATGCTGAAATGAAGGATATAATGAATCCGAGAAGCAGGAAAAGAAAGTCTCCACCTTCAAAAAGTGTATAGTTTTTCAGCAGATCATAGCCAGTTGCGGCGAACATGATGGGAACTGCTGCAATAAATGAGTATTCTGCGGCCACAGTGCGTCGTGCGCCGAGCAACATGCCGCCCATGATAGTCGCTGCGGATCGGGAGAATCCTGGCCATAGGGCTAAGCATTGGAAAAAGCCGATGCCCAGGGCTATTTTGGGTGTAATTTCGTCCAGAGTGAGGACTTTTTCGGTTTTCTTTACGCTTTCGACAATGAAAATAAGGATTGCGCCGACAGCCAAAGCGATTGCTACGGTCGTCGGGCTGAACAGGTATTGTTTAATATATCCGTGAGTCAGCAATCCCACGATGGATGCTGGAAGAGATGTAAGGAAAAGAAGCCAAAGGCCGTAGAGTCCTGAGAACTTCTGGTCCGGATTCGGGCGTAACAGGCCGAAGAATCGATCCCAGTATAGGACGACAACGGCAAGTATCGCACCGAGCTGAATGACAATTTCAAAAGTCTCGGCCTTGGGGCCGGTGAAATCGAGCAGGTGTCCGGTTGTGATGAGATGGCCTGTGCTTGATATGGGCAGGAACTCAGTTAATCCTTCGACGATCCCGAGAATGACCGCTATGTACCAGGGTGCCATGTGAGCCTCATGCGAAAAATGTTGATATTCAGGGTTGAACGTTGGGCCTAGCCCAACTAAGAGTGTCTTGCAAGCACTTGGATGCTGGTGTATTTAAACTGATTGAACCTTTGACCTTTGAGGAGTCATTCATGACTACCATAATGCCGCAGAGTGAACTGATGCGCAAAGCCGTTGCTTGGATTTGTGAAAAACTGGAGAATAATCCCGACAGCAAACTTGTCTCGTTGATTGAGAAAGCTGCTGTCAATTTTAATCTCTCGCCAAAGGACGTCGAATTCCTCCAGCGTTTCTATAAAAAAAGCCGGGATTAGACTCAGCCAGTGCAAATTCTTCAACGACAAATTTTCCGTGAACTGCTCAAGCTGTTTGGCCTGACTGTTTCCTGCCTGCTGGGTCTTATTCTGGTCGGTAGGATGTTGCAGCTTCGTTCCTTGTTTCTTTCTCAGGACATTGGTTTTTTTAATATATTACAGCTTTTCTTTTACTTAACCCCATTCTTTTTGCTGCTTATTACGCCTATTGCGACAATGTTGAGCGTCTTTTTGACGTTCTTGCGCATGAGTACGGATAACGAATTGACTGCGCTCAAGGCGAGTGGGGTCAGTTTATACAGGATGCTGCCAGCGCCTTTGTTTTTTTGTACCTTATGTACGCTGTTCACTTTGTTCATTTCATTCTGGGGGCTTGCCTGGGGAATGGACATGTTCAAAACCAAACTCTACCAATTTGCCCGGACACATTCAAAATTCGCACTACAGCCTGGCGTGTTCAACAAGGAATTTCCGGGCATTACGTTTTATGCTCATCAGGTGGACAACGAGAAGGGCGAACTGAAGTTTGCTTTTGTTCGTGATGAATCCATCAAGGGGACTTCTGTCGTCGTCGTGGCTCCCGAAGCTCAGATTGATTCTACGCCTGCGACGGCTGAAATTCGAATTACCTTCAAAAATGGAAATATTTTTCGACAGAGTGGAGATGAGCTGAACATCCTTAAATTCGGTACATACTCTATCAGGCTCGATCTGGGCAAATTGCTGATGGGATTCAACTTCAGTGAAGACAAAGCCAAGGACATGCCGTTGTCTCGTCTGAGCGCCATACGTCATGACCATAACGAGGCTCCAGGGCGCGAGGCTCGGTTTTATCGCAAAGTGGACACCGAGTTTTTTAAGCGTATTACATTACCAGTCGGCTGTATCATACTTGGCATGTTCGCCATTCCCATTGCTTCAGCCTTTCGCGGCCTGAAACAGCAGTACGGACTGCTGTTGTCCATGGGGCTGTTCCTTGTGTATTATACAATGTTTTCTGTTGGTGTCAGTATGGGAGAATCTGGTGCGATTCCTCCTGAATATGGCCTATGGGCACCAAACTTTGTATATGTTTTCGTGGCACTCATAGGCATGCGTTACGCCAACAAAGAGCGAACCCCCGCCTTCATTCATTGGCTTACATCCTTGCAATTCAATAAGAGGGCGAGCGCATGAGGAATATCTTCGGCGTAGGTGTCCTCAGTCGATACCTCATTCGACAGAATCTCTATCTGATGGCTGTCTGTCTGGCTGTTGGAACAGGTATCTATCTCCTGTCTGACATCTTTGACCGTTTGGATGATTTTTTCCAGGCTGGGTTGGGTGCCGAGACTATCCTTTTTTATTTCGTGGTCAAAATTCCGCTTATCGTATCTCAGTTGATGCCGGCAATCTTTTTACTCGCCATGGTTATACAACTCGGCGTGTTGACGCGGTCACGAGAGATGCTTGCTTTACGAGCCGGTGGGGTTTCGTTTGCCTGGTTTATCCGTTTCTTTATCATTTATGCAATGATCTGGAGCGTTGGGCAGTTGTTTTTTTCCCAGTTCCTTGGCGTGTTTGGAGAGTATGAGGCCAACAGAATATGGAAAGAGGATGTCCGAAAGAAACAATTGGATGAGCTGACTATCAACAAGTTGTGGTTTCGTGATGGTCCATTCATTGTTCTTGCGGAAAAAGCGCATCCAGCCAAAAGCATGGCAAGTGGTATCACGGTGTATGAATTTACCACGGACAGCCAAGATCTGATCAGAATTCTGACTGCCAAGAAAGCGCTCATCGACGACCATGGGTGGGGATTGCTGGATGTGCATGAACTCGACACCCGAACTTTTATCGGGGTCAATCGATTGTCACAATTCCTTTCTGTCAGACAGAATCTCAAGGCATATGCGGCTGTGGAACTCAAGGGTGACAAAGCGCAGCTTCCGTTGTTAGAACTCTCAAAAGCTATTGAAAAACTAGAAGAATCTGGTTCGAATGTGGAGATATTGCGGACAGTTTGGCATGGCAAACTCTCTTATGCTTTCTCCATCGTAGTCATGGCGTTATTTGCTTTGACGCTTATGACGTTCTCCGAGAATATTTATGCCAACATTGGTTTTGCGCTTATTCTTGTCTTTGTCCAATACGGAATGCACGTTGTGGGTGCTACAGCTGGAGAGAAGGGTGTTCTACCACCCATTATGGCGGCCTGGCTTGGCAACGCCATAATGGGGTCCCTGGCATCTTTGCGGCTGACCTGGGTAGCTTTGCCGGGGTTTCAGGCGATGGTCAGGGTGTGGGTTGGTGGTCTTCGGCTGAGCCGTAGTTAATTACAATTTTGCGTATTCGCCCAGAACATCCCAGAGTCTGTCTTCGCCTTTGCCTGTTTTGCTGGAGAACAACAGGGGATCATTCTTCTGTTGAAGGATATCTTTCCATTGTTTTTGCAGTTTTGCCAATTCCCGTTGTTTAGGCTTGTCAGCTTTTGTCAGTACGGGAATGATCGGAATGCCCAGGCTTTTCAGGTAGGAAGTCAGTTCCATGTCGATTTTTTGTGGTGTGAGGCGTGAATCCAACAGAACTGCGACTGCCTTGAGCTGCTGATTGTTGGTCATGTACGCCTCGATGAGCTTGGCCCATTTGGCGCGTTCAGTCTTGGAGCATTTGGCATAGCCATAGCCTGGCAAATCAACAAGGAAGTAGCCGTCAGGATTGACTTTGTAGTAGTTGAGACTCCGGGTTTTTCCCGGTTTTGAACTGATCTTCGCCAACTGCTTGCGTCCCGCCAGACGGTTGACCAGTGAGGATTTTCCAACGTTGGAGCGTCCCGCCAAAGCTATTTGAGCCTCGTCGAAGTTCTCAAGCTGCTTGATTTCGTATATTGTTTGGACTAATTCAATTGTTCGGTTCATAAAGAAATACCGCTCTTGCTTATTGTTTGTATCACTCCCCACTTTTCTTCATTTTTACGGGGCGAGTCAAGGCAAGGAAGTGAAAATCTTCTGAATAGAGGGAAATGGACATGGCCAAACTCAATATATTGATACTGAACGGCCCCAATCTTGGGCATATCGGCAAGCGGCAGCCGGAAATTTATGGTTCTCAAACCATGGACGACATGCCTGTATTGTTGGAAAAAACCATGGGCAAGGCTGCTGAGGACATTGTTCTCACAAATTTTCAGTCCAATTCCGAAGGTGATCTTATTGATCGTCTGGAACAGGCCAGAGAAGAGGGTGTTGACGGCGTGGTGTTCAACGCAGGGGCATATACTCACACAAGTCTTGCCATTGCCGACTGTCTTGCCTGGATTGATGTCCCGTGCGTGGAAGTTCATATTAGCAACATTTGGGCGCGTACTGATCAACCTCTCAGACAGCAGTCTTTGATGGGGGGGCAGTGTGTAGGTGTTATTGCCGGATTCGGCATTCTGGGGTATGCCCTTGGTGTTCAGGCGTTGTACGAGCGTCTGAATCGGTAAAACAACTGTGAAAATGACCGGACTGACCGGGTAAACGTTTTGGAGTAGAAATGATTTCAACCAAAGATTTCAGGACCGGCCTGAAGATTGAAATAGACGGAAAACCTTTCGAAATTGTTGAGTTTCAGCATTTCAAGCCCGGTAAGGGTGGTGCCATGATGCGTACCAAACTCCGCCATTTGAAGACTGGCCAGGTGTTGGACAAGACCTTCCGTTCCGGCGAGAAAGTTAAAAAGCCGGACATGGTCGTCGTTGGCATGCAGTTCATATATAAAGAAGGAACTGATTATGTGTTCATGGACCTTGAAACCTATGAACAGATGAATGTTCCAGATGAAAACGTCGGTGAAAAGGGCGGTTTTATCAAGGAAGGCGACACCGTAAAGGTTCTATTGTATAATGGCGAGTTGATTGGTGTCGACCTGCCTGCAAACGTTAGCCTGATTGTTGCCCAGACCGATCCGGGCGTACAGGGCGATCGAGTCAGTAATGCAACTAAGCCTGCTACTCTTGAAACCGGCCTCAAGATCAACGTACCGCTTTTCATAAACGAAGGTGACATGATCAAGGTTGATACCCGCAGTTCAGAATATCTGGGACGCGAATAACGCGGACTTGCAACTCTTTGTGAAAATTGCGTAAAAAGGGTCGTGGACAGCGTGCTGTCCAGGACCTTTTTTTACAAAGCGAGACCACATGGTTAAAAAACAGAAAGCATCGGTACAACACGTCAAAAAAAGTCGCCGCACAGAATTTGTCGGGCTGTTCTTTCTTTTTTTGTCAGCGTTCCTGTTTCTGAGCCTCCTGTCATTCAGCCCTGGAGATCCTAGTTTCAACCAGGCTGTTACTTCAGGCGCGGCAGTACAGAATGTTGTTGGGTATGCCGGGGCGTATTGTGCCGGATTTCTTGTTACTTTATTTGGTCTTGGTGCATTGTTTTGGCCGATCTATTTTCTGTATCTCGGTTTGACCAGATTCGTGTCCAAGTTGAAACTTTCCATCATCCGTTGGCTGGGTGTTGCCGGATTATTCATCGCCTTCGAAGCATGGGCCATGCATCCTTGGTTCACCACAGTTCCACAGGATGCGTATGGTCTCATCGGGAGTGGGTATTTTGGTCGTGATATTATCACTCGATTTACCTTGCCGTATTTGCGGCCTGTCGGTTCATTCCTTTTATGGCTTTTCGTGACCATCATTTCCTTACAGGGAGTCCTTGGTTTCACGTGGACTTCTGTGTGGAACATTGTGCTGCAATGGTGGGGCACCATTCGCGAAGGATTGCTCAAACGACAGGAAGGTCGCAAAGAACGCAATGAGTCTAAGGTGTTGGCGAAAAATGAAAAGAAGACTGATAAACCAGAAGAAGATCTGGATTTACAGTTTGTTGACCTTGAGTCGGAAATTCCGGCAGCTTTTAGACCAAAGCCCAAGCCAAAATCCAATCCGGTTGTCAAAAATGCGACTAAAAAGGTCGTTGCCAGTGGAGATTTTCCAAGCACGGAACTGTTGACGCCACCTGCTGCTCGGAAGACGAGCCAAACGCAAGAAGTGTTGCAGCCGTTGGCAGATAGGCTGAAGGAATGCCTGAATGATTTTAATGTGCAGGGCGAAATTCAACAGGTTGTTCCCGGCCCGGTCGTGACCATGTTTGAGTTCAAGCCAGCGCCGGGTATTAAGGTCAGTAAAATCGAAAATCTGACTGATGATATTGCACTGGCTTTACGAGCCGAATCAGTTCGTATTGAAGCTCCCATTCCGGGTAAGGATAGTGTGGGTATTGAGATTCCCAACATTGATCGTGAAATGGTGTTTCTGCGAGAAGTACTTGAATCTGAAGAGTTTACCAGTTCAAAATCTCCATTGACACTCGCCCTTGGTAAAGACATTCATGGTGCGACAAAAGTGGCGGACTTGGCTAAAATGCCACACCTTCTTGTGGCCGGTGCCACAGGGGCAGGCAAGTCTGTTGGCATCAATGGGTTTTTGTTGAGTCTTTTATACAAGGCCGGTCCTGAAGAAGTTAAACTCTTACTGGTTGATCCCAAGCGTATTGAGTTGGCACCATATGCCGAACTGCCACATTTGGTGCACCCGGTTGTTACGGATATGAATCTTGCCAAGAGTGCGTTGGAATGGGCTGTGTTCGAGATGGATTGCCGATACAAGAAAATGGCTCAACTTGGTGTGCGTAACATTGAGGGATATAATAAAAAACTGGACTCCTTGGGCGATGAGCTTCCAGAAGAATACAAGCATATGAAACCTATGCCGTATTTGGTTATTATCATTGATGAGTTGGCAGATCTGATGATGACGGCTGCCAAGGACGTGGAACAGTGTATTGTCCGACTGGCACAGTTGGCCCGTGCTGCCGGCATTCATATGATTCTGGCGACCCAGCGTCCCAGTGTGGACGTTGTTACTGGTATCATCAAGGCAAACTTCCCCACGCGTATATCCTTTTTTGTGACCTCGAAGTTTGATTCCCGGACCATTCTGGACGGAGTGGGGGCAGAGCGATTGCTTGGCAAGGGGGATATGCTCTTTAAGCCCAGTGGTGGCAAGCTCAAGCGCATGCACGGAGCGTACGTTGATGAGACGGAAATTGCGCATGTCGTCAAATTCTGGAAGGAATCCATACCGCAGGAATTTGAACTTGATTTTTCCGATTGGAAGCAGAAATCAGATGATGGCGGTGGTTCCGGCCCGGCTGGACAGTCTGATGATCCTGTTTATGACGAGGCGGTACAGTTTGTGCTGTCTCAGGGGAAAGCCTCTATTTCCTTGTTGCAACGACGCTTCAGAATCGGTTTTAACCGTGCTGCTCGTTTCATAGAACAAATGGAATCTGAAGGTATTCTCGGTCCGCAGGAAGGAAGCAAGCCTCGCAAGGTTATCACGTCTGATTAATTGGAGAAGAATGAATGTCTAGATTGTATATTTCATGTTTTGCAATACTGTGTGTGTTGTTGAGTCCCTTTGCCTCAATGGCTACGGAACCCGTGGCACCTGAAGATCTGCCGGATCTGATCCAGCAGCGGTATGAAACCCTGAAGACATTTCAGGCGGACTTTGTTCAGGATTTGACAAATGTTGCAAGCGGTGAAGTGGAGACTCGCGAAGGGAAAATCTGGTTTCGCCAACCGTCACAGGTGCGGTGGGAAACGACAAAGCCGGAAAAAGAATTGCTTGTTGTCGGTCCGGATTACGCCTGGAATTTTATTGAAGATGAAGAACTCGCCATTAAATATAGCGTGGCCAGCCTGTTGGATTCCAAAACCATCTTACGGTTCATATCCGGTCAGGCCAATATCAAGGAAGATTTTGTGGTCAAGACCGACTGGCAGGGTGCCGATGCTGTTCGTGAGCGTTGGGGGAAAGGCTTCACCGTGTTGCAACTCGTTCCCAAGGAAGCTGAGCCGGGTATGGTCCTAGCCTTTGTGGGCGTGGAGTCAGACACCGGTCTGCTTCGACAGGTCATGATTGTTGATTTCTATGGCAACGGCAACGAACTCAGGCTGTCCAATGTTGAATTAGACGTTGACCTGACTCCTGAGATGTTCACCTTTACCCCCCCGCAGGGAACACAGGTGGAGGATAATACGCAGGGCTTTTAGTCGAGCTTTACGGCTTTTTTCAAGGCCTGGAGTTCACTCTTTGTCAATTCGCGCCACATGCCGCGCTTGAGATTGCCTAGGGTCACCGGGCCTTGCTGGATGCGTCTGAGATGAAGAATAGTCAGCCCCAAGACATCACACATTCGGCGAATTTGACGATTGATGCCCTGAATCAGTGTTATCTCAATTTGTTGAGTGCCCGCGACTGGTTTTTTAAGCACCACCTTGGCTGGTGCAAGTTTATCACCTTCCGGCAGGGTCATGCCTGTTTGCATAGTCTTGATTGCAGCTTCGGGCACAGTGCCGCGCACCGTCACCTGATATATTTTAGGGAGATGGTATTTAGGATGGGTGAGGCGGTAACAAAGATCACCATCTGTGGTTAACAGCAGCAGGCCTTCTGAAAAAAAATCCAGACGTCCGACCGGGAATGGTCGTAACGTCCTGATCTCTGGTGGAAGAAGATCAAGAACCGTCTCTCGCCCTTGTGGGTCGTTGACCGTTGTGACCGTTTCAATAGGTTTGTGCAGAATGAGCGTCATGTCTCCGGCCTTGCCGGGCAGGGCAATGTTTTTGCCTCTGACAGACACTAAGTCCCTGCTTGGATCAACCTTGATCCCGGGGGAATCTGCGGTCGTTCCATTGACAGTTACCTGGCCACTGAAGACCAGCTCATCAGCGCCGCGTCGGGAAGTGACTCCGCATTGGGCGATAAATTTATTTAATCGGATTTGTTTTTCATCGGACATTCGCTGTTCTTAGACACGAATTGTCTTTGTGGCAAGCTGGAAACTGGTCACAATATCGAGCATGTTGGTCACGTCTCCGGCTCTTTTCTGAGCAGTCAGGTTGAAAAACTCAAGACAGGTTCCACAAACAAGGATTGAAACACCATTCTTTTCGAGGTTTTGCAGTGCTTCCAGACATTGACTGTCCTCAATAGCCAGCTTCACTCCCCCATTCACCATGACAATGCGCCACAAGTCATTTCCAAGTTCTTTTAATGTACTTAGGAAGTTGAACATGAGGCTGGATCCAAGCTTGTCATCTCCGGTACCAATGACATCTGAAGCAATGAAAACCAATATCTTCTGGGTGTCGAGTGTCTCAATTTCTCGCTCTGACATGATTGTACACGCTTCACATTCATTGTCTGGGGATTTGTAAGCGGTCACAATAAAGTCAGGTCCGACTTTATCGGAAGTAACAGCATAACCTTGTACTGTCAGAAAGCGGGAGACGTTTTCCTTGGCAGCTTCATTGTCTACAGTGACAACAAAATGTTCAGGGGCGTGTTTTTCCAAAGCTTCTTTTGCTTTCAGAACAGGTTGAGGACAGGGCAGACCTTGGCAATCGAGTGAAATATTAGACATGTTTTCTCCTTGAATTTACAACCCATCACAGGATTCTTGGCAGGTCAAATAGATAAGGTGCATTAATAATTTGATATGGAAAGATTTTTTCAATTCAACATCTCTCTTGTCCTGAATGCGTAGAGTCGATATGTATGCACAATAAAGAGTGATTATTGAAAATGAAAATACCTATTGATCCACTGCGACTGGTTCCGTTTGTCTCTGCCATTTCCAACGTGTTAGGTAAGACGTTGCGTTTTGAAGTGCACGGTGACCTGAAGTCCATTATTGAAAAGAGTCGACAAGGGAAACCATATGTCTTCGCTTTGTGGCATGGCGAATTTTTACCTCTTATCTCTTATGTTAATCGATTTGATAATAGATTCGTCATTATGGTTAGCCAGAGTAAGGATGGAGAATTTATCTCAAGACTCCTTGAACGGAGCGGGCATATCACTGTGAGAGGGTCGAGTTCTCGTGGTGGAGTGAGAGCTTTGATCAATGCTAAGCGCCTAATGTTAAAAGAAAAATTGATAGGTGCAGTCACGGTTGATGGCCCCCGAGGACCTCGTCACAAGGTTAAAGACGGGATTTTCTTGCTTGCCCAGAGAACTGGTGCCCAAATAATCCCGCTCAGGGCGTACGCCTCGCAGAAAAAAGAGTTTAATTCATGGGATAGGTTTATGCTCCCATATCCTTTTTCAAAGTGCCGTTTTTATCTGGGTGAACCAATGGATGTGACAACGGAAAAATTGGATAAGGATGTTTTGAAGCAGGAGGGAGCACGTTTGGAAAAACGTATGCTTGCACTCGGTTCTGAATAATAAAAAGGGACGCCTTGGCGTCCCTTTTGTCATATTTAGTCGACTTTTTTCCTTGCCGTTCCATCCTTGAAAAAGGGGAGAGCGGCTTTTTTTGCCTTGAGTTCAACCCGGGCTGTCTTGATGATGAATTCATCTTTGTCAGCATCTTCTGCACGGACATATGCCAGTGCAATGCAGTGCCCAAGACTGGGAGCAAAAGACCCGCTGGTGATGACACCGGTCTTTTCTCCATTAGGCAGCAGTACTTCATCGTAATGTCTCGCTGTGCGGCGGCCTTCGATACTCAAGGCTATCAATGATTCCTTGACATTAGCCAGGCCGGATTTGCCGATATATTCGGTTTCCTTTTTGAGGAAGAAACCGGCTCCTGCTTCTTTGGGAGTATGGTCTTCATCCAGATCCTGTCCATACAGCGGATAGCCGATTTCCAGACGCAACGTGTCGCGAGCACCAAGTCCAACTGGTTCAACCCGTTCATCCTCTACGAGTTTTTCCCATATTTCCAGTGCATTGGCAGACGGGAGGTATAGTTCATATCCAAGTTCTCCGGTATACCCTGTGCGGCTGATTATCATGGGGAAGCCAGCAACATCGGTTTCTTCAAAATTAAAATATTTCAAATGGTTCCAAGTTGATCCAAGCAGTGTGTTGAGAACATCCAAACTTTCAGGACCCTGTACGTCGATTTTGGCTGTTTCATCGCTGACGTCGATGAGGGTCAGGCTTTTGGGCAGGTTGGCCTGAATATGGTCATAGTCTTTTTTTCTGCATGCACCGTTAACGACCAGCATGTATTCATCGTCGGCTATGCAGTAGATGATAAGATCATCATTGATACCACCGGCTTCATTGAGCAGGAAACCATAGCGGCATTTGCCCGGGGTCAGGGTTTCCAGATCGTGGCTGACGACTTTGTTCAGTCCGTCTTTAGCGCCAGTGCCGGATAGTTTGAATTCACCCATATGACAGATGTCAAAGATACCAGCTTTGCTGCGGGTATGTTTGTGTTCGACAATGATGCCCTTGTATTGAACGGGCATATCGAATCCAGCAAACGGGGCCATTTTGGCACCGTTTTCCCGATGCCACTCAGTGAGCGGTGTTGTGGCAAGAGATTCCAATGTAAACTCCTTGTTGAATTACTAGAATTGGTCGGAGGGGGGATTACTCGCGACCCTGGATTTCCTGATGGATCGGAATTCATCGAGCAGCATGACCAGTTGATGGTATAACTTTCGTATTTCGCGTCCATAGGGTGAAAGTTGCTTTTCATCGACATTGACATATTTCCTGCGGAGATAACCATCTGATATGACATCATTACCGATGATCAATACTTTGACGACGAGTCTGTCGAAATAGTTGACAATTTCAAATTTTAGTTCGTTGAGTATATCTGTCATCAGTACCAGCATTTGGTGGTAGGAAATGGGCTCTCCCTTGTACTTGCGGTAACGAAGGTCTTCAAGAATCCTGACCTTGCGCGCCTGCTGAATTTGTCCGTATCTGGCCCAGATTTCCTGATGTAGGGCATAGTGATCATTGAAGACTTCATAATTATCCGGGGCGAGCAGGTACCCGTCCAATACGCGGACTATTTGTGAATAATAATCGTCCGAGTAGTCGACAATTCTGTGCATGTGCTTGGAAAGCCACACGTAGAGGACTTTCAGGCGCTTTTCGTGCGTATCAGTGTCGGTAATGACTTCACTTCGTTTGTAATTCACAGGGATACGATATTCCCCTCGTACGATGTCATTGAGGCGAAGGATCATGTTTCGAACATTTTGAATAATATTCAGGCTATCGTTCACTCGTCCTGTTATCGGATGAATGAGTTCCTGTTTCAGAACTGATAAAGCGCGGTCTTCCCGAACGTTCTTAGGGCTGTAGTCATGTTGCTGGTATGTGACGCGCAGAATGACAACTCGATTCTTTTCATCGATAAAGAAGCCCTGATCTTTTAGCAGTTCAATGAGATCTTTTTGATTTTCATGAATTTGAACAAGGGCTGTTTTTTCGATTCGCGGGTATTTTAAGAGTTTTTTTGGCGTTCCGGGCGGTGGTGACATCATTGTCGTGATGGTCCGGTCGCTTTGGCCGAGTACTCGAATAATGAATCGTTCATTCTGGCGAAGAAGACGAATGGCAAACATGGCTGAAGAAGTTCGCCGCTCCGAAACAATGGGGAATCCGTGCAGTTCCATCATGAATTGATAGACGAACAGACGGTTGCATTCGTACATGAGATTGTTGCCGGGCTTGAATTTACCGATTCTCAGGCCGAACTGTTTTAGCTCGCTGTCAAGGTTGGAGGGCAGTGACGCATATACACCTTGCAATGTGAATTTGCCGGAACTGTCATGGGCTAAGACGTGAGCTCGTTCCAGTTCAAGCAGAAAAGGAAGCATCTGTGAATACGCATTGATGGTGCAAATGTCCTTCCCTTCAAATTTTTCAATGAATTCAGAATGGTATCTTTTGGGAAGACGGCTTTGGAAGGTGCGGATGTTGTTTGCGACGACATTGTCTTCTATGGCGCAATTATCCTGGAATTGCATTTCTTCCCAATCAGAGAGGGAGTGTAGTGCATCATACTGAAATATCTCCTGAAATGAATTGAGTTGGCGTTCGAAGGCCACCATGGAAAATCCTGGGAGATTCTTGTACTCGTAAAGGTCTACTTCGAAAGAGGGCAAGAGTTCTCGAGCCTGAACGAGTGGATAGTCTTTAACTTCGAAGTACGGCTTAAGAAGACAATACTTAATATGCTTGAAGTCTATGAATTGCTTCAGTTCTTCAAGTGTACTCAGCGTATGCTGATCTGGTTGTGTCCCATCTGGCTTCTGAAAGTCAGGGGCTTGGCTGAATGCTTTTTCCCACATTAAGAATTATCCCGATATCTGGTACATATTACAAGTGTGTCATATCCAGACGATTATCATTTGTTCATATACATTTATTTAGTGGAATACAATGATTTAGGAATTTGGTTCCAACTCTTTCAATGACTTGCGTGAATGAAGTGCGCAGAGTGTAAATCGTTTGACCTTAGTGAAACAATCAGCCTGAATAATTGACATTCTACATATGTTTCGATACAGTTTTCTTTACTTTTGAGAGAGTCTGAACGGGGTCGGATTCTGCGAAGCAATGAGGCAAGAAATGAAAAAGAAAGATCAGTGTCCAAGGGCAAAAATCAACGAAAAGTACTGCACCTGTACGTCTCCATGCGACAAGCATGGGCTCTGTTGTGAATGTCTACATTATCACAGGCAACGTGGTGAGCTTCCTGCTTGCTATTTCACCGTAGAAGAAGAGAGGACTTACAATCGGTCCGTTGAATTTTTCATTCAGCGAAGAGCTTAAGTGCTCGGTGGATAGGCAGGAAAAGAACAGAGGGCGGGCGTCAACCGCCCTTTTTTTTGAGAGGAGGGCTCAGGATGGCTTTTGACGGACAAAGAATGTTGGATGGTCTTTTGGCTGTAGTTGCTCAGGCTGGGGAAATGGTGTGTGAAGCGGCGACCAAAAAACAAGAAGATCATGCACAAGGGGCGAATCGACCTTGTGACCGAAACTGATATGGCTGTTGAGGTCATGCTTAAGGAAGAGCTTGCCAAACTTTTGCCTGGTTCTGACTTCCTAGCCGAGGAGACAGCTAAAGATACACCTCTTGGTGAATTTACATGGATCATCGATCCAATAGACGGGACCACTAATTTTGCCCATGGGTTACCTTTTGTGGCCAATTCCATTGGACTTTGGCACGAAGACCGTGTGATTTTGGGGGTGGTGAATCTGCCGCTTCTTGGAGAAGTTTTTACAGCGGTCGAAGGACATGGGGCGTTTATGAATGGAAAGCCAATTGCAGTCTCTGAAGAGAAGCGTATGGAGCGTTCTCTGTTGGCGACGGGATTCCCATATGACGTCGAAACACATCTGGATACTGTTCTCAGGCATCTCAAGACGTTACTTCCTTTGACGCAGGGTATTCGTAGACCTGGTGCGGCCGCTCTTGATCTGGCGTACGTCGCTTGTGGGCGGTATGACGGTTTCTTCGAAAGTGCGCTTAATCCATGGGACACTGCGGCTGGCATTCTGTTGGTTAAAGAGGCTGGGGGGCAAATCAGTGAATATGATGTAAGTGTTCCCTATTTGTTCGGTTCATCTTCTATATTGGCTACCAACAGTTTGATTCATAGTGAACTTAGTGCGCTGTTGCGCAAGGATTAGATGTTGGCTAGAAGCCCGGTTTCCCAAAGGAGTACGAGATTTGGTGTTAGTAATTCTTTGAATTCTTTGACAAGACATGTCAATTCTTCTTGAGAGTAATAAAATCCTTCTGACACTTCATCGGGGTTGGGGACGATAGGGTAGATGTTCTTGGGAACAGTGTAGAGCGTCACATGTTCAAATCCTGTTTCCGGTCCCGCCGGGAGCTCGTTTAGGAGATGAAGATGTTCAACTTCCATATTCAAGTTTTCTTTGAGTGCGCGTAATCCGGCGTCATAGGTCGATTCTCCCGCCAGAAGGTGGGTGCGAGCTGAAATGTCCCAACGACCTGGGAAAAACTGTTTTTTACTGTTTCGTTTTTGAAGGAATATTTTACCATCAGGATTTAGAACAAGGATTTGGACCGAGCGATGTTTGAGTAATTGTCGATGAACTGCAGATTTGGCGAGGACGGCCAAGGGTCTGTTCTTATCGTCGACAACCTCAATAGGGTTGTTGTCTAGGGTGGGTTCAAGTGCTTTCTTGTTGAAAATCATCTCGTTGGTTCCAATATTCTTTGATTTGCCGTTCAACTCCGTATACACTCGATTTTTCAAATTTTCCAGTGCTCAAAAAAGGTCTACGGAGTATATAATGTATGACGAAGTATTGGTGTTGGGCAAGGATGATGTCCAGGACCTCATTGATCTGGAAGCCCAGTGTTTTGAGTACCACTGGACTCGCGAGCAATTTCTTCTCGGTTTGTCGAGAAAGGCCTTTAATGTACTTGGTATACGGCATGAAGGGGTTCTTGCCGGCTACATAGCCTTTTCAATGATTGAGGATGAAATGGAAATCCTTAACTTGGCTGTTCGTCCTGAGTTCAGAAGGCATGGACTGGCAGCAAGGCTGTTGGCAGAGAGTTTTGAGGTGTGCCGTGAAAATAATATTAAAAAAAGTTTTTTGGACGTCAAGGTATCCAATGAGCCAGCCTTGTCACTGTATAGGAAATTCGGATACAAAAAAATTGGTGTCAGAAAAAAGTATTACCCGGATACCAAGGAAGATGCTTTGCTCTTCAGGTATGATTTTCCGAATTAAGACTGACCGAATAAACGAGGACGATTATGCTTTTTATTGATCAAGTTGATATCTCTGGGAAAAAACTTCTCTTTCGTGTGGATTTCAATGTCCCCCTTGAAAATGGTGTGATTACTGATGACAACCGTATTCAGGCGGCTATGCCAACGCTTAAATATGCGTTGGACAAGGGGGCAGCGATTATTCTTTGTGCACACCTTGGTAAGCCCAAGGGACAAGTGGTGCCGGAGCTGTCTTTGGCGCCTGTGGCAAAGCGTACGGGCGAGCTGCTCGGAGTGGATATCGAACTCGTACCCGGGCTATTGAGCAATCTGGCTGTGGAAAAAGCGGCTGCGCTCAAACCGGGGCAGGCGCTTATGCTGGACAATCTCCGCTACAATCCTGAAGAGACAGGAAAGACGGCGGCAGAGCGTGGGGATTTTGGGCAGCGACTTGCTTCCCTTGCAGATGTTTATGTTAATGACGCCTTTGGTGTTGCCCATCGTGAGAATGCTTCTGTCGTGGATATTCCCAAGTACGCTCCCGTGAGCTGCGGTGGTTTTCTCTTGCAGAAAGAGCAAAAGTTTCTCGGAGATGCATTGCAGGAACCAAAACGTCCTTATGTTTGTGTTTCCGGTGGTGCAAAGGTGTCTACAAAGTTGGGAATATTAAATAATTTACTCGGCAAGGTCGATGACATAATCATCGGTGGCGCTATGGCCAATACTTTCATGCTCGCCAAGGGCTATGAAGTCGGTAATTCTCTGATTGAAAAGGATCTGGTGGAAGATGCCAAATCCATTATGGAAAAGGCTGATTCCATGGGGTCGAAGCTCCATTTGCCTGTCGATTATATATATGCCGACACACATGAAGCTGTTGAGGCGGCTGGAGTGTGTGCAGCAGATATGATTCCTGCTGATTCCATGGTGTTGGATATTGGACCTGAAACCATCAAGAACTTTGTTTCAGTCCTTGCCAGGTCCAAGACTATTGTCTGGAATGGACCAATGGGCCTGTTCGAAACTCCGGCTTTTGCAAAGGGATCTATGGCGGTTTGCGCCGCTATCGCCGACCTTGATGATGCACTCAGTATTGTGGGTGGTGGTGATACTGATGCCGTGGTCCATATGATGCATCTTACTGATAAGTTTAGTTTTATTTCAACTGGAGGCGGATCGTTTCTGGAGTTTCTCGAAGGGAAGGAACTGCCGGCTTTCACTGCATTAAAGGAGGGCTTGATTTCATGAAGAAACTCATGGCTGCCAATTGGAAGATGTATAAGACTTGGGACGAAGCCAAGTCTACTGCGGAGGAGTTGGTCAAGTTGACGGCTGCAAAGCTTCCAGACGACCGGGAGGTGCTTGTTTTTCCGTCCTTTACGGCATTGAGGGGGGTGGCTCAGGCTTTGGCTTGGCAGGCAGGATTTTCTGCCGGTGGTCAAGACTATTATATAGAAGAAGAGGGTGCTTTTACCGGAGAGATCTCTCCCAAGATGCTCAAGGATGCTGGAGCTGCATACGGGTTGACTGGGCATTCGGAACGTCGACATGTTTTGGGTGAGGACGATGAGTATATTGGACAGAAGACAGCTTATGGTCTTGCCAGTGGGCTCAAGGTCGTTCTGTGTGTCGGTGAAAAAATTGAAGATCGAAAAAAAGACATGGTAGAGGATGTCCTCGAAAGGCAGATACGTATGGGGCTGAAAAATGTTCCGACGGATATTGCTCCGGATCGATTGAGTATAGCTTATGAACCCGTATGGGCGATTGGTACAGGTGAAGTGGCTGGTCCTGAAGAAATTTCAGCCGCTCACGGTTTTGTCAGGAAAATCCTTTTTTCAATTTTTGGAGATAATGCCAATGAAATGAGGATATTATACGGAGGAAGTGTTAAGCCGGACAATTGTGCCGAGATTATTGCGCTTGACAATGTCGACGGAGTATTGGTAGGAGGCGCGAGCTTAGAGGGCGAAAGCTTTAGTAAGATTGTTTTGGCCTGATTTAGCGCTTGTTAATGTGGAATAAGAGAAGGATATTATTGTGGATACCTTGGTCATAGTCATTCATGTTTTGGCTTGCATCTTTTTGATCGGTGCAGTAATGCTGCAGTCCGGCCACGAAGGAATGGGAGTCATTTTCGGCGGCGGTAGCAGTACAATGTTCGGTAGCACCGGCGCAGGTGGACTTCTGGTGAAGGTCACCGCAGGCCTGGCAACTGTTTTCTTGATCACTTCTCTTGGATACAATATCCTGAGCGGTAATAAGGTAGCCGACCAAGATTCGATCATGTTGCAGAGCAACACGGTTGAGACAACTGCTCCGGTTGAGCCGGCCAAACCTGGTATCACCTTCCAGGATTCTGGAGACGCCCAGAGCGAATAGCTCAAAGCATATATAGTGCCGAGGTGGTGGAATTGGTAGACACGCTGTCTTGAGGGGGCAGTGGAAGAAATTCCGTGGGGGTTCGAATCCCCCCCTCGGCACCACAATTACAAAAAGGGTTGCAACTGACAGGTTGCAACCCTTCCTCTTTTTGTTTTTTTGAGAATGTTCTTCCTTTTTCCCATTGTTGAAAACTCGGCAATTCTTCTGGTCCCAAAAAAGTCCGGTCTGTTTTGCACCAAAAAGAATCTCTCAATATTGCAAGCATTCGATTCTGCATCTCATCTTTACCCCGCAGGTTATATCTATTACTTTTATCAAGTTGGCCTCATTGATCTGTGGCTGTAATAGTTAGTTTAATGGTTTTCAGAAAGAGCTTGTCGGTGTACGTGATGGATTTATTACAACAGAATAGTTATGAAAATGAGATCTTTGAAGATGTTGCGTGGAGCAATGATCTGGAAGATGTTGAATTCTACAATTGTACTTTTAAAAATTCATCATTTCAATCTTGTCGATTGATAGAATGCAGCTTTGATAGCTGTGAATTCATTCAATGCAATCTGTCTCTTATTGAGATTAAATATACATCTTTTTTAGATGTAAAGTTCATTGATTGCAAAATTTTAGGAGTAAATTGGGGGGAGGCAGGGGGCTTCCTTTCAGCATCGTATGATGGGTGTCTATTAAATAACAATGTCTTTGCTGACATGAACCTCACAAGATTCAAATTTATATCCTGCCTTTTAGGGGAAGCCCTGTTTTCCAATACAAAAATGAGATATTCTGTCTTTGATGACTGCGATTTGAGTCAGTGTCAGTTCCATCAGGCGGATTTGAGTCATGCAGATTTCAGAACATCACGTAACTACTTCATGAATGCCACGACAAACACTCTTCAAAAGACGATGTTTTCTTTACCTGAGGCTGTTTCTCTGCTTGCTAATCTTAATATCGTTCTCAAGTAGAGAACAGACTGACGACTGCCCTTCATTGACAAACGGATGTATTCAAGCAAAGGTAAAATCAACCGTTTTCTGTTTTATGGAAAAGCAAGCGGCTAGTTAAGAATAATGGTCTAGGGTATTGGAGGAGGGGTGAAAATTTTTATTCCGATTCAATGTACTTTGGTACTCTTATTCTCCTTTTGTCCTTTGGTGTTAGCCGGTGATGTTTGGCGAATTACATCGCTCGATTGGCAACCATTCTCAGATAGTAAGTCGTTGACTCAAGGAAGTTCAATTCAAAAGCTTAGAAAACTCCTTGAAAATGAAGGTATCGAACTTATTGTTGAATTTTATCCGTGGGCAAGAGCTCAGGATATTGCACAACAAGAAAATTATGTTGGATATTTCCCCGCTTGGCCAGAGGAGGTGGGCGAAGGTTTCGTAGCATCGTCCCCTGTAGATTGGTCGGACCTTGCTGTGATGACATATGTTGGCTCCGGTTTGGAGTGGACTGGGCTTGAGGCTCTTTTTGAGTTTAAGGTTGGTCTTGTGAAAAGCTATGAGTATCCAGACGGTATTAGCCGGTATGCGCGTAAAAGGATCGAGAATGTCGACGCCACACCAAATGAGACGGCTCTTCTTAGGAAACTTTCATGTGAACGGATTAAGGTCGCTATTACAAGCCCAACCGTTATGTTTTATCTCGCTGAAAAATTAGCAATCGATAACGTTACAATATTGAAGAGAGTTGGAAAAACTCCACTTGTTGTTGCGTTTCGAAAGACGCCAGAGAATCTGAAGAGGCGACGGCTTTTGGAAGAATTGCTTAAAAAATCCGAGGCGAGTGAATTGAACGCAGAATGAGCAACGTAATCGGCTGTCAGGCATTTCTTATCATTCTTTAACTCCATGGTTCTCGCTTCATTTTCAAAGAAAAAGGGTATGAAATCAAAAAAAATGACCCCAAAAGTCATTTTTTTGTTGACTTTTTCAGTAGATAGGTCAAAAGACTCTTCCGACGCAAATGCCGAGGTGGTGGAATTGGTAGACACGCTGTCTTGAGGGGGCAGTGGAAGAAATTTCGTGGGGGTTCGAATCCCCCCCTCGGCACCACGAATTAAAAAGGGTTGTAGCTAACAAGCTGCAACCCTTCCTCTTTTACTGCTATTGGCTGGTGCGTAAGGAGATACAAGCCGAGATCCATAAGGCGTCTGAAGCTTGTAAGTTCATGTTTATTCCAACGCGAATAGAACGAATCCATAAAGCATGATTGTGAGGTTTGTTTTATGGCCTTCACATTCTGTATGGTTCGGACATTATACAGGAATCAAAGAACATCTATTGTACACTGCGTATAATGAGTAGTTCTTGGGCCTTTATTCTTCATATAAAGCTGTGAGGCCGTCCTTGGTCAGCAGTTCATCCCTTACGGGGAATCCAGCGCTCTTTGCTTCCTGCATCCAGTATTCGGCCTTGTCGAGGCTCTTCTCTACGCCAAGGCCTGCAGCAAATAGGTTTGCCAGATAGTACATGGCGATGTCGTTTCCGTTGTCGGCGGCAGTAGCTATTAATGTTGCGCCTTTAGCGGGGTTTTGGGGAACACCGTCACCGTATATGTTGAACAAACCCAGCATGAGTCGAGCATCGTCATTTCCCTCTATGACAGCCTGGTCAAGCAGGCCAGCGGCCTTGGGGTAATTCTGTTCGATACCTTGGCCTTCCGCATACATCACAGCGAGATGATACATGGCGTTGGTATTGCCCTGATCCGCGGCTTCTTGGTATTTCAGCTGAGCAGTAGTATAATCTTTTATAATATATGCTTTTGTTCCTTGGCGTTCGGCCATAGTGCTCATGCAGCCCATTGGGAACATCGTTAAGAATGCTAGAATCATGATATATCCGAGATAATGTATCTTCATTTTCTACAACCTTCCTTCAAATCCACATTTTTGCGGTTTCATGTCGTATGACCTAATAATCACCGTGCAAATTATCGACCTCGGTAGCACCATCGTTACCGAGGCCAGCTCCACTGTTTGTGGAACGATCGGATTCGGCTGCTTTATGGGCATTTTTTTGCAATGCGATGTGATTAAGACTTCCGTAGTCTGGGTGCTGGCCGAGTCCGCCGAGTTTTCCTTTGCTCCGGCTAATAGCCGCGGCAAAAGCGTCTATCCTGCGGTCCAGATCGGTTTTGCTAGGGGAGGCGCCGATTTCTCCCTGCGTAGTCTGTGGGGCGGCCTTGATGACTCTGGTCCGTGTCTCCGGGGAGGTTGGTGACGGATTACTCAACCCACCGTCAGGAGACGCCTTTACGGAAAGTCCGGCCCTTGAAATGGTTTTCTGCATTTTTGAGGTGGTGATCTGGACTACATGCCCGGGAGCTATTGAGAGTACACCAATTTCTTCCTGCTTTTTTGAGAGCTCGGCAAATACCTCGGTGCCTCGGATACCTATGGTGGTGGTCGGTGTTACCAAGGAGAAAGCGTCGGGGTTTTGCTTGACTACTTGGCCTGTCACGTAGCGGAGTGTACCGATTCCAGCCTTAAAAAGTATCTTTGACGTTGAAGGCGTTGCGGAATACACGAACTCATCCAGAGAAGTGCTGGAATCGGGGCCTTGCGAAAATACTGAATCGTCTTTGAAAACAATTTCAATATTGCTTTTGCACCCGGTGTTTATGATGTCCTTGGTCATGATAGGAGCATCTAGGTCCAGTGTACGCATAGTGCCATCGGGCTGATTCGCTGTTGCTGTTCCCATTACCGAAACCACTTCGCCGATTATGTCGGGGCGGTCGGAGGCCAAAGACAGCGCCGAAGTCGAACAGACAAATAATAGAGCCATGAGAAGAAGGATTTGTGCTTTCTTTACCGGTTTCATAAGGAGACCATTCCTTTGTGATTACCATTAACAGATGTTTGTGACCAATTGATCGCAAAATAGTGAAGACAGGTTGAGGTGACTGCGGTGAAACAACATGACAGTAGATGAACGGATATGGTGATTCTCCTTAAATAATACGTTCGTGTTGTTTCAATTCCCCATAGCACTGATAGAGTTTCAGTTTGGTAGGCGTATGAAAGAATAAGACCTAACTGTTTAATTATACGTATTTTTTTAAAATGAAATTAAATGCAACGACATTAATTGGCTACTACGCATTAGGCTTTGTGACAGCAATATCACCCAGGGTGATGGTTTTAATAAAGTATAATAATTTCAATATATTGTGCATTTAATAATATTTTTGATTATAATAATGTGTTGTAAAGTCGTTGGCTGGGCCACTGAATCAAGTGTCTGACGATGCATGCCTGCGTTTACATGGTGGAGTTGGCATTAAAAGAGAGCAGCGTTGGATATGCTCCAACGCTGCTCTCTTTGTAAGTCTGAGTAAGAGGAAGTCTTATCAGATAATGGGTCGAATCGACCGATCAGGCCATTACAAAAATGGACGGTTAAAGTATCTTTCCACCATGATTTAAGAAATACTGCTTCAACTGTTCTCGGTTGTTGATGCCGAGCTTCTTATATAGTGCGGCAAAGTAACGTTTGACAGAATTGGGAGCCAAGCCAGCTGCACTGGCGATTTTCTTATATGTCATGCCTGTCATGGCTAGTCGTACAAGTTCGCGCTCACGAGGAGTGAGAGGGCGATTATTCTCTGAAAAGTAATTGGAAACTATGCCGTTGCGGACTTTTTCCAATTTAGTGGACAATTGCAGAATGCGACGAACGTCGTAGCCATATGATTCGTCTTTTTTCAGACTTTTTAACTGTGGCAAAAAAGTGGAGTTTGTTACAAAGGGCATGTAAATTTTATCCGGCAGAGCTAAATCAAGAGCTGCAAAGAGTGCCGTATCCGCTTTTGCATATAACCCCAATCCCGAGTTGCCGGCGGCAATAAACAGATTCGCATAGATGGAGAACATGAGGTTTCGGCTGTATGTGCCTTTTCGCAACAATTTGGAAAAGAGGGCAACTAATTCCGCATGTCCACCGGCGAGCAATAATGCGCCACCCTGCACCAAATAAGCCCAACCGCCGGCAAAAGCGTAGAGCTTTTCTTCGCATCCTTGCAGCAGCCAGTTGGGGATTTTTTCCGGTCGGTGAATACTCATATGCAAAAAACCAATGCATAAATCCATTGTCTTCAACAGCGAAAAGGCCTTTTCCTCCTCCACGCGTTCTCGCATGATACGGAGTTGGTTCATGGATTGGTCATATTCGCCATGTAGCATTCTTAATCGGGCGAGCAAAAAACGGGCGCAAATCTCAATGCCGATCTGACTATATTCCTGTGCCGTAGACAAAGCCTGATGGCTGGTTACTTCGGCGGATTCGAATTCCCCAGCATTATACAACGCCTCTGCCAGCATGATGTCTTCCGCCCCGGCTCCGTGCATACCCGTCAGCCGTGAGTAATGTGGCAGTGAGTCCCTTATTTGTTTAAGCTCTTCCTCTAGCCTCCCGCTCTCCCGGTGAAGCATGTAGAGAATCGAAGGGGAGCCCAGAGTCCATGGGTCCTGCCCGAAAAGACGACTGCTTTTGATCTTCGATTGCCGAAAAAAAACTGCGGCCTGTTTATGGTGGACTGACATAGCCATGATGTCATTATACTTGGTGAAAGCGAGCAAAAGCTCCATTTCCCCTCTCCAACTGTTCGCTACAGTGTCATCGTTGGGTAAGGATGCGCAATAACGCTTCAGTCGGGTAAGTAAATCCGAAAATGTCAGCATATCTTTGGCGCTGAGAGCTGCCATGGCATACCGGAACATGACGCCGGGATAGTGATCCATTAGATCTGGGCGGCACGTACGGAAAAGGGCGAGCAGCAGTCCATTGCCTTCTGTGACTGGCAGGTTTTGGACGACCGTGTTCAAGAGATCAAGTGTTTCGGCGCCATCGTTGACTTTTCTCAGGAGTTTAACCGCTTTCCGTATTTCGTCATGTTGAACCAACCATTTGGCATTGCGCAGGTAAACCTCCTGCTGCAATTCTATAGGCAATTCATTAAAATGTTTGGACAGAAAATCGCGAAACAAAGTGTGAAGCATGTAGCTCTCTGTCACCGGATCGTAGTCGATGAAGGCATTGCGTCGAAAGACATCGGCAAGGATGGCTTCCGCGTTTGTACAAGAGATTTTTGCTTGCGATACGGTAAAGCTCTCCAGAGGCGAAAGGACAAGAAGCAGGTGTCTTGCTTCGTTTTGAAGAGTATCGAAGACTTGGCTTGCCAACAGTGCGGTCAGTTCCGTGGGAGCAGACAGTTTCCCATGCTGAGAATAATGTAGCATGTAGAGATAGAGTGCGCTGATCCAACCGCCTGTCGTTTTAAGTAGTTGGGTGGCATCCTTCTCGTTCAATGGGATGCCACATTGCTTGAAGTAAGCCTGTATTTCCTCTTTGTTGTATACAAAAAGTGCAGGTTCGACTTCCTTGATTAATCCTTTGAGCAGGGGCTCTGCCAGTGTTTGACCTGGCGAGTGGCGCGAAATAAATACAATGGGGGGAAAGAGGCTCTGACGCACGAGGAGCAGGCACAACTGAACAAGTTGTTCGGCCTTTGACTCTGGCAAAATATGCACATCGTCAAAAACTAATACCGTGTTGGACGGGAATTGCAGACGGGCGAACATTCCCCGGGCTGTGTCCATTTTAACTGCGTCAGAGGGATAGCCAAGCTTCTCCAGTGCTTCAAGGATAGCGATTTCCTTGGGCAGACTCCTCCGTAGCGCACAACAAAAATCTTGCCAAAAGGCTCTTTGATCTTGGGTTAATACTGAAACCCAGATGGCCTGGACGTTGTGCTCTCGAAGGTACTCTCGTACGGCTACGGTTTTTCCGTAACCCATCGGGGCATGAATGAATGAGACTGGTTTGGCATGAATGACGGAAAGGGCATGCATCAGTCGCTGGCTGTGGAACAGAGTTGAAGTGTCAGCTGAGAAAGAGAGTGTTCGCATGAGGTAATATCACCTGAACAAAGTCATAATGTAAAGAAACTTACGAACATTTACCAATTCCTAGTGAGATAGTCCAGTTAGTGCCGGGTGGAGTCTTTTGATAAAAAATGACCGGCTTGTAGGTTGTCATAAACGGCATGTAAGCCGAGAAAGCTCGAGGATACCCATCTGATAAGCATGGTCAAAAAAAGGGAGATAGGTCAGGAGTGCCGGAATTGATCATCCCAGCTAGATGCGCCGAAGAACGTTGCGATCAGTTATCCAGACGCAATTCGTTAAGCAATTCAGGCCACGCTTTGGCCCAGGCTTTACCCCCATGTGCCAGCCCTGGCACTATCCTGATCGTCACAGGTGCATCGGGGGAGAGTCGTGACACAAAGGCGTCCGTTACCTTTCGGTTGATGTTGGTATCCGTTTCGCCCAAGAAATGCACCTGTGGCAGGGAAGAAAGTCGGACGGTATGATCTGTTGGATTGAGGGACTCATAAAGCGGGGTAATGCCGTGCATCGTAGTCCACACAGCATGGTCGAGGTTGCCGCAGACAGTGATCAGCGCTGTGACATCCGCACGTCGCTCGGCAAGAAGGGCTGCCACCGTGCCGCCGCCCGAGAACCCGATCAACACCACCCGTTTTGCTCCGGTCGTTTTTTTGGCCGCATCCACAAGACTATTCTCGGTTTGAAGGACAGTCTGGGAGAACCTTCCAGAGGTCCAACACTTCTTGGTGCAGACATCTTCAAACACGTATTGGCAGGGACGCCCGACATAAGCCACGGCAGACGCATCGTCCATGCGAGCCAGAAGTAACGCAGTGGGTGTTATGGGTGTTGGATCAAGGGAAGGGCTGGTTGGGGTAGAGTAGGCCACGCCGTCGCCTTCTATATATATATGAATTACATCAGATTGCCCTCGTACCCAGCCGACAGCAGGTCGCGGGCCTTTGGAATCCAAGCGGCTCCATGTCGCGTCTAATTTCATGGATGCGATGACATCGCTACGCGTACACCCGGCAACATGTACCAGGAGCAGCAAAGAAATGCCCACCCAACAGCCCATCACATTAATATGCTTCATTGGAAAGTATCTTCAACACCTGATGGTTGGGGAGTCAAGTCCCGTTGATTTTTTTGTCATGATCTTTTGTTGAGTATAGAAGATATGGGAAACCGACTGAAGCAGAGTGGTGGATCAGGTGTGAAGCGAAACAGCTTGAGTCTTTTGAGCAGACCCCACTATGCTGTTTGCATTATGTCGGTTATCGCCTTGTGCAGCGTATTCACGTCCACAGGTTTAGCCTGATAGGCGTTCATTCCGGCTGCCAGAAATGTTTCGGCATCTCCTGTCATGGCATAAGCACTGAGAGCGATGATCGGGATAGCTCGGTTATCATTCCCTGCCAATCCTTGTCGAATAGCTTTTGTCGCTTCTACGCCATCCATGATAGGCATTTGAATGTCCATCAGTACCAGGTCGAATGATGACTGGCGAAGTATTTCCACCGCTTCCTTGCCATTTTCTACCACAACGACTTCAGCCCCATTTTTGATTAAGAGCCGAGAGGCTGCAAGGCTGTTGATATGCTCATCTTCCGCCATGAGTATCCGCAGGTCTTTTAATGTCTGAGCATTTGGTATGATCGTTTCTATATCTTTACCGGGTATGACAATGTCATCAGGATCAGGGATGTCAAATGTGCATGTAAAGTAGACCGTTGTACCTGTTCCCACCTCGCTTTCAATGGAAATGCTTCCACCCATGATGGTGACAAGATGTTTGGTTATGACCAGTCCCAATCCGGCTCCCTGTTGGTCGCGTCGATACCCTTCGCTGACCTGTGAAAAAGGCTGGAACAGAATGCCGAGTTTATCATCCGGGATACCAACGCCGGTATCAGTAATTGTGAAAAGAATTTTACACTTGTCAGAATTCCTGTTTGCCAGAGGGGAGAGGGATATTGTAATTCCTCCAGTTTTGGTGAATTTGAGAGCATTACCAATGAGATTGACCAAAATTTGATTGAGCCTGGTCTCATCACCCAACAAATTTTGAGGCAAGGCAGGGGAGATATCATGGCTTATGGTCAAGCCAGACTGTTTGAGTGACGGATAGAATAAATCTTCGATATGCCGAATTGTCTTTTCAAGGCTGAATCGTGAGTATTTGATGGTGACTTTACCGGCTTCGATTCGAGTTAAATCGAGAATGTCGGATAGCAGATGGGTCAGACGTTTTGATGCGGTGGTTGCATTGGTGATATATTCACTCTGTTCATCGGTCAGTTGTGTTGTCTGCAAGAGTTGGAGCATGCCGTGAATACCGTTGAGGGGAGTTCGGACTTCATGGCTCATGTTTGCAAGGAATTCAGACTTGGCCTTGTTGGCGGCTTCAGCGTCTTCTTTTGCAGAGATGAGTTTTTTTTGGAGAGCCTGTCGATGTAATCCGATGGCAAAAAGGTCTGCAAGGGATTGAATGTCGTTGAGGATTTCATCTGTGTATTCATTGTCTGTGTTGGCGAGTGATATCTGTCCAAAGAGTTGGTCATTGTAAATCACAGGAATGGATATGAAGTTGTGGAATTGCAGGTGTCCCTCTGGTAATTCCTTTGATGCCGGATGTGTTTCGGGGGTGTTTGTGTAAAACCCTTTTTGTGTGTTGAGACTATATCCACATAACCCGCTGTATCCATTTGGGCCTTTGGGGAAAATGATAGGACTGCCCGGTAATACTGAAGTCTTGGTATCGTCAAACATGTCTGAGTGGGTGTTAATAATATTTGCCTGACTGGATTGATCAATTGAACTGACATATCCCTGTTTGCTTTCGCTTATTGCGAGTGCGCCCTTGCATACTTCCTGTGCAATGTCGTTAATATTGACACTGTCCTGAAAAAAGACACGTACAATTCGAGCTTTCACATCGTTCAATCTGGATTCGTGGGCAGTTTGCTTTTGGGCCAGCTGTCGTTCTTTTTGCGATTGTCGCAATAAACGACCACCAAGAGCGAGGAAAAAAACACCAAGTGCCCATATTGCTGGGATGCCGGTATAGATCATCATCCTTTGGCTTGCAGTAAATTCGGATATCTCTGTCAGCGGAACCTTGACGCTGACACCGCCTCGTATATCGCCAACTTTATACCCTTGACGGGCATGGCATTTTAAACATCCTTTCGTTGTAATCATGGGCTTCATGATTCGAATAAAGTCTTTTCCGTTTTCTTTAAATATTTCAGAATACTCTTTGGCACCATTTTCAAATGAGTAAAGAGCTTGTTGCTCCCATTGATCAGCCTGATTCTCTGGACGCAATGGGGTTAAGCTTGTGATATGACCAAATATTCCGAAGAGTTCAGAGTAGTATTCGTTTAGTTGTCGGACCATATAGGCCGGATTCATAAGGGTCAGACGCTTTCCGGATTCAGTTGAAATGTCTCTTTCCGGAATATGTGACAAGTATGGGTTGGGTGGGGTTTTATCGGTTGCAGGAACATATATTCCGCCGTGAACCGTGGCCCATAATCTGAATGCCTGATCTTTGTTGAAGGCTTCCCGTCCTTTGATATAAGCAAGGTTGGTCGATGTTTGCTTGAGAAGCACTTCACCCATGAATGCGAAAATGAAATTGGCGAATGTCCAAAATAGAATTAGCACAATCGCTTGATTCCAAATACTTTTACGCCACGATTTCATAGTGGGTATTATCATGGGCATGCTTGATTCTCTTTAATTACGTGTTTATCGATCAAATAATTTTTTAAAGTAAGGCGTATTGTTTTTTGTCTATGTATTTATTGGTTGTATAATATTTTTCATGAAGTCTCCTGATTAAAAAAAATATTATAATTTGAGTTGCTGAATTCATAATAGCAGAGAAATATGGCTAAGTGGTGGATCAAAAAAAAGCTGCCGACACTCGGAACGTATATCACGAACAAGGTCCGGCCTGCCAGATGAGGCAGGCCGGACCTTGTTTTGATTTATTACTATCTGAACACGGCAACCAGATGGTGTGCATCGTTCTGACTGTTGTGGTTGTTAGAATGGGTATGCCAAGGTGCTTTTACTATCTTGCTGTTTGCCGATCTTTTTGTTGATGGCATCAATTCGTGCCTTGGCAGCTTCACGCTGTTCTTTACGGGCGGCATTGCGGATAACCGTTCCGAGAAGTCGTTTGGCAGTTTCATATTTTCCACGCTTTTCATAAATGAGAGAAGCCCTATACATGGCGGTCAGAGCCCATATGTTTTCCTGGGGATATTGCCAGGCTAACTGAAGATAATAATCCAGAGCCTTGTCCGTATTCCGCATGGCGTGTTCGCCTTCTCCCAGCCAGAACAGTGTTTCTGCTTGAAGGGCGGTTGTCATGATGCCTCGATTGTTCCACATGGACAACAGCTCTTTCTGGGCCGCTTTATAGTCTTTGCGTTGTTGATACAGTAATGCCATTCGCAAACGGGTCATGATCGGGATAGGAGTGCCGGTTTCGACCATATCCTTATACGTATCGAGAGCCGCTCCCTGTCTGCCGGAATCAAGCTCTATGCGAGTTTTGATATCAAGCCAGGACATTTTCAGGTTTGGTGGAAGAGTGGGTTCGTCGATTTGATTCAGATAAAAAGCACTTAATTGTAAGTTTTTGGCTTTGGCAGCGTCATTTGCCAGATAGAGCAGCCCCTGTATGCCGAATGAAGAATCATCAAAGAGAAAGGCTGAACGTTTTGCAAGTTCAACAGATGGTTTGTCGTTGAAGAGCTGTTGCCAATATGCGAGGAGTAACAATCTGTCTAGCGGGTAACGGTCACGGGAAAGCGAATCAAGTTGATCGTTCGGAGCAGTTGTCCAGAAGGGGGCTTCGGTTTGTGAGTTGACATCGTGTCCGGCAGCACCGGAAAGGGCTGTCATGATCGGATAAAGCGCATAGGATTCAGCGGGTTTTTCTGGCAGAACATTGTTCAAGTTATCCTTGAAGGTAAGCAGTCCGGCAAGGCGAAGTGAAATAGGTAAAGAATTTTTATTCAATGAATTCCAGAGCGTTCTGGATGTAGCAATGTCGCCGTTCGAGAGAGTTAAAGCGAGTTTGAAGTTTGTGAGCAGGGCAGATGTTTGTTCAGATATCAACATGGAGCCCAGCTCGTTGTCGATGGCCTTTTTGGCATCATCAAGTGACATTGCAAGAAGATTGTTCCTGAACTGTGTCCATGGTCCGGACTGAGGATTGCCAAGGAACCATTGACTCCGCGATTTGGAGAATGGAGCCAAAACATTCCCTGCCCAGAATGCGTTTGCTTTCAGGTAATTACCAGTAGTGAATGAATCGAGATTCGTAGGGACATTGCCGTTTTTTAGGAAGGCGACAATTGATTTCCAGAATACTTTAACGGTTTCCTGTGAAATCTTGTCGATATGAGTATTTGCTTCATCGAATTTTTCTAACGATGCAGATGCCATGGCCTGGGCAATCAGTGCAGTGTCACTTGAGGACAGAAAAGGGGAGGAAGCTGGAGTAGCCTTAGCTGAATATTTTGTATTTTCTTCTTTTAATTCTGATTGTTTACCGTTGAGTAGTGATTTTGATGCTAGCCAGAAATCATTATTCCATACCCGTTGTCCAACAGTCGTTACCAAATTGAGTGCATCCTTTTGTGCCGCTTTGGAAAGAGTGTGATTGGCTGTATATGACCAATACATTTTGAGCCAGACATCGTGCCAGATGTTCTCAAGATCTGGTTCATCTTTTAACCGACGTTGGGCCTCTGAGTTTTCCATGAACGTTGTTGCTTGGGTGAACCAAAGAACAGATTTGGATAGGTCGCCCAAACCTCGATATGCCTGACCACCAAGCCAGAGTCTTTCTGCTTCAAGAGTTCTGTCCTCGAAGGCAGGGGTCATTTCAATGATTTCAAGTGTTTTTCCCGGTGAATTAAGGTTCAAATACACTTGAGCACGTTTGAGAGTCGCTTCTGGTGAATCTTCAGTGTTTTCTGTTGCATATTCATTTTCCAGACGATCCCATGCGCCATAATGTTCCAGCCATTGTTGAAAGGTCTGTTTTTGAGCTGCCATGCTATTGGTGCCGGATAAGATTAAACAGACCAGTAAAGCGAGAAAAGAGAGCGAAAGTTTCATTGTCCCTCAAATGCCGTTCACGGCTTTTGTATTGTCTTCGATCAGTCATCATTATCAGTCTCGAAAAAAACTCTCAATGGCGAGTTGACCATAAGTTGAAGAACAAGGGGGAAAAAGTGGTGGTGATTTTTACTATTGATTTCGAGTTGTTTTCACTCTCATTTGTTAAAAGTTTACATAATTTACATTATGAGACAATTGTATAAATGATTGATTTGTATTGACAAATTGTTTCCTTCTTAGTGGCTGAATCTTGCTCGCTTGATTCGTCAGCTTATCAATAAGTCGCCCCATGCCCTCAATCCCCCTGTGCGCTGTTTTTCTCTGACTTATGACCTACGGCTTGGTTTCTTTTGGATCTTTCATCAGAGGCTTCGTGGGGGCCAAAAAAAAGACCCTGTGTTCAGGGTCTTCTCGTTGTGTGTTCAGTTTGACGTTCTATTCGTCGTTATTTTCGATAGTCGTGCCTTGAATCTGCTTCAAGTATTTATCCCGACATTCGTAGGAGCAAAACATGTGAACCTTGTCCCCTTCCCGAACTCGAATAGAACTGTCTTTTTCGACATATGTACCGCATACCGGGTCTTTGACCATTTCGCCTGAGGCCACTTTACTTTTGATGACCTTTTCGCTTTGCATTTCCTTTTTCTTCTTGTCGCCCATGAAGAGCTTGTAAACAAGGAAAAGTGCTACGCCAATGACCAGGAATTTCAGCATTGTATGTCTCTTTTTGATATTGGTTTAGGCTTTTTGCCAGATTTTACGGCCTTCGAGCGTATATTCAATGGCACTAAGGGCTTCGTCGATGGTCGTTCCATCGGGAAACACGTAGTCAGGTGCGATTTCCTTCAAAGGAATCAAGACAAACGCTCTTTCTTTGGCCCGTGGATGAGGCAAGGTCAGAAAATCAATGTCCATAGTCACGTCGCCCCAGGCAACGATATCCATGTCCAATGGTCTTGGACCACCCTTTTCCGCCCTTTCTCGGCCCATTTTTGCTTCAATAGCCGTGCATGTAGACAGAAAACCCTGCGGTGACCAGATCTCGGCGTCAATTTCCAAGGCTATTATCTGATTCGTGAACCACGGTTGATCCTTGACTTCACCTTGCGGCTCAGTTTCGTAATACTCGGATACCGCCTTGAGTCGTATCTCATCTCCATAGTCTTCGAGCTTTATCAGTGCTTCATGCAAATTGTCTTCAGTGTCTCCAATATTGGAGCCAAGGCTGACATAGCATATTACAGTTTCGATATCCTGGATACCGCCTCCTCGAGCAGATCGTTATTCACCGTCAGGGAGATGCGGAAATAGCCTTCCCCCGGTGTGCCGAAACCATTGCCGGGAGTGAGTACAACGCCTGTCTGTTTCAGAACGTTCGTCACGAATTCCGACGAGTTGTTTCCATCAGGTACATTGCACCACATGTAGAATGAAGCGTCAGGGATACGGTGTTTTATACCCACCTTGGTCAAGGCGGCACTGACAACATCCCTGCGTTCCTTGTAAATGGCGCGGAATTTTTCTGCGTAGGGTTCACCGTTGCGGAGTGCGGCAATACCGGCTTCTTGAACGGCTTGGAAGATGCCTGAGTCCACATTTTCCTTGATTTTGCCCAGTCCGGCGATCAGGTCGCTGTTACCCACTGCCATGCCGACGCGCCAGCCTGTCATGTTGTAGGTCTTGGACAGTGAGTGGAATTCAATGCACACCTCTTTGGCATGTTTGCATTCCAGGATTGAGGCAGGACGATTGTTCGGATCGTAGTAGATTTCCGTGTATGCTGCGTCGGATATGACTATTACATTGAATTCACGGGCCTTTTCAATCAGGCGTTCATAAAAATCTTTGGTAGCAGTCGCTGCTGTCGGATTGTTTGGATAGCAGACAAAGATCATCTTGGCCTTGGCCCACGTGTCGTTGCTGATTGCTTCCAGATCGACCAGATAGTCGTTTTCTTCCAACAAAGGCAGGTATTCGACCACTCCACCGGCAAATTCGGTGGCAATGCCGTAGACCGGGTAATTGGGGGTGGCTACAAGGGCCATGTCACCTGGGTTGATGTATGCCAGAGGGAAGTGCGCGATGCCTTCCTTGGAACCAATGAGGCTGACCACTTCGGTCGTGGCGTCAAGGTCCACGTCAAAACGTTGCTTGTACCAGTCCGCCACGGCCTGGCGATAGGCGGGCATGCCGATATATGAAGGATACTGATGATTGACTGTCTTTTTTGCCCCTTCATACAATGCCTCGATAATAAAGTCCGGCGTGGGAAGATCAGGGTCGCCGATACCCAGGCTGATGATGTCCATGCCCTTAGCGGCCACCTCTGCCTTGGCCTTGTCAATGGCTGCAAAAAGGTATGGGGGCAGCGTGGAAAGGCGATCGGCCAACTTGAAATCAGACATGTATGAATTCTCCTTAAATTTCTTCAATGGAACCACTTTCATAATTGCGGCTTGACCCTGTGTCAATCCGAACTGTTGCGCTTTGGGCAGTCCCTTGGTAGCACCTTGAGGATTGGGGTGCTGCTTATTTGAATTTATAGTACGAGCTACCCCTTTTTCAAAGATATCATCCAATACTTTAATAATATCAAATATGATCTGGTCGTGATCATGCCTCAAAAAAATAAAGAAAAAACAAGCAAGAGCGTCAACCATCCATGGATTGATCGATACTTGGAGTATGTGTTGATTGAAAAGGGGCTGTCAGAAAACAGTTTGTCGGGTTATGCAGATGATCTGCATTCCTTGCTGATTTTTTTGGACGACAAGTCTTTTGCTCTCAAGGATTTATCAGACAAAACCCTCTTTCTTTATCTGACATATCTACGCGCCAAGGGATTGAAAAGTCGTTCTTTGGCACGTCACCTTTCTTCGCTTCGTGGTTTTTTTGCTTATGCCGTGAATGAAAAATGGTACAAGGAAGATCCAGGGCATCTTCTGGAAAATCCAAAACTTCCAAGAAAACTCCCTGAGTTCTTGACCAAAGAAGAAATATCCCGACTGCTTGCCTTGCCTGATCCGTCGACCAAACTTGGGATGCGGGATAAGGTCATGTTGGAATTGTTGTATGCGGCAGGTCTGCGCGTTTCTGAACTCATAGAGATGAAGGTGCTGGATTTTGACCCGCAAGTAGGCATGCTCAGAGTTTTCGGGAAAGGGGCCAAGGAGCGGCTTATCCCGATTCACTATACGGCTCAGGAATATTTAACCCAGTACCTTGAATTTACCCGCCCTTCTTTTAATCCTGTCGTAGATTTCATGTTTCTCAACCGTTCAGGCAAAGGATTGACTCGTCAAGGTGTATGGAAGTTGATCAAGAAATTTGCTACATTGGCAGATATAAAGCGGTCCATATCTCCGCATACCTTCAGGCATTCTTTTGCGACACATCTTCTGGAAGGTGGCGCAGACTTGCGGACAGTGCAATTGCTTTTGGGGCACGCTGACATCAGTGCAACGGAGATCTATACCCATGTAGAGTCCAGCAGATTGAAAATATTGCATCAAAGATATCATCCCCGTTCTTCAATGTGATCCAGAGAACAGAGTTAGCATAATGAGTAAGAAACAACCGAAATTGTCTGCGCCGACCGTGATTACAGCCCATGCCAATGCGGATTTTGACGCTTTGGCCGCCATGGTCGCCGCCAGTAAGCTCTACCCTGATGCTGTGTTGATTTTTCCGGGGAGTCAGGAGAGCAATCTGCGAAACTTTTTCATCGAGAGTACGACATATCTTTTTAATTTCAAAGCGTTCAAGGATATTGACCCATCGAGTGTGGAGCTTTTGGTCGTAGTTGATACCCGTCAGCGTTCACGCATTCCGCATGTTCGGCCGGTGTTGGATAATCCAAACCTTCGGATTCATCTTTACGATCATCATCCCGACAGTGATGAGGATTTGCCTGCCGAGAAAAGCGTGGTCAAATTCTGGGGAGCAACAACTTCAATCATCGTGGATGAAATTCGGGAGCGTGGCTTGACGCTCAACATTGAAGAGGCCACCCTTCTCGGCCTTGGTATTTATGAGGATACAGGTTCGTTTGCTTTCAACACCACGACACCGCATGATTTCGAGGCGGCTGGCTGGCTGAAGCAACAGGGGATGGACATTGAGGCTGTTTCCGATCTTTTGTCGCGAGAATTATCGGCTGCACAGGTTACGTATCTCGGCGATCTGCTCAAAAATGCAAAAAGTTATGATATCCATGGAATAGATGTCGTTATTACAGAGCTTTCCACAGATCGTTTTGTCCCGGATTTTGCACTGTTGGTCCACAAACTCATGGACATGGAAAAGATCAAGGTTGTCTTTGCACTCGGCAGAATGGCCGATCGAATTCATGTTGTTTCCCGGTCTAGGAATCCTGATGTAAATGTTGGTCAGATCTGTTCGTCCCTCGGTGGCGGCGGTCATGAAGCGGCAGCTTCGGCCACGGTCAAGGACAAGACTTTGTCGGAATTGCGTGATGACCTTTTTGCGCTGTTTTATTCTCAGATCAATCCGCAGATTGTGGTGGAAGGACTCATGTCCCGTCCCCCCGTTGTTATTGAGGGGGATAAGACTATGGCTGATGCCGTGCAACTCATGACTCGCTACGGTCTGAAGGACGTGCCGGTTGTTGCTGCCAACAGTATGAAATGTATCGGTATTATGGGGCACAAGACAGCGGACAAGGCTCTTTCACACCATTTGGGTGATGTTGGGCTCAGTGAGTATATGACGCGAAAGTTCGAGACTGTGGAGGTCAAGACCGACCTCTATCGTGTTATGGAAATTATTTTGAGCAACCGTCAACGTATGTTGCCGGTGGTCAATGGTGATGAGTTGGTTGGCGTGATAACCCGGACCGATTTGATGAATATGCTCATTGACGAGCCTGCCCGTATTCCTGACTCACTTTTACCGGACAGGCGCAGGGAGCGGAACATTGCAGCTCAAGTGAAAAATCGTCTTCCGCAGAAGATGCTTGATCTATTGAAGGCCGCTGGAGATCTTGGTCAGAAACTGGGCTGGGAAATCTATACTGTAGGAGGATTTGTCCGTGACATTCTCCTTGGGAGGCCAAATTTCGATCTTGACCTTGTCGTTGAAGGTGATGGGATTGAATTTGCACGAAAATTCGCCAGCCTGATGGGTGGCCGTGTGAAAGCTCACTCCAAGTTCAAGACAGCTGTTGTCATCCTTGATGACGGTCAACGTGTTGATGTTGCCACTGCCCGCCTTGAATATTACGAGTACCCCGCTGCCCTTCCAACAGTTGAGTTGTCTTCCATCAAGATGGATCTATACCGTCGAGATTTTACAGTAAACGCCTTGGCTTTGCGGATTAACCCTGGTCGTTTCGGTCAGCTCGTTGATTTTTTCGGGGCAGAACGGGATATTCGAAATCGAACTATCCGGGTTCTCCATTCGTTGAGTTTTGTGGAAGACCCGACTCGCATCCTTCGAGCTATCAGGTTTGAGCGTCGTTTTGATTTTCAGATTGGTGGTCAGACCATGCGACTCATTAAAAATGCTGTGAATCTTGAATTGTTCAGCAAGTTGTCCGGCACTCGAGTCATGCATGAATTGCAATGGATCATGAATGAGGAAGATCCACTTGCCTGTTTTGTCAGGATGCAGGAACTCGAAATCATGGGCGCAATTCACCCTCTGCTCAAGTTGACCAAGGATAGAGTTCAGATTCTGACGGAACTGGGTAAGGTCCACAATTGGTATAAGCTATTGTATCTGGAGCCCAAGATTTCGCCCTGGAAGTTGTATCTTCTCGGCCTGACCATGGGGATAAAACGGGAAGAAATAGGACAGGTCACGACTCGTCTGCATCTTACTCGCAAGGAAGAGCGTGATTTCATGCAGTTGCGAGATATGATTGGTGACGCACTCATGAAACTCATGAGCTGGCGTGAAGGAAAATCCAAGTTGAGTCGCTTGTATTCGATACTCCATCCCATCCCGGTGGAAGGAATTATGTTCCTTATGGCTCGGAGTAAAAAAGAGCATATTCGACGTAATATCTCACAGTATCTTGCTCGGTTGCGTTATATCGAAATTGAGGTTGATGGTAAGGATTTGCTGGAACTGGGTATAGAGCCCGGTCCTGTATATACTCATATACTAGATAAGCTCATGTTGGCGAGAATTGATGGTCGAGTGGAAACGCGTAAGGAACAGTTGGAGATGGCAAAAAAGATTTACAGTGTTGAACAGACAGAGACGGTGAGTTCTACCGAAAAGTAATGTGTTTCGCGCTTGCCCTCTTGTGGTAAGCGGTGTAGAAAAATCACAAATTTACGATGTCTGTGGTGTTATTCACCAACAATTGGCTGTCAGGTTGGGCCTATGTGGAGCCTGATGCAAGGGATAGTAAGAGAATGGAAGTATTATGGGCGCCCTGGCGTCTGAATTACATACTTGGCCCCAAGCCGGATGAATGCGTTTTCTGTATTCCTGAAGACTCATCCGAAGATGAGGAACGATGTATTCTGGCCAGAGGACGGCACTGCTTCGTTATTATGAATAAATTTCCATATAATAATGGTCATCTCATGGTAACGCCGTATAGACATGTGAGTAATCTGACGGATTTGACCCTTGACGAATCCAATGATTGCATGCTCTGGCTAAGGTATTGTACAACTATTTTAGAAAAGGTTTTCAATCCCCAAGGGATAAATATGGGACTCAATCTCGGAGAGGCCGCAGGTGCCGGAATTGCTCAGCATCTGCATTTTCAGATTGTCCCGCGTTGGAATGGAGATGCTTCGTTCATGGCCGTTTTCGGGGAAACTACTGTCATCCCGGAACATTTGAATTCAACCTACAGCAAACTCAAGCCGCTGTTTGATGAAATAACTGTTTAAGGAGATTTTCATGCGTTTTATCAAAGTCCTGTTTCTGTTGGCTCTTTTTGTTTTTTCCATCCTTTTCTTCAGCCAGAATATTGAATCGCTGCAGCAGGAATTAACGCTGATTTTAGATGTCCCCTATATTGCTACTCTGCACTCCATTCCCCTGCCGTTCAGTGTTCTGATTCTGACTGCATTTGTTGCCGGCTCCCTGTTGACCATGATTTATTTTGTCGTCGACAAGTTCCGTGCTTGCGCGAAGCTCAAAGAATCTCGGACTCGCATGGCCAGTCTCGAACAGGAACTCAACTCCCTGCGCAACATGCCGATCAGCGAAGACCAACCTTACGCTGAGTCTAAGGAAAACGAAGAAGTGAACGCATAAGGATTCATATGGTTTGGCAATTTTTCAATCGCAAGAAGGTATCAACCTTCGATGAGAACGTAAGGGCTGCACGTGAGGCTGGCGGCGGTGTATCCCTGCCGGTTCAGGATACTCGTGCAGCCATCGAAGAACTCAGCCAGGTTGTCAAGAACGACCCGGAAGCGGTTGAAATCTATCTTGCACTTGGCAGTTTGTATCGCTCACAGGGCGAGATAGAACGTGCCATTCAAATTCGAAATAGTCTTATTGTCAGGCCTGGCCTTGATCGTAAGTTCAAGGCCAGGGCCTGGTTTGAATTGGGCCGGGATTTCAGGCGCGCAGGTTTTCTTGATCGAGCAGAAAAGGCCTTTCTTGAGGCCCGCTCGCTTGGACAGGACCCATCCGCCATTCATCAGGAAATGGCCCGCTTGGCCGCAGAACGGGGCGATTTTGAAAAGGCTGCAGATTCTTATGGGCAGTTGAATCTGCCCTTGCCTCAGGCTCATTATCTTGTTCGGTTTGCTCTTGATCGTTTTTCTGAAGGCAATAATTCTCAGGGCCACAGGGCGTTACGACATGCCATCCGGGCGTATCCTGGTGCTGTCGAAGCATGGCTTGAGCAGATAGTCCAGACGTATCGAACCGGAAATGCGGGCAAGGTCGCCGACGTTCTTGGTCAAGCTCTTGATCATGTTGCGCCGGACTTGCGTTTTGTGCTTTTTGAGGGGCTGTTCCTTGCTGTTAATCGTGCGGAAAAAGCCAAGCAGACTTCTTTCGGTGAAGAAAACGAGTGGTCACGTGTCTGCAGCGATGAAAAATTGGTTCATGCGATACTGCCAATCATTGAAAGACAAGACCCGGATGTCCTTCTCCTGTATTATGGTGCGATGATGCTTCTTCGCATTGATGATTCTGAGAACGCACAGTCCTGGTTGGAAAAATCACTGATGCTCCTGCCCGATTTCTGGATGGCACGACTTGAGCTTTTCGAGTTGTCGCGCGTCGATCAGACTTTGACGCCTTTCTATAAGGAACAGCTCACCTTCTTTACTGACCGCGCTCGTCGTGTTCGTCGTTTTTTCTGTCGTTGCTGCGGTCTGAAGCGAGACCAATTGTTTTTCAACTGTCCTCGTTGTCGAAGCTGGCATTCCATTGCTTTTCGCACGGACATTTCCGAATAAATCCAACCTCCCAGATTTCACGTGGCCAAGAAAAAACTGACGCCCATGCTTGAACAATACCTCCGTTTCAAGGAGGAGAATCCAGGCTGCCTTCTCTTCTTTCGTATGGGCGACTTTTATGAGTTGTTCTTTGAGGATGCAGAGATCGTGGCCAGAGCTGTCCAGATAACTCTGACCAGTCGCAATCCTAACGATGAGAATCCCATTCCCATGTGTGGTATGCCTCATCATTCGGTGGAGCCTTACCTAAGCCAATTGCTCGACAAGGGATATAAGATCGCTATTTGTGATCAGATTGAAAATCCCAAGGAAGCTAAGGGGCTGGTCAAAAGAGATGTGACACGAGTGCTCACGCCGGGGACGGTTGTCGAGGATTCAAACCTTACATCAAAAGCCAATAATTATCTTGGTGCGCTCTTTTGGGACGATACCAAAGATGCGGGTGGCATTGCCTGGCTCGATTTTTCTACCGGCCAATGGTCCGGACTGCACAGCCGCCGTGAAGTGGAACTCTGGCAGTGGATGATGAAAATCAATCCTCGAGAGTTGCTTCTCCCTCAAGGGACAAAGGTGCCCCCACAGTTTAATGAATTAAGTTCACAGGTCACCAGTGTCGCTCCCGGAGCGTATTTTGATCTAACAGCCTCTCAGAGCAGAGTTTTGGAAATGCAGTCAGTTGCTGATCTTGAAAGCCTCGGGCTGGGTGGTAAGAACGAATTGATCCGAGCATGCGGTGCTCTCCTTACCTATCTAGAGCAAACGCAGAAAGGCGATTTTGGGCATCTTGGCGAGTTTAAGCCTTTGAATTTGAGCAAACATCTGATTCTTGATGAAATAACTGAACGGAATCTTGAAATTTTTAGACGCCTTGACGGAAAAACAGGCTTGGGCACTCTTTGGCACGTCCTTGACAGAACCATGACTCCCATGGGGGGACGTCTATTGGAAGCTCGCTTGCGTCAACCATGGCGACAGCTTGCACCCATTGATAAGAATCTCGATTGTGTTACTTTTTTCTTTAAGCGCGACCAACTTCGCTCAGATGTCCGGCACGCCCTGGATTCTGTTTATGATTTGGAACGTCTTTCCACCCGGATTTTTTTGGGGCGTGCAACTCCCAAGGATTTTATCGCATTGCGTAAAAGTCTTACCATGTTGCCTATTCTCAAGACGTGTTTGAAAGAACAGGAACTTGAAGCAGCGCCTGAATTGCGTAAAGCATTCAACAAGTGGGATGACATGGAAGACTTGGCTACCCTTCTAGAGTCCGCCCTTGTCGATAGCCCTCCCCCGGTCATTACGGACGGTGGCTTGTTCAAAAAAGGGTACGATGCGGTCTTGGATGAGTTTATCGAACTCAATGAACACGGTGAAGACAAGCTCAGGGAACTGCATGAAAGGGAGTTGGCTGCCAACGATATTCCCAAGCTCAAACTCGGGTTCAACAAGGTTTTCGGATATTACTTCGAGTTGTCCAAAGCGTACAAGGGACAGGTTCCGGACCATTTCATTCGTCGTCAGACCCTTGTCAACAGTGAACGGTATATCACGCCTGATCTCAAGGAAATGGAAGACCGTATCATTTCGGCTTCTGATGAACGGAAGAGTCTTGAGTATAAACTCTTTCAGGATTTACGAGAACGTCTTGCCAAGGCAAGAGACCGTTTTCTGTTCATGGCAGACGTAGTAGCTGCCTTGGATTACTGGCAGGGGTTGGCTGAATCGGCCCGTGTCAATGAATGGAGTCGTCCAGATATTCATGATGGTATGGAGATTGAGATTCAGGCTGGACGACATCCCGTTGTTGAAGAAGCCATGGGCGCATCCAATTATATCCCTGGTGATTTACGGATGGACAAGGAGCGGCGTATTTTGCTTATCACCGGCCCGAACATGGCCGGTAAATCTACTGTACTCAGGCAGGTTGCCATTTTGACCATCATGGCGCAGATCGGTTCGTTCGTTCCAGCCAGGTCTGCACGACTCGGCTTGGCGGATCGGGTGTTTTCTCGTGTGGGGGCATCGGATAATCTTGCGCAAGGCCATTCTACATTCATGGTGGAAATGACTGAAACAGCCCGTATTCTTCGACAGGCCACCAAGCGGAGTCTGGTAATTCTGGATGAAATAGGGCGTGGCACCAGCACGTATGACGGACTTTCATTGGCCTGGGCCGTGGTCGAAGAACTTTCATCCCGCGCCAGCGGAGGGATCCGTACACTTTTTGCTACCCATTATCATGAGCTAACCGGCCTTGAAGGTAAGATTGAGGGATTGCGTAATCTCAATATCGCGGTCAAGGAATGGAAAGGCGATATCGTTTTTTTGCGTCGACTCGTCCCCGGCCCTGCTGACAGGAGTTACGGTATAGAAGTGGCTCGACTGGCCGGAGTACCTCGTGGCGTTGTGGATCGCGCTCGGGAAATCCTTGCGAAGCTCGAAGAAAAGTCGCAGGATAGCCAGTCAAAGGGCGCAGTTGAGCGGGCATCACAAACATTATTGCCCGGGTTTGGTGCTCCCCGTATCGAGATCCCGGAAGAACTGGTTGAGCATCCGATTGTTACTCAGTTGGTTGATCTTGATGTGGATGGCATGACGCCTATTCAGGCATTGATGCTGTTGAATCAATGGAAGGACATGATCAAGGAATAGAATTGATGCGTAAACAAATTGTTCATGCCACCCTGCTTTTTTTTGTGTTCGCATTGCTGTCTGGTTGTGCCCTTGGTCGTAAGGAATGGCCCACGTCAGTTAAAAGTGAAGACACTTTTAGCTTGAAGCTTATGGATGGCGTTCGGCAGGATGGGTGCCTCATGTTGCAGATTGCGGTCACAGGGGCTCCAGATCGTCTTTGGCGGGCAAGTGTTCAGTATGAATCTGTTGGAACCGAAGAAGGTCAAGGGTGCGAGGGGTGTCCCTTTGTGCCCAGAAACGCTGTTCACTTTACTCGTGACCAGGAAGGTTTTGACCTGACAGGCAACACGCTTCAACTGAGCATATGCGGTTTTGAGCCGGGAATAGACTATCGATTCCGTGTAGCCGGAAAAAGCGAATTGTCGACTATGCCTATCGAATATACTGAAGTTTTTGAAGCTTTACCTTAGCTCTACGCGTTCATTTGATATGAGAAAAGTATTGGATGATACACAAGAATACAGAGTAGATATTCATCATATCATTTTTTAGGAGATTGAAAACATATGCATCATTTTGAATACCGAGATGGAGTTCTGTTCGCTGAAGAAATTAGTGTTACAGCTCTTGCAGAAGAATATGGCACTCCGCTTTACATTTATTCCGCAGCCACCCTCAGACGTCACTTCAAGGCTTTTGATTCTGCATTTGATGGGCTTGATCACATGACGTGTTATTCTGTTAAGGCCAATTCAAACATGGCAGTTCTCAAATTACTGGCAGCCGAAGGTGCCGGTATGGATATTGTTTCAGGCGGTGAACTGTACAGAGCTCTTAAAGCGGGTGTCTCTCCTGAGAAAATTGTTTATTCCGGCGTGGGAAAGCGCGATTCTGAAATTCGGGAGGCGCTTGAAGCTGGAATCCTGATGTTCAACGTGGAATCCGTGGCAGAACTTGAAAGAATAAACGCTGTTGCTGCTGAAATGGGGACAACGGCCAAGGTGAGCTTCCGAGTAAACCCTGATGTAGACCCGCAGACCCATCCGTATATTTCGACTGGTATGCAGAAAAACAAGTTTGGTCTGGATATCGAAAATTCTCTGGCTGCCTACAAGCTGGCCGCCGAGATGAAAAATGTTGAGCCTGTGGGCATGGATTGCCATATTGGTTCTCAGCTTACCAAGCTTGATCCGTTTCTCGAAGCTTTGGATAAACTCTTGAATTTCAATGAAACATTGAAAGGGTTTGGTATTAATATCAAGTACCTCGATCTTGGTGGGGGACTCGGTATTTCATATGATGAAGAAGAACCACCCCACCCTTCTGAGTTCGGCAAGGCGTTGAGCGAAAAGCTGCAGGGACTGCCGCTGAAGGTTATCTTTGAGCCGGGACGTGTGATTGCAGGGAATGCCGGTATTCTGGTGACACAGGTGGTTTATACCAAGTCCAACCCGACAAAGAATTTCCTGATCGTGGATGGTGCCATGAACGATCTGATTCGTCCAAGTCTGTATGGTTCTTATCATCGTATTGGTGAAGTGGAACTCAAAGGGCGTCAGCACAAAACTTTTGATGTGGTCGGTCCCATTTGTGAATCCGGTGATTTCCTGGCCCGTGATCGTGAATTGCCCGGTGTGGAGCAAGGAGAACGGTTGGTGGTGTATTCTGCTGGTGCCTATGGATTTACCATGGCTTCCAACTACAACACCCGTCCTCGTGCATGCGAGTTACTGGTGGATGGAAGCACTGTCACAGTCGCCCGGAAACGGGAAACATACGAAGATCTTCTCGCAAACGAACTCTAATCAAAAGGCCGGGAGTTCTCTCCCGGCCTTTTTGGTTTTCAGGACATATCATGCCAAGACTCAATTCTTTTTATCTGCCACCTGACTTGTGGCCTTCCGCGGTTGGAGAGCATGTCGTGCTGGAAGGTCAGGAAGCACGTCATATGGGGACGGTTCTCAGGACTGAGCCGGATCAGACTGTCCGCCTGTTTGATGGGCATGGGCATGTCGGTCTTTTTACTGTTCGTGATGCCGGGAAACGGCGAGCTCTGCTTGAAGTTGTTCGGTTGGAAGAAAGTTCTGCACCAGCTAATGGGATTACGTTGGCTATAGGTTGGGGTAAATCCAAGCGTAGAAATTATCTTTTGGAAAAAACGGTTGAACTCAAGGGGCTTGGCGTTGTTTTTTGGCAGGCCACCCGGAGTCAGGGAGTTGTCCCTACCGAGCCTAAAGATACCTGGACTGATAAAAGTATCCAGGCTGCCAAGCAATGTGGGGCTGCCTTTCTTCCTGAGCTTAAAACCCTTCCCGGAGGTATTGATTCTTTGATTTCCATGGCTGACGAATATGACAATCGAATAGTTGCATGGGAATCCGATGAGGTAGCCACGTTCTTATCTCCTTCGATGCTCTCAAGTGGACATACTCTTGTCGTTATTGGTCCGGAAGGCGGTTTTGAAGACACTGAGGCCCGAAAGCTGGTGGAAGCGGATTTTGTCCCTGTTACTTTTGGACATTCCATTTTACGCTGGGAAACAGCCGCTGCCTATTGTCTCAGTCTAGCCATGTTTGGTACACAGGAATCGTCATGAAGCTTGAAATAGAAGAAACACAACCTCTCGCCGATAGAATCCGCCCAGAATCATTGGATGAATTCGTTGGACAGGGGCATATTCGGAATCGAATTGAAGCTTTCTCCCAATCCAAACGGATGCCGAGCCTGCTTTTGTTTGGTCCTCCCGGGTGTGGAAAGTCAACTCTGGCTCTATTGCTTGCCAAGTTGACAGGCAAAAAATATCTACGTGTCAGTGCCCCGGAAGCAGGTTTGACAGCTCTTCGCAAGATGCTGCCAGGGCAGGATATTCTTATCCTTGATGAGCTGCATCGTTTCTCCAAGGCCCAACAGGACTTTTTTCTTCCCATTCTCGAAACCGGAGAAATTACCCTGTTGGCGACTACCACGGAAAACCCGTCTTTCAGCGTGACCCGACAATTGTTGTCCCGGCTCCATGTTTTGCGTCTTCGACAGTTAAGCCGCGAAGAGCTGGTCAATGTGAGTATCCGTGGTGCTGAAGAACTCAGTTTGGATCTTGAAGAGGAAAGCCACAAAATGTTGGCAGCAATGGCTGGCGGTGATGCTCGTACGCTACTTAATCTTCTTGAGTATACCTCTGAACTGCCCAAAGACAAACGGTGTCCGGAATGCCTGCGTGAATCTTTGCCGGAAATCGTGGTTCGAGGTGACCGGGATGGTGATTCACACTATGAACTGGTATCCGCACTTATCAAATCCATTCGCGGCAGTGATCCGGATGCGGCTCTTTATTACCTTGCCTGTCTTATCGAAAGCGGTGAAGATCCTCGATTTATCACTCGACGTTTGATCATTTCCGCATCCGAAGATGTCGGCTTGGGCGATTCGCATGCCCTGACGCATGCCATGGCCTGCCATCAGGCCGTTGAGACCATTGGTATGCCCGAAGGTTTTATTCCCATGTCACAGTTGGCAGTGTATCTGGCTCTGGCACCCAAAAGTAACTCGACATATGCTGCCTATCACACGGCGCAAAAGGAAGTTCGGGAGAATGGTCCCAAACCAGTTCCCCTGCACCTTAGAAACGCGACATCTTCTCTGCAACGAGAATGGGGATATGGCCGCGGATATTTGTATCCGCACAATTTCCCCAAATCGTGGGCCGATCAGGACTATCTTCCCGGCGAACTTGCTGGTCGAAAATTTTATCATCCCAAGGATCAGGGTGAGGAGCCAAAGCTCTTGGCTTGGTTGAAACAATTTCGTCGAAGTCGTTAATTTTTTATATTAAAAAGCCCTGCTTATCACTGTAAGTAGGGCTTTTCTTCATTCTTCACTTTAAGTTTTTATCGGGACTTATACAGTTTCTGCCATTCATCAAGGAAAAGAATAGCGGTATCGAGATCTGATAATTTCCCCTGCTGCTGCCTGACAGCCCACACGAGGTCTTTGAAAGAAACATTTTCAGGAAGTCCCAGTTGACCGAGCAAATTGCGAATGTCCCGTTCCAATTCAGGCGGGTAGTCTGTGTCAAATAATGATGAGGCTGATCGAGGTGTTGGCCATCCCGGGATGCGACTTGCAGTGAATTCCATGAGTGTGTGCATGCGTTTTGCGTATGTGTGATCATGCAAAACGCGTTTACGACTTCGTGCAGCGTATTCTTTTCGTTCATCGGGGTTATTCAGGAAGTATTCTATTTTCTCGATAAATTCCGGCATGTTTGTAAATGTTGCCAATTCATCATCATCGAAGGCATCGTCCATGAGGCCGCGCTTGTCCACCAACTGGAATGCACCGCAGGCCGCCAGCTCGAATGTTCTGGGATTTATGAAATCTCCGCCTGTCACCAGATTGTCGGTCTGGACACTGGAATGCAGGTTTAAGTTTATAGCTGTAGCATTAAATATCCTGACACATTCTTCAGACGAAACACGCGCTCCTTTCAACTGAACTAACGGTTCCAGCACATGGTCCCCTTCCCATTCGGTGCCCCATATCTTGAAATTAAATTTGACCAATTCTCTAAAGGCAATTCGGCGATTGGGATACCCTGCCCCCATAAAGGAAATGTCGGAGCCGAATTTTCGCTGTTCCGCCGCCGACAAATCGATCGGTTTGTGGAAATCGGGTTGAGCTGCAAGAGGAAGATAGAGAATATTCGGCTGTCCGACCGCTTCAAGATCATCAAAAAACTGACCTTTCTGGATAACAGCAAATACATCGTACAAAGGTGCAAACGCCTTCCAATAGGTAAAAAGTCTATAATCCTCCACAAACCACATGGCCGTGACAACACCGTCTCGTCTGAGTCTTTTGAGCGCTTGTCTGTTGAGCGGCGCCTGAGCCATGGACAAGACCATATCTGGCTCAAAGGTTTCTACCTTAGCGAGCACGGATTGACTGATCACATTCAGGAAGGAGTTTTGTAAGTAATCTAGTCGGTCAGTAGTCACTTTGAGATTGTTTAAAGAGGTGTATGCCGGATAAAAATCGGGCGCTTCAAAGACTTCTACAAAATGTCCTTCTTCTCTAAGGGCTGTGGCCACATAACGGCCGATGGGGAGCGAACCTCCATATAAAGGAAGAATGACAAGTATGCGTAATTTATCCATTGAGTTATCCACGTGTCGCGAGAGGTTGAAATTGGGTCATCCAATCTTTTTCCCTATAGAATTCTTGAGCAAACAAATGTTCATTTTCATAACATTCAGTTCCTTCACCTGAGAGATACTGGTGAATGAAGTGTCTGAAAACTGTTCTTTGTTTATGGTCTTTGTCAACACCGGCAAATGGGGTGTAAATTTGACCCAAAGCATCAAATGCAGATGTGAAACCAATAAGTCCATCAGGAACATGTATATTTTTTTGTGTGACAAGAAAACGTTGAAATTTCGGTGATGTAAATGGTGATAGGCATTTGGTGCCAATATCGCACGGCCTTGATTCCAGGCATGGGAGACACCCTGTCGAAGCTTGATATACTGTGTGTCCCAGTCCGTAAGGACCAGTCTCGAAACACCATGCCGAAGACAGGAAAAATGCCGTGACCGGTGTTCCTAGATGGGCGGCCAGATGCATGGTTCCGGTGTCCGGTGTTAAGAGCATATCGAGTGAGCCGACGATATCCACAAGATCATTCCAGTTCGTTTTGCCCGCAAGGTTCGTGGTTTTTGTTTGAAATGTCGGGGACAGCTCCTTGAGAACCGCCTGCCCTGCTGAACGTTCAGTCTCTCCGCCCAGCAAAAAGATTGAGTCGGCTTTTTGCGCTGCTCCAAGTGTTGTGGATATAGTGGCAAGGGTTTGCGCTGGCAAAGAACGTCGGGATTCTCGACCGGCGAGGACGACGCCAATTCCTCCACCTTTTGGTGTGGCAGGAGGGTTTATTCTTTCTGGAGCGAGACTGTCCGGGCAATATCCGGCCCAGAAATCGACGAGATTCATGCCCAACCGCCGTCTATTGGACCAGCGCATTGCCATGGAGGGCCATGTCCCAGTGAGTTCCTGTCCGTTGTGCCAAGAGTAACCTGCAACTTTTTCAGAATCGAACAATGCGGCCAGACGAAAATTGAGTCCAGAAAAATTGAGATTGAAGACAGTCTCAAAATCAATTGTCTGTAATTCGGAGAAAGTTTTTTGGTTTTCCACCAGTATCTTGAGGCAGGCGCTTGATGCGTCCAATCCGGTCCCGTGGGCTGTAATAGAATGTATTATAGCATCAGGATAAACCAGTTGTGCCAAGGGTTTTAAAGAGATGTCCACGCACAGATGCACCACTCCGTCACGGCGTGCAGCAAGGGTCGCGATGAGCCGTTTGGACTGGATCAAATCTCCGAATCGGGCCAACTGTATGACAAGGTAATTTTTCATTCGTTTGTTCACGGCGTCAAAAATGTATCGTAACTTCATTGATTATTGCAAGAACCGGGCAATTTCTCATTTTACATGTTCCTGCGCATTGGTTATCAAGACGCATGCGATACTACCCAATTTTCCTTAATCTGGAAAACAAGACGTGCCTCGTTGTCGGTGCAGGCGCTGTTGGCAGGCGAAAAATTCAATCTCTTCTTGACTCCGGCGCTCGTCATGTGACCATCGTCGACGCCTGTGAGGCGGCCTCTGAGTTAGAGTCGATCATTGGAAAGGGGGAAGTTGATTTTCAATGTCGTAAATTTGTTGATAGTGATCTTGACGGCAAGTTTCTTGTGATAGCCTGTACTTCCTCCGAAAAAGTAAACCAACGAATCAGCGATCTCTGTGCAAAACGCGGCATTTTATGCAATATTGCCGATCAACCTGAAAAAGGCAGTTTTATTGTTCCGGCCACTGTCAAACGTGGTGACCTGACTGTTGCTATTTCTACAGCAGGTCAAAGTCCGGCTTTGGCAAAATGTATTTGTCGGGATTTACAGGATAGCTTTGGAGATGAATACGCCTCCCTTATTACTCTCATGGGCCGTATCCGTCCGTTGATGCTCAGCCTTGATCAAGGGACAAAGCATAACACCGCTGTATTTCGTTCACTGGTTAATTCAAATTTGCTGGCAGCCATAAAGAACAAGAACCTTGACGCTGCCAGGGAAATACTTAAAGAATCTTTGCCCGAACCGTTGTACGCCAACATCCCGGAGATGCTTGATGGGCTTATTTGATACTCTCCATATTTTTATCATTGCACTGTACGCTCTCGGCACTGTGCTTTTTCTGACTGGTATCACTACTGGCAATGAAAAGCTCAAGCGGGTAGCCATATGGTTTGCCGTCATTGGTTTTTCTCTGAATACAATAGACTTGGGGATTGTTCTTACGAAAGATCCTACGGCACTCAGTGGTGGTACATTTTATTTCAATATTTTAGCCTGGAGCGTTCTGGCGATCTATTTTTTCCTCTGGTGGCGTCTGCGGCTTGAATTTCTGGCTATTACCGCCCTCCCCCTTGCCCTGCTCCTTTTCGTGTCGTCCATGGCTCTTGGTGGTATCAAAGTGATTATGCCTCCGCAGTTGACCGCTTTGTTCTTCAGTCTGCACATAGGTTCTCTTGTGCTGACACTGGGCGCACTGATGATGGCTCTCGGAGCGGGTATGGCCTTCATCTATTATAACCGCAAACTCAAAACCAAGGCTGGTCTTGGCAGCATGGGAAAGGCTGTCCCTTCCCTGGATAAATTTGATACAGTGAATCGCTGGGCTGTGGCCATCGGATTTCCGTTGTATACTTTGGGGCTTTTTTCCACATTCTTTTGGTATCTGATTGCCCCTAGTAAACCGTTTTCCTGGGATATAATGAAGATCGGCTCTTTGGCCGTCTGGTTCCTTTATGCATTTCTTTTTCATCAACGAATTGTGCTCGGTTGGCGTGGTCGTAAACCCGCCATTCTTGCCATATGGGTTTTTGTCGGCATGTGCATTTCCCTTATTCATCACACCATCACTTTCAGAGTAGTGCCATGAACAGACAAATTATTCTCATAGGCCTCAACCATCGGACAGCCGGTGTGGATGTGCGAGAAAAATTCGCGCTGACCGATGTGGAGAACTTTGAACAGGGACTTATGGCCCATTGTCCCGTGCTTGAGTGTATGGCTCTCTCCACCTGTAATCGTGTGGAGATAATTGTTGTTGCCAAACATGTCACTGAACGCAAGGTGGTCGATTCCATCATCGAGTATTGGGCAGCTATCTGCAAAGGTGATCCTGCTCTTTTGTTAGACAATACCTATAATTATTCACACCTTGACGCTGTTAAACATATTTTTTCAGTTGCCAGTAGTCTGGATTCCATGGTTATGGGGGAGCCGCAGATTCTTGGCCAGCTCAAGGACGCGTACCGTGCAGCTGTTGCTAAGGGGACGGCCAAGACGATAGTCAACCGCCTGCTGCATAAGTCCTTTTCCGTTGCCAAGCGTATCCGTACCGAGACGGCTATTGCCTCCAGTGCGGTGTCTATCAGTTTTGCCGCTGTTGAATTGGCGCGTAAGATTTTTGGTGATCTGGAAGGTACCAAGGCTATGCTTGTGGGTGCAGGGGAAATGGCAGAATTGGCTGCAACCCATTTACTGCGCAATGGCGTTCATGATGTCATTATCGCCAACAGAACGCTCTCCCGCGCCAAAGAATTGGCAGACAGCCTTGGCGGTGAACCTATTCAGATTGAAAGTATGCCGGATCGTCTGCATGAAGTGGATATAGTTATCAGTTCAACTGGCTCTCCGGTCGCAGTGATCAAAGCCAAGGACGTTAAATCCGTGCTCAAGCGGCGTAAAAACAAGCCGATGTTTTTCATCGACATTGCCGTGCCCCGAGATATTGATCCTGACGTCAATAGTCTGGATAACGTGTATTTGTACGATATCGACGATCTCAAAGAGGTTGTGGAAGACAATATGGCGCAACGCCATGAGGAAGCCGCCAAGGCCAGAACCGTTGTTGATCTGGAAACGGATATTTTCGGGAATTGGCTGCATTCGTTGAATCTTCAGCCGACCATTGTCGATTTGGTGGAAAAGACCGAAGACGTTGCGCATCGAGAATTGAACAAGACATTGAAAAAGATCGGTCAAGTGGATGAGGCGACGCGAAAGGCTTTGGAAACACTTGTTCTTTCCGTAGCACATAAGTCCATGCATGAGCCCATATGTTTTCTGAAACGTCGTACTCAGGAAGAGGGATCAGCCGAGAGGTTCATTGATCTGGCGCGCCGCATGTTTAATTTGGATGATGAATCTATTCCTGCGGAAGCGCACCTTGATCGCAAGGTGAACACCTGTTCGACTGAAGACATCGAAGATCTTATTGAAGCATCAAAGAACAAGGAACAATAATGCGTAGTTATTTTATAGAAGACCTGAGCGATAAAGATTATAAGGCTATTGTTGCCGCGTTTGAAGAGTTGGAATTAAGAGGCCCTCTGGATGGTATCTATTACCTTCCCTTGCCTGCTGACCTGCTGCAGCGTGAACAACAGGAGCACCTGGAAGAGTGTGGTCCGTATTTCATGGCTCTTGAATTTATTGAAAAGGAAGATGAAAATTCCTTGAAACTGGAACTGCTTGTCCGCGGTAGAAAGAAAATGCGCTGTTCCTGTATTTCTTATGCTACTCCTGAACAACGAGCTCACATGCTTGAATATATTGATCAATTCATTGATGAGTTGGAAGTGTCCGTATAGTTATGTTGCGTGTGCCTGAGAGTTTTCCTGAAACACTTCAGGACCTTCTTCCAAAGTGGGCACACTTTTGTCTCTATGTGGAAAAGTTTATCACTCGTGAACTCGGCCAGGAACTCACAGGCAAGCATGCTGTTTTAGGTTTTTCCGGCGGTGTTGATTCCACTGCCCTTCTTCTTATACTGCACTATCTCTCTCGAAGACATGGTTTACGTTTGACTGCTGTCCATCTGAATCATCAATTGCGTCCTGAAGCAGATGATGACGCTCAATGGTGTATGTCTTTCTGTGAAGCTCTTGGTGTTGCATGCGTCGTAGAGTCGCGTGATGTTGGAGCGTTGGCAGATAGTTCTAACATCGGGGTTGAAGAAGCTGGACGTAACGCCAGGTATGCTTTGTATCAGAAGGTAAAAGCAGACACCGGTGCTGACTATATTGCTTTGGGGCATCAACTGGACGACTTGAGTGAAGACGTGGTTATGCGTCTAATCCGAGGCACTGGGTGGCCGGGATTGTCTGGGATGACTGGCTATGATCCGCAGCGGACACTTATTCGCCCGTTGCTCATGATCCCGAAGTCCACTCTGGTGGCTTTTGTAACCAAAATTGGTGTTGTTTGGCGTGAAGATGTTTCGAATGATGAATTGAATTGGACTCGAAACCGAGTCAGGAATGAGCTTCTTCCTTTGATACAGAAGGAAAATCCCAACTTCTGGCAATCTGTAAGCCGTTTATGGAAAATCGGCCGCATTGAGCATGATTATTGGCAGTCTATGACATCTTCTGCTTCGGAGATGTTGGAAAATGATCTGCTGGAAACTGCTCATCAAGCTTTGCGTCTTCGTCTCTACAAGGCCTGTCTGGACCAACTGGGGTCAGGTCAGGCCTTGGCTGATACGTTGTTTAAACTCGATGATGCATGGTTGGAAAAGCGCGTTGGAACGACCTTTCAATTCCCCGGCGAAAAAGTAGCAACAATCACTGCTACAGGCGTGGTTTTCGGCTGCACCCATTGACTTCCGTAACTCTCCGGTATAAGAGCATGTGATCTTTTGCACAATGTGCTGAAACGTCATGCAGGCGTTTCGCTTTTTTATCATCAGGAGGAGTTTATTATGAATATTTTGATTTTCGGCCCCAACGGCTCCGGTAAAGGCACCCAGGGTACCCTGGCCAAAGACAAATACGGTCTGGATCATATTGAATCCGGTGCTATTTTCCGTAAGCACATCGGCGGCGGTACCGAACTTGGCATGAAAGCCAAGGAATTCATCAACAAGGGCGAGCTCGTTCCCGATGATATCACAATCCCCATGGTTTTGGACGTGCTGTCCAGCTCCAAGGACGGTTGGTTGCTCGACGGCTTCCCCCGCTCTCTGGTTCAGGGCGAAAAGCTCTGGGAAGCTTTGCAGAAAGATGGTGAGAAGCTCGACTATGTTATCGAAATCAAGCTGCCCCGTGAAATTGCAAAGGGCCGTATCATGGGTCGTCGTCTCTGCGAAAATAACCCGAACCATCCCAACAATGTTGGCATCCCGGTTATCGCTCCTGACGGCGACAAATGCCGCGTCTGTGGCGGTGCCCTGTCCGCTCGTGAAGACGATCAGGACGAAGCTGCAATCGATGTCCGTCACAACATATACTATGATGAAGAGACTGGCACTATGGCTGCTTGTAATTTCTACAAGAACATGAAAGATGGTGGTTTCAAATTCATCGAACTGGATGGCGAAGACTCTATCACCGCCATCAAGGAATACCTGATGAGCCAGCTTGTCTAGTTCTATTTATAGAATGATTCAAGCCTCCTCCGTGTATACGGAGGAGGCTTTTTTTATTCTTTTCCGCTAGTGCAAAACAAAAAATGTCTTCCAGCGTTTTTCCTTCCTCGTAAAAGCTGTTGAGTTCGTGAATTTCATTTTTATTGCAGAAGTGATAATATACGCAATCCTTTGATCGAAGCCTATGTACCGACGCATTAATAACAAAAAAGGGAAGGACCATTTGGTCCTTCCCTTTTATTTGTAGAGTGCGGAGGCTTAAGCTTCGGCTTCCACTTCTGTTGCGCTTGGTCCGAATCCAAGTAGAATCGGGCTTGCAACAAAGATGGAGGAGTAGGTGCCAACACCGACGCCGATAAGCAGAGCCAGAGCGAAGTCGTGTATAACACTGCCGCCCAGTACGAAGAGGCAGAATACGACCAACAGGGTCGTAAACGATGTCATAATCGTACGAGACAGAGTCTGGTTAATTGCATTGTTGATGACCGTGCCAAATGACATATTACCTTTACGGGCATTGTTATTCTCACGGATACGGTCGAATACAATGATCGTGTCATTGAGCGAGTAACCGATGATGGTCAACAGTGCGGCGATAATCGTCAGATCGAATTCTTTCCCCAAAATAGAGAAGATACCGATCGTAATAGTCACATCATGTATGAGAGCTGCAACTGCGCCTAGAGCATAGTTAAGTTTCAAGTACCAACACATCATGACGGTTATGATGAGTGCGGCAATGATCAGCCATCCCATTTCAAGGCCAAGTAGACCGATGCCATAGACGCTGAAGCCCAGAGCCGCGGCCATGACGGCTGCAACTGTCCATCGCTGCTCAAAGCGACCGGAGATATACACGGCAATGAGAAGAACTGCGTAGAACAGAGCCTCCAGAGCTTTTGTGCGTAAATCTGCGCCAACCTTGGGGCCGACCATTTCGAGACGTTGTATCTCGAAGTGTGCACCGTCAAGGTTGCTCGAAAGAGCTGTGGACACTTTTTTCCGAACTTCCTCCGAAGTGATGTCGGAGCTTGAGGTACGGATCAGGTATTCATGGTCACCTTCCATACCCAGGGTCTGGACAACGAGTCCAGGCAGTTCTACACCGCTTACGGCGTCTTTAACCATTTCAACGTCGGTATTCTTATCAATCTTCACTTGGACGATCATGCCGCCTGCGAAGTCGATGCCGTACTTGGGGCCGCCTTTGATGAGAAGGGAGCCAAGGCCGGCCAGGATAATGACCGCTGAAATAGCAAATGCGATCTTCCTGAATCCGATAAAGTCTATTTTGGTATCAGGTTTGATTATTTGAAGTCCCATTGTCTTCCCCTTAAATGCTCAGCTTGGCGCTATCGGAGCGGCTCTTTAAGTACAGGTCGAACATGATGCGCGACACAAAAATCGCCGTGAACATGGACGTAATGATGCCCAGGGTCAGTGTGACAGCAAAACCTCGAACAGGTCCGGTACCGAATTGGTAGAGGATGACTGCCGCTATGACCGTGGTCACGTTGGCGTCGAGAATAGTCAGGGTCGCCCTGCCATATCCCTCTGCAACGGCCTGTGATGCGGACAGTCCGCGTCTCAGTTCCTCGCGAATGCGTTCGAAGATAATCACGTTGGCGTCAACAGCCATACCGATGGTCAGGATAATACCTGCGATACCCGGAAGAGTCAGTGTGGCGCCAAACGCTGCAAGGCCACCCATGATGAGCATGATGTTGATGCAGAGCACTACGTCTGCAACCAGTCCTGCAATGCCGTAGTAAATGGCCATGAAGCCGAGCACCATAATCATACCTATGAAGGCTGACATGATACCGTTGTCGATGGATTCCTGTCCCAAAGACGGGCCGACAGTGCGCTGTTCCAGAATCTCGACAGGAGCCGGCAAGGAGCCAGCGCGGAGTACAACGGCCAGATCGCGGGCTTCTTCACGGCTGAACTGGCCGGTGATTGATGCGCGACCGCCGGAAATACGTTCCTGAATGACCGGTGCGGAATATACCTTACCGTCCAGAACGATGGCCATGCGTTTGTTCACATTGTCAGTCGTCAGGTTGGTGAAGATGTTTCCGCCGCGTGCATTAAATGTAATGGAAACATATGGTGCATTCCAGTTGTCGAGAAGCACCTTGGCGTCGGTTACGTACTCGCCTGTAAGGACCGCGTCACGTTTCAAAACGATTGGAGTCTCGGCGTAGTCGCCGCTGGGCAGTTTTTTGAGCAGAACGGAAAGCTCGCGGCCCGGGGCAAGGATGCCCTTCTTGGCTTTGGCTACATCAGCAGTGTCGTCCACCATTTTGAATTCGAGGTGAGCGGTCTGGCCGATGATCTTGATTGCTCGTTCCGGGTCCTGCAGGCCGGGCAGCTGCACTTGAATGCGGTTGTCCTGTTGTCTGCGAATATCGGGTTCAGCAACACCGAACTGGTCAATCCTGTTACGGATTGTTTTGATGGCCTGTTCCATGGTCAGCTTTTCAATATCACTACGGTACTGAGGTGATATTGAAAGGATATATTCTTCCTTGCCGCCATCCATGAGTTTGGTGTCATCAATAGTGAACTGTGTGTACTTGGTGATGACCTCTTCAAAAGCCTCTTTCTGTTCACTCTTGAGAAGCACGACTTCGATTTGCGATTCATTCAAAACGGTCGGGCGCAGAACAAAGATTTCCTTGTCACGTGCCACGGCTTTGAGGTCGTCGCCGAGTCGGGCGAGGTTGTTGTCCATAGCGGTATCCATATCTACTCCAAGAGTCAGATTGATACCACCTTTGAGGTCAAGGCCGAGGTTGATGGAATCGCCTGGCAGGATTTTGCCGAATGCCGACTCCTTGAAGCCCGGTATGGATGGCAGCATGTAGGCCAGTCCAAGGACCAGGACGACGAGAGCCGTGACGGCCCTCCAACGCAAACTTTGCATGAAAACTCCCTTAATACGAACTAGTTGCAACCTGTTTGCACTACCATAACGATAAACGCAATTACGGACCGGGCCACGATTATATCGAGGTCCGGTCCGTTAGGGTGTCTCAAAAAACGGTTGCAAGAACCTACTTTTTGTCAGCTGCCGGTGCGCCGCCGTCTTTGTCGGCAACGAATCCGCGCTTGATGACGACATTGACGCCGGTAGCAATCTCAATGGTGAGATTGTCGCCATCGATGTCAACGATGGCGCCGAGGATGCCACCATTAGTCCACACTTTATCACCCTTTTTCAGGGCTTCGAGCATGGCTTTATGCGTTTTTTGTTTTTTCTGCTGAGGGCGAATAAGCAGGAAGTAAAAAATGGCGAACATCAGGACCAGCATGGGCAGCGGACCGCCGAGAATGCCGCCCAGACCGCCTGCCGCGCCACCGTCCGCAGGCGGAGCCATGGCATAGGCTACGGAATCGAAGAACATAGGTTCCTCCAAAAAAGGTTAATAATGTTGCAGTTTGCTGAGCTATCTAACAGGGAACATACAGATTGCCGTACGGTCTATGTGAGAACGGACGAATCTTCACAAAGTTCTCACTCATTATTTCCGTGCTGTCCAGCTTCAATTCGTTGGCGTAATCTTTTACCAAATCTTCAATTATTTTTAAATCTTCAGAGTTCACGGGTTGAGCGTTCAAACCAGGACCGATTTGGTTCTCAGGAACGTTTCCGCGAACATAGATTACACCGCCATGCATTCCTGTTCCGAGGCTTCGTCCCGCAACAGGCGCATCAGGCTTATCAGAAAACATGCCCAAGAGCAAAATAATTCCGCCAGCCATGTATTCTCCCAGGAAGTCCCCGGCCTTGCCGCCAACAACTATCTTTGGCTGATGGTCAAGATAGGCTTTCATATGAATACCAACCCTGTAGCCGACATCACCCTTGATGAATATTTCACCGCCACGCATAGCATATCCGATGACATCACCGGCAAGGCCTTCGATGACAACACGGCCGTCATCCATTGTGTTGCCGACCCCGTCCTGTGCATTATTATGAATGTGAATCTTGGGTCCGCGCATGAAAGCGCCCAGATCCTGCCCGGGAACACCATAGACATCAAACGTCAGATCCCCTTCAAGAGCTGTCGCAATGTATCGCTGACCATTACATTCTTTAAGCGTGAAATCGGTAACACCATTTCTGACAAGTTCCCGAATTTCTTCATTGAACTGTTTGTAATATGTCCGCCCTGCCGTGAGGGTTATCTTTTTTCTCTTCATTGCCATTTAATCCTCCAGATCCACGATGACGGGTTCGCCCGCCTTGGGCATCCAGACCCTGTCCAGGTCGGGACAGACGTCGCGCACAGCTGATTCTTCAGAAGACATGAAGACCATGTCATCTTTTTCAGCCACGAGCAGTGGCCTGAGCTTGATGCGATCGTTCAGCCCCATGAGCCGGGTATTGTCAGCTACCAGAATAGCGAAAGGACCGTTGAGCATGCCCGGACCATATGTAGCGCGGAGCGCGGTATACAGTTCTTTATCTTCCGGGTCCATGCGTTCAATTTCGTCCCAGAAAGGCGGCGCAAAGCACTTTGCGGTCATTTCCCACGACAGGCCGTGTTTACGGATGAGCATATCCAGTTCATAGGCCACGACTTCGGTGTCCGTCATCATGGTGCACAGGTAATCGTGTTCGCACAGATAACGGCGATTAATGCCGTAGGATGATATCTCGCCGTTGTGCACGATAGACCAGTTCAGGATGGTGAACGGGTGCGCCCCGCCCCACCAGCCAGGTGTGTTCGTCGGAAAACGGTTATGTCCCGTCCAGATATAGGCCGAATATTCTTCGAGACGAAAGAATTCAGCAATATCTTCGGGAAAGCCGACGCCTTTGAATGCGCCCATATTTTTGCCACTGGACACGACAAATGCACCGGGGACCGCAGTATTGATTTTCATGACCACAGCCACGATATAATCTTCTTCCGGGAGTTCCCAGAATTCGTTGTCAGGCTTTTGGGGCACAGTCACGAAATAGCGGTTAAACATCGGCGGATTGGGGATAGCCAGGGTGCGGCGTGTGGGAATAGGCTCGTAGTAGTGCAGATCAAAGTATTTCTTGATCATTTCTTCCGAACCCTTGATGCCGGCATCGTCATCGCACATCATGTGAAAACAATACTTGTCCGCGTGGTCGGGATAGATGCCATAGGCTGCAAATCCGCCCCCAAGGCCGTTGCCGCGATCATGCATGCAGGTCATGGCCTGAATGGGCATATCACCCGGAATCAAGCCACGCTTCTTGTTGATGACGCCGAATATTCCACAACCGGAAATATCCTTTTCGAAATCATAATATCTATCAGGCGCTTTCATGTAATCCTCTCAGAAATCGCTAACTTACGCTTCGGGGTTCCAGGTTTCCCGAAAGAAATCATCAGGCCACATCAACACATCTGGCTCACCGGCCAGCATTTGTTTCTTGGCTTCCTCGGGAATGGGCATCTGGAATTTGACAAAAGCGGTATACATACCAGCCATATCGATGTCGCCCACCAGAACATATCCGACGAGATGGTCATTCTGGAAAACCAATTTGCGGTAGCTCTTCTTTTTTTCATCCAACGTGACCGCCGCGGTATAGGAGTTGTCTCCTTCCGGCGGATTGACCGTGCCGACGGAAATCGTGGGCAGGCCATAGAAGGAGATGGAATTCATAGCCAGAGACCCTTTGAACTCGATATCGGTGCCAGTCATATTCTTTCCGGCGCAGAATCCTTGATTGTAGGCATTGGTCCAGATGGGAATGACACGGTCGTCGCCGAACAGCAGATCCTTGGCCTGGGCCACATCTCCCGCTGCAAATACGCCGTTTGCACTGGTGCGCATGTGGTCGTCGACATGGATTCCGCGATCCACTTCGATCCCGGCTTCCTTGGCTAATCCATAGTTGGGGACCACACCGATGGCGATGACCACCACATCCGTCTGGAGGAAGTCTCCGTCTGTCAGATGAACACCTTTGAGGTTGCCGTCGGCATCCCGTTGAATTTCCTTGGCAGAGACACCGCAGCGAACATTGAGACCGACCTCTGCGAGCCGGGAACCGGCCAGGGACGCAGCGTTTTCATCGAAAGCAAGGCTTAGGATGCGTGGGGATAATTCCAGAATGGTTACGTCCACACCACGGTCGAACAGGGACTCACCTGCTTTTAGGCCGATGAGACCGCCGCCGATGACAACCGCCCTCTTTATCTCTTTTGCTTTGGAGATAAGTGTCTGCGCGTGAGCCAAATTGGTGAAGTTATATACGTCGGTACCGTCAGATCCCGGAATGGGAGGCGTGAACGGGATACCGCCCGTAGCGATGAGCAGGTTTTCGAATTCAATGATCTCACCCTTATCGGTGGTTACGGTCTTGGCTTTGGTATCAATTCCAGTGACTGTTGTTCCGAGTTTGAGGGAGACTTTGCTTTTCTCGTAGAATTCCTGAGGGCGAAGAGCCAGACGATCCGGGCCGATCTTGCCTGCGAGCAGGTAGGAAATGAGCGGACGACCGTATGCCGGGGAGTCCTCGGCACCGATAATCAGGATTTCGTTGTCGGTATCCACCTTGCGGATACCTTCGATAGCACCGATGGAAGCGATGCCGTTGCCAATGATGACGTATTTCATGATCGCTTCCTACCTTTCCTCGAATTTCAGGGCTTGGTTGGGGCATGCCTGAACACAGGCCGGACCTTCTTCTCGGCCTTCGCACAGGTCGCATTTGACGATTTTGCTTTCCGTGGGATGCCTGCGGATGGCACCGTATGGGCACGCCATGAGGCAGGACCAGCAACCTACGCATTTTTCGCGGTCATAGACAGTGCGTCCGGTCTCAGGATCTTTGTGCAACCCGCCGGAAATACATGCAGCCACGCAGGAAGGTTCGTCACAATGACGGCAACTGATGGCAACACACGTGTCGCCCTTTTCAAAGACCTTTTTGCAGGGAGACAGGCCGTCCTTGCTCCGCTCTTCGCGGTAGGCGATTATGAGGTCTTTTGATTTTGAGTGCGCTGTGATGCAGGCCAACTCGCAGAGATGGCAGCCAATACAATAATCTTTATCCGGATAGACTCTTTTCATGGTGTCCTCCGCTTAACGGCCGGCATGCTTGATGCCGAGAATGTCGAGTTCTGTGTCGGAAATGCCTACGCCGCGGAGTTTGTCACGGTTGCCGCGCAGGGATTCGATGGAATTCAGTCCCATTCCGCCGAGCATTTCCTCAATTTCATGGCCCCAGGCGCGAATTAGGTTGGTCAATTTCTTGGCCGCTATATCCGGGTTCTGACGCTTTGATAATTTGGGGTCGTTTGTAGCGATGCCCCAAGGGCATTTGCCGGTGTAGCAACGGCCGCAGATGGTGCAACCGACAGCGATCAGGGTCGCAGTACCGATGTAAACGGCGTCTGCGCCAAGTGCTATTGCCTTGACGACGTCGCCCGAACACCGGATGCCGCCTGCTGCCACAATGGAAACGTTGTTACGTATGCCTTCATCGCGCAGGCGTTGGTCAACCTGTGCCAGGGCCAGCTCGATGGGGATGCCGACATTGTCACGGATCATGGCCGGTGCTGCGCCCGTGCCGCCGCGCATACCGTCAACAGTGATTATGTCCGCTCCAGCCCGGGCAATGCCGGATGCGATAGCAGCGACATTATGAACGGCTGCAATTTTGACAGAAACCGGGACTTTGTATTCGGAGGCCTCTTTCAGCGCGTAAATGAGCTGGAGCAGATCCTCGATAGAATAGATGTCATGGTGCGGTGCCGGAGAGATCGCGTCGGAACCAATGGGGACCATGCGGGTTTCTGACACCATATCATTGATTTTTTCACCAGGGAGATGGCCGCCGATACCCGGCTTGGCTCCTTGTCCGACCTTGATTTCAATGCCCGCACCGGCTTTGAGGTAATCTCGATGCACGCCGAAACGGCCGGACGCCACCTGGACGATGGTGTTTTTGCCATATTTGTATAACGACTTGTGCAAGCCTCCTTCACCCGTATTGTAGGCGGTGCCGGTTTCAGTGGCAGCACGGGCCATGGCGCGGTGAAGGTTGAAGTTGATGGCACCAAAGCTCATTGCGGCGAACATTATGGGAACATCAAGTTCAAGCTGCGGCGTCAGCTTGGTGTTCAGTTTGGGCTTGCCGGTTTTTTTATCTGTCGTAATGTCAAGTTTTCTTGGCTTTGCGCCGAGGAACGTCTTGAGTTCCATTGGTTCGCGCAACGGGTCGATGGATGGGTTGGTTACCTGACTGGCGTCAAGCAGCATGCGATCCCAATATACGGGAATATCCACAGGCGAGCCCATTCCGGCAAGCAGGACACCGCCGGTATCGGCCTGTTTGTAAATGTTCTGCAGGAACACTGGCCGCCATAGGCTATTGGTCCTGAAGTCGGAAGGCTTGTTGACGATGTTCAAGGCCGCCGTGGGGCACAAAGCCTCGCAGCGGTGACAGCCTATGCACTTGGTGTTGTCGTGCATAACCTTCTGTCGGGCCTCATCCCAATAATGCGCTTCATATGAACATTGACGGACACAGACTTTGCAATTGATGCACAGGTCTTTGTCCCGTTCAATACAAAACTCATGGTAGTTTTTGTTGATGGGCTGGAAAAGCAAGACTGGTACCTCTTTACGTTAGTTGCCAAAAAAGTCATCTCGTGTTGAAAATGATCGAAACTCAGCTCCGAACATTTCACAATTCAGGGAATACTGATCCCCTTCTAGGGGGAAAATACAAAAACATAAGTACAGCAAGGCTGTCAAGAGAAGATTTAAATACTTAATTTTGTTGGATTTGTAGATAAATGATAAAGTTAAAAATACACTTATGTAGCTAGTGTGCTGTAAACAAGGCTACAATAATGAAGGAATGTGTGAGCTTATCCATTGTCTGCTTGACTTTTGGAATGTCTCGACATAAATAAAAAAACATGAACACGTACCAAAACCGCTTTAGCTTCTTTTTCTTTTTTTGCTTTCGCTTTTTTAGAAGCGCCTGCGGTCTTGGGGTGTGCATGTAACAATTTATATTACATGATTTCCACAACAAGGGCCGTAGGCGACAAGCTTACGGCCCTTTTTTGTTGTGAGTCGTCAGCTTGAGCCAAGGCCTTAAACACGAGGGGCATCCGTTATGATGTTGGGTTTCGGAAGTGTTGAGATTGCATTGGCCTTTTGGATGAGCATTGGTGCGACTGTTTTGTGTGTTGTTTACGGAATTGTTAATTGGAATAACTCCGGTGAACAAACTAAGACTATGAATTCCGGGGAGGATGTGTAAATGGAAGGTAAAATCCTCGGAATTGTTATCTATTTAGGTGTTATCTTTTATCTGGGGTACAAAGCCTGGAAGAACACGAAAGAATCCACAGACTATATGCTCGCCGGTCGGGGTATGAATCCGTTCGTTCTGGCCATGTCCTATGGAGCGACTTTTGTCTCTACCTCTGCCATCATCGGTTTCGGCGGAGTTTCCGGTATGTTTGGAATGTCCCTCCTCTGGCTTACATTTCTGACAATTTTCGTTGGCATTTTCATTGCCATGGTCTTTTTCGGCAAACGGACACGTCGTATGGGGCTGGCTCTTGATTCACACACCTTTCCTGAACTACTGGGAAGGCGGTATAAATCAAAATTCATTCAACAATTCTCCGGCGTGGTCATCTTTGTATTCATCCCTGTCTACGCAGCGGCAGTCCTCATTGGCATCTGCCGCATGCTTGAAGTTGCCTTCCCTGCGGTGAGTTATGGTGCGTGGCTGCTTATAGTGACCGGCATTGTCGCCATGTACGTCATCACTGGCGGTCTAAAAGCAGTCATGTATACGGATGCTTTTCAGGGATCGATCATGGCTGCCATGATGCTTATTCTGATCGTGACCACCTACTCTCTTCTCGGCGGGGTTACGGAAGCGCATCAGGCGTTGACAGATATGATCAGTCTGGTGCCTGCCAAATTGCAGCAAGGCGGTCTTGTTGGCTGGACAACTGGTCCGCAGATTCAGTCACCCATCGGCCTGACCATATACACTACTATTATATATGGAGTCGGAATCGGTGTTTTGGCTCAGCCACAGCTGGCCATTCGATTCATGACCGTACCGTCAGATAGGGAACTTAACCGGGCTGTTGCCATTGGTGGTGTTTTTATTCTTCTGATGACTGGCGTCGCTTTCCTTACTGGCGCACTGTCGAATGTTGTTTTTTACAAAGAGTTTGGAAAGATATCCATTGCAATGGCAGGCGGAAATTTCGACAAGATTATTCCGATTTATATAGACAAAATCATGCCTGGATGGTTTTCGGGGCTTTTCCTTGTCGCTATGTTCGCTGCGGCCATGTCTACAATGAGTTCTCAGTATCATGTCGGCGGCACTTCGCTCTCTCGTGACTTCTTGGAACAGCATGTGGCTATCGGCAACGGAGACTCTTCTTTGAAGTTGAATCGGCTAGGCGTGACAGTGGCTGTTATTGCGACCCTGATTTGGGCGTGGCTCCTGCCCGGCGGTGTGATTGCCCGTGCCACAGCCTTCTTTTTCGGGTTGTGCGCTGCGGCCTTTCTGCCTATCTATGTTTTGGGGTTGTATTGGAAAGGCATGACCAAAATCGGTGCCAAGGTTTCCATGGTCGGCGGCTTTGTCTTTTCCATGTTCTGGCTTCTGTTCATTCACCTTAAGGAAGCTGCACCAATCGGTTTGTGTCAGGCTTTGACAGGTCAGGTGACGCTGGTGGCAAATGCCTCGAAGGGGTCATGGATATGGCTGCTTCAATGGGTTGATCCTAATGTCGTTGCCCTGCCCGTTTCACTTGCGCTGGCTATCGGTTTCAGCCTTGCTACCCGACGAATGGAGCAAAAACATCTTGACCTCTGCTGGGACGGCCTTTGCTAACTTCTTAATGTTAAAAGATAAAAATGGGTGCCGTGCATAAAACCGGCGCCCTTTTTTTATGAGTAATTGACAGTCGCTCGCATTGCGCACATAAAAAACCATTCACGTAAAAAAGGATTGGAAAATAGATGAGAAAGATTGATGTAAACGTAAAATTTTTGCACCCAGTATGGGAAGAAAACGAGCTCGCGTACGCAACAGAATATTCTGCCGGGCTTGATCTGCGTGCCTGCATTGAAACCGATGATGTTGAAATTGGCCCGGGTGAAAAGGTGGCAATCCCTGCCGGTGTCGCCATTGAAATTCGTGAGCCAAGTATTGCTGGATATGTTTTTTCACGTAGTGGCCTTGGTACCAAGGAAGGCCTGACCGTCAGTCAGGGCGTTGGTGTCATTGATCCTGATTATCGTGGTGAAATTAAGGTTTCCCTGCTCAATACCTCGGACAAGGTGCGACGAATCAGGCGCGGACAGCGCATAGCACAGTTGGTATTCATGCCCATCTTTCAGGCTGCCATCCTTCCGGTTGACGAACTCGGTGACACGGACAGGGGTGCCGGAGGATTTGGGTCCACAGGAAAACATTAAATCAATAGAGCATTAAAATGAGTAATAAATTCGAAAAAATAGTCAACAGAGAAAACGCCCTCCTCTGTAACACGTATGGCCGGTATCCTTTGGCGATCTCCAAAGCCAAGGATTGCAGATTGTATGACCTCGATGGTAACGAATATTACGATTTCCTGGCCGGTATTGCTGTATGTAGCCTCGGTCACAGTCGAGAGGATTTGGCGGATGTCATGGCTGAACAAGCCAGAAAGATGGTTCATGTCTCCAATCTGTTTTATCAGGAACCGCAGCTTGAATTGGCGGAAAAACTCCTGAGTACATGCAGTGCAGGGAAAGTCTTTTTCTGTAATTCCGGAGCCGAAGCCAATGAGGGGGCCATCAAATTGGCCCGCAAGTATATGCGGACGATCAGGAATGAAGATCGATATGAGATCATCACTCTGGAGAAATCATTTCATGGCAGGACGTTATCTACATTGACTGCGACAGGTCAGACCGGCCCCATCAAGGACGGCTTTTCTCCTCTGCCCGAGGGATTCATTACGGTTCCCTTCGGTAATGTAAACGCCCTGCGTGGCGCCATCGGCAAAAATACGGCCGCCATTATGATCGAAATGGTTCAGGGTGAAGGCGGTGTCCGTCCTTTGCCGAGTGATTACGTTAATGATATCGTCCAACTGTGCAAGGAAAGCGGCATACTTCTTATCGTCGATGAAGTGCAGACAGGCGTTTGCCGGACCGGCAGGATGTGGGCGCATCAACACTACAATATCACTCCAGATATTTTCACATCAGCCAAGGCTTTGGCCAACGGATTACCCATGGGGGCAGTCCTGTGTTCTGACGAACTCGCCAAAGGCTTCACGCCCGGTTCTCATGCCACCACTTTCGGTGGAGGGGCTGTTGTTTCCGCTGTGGCATCCAAGGTGCTGGACATAATGATTGGCGACAAGATGGCTGAACGCGCTTGGGAAATGGGTGAATTTGCTGCGGCTGAAGCACAAAAGCTGAAAGCGAAACATCCAGACAAGATTGCCGGCACACGTGGTCTCGGGTTGTTGTTTGGCATCGAATTGACTTTTAATGGTGCAAATGTCTGGAAAGCGTTGCTTGAACATAAAATGGTATGCAATCTGACGCAGGGAACCATTTTGCGTCTGGTACCGCCGCTGACTATTACCAAAGAGGATATAACGGCTTTTATGAACGTTTTGGATACCATTCTTAAAACCGTTGAAATCGAGTCTGCTTGACCACTCCAAGAGTAGCGCGTATCTTTAATTCAGAGGTATCCTTTTATGAGTGGCGTTGCTCCCATAGGATCAGTTAATGAGTATCACCCCCTCACCCGAGAGGATGAGAAAGAGCGCATTGAGCCAAATCACCAGCCTCCTGTGCAAGAAAAGTCGACTGAATCAGTGCAGGGAGCTATTCGCAAACAGTCCGAAAATGAAACCATTTACGGATTTCAATATACGGGACGAGGTTCATTCATTGATAAGGTATTCTGACTTAACTAAATAAGATAATTCATTATACAAGGCCGGGACAAGGTTCCCGGCCTTGCCATATGCAAACACCGGAGAGACAAATAGTATGTCCACCCTGCTCAAAATTGAATTCACCATTCCCGAAGAAATCGCTGATGAAGCCGGTGTGTTTATTGCTTCCAAGATTCCTCATGGTTGGGAAGAGACACCGGTGGAGAATGGTCGCCGCATCACTCTGTATCTGGAGGATCATCCACTAGGTCAGGAGGTTGCGAGTGAATTTCAGACTCGATTTATCGATGCTGACGTCGTTGCCACCGAAGAAACTCCTGAAGACTGGGTTATGGCGTGGAAAGATTTTTTTGTCCCTGTCAACTGCGGAGAAACATTCAAGATTTTTCCTCCGTGGCTCAATGAAGACGAAGCAAACGGGACTACACATATTGTCATTGAACCCAAAATGGCTTTCGGCACCGGACACCATCCGACCACTTCCTTGTGCTTGGGAACTATTGGAACATTGGCAAAGGAAAAACATATCCATCCGGGGCAGACTTTTCTTGATCTTGGTACGGGGTCCGGCATCCTTGCTATCGGTCTTGCCAAGGCCGGTTTGAGTGGTATGGGGTTGGACAATGACCCAATTGCAATTCCGTGTGCGTTGGAAAATGCGCAAGTCAATGATGTCGCTGACTCCGTTGAAATGGCGGTTGGAACTATTGATTGTCTTGATGGCAATGCGCAGTTTGATCTCATCGTCGCCAACATCCTTTCCGGCCCACTCATCGAAATAGCAGATGATATTCTTGCCCATATTGCACCCGGGGGGGCTTTGGTTCTTTCCGGTATTTTGGCGGATAAGCAATCAGATGCAGTGGCAGAAGCGTATGACAGGCGAGGAATCGGTATGCCACAACGATTTGTGGAAGGCGAGTGGGTCTGCCTTGTCTGGGAAAACATCGAGAGATAACGTTCATGTCTCAAGCTGATACGATTCTGGCCATGTATGAAATCATGCATGCTGCGCTTGGTGATAGCGCTTGGTGGCCCGGCGAGACTCCATTTGAGATAGCCATTGGGGCCATTCTGACGCAGAATACGAACTGGACAAATGTCGAAAAGGCCATCAGCAACCTCAGGAAGTCTGATCTGTTAACGCCTGAAGCTATGCATAACGTTCCTATTCATGATTTGGCAGAGCTGATTCGTCCGGCTGGATATTATAATATAAAGGCACGTCGGATTTTCAATTTCTTGTCTTTTTTAAGAGATGAAGTGTCATATAATATTTCGTTATTAAAAGAATATTCTTTGGATCGCATTCGGCCTAAACTTCTTGCTGTCAATGGTATTGGGCCAGAAACTGCCGATGCAATTCTCTTATATGCGTTTGAATTTCCGACATTTGTCATTGATGCATATACGGCCAGGCTGGTGCACAGACATGGTTTGGCGTTTGAAGGCATTGAATATGATGAACTTCAATCTCTTTTCATGGACGTTTTGCCGCAAGATGTGGCAATATACAATGAATACCATGCCCTTATCGTCCGTATTGGTAAGGATTGGTGTAAAAAGAAACAGGGTCTGTGCGATACTTGCCCATTGCAACCATTTCTCGAGTAACCGATCGAATGTATAAATATTTTCTGCTGATTTCCTTGAACGTACTCTTTCTGGCAACCTTTACGTATGCTCAGGATGATGGCGATATGCTGAATGAATCATTGCAGCAGGAACATCAGCGTGCTGACGAGAATGAGCAGAAAGTCCGCGAATTGACGCGACAGGCCGGGCAAATTTCAACTCGCCTTTCGGATATTGAAGACGACATGAAATTCTTGCAGGGAAAAATCCGTAAACAGGAAATATTTCTCAATAAAATAAAAGAAAATGAACATAAGGCCAGACAGGACCACTTTGCACTTGAAGAAGAGAAGCAACGGTTATCTCTCGAATTATCCGGCCTGATGCAAACGTTATGGCCTGTTCATTTACAAAATGTTCGTGCGCGTTTTGAAGGCGTGGACAGTTGGGCCATGTTCGATCGCAGGTTCAACTGGCTGGCTGATATTTATGATGCGACCAAAGAAAAGTTGACTGAAGCACACAAAAATTCTGAGAAAATTGCAAAAAATCTTGAGCAACAACGCCTTTTAGAGGTTGAAGCTGAAAAACAACTTGCCAGTATCAACAAGAATAAGGACCGATTGCTGGGTAACAAGTATGCTCTCCGTAAAAATTTGAAAACAATACGAAAGAAACGTCAGGATGCTGAATCTGAATTGACTGAAATTCTTTCCACTATTGAAAATCTCAAATACCAGTTGCAATCACAGAAAACAAAACGGTTTTCTCTCTACAAACGAACACTGCCCTGGCCTGTTCAAGGACGTTTGGTGTCTGGATTCAACCCTCAGGCCACGCCGCCGGTTCGAGGGTTGGTTATTCGAACTGAAGACGGGGCCAATGTTCAGGCTGTTTTTTGGGGCAAAGTCGTCCACAACGACACCTTACGTGGCTTTGGCCATGTCGTAATTGTTTATCATGGATATGATTATTACAGCCTTTACGCCTATTTGTCTGATACTTTTGTCAGAAACGGGCAGGAGGTTGAAAAAGATGAACCCTTGGGTACAGTTGGCTTTTATCCTAAGGCCGATGGGCCTGGATTGTATTTTGAATTGCGTTTTCATCAAAAACCAATTAATCCAAGAAATTGGTTAACAGCTTTAAAATGATACGTCGTTAACCTATTAATATTCAGGACTCCGTTTTTCGGGAGGCTTTCATGCGCGTTACGCTTTGGATAGTTACATTCTTTCTTCTTTTTACCCTTACCATTGCCCCTGCTCCAACCATGGCAGGCAGGGAGGATCATTTCGAGTCGCTTAAACGTTTCTCGCAGATTCTTGATTTAGTTGAAGGACATTACGTTAATCCGATCTCCAAAAAAGAGCTCATCGACAATTCCATCAAGGGAATGATCGAGCAACTCGATCCTCATTCTGCCTACTTAACTCCAGAAGATTTCAAGGAGATGCAGGCTGATACTGCGGGTAAATTCAGTGGAATCGGTATTGAAATCAGTCAGGAGCAAGGTCGTATTCTTGTGGTTTCCCCGATTGAGGACACTCCGGCTTACAAAGCAGGCCTGCTGGCTGGCGATCTTATTCTTGAGATTAATGGTGAATCGACTCAAGACATGACGCTCATGGACGCGGTAAAACGGATTCGCGGTGAGAAGGGAACCACAGTCACCCTTCTCATTCTGCATAAGGATTCCAACAAACCGGAAGAGGTCCCCATCGTTCGCGGTACCATTCCCATCGTCAATGTCAAAACTCAGTCGCTTGAAGACGGATACCTGTATTTGCGTTTGACCAAGTTCCAAGAGTCTTCCACGCGGAACCTGCGTGAAGAAATTGAGAATTATCAGAAGAGCCATACGCTTAAGGGTATCGTTTTCGATCTGCGCAACAATCCCGGTGGACTTCTTGGTCAGGCCGTTTCCGTGGCTGACACCTTCATTGATGATGGAACCATCGTGTATATCCAAGGGAAGGACAAATCCAATCGCAAGGATTTCTATGCCACTAAGAATTCTAATGAAATCAAGGTCCCTCTCGTTACGTTGATAAATGCTGGCTCTGCTTCTGCCTCCGAAATCGTTGCTGGAGCCCTGCAGGATCATCATCGTTCTCTCATTGTAGGCGAACGTTCTTTCGGCAAGGGATCTGTGCAGACCATCATTCCCATGTCTGATGGCTCCGGTATCAAGTTGACCACCGCGCTGTACTACACGCCGAGCGGGCGTTCCATCCAGGCCACCGGGATTGAACCTGACCTTCGTATCCCCTTTGTTGCACCCAATACGGATGACGATTCTGGCATGCGCGACAGGTTTACGCTTCGTGAGAAGGATTTGACCCGTCATCTGGAAAACGGTTCAGCTTCGTCGAAGACCGGAAAAGATGCGGATGCTGAAAAAGCAAAAGACATGCTGGCTCGCGACAATCAGCTTCGCATGGCTTTGGAGTTGGTAAAAAGCCTGCCGAAGCTGAGAGAAATAAAGTAAATAAGGAAGACCGTTCCGATGGACGATCACCCTTCTGAAAAGACGGATAACAAGACCGGGCTCGATGGATTTCTACAAAGGATCTATCGGCCCGGTCCTCTTGTGTTTCTTTTTACCATTGCCTTTCTGGCTCTCATCTCTCTTGGCTACTTTCTTATAACTGAAGAGACTCCCCCTCCATCAGTCTTGGCATCAGCTCCAACTCCTGATGCTCCAACAACTCTCATTCCCGTCAAGTCACCTCCCCCTGAAAAGGAGTATGAGGAAGAGACAACCGAGATGGAGGATCATGTCAAACAGGCAGATTTCGCCATACTTGAAACATTGCGAGAACTCGACGTTTCCCTGAAGGATCTTGATCTTGTTGACGTAGAACTTCGTCAGCATCAAGATCACAACTATCATTATCAGGTTCTGCAACTTCCTCGAGTGAAAGACAGGAACAACTTTCTCCTGACACTGAGAAAGAATATTTTTGAGCGGCTACCAGCCGCTATCCTGCTCGATAACGGTGACAATGAGGCCATTATTCAAATCGATGGTCTTCCAACTCATCGCCTGCTTCTGGAAAACACGCCTCAGATTATCGCCCGTCCCGAAGCGAAGAGGTCAAAGCTCGCAATTGTTATTGATGACATTGGTGAGAACCATGCTGTACTCAAAGGATTACTTGCTCTTGATCTGCCTTTGACTTTTGCAGTCTGGCCTCATGCGAGTCATACCGAAGAGTCCGTAACTCTCATCAACAGGAATAAGCGCGACCTGATTGTCCATTTCCCCATGGAACCTCTTGGTTATCCTAAAGTCAAACCTGGAGAAGACGCTCTTTTTGTCGATATGACGACTGCTCAGATAGAACGACAGATCGTCGTCAATCTGAAGAGAATACCGCAAGCTATCGGGGTGAATAATCATATGGGCTCACGTTTTACGGCGTCCTCCCCTGGCATGATGACCGCCTTGACGGAATTCAAGCGGCGCGGGTTGTTCTTTTTGGACAGCATGACATCTGCCAAGAGCGTTGGTTCCCAAACAGCACAATCCGTTGGTATCCCATTTTATAAGCGAGATATTTTTCTTGATAATGTCAAAGATGTGAACGCCATTATTCATCAGCTCAAAAAAACAGAGCGTGTGGCTATACGTCAAGGAACTGCCATTGCTATTGGACATCCATATAAAGAGACCCTAGCTGCCTTGAAACAGTGGCAGGCTGACAGAAATTCATCCGTTCAAATCATCTCTCTTTCACGGATCTCACCGGAATAATGTTTTGTCGTTGTTTGAATGGTGGCGAATGAGCGCACATTTGAATGATATTTCTGTTGTTATGTAAATGTTACTCCCCTTTGTTTGGCGATCTGCAACAACTTGTTTTTATTGATATATAAATGAATACTGATGTTGATATTTGATAATTTCGAACAATTCTCTAGATATTTTTGACTGAATTTTCGCCTTTTTATTGCCTAACATGGGCCGTCAGTGTAAAAATATATTTAAGCAATTTTCCGTTTCGGTCGATATGAAGTCATGAAACCCGGTCCGATTTTTGCTAACATATTCAAGGTGTTCAAATTTCCGGCATAGCCGGTGAAAAACGGGCCGAAAATTCGGCAGTCATGAGGCTTTTTCCCAATGAGCAAAATCCTCGAACAAGATGAAGTTGATGCCCTGCTCCGGGGTCTTTCCGGTGGGGACGTCGAAACGGAAACTGAGATACCGGAGGACGATACCGGCGTTGTCGCGTTTGATCTGGCCAATCAGGACAGAATCATTCGCGGTCGCATGCCTGTTCTTGAGATCGTCAATGATCGCTTTGCGCGTCTTTGTACGAATGCGCTGGCGAATACCATGCGTAAACGCGTGGATATCAACCCTATTTCTATCGACATGTCTAAGTTCGGTGACTTCATGCGTTCCTTGCCGGTCCCGACGTCAATCTCAATTTTCAAGATGGATCCGCTTCGAGGCAATGCCCTGCTTGTTGTTGACTCCAGACTCGTTTTTGCCTTGGTCGAAAACTTTTTCGGTGGAGCAGGCAGTCAGCCCAAGGTAGAAGGTCGTGATTTTACGCCTATTGAACAGGCCATTGTCGAGCGTGTTGTAAAAATTGCTTTGGCAAACATGGAAGAGTCATGGAAGCCTGTGCATGAAGTGCATATCGAAATGGTCCGCACCGAGGTCAACCCACAGTTTGCAGCCATTGTCCCACCGTCTGACGTTGTTATTGTTGTTACTTTTGAAGTTGAGCTGGAAAACGCCATTGGTTCTCTCATTGTCTGTCTTCCTTACGCAACAATGGAGCCCATCAGGTCGAAACTGCATGCATCTTTCCAGTCAGAACGCCTTGAAGTCGATCATGTATGGATCAATCGGTTCAAGGAACGTCTTATGGAAACTCCCGTGGAAATGGTTGTTCGTATGGGGCGGACGACTATCAGTGGCCGTCAGCTGCTCTATCTTCAGGAAGGCGACATCATTCTTCTTGATACCGACGAAGATGAACTGCTTGAAGCGGAGATCGAAGGAATTCGCAAATTTCACGGTCTGCCTGGACGAGTAAAAGGCAACAAATCTTTTCAAGTGGTCAAGGAAGAAGAAATCCGATTCTAATGCACCACAGAGAGTTAATTACCAAGGGCCGTTTCAAACGGCCCTTTCTTATGCTCGAAGTGTTAAACATCTTGACTTTGCAACCTCTAGTTGATCAAAATTTTGCCTAAATCGAGAGAAGGAGTCCTTTCCATGAAAAAACTGTTGTTGACCCTTGCGGCTGTATTGCTGGTCGCTACTACCGCTTTTGCCGGTAAACCCTACGTCATCTCCGTGACCCAGATTGTTGAGCACCCAGCTTTAGACGCCATGCGTAACGGTGTTGCTGATAGGCTTAAGGAAAAAGGTATAGATGCCACATACAATGTTCATATTGCCCAAGGCAATTCAGCCACAAATGTGCAGATCATCGGACAGATAATGGGTGAACAGCCGGATCTGGTCTTGGCTATTGCCACTCCCGGCGCACAAGCTGCTGCGCAGAAAATACATGATCGCCCTATTGTGTTCACAGGTGTCACTGACCCTGTTGATGCCGGATTAGTCAAAGATCTGCAAAACAGTGATGGCACAAACGTTACCGGGATGTCCGACTTCAGTCCCATGGATAAGCATGTGGCCTTGATTCAGGAAATTGTCCCTTCTGCCAAGACCATAGGTGTCATCTACAACGCTGGTGAGCCCAATTCCGTGGCTCTGGTCGGTGCGTTGCGTGAAAATGTTGCCAAGGCCGGACTGACCCTAGTAGAAGCCACCATTGCGAATTCAAGTGGTGTGTATCAGGCCGCCAAGAGTCTTATCGGCCGATGCGATGTTGTTTACATCCCGACTGATAACACCGCCATTTCCGCACTGGAGTCAGCAATCAAGGTTTGTACGCAAAGTCAGGTTCCCCTGATCGTCGGTGATGTCGACTCTGTTGCTCGTGGTGCGATCGCCGCCGTGGCAGTCGATTATTACAAGATGGGCCTGCAAACAGGTGACATGGTTGCCAAGATTCTTGTTGATGGTGTGAAACCTGCAGATATGCCTATCGAGTTTCTTAATGATCTCAAGCTGCATGTAAACAAGAAGGCTGCTGCCGCCATGGGTGTTACCCTGCCCGATTCAATTGTAAGCCGTGCAGTCAAGGTTATTGAGTAGCCTTGGATTTGCTTATTCTGGCTATTAAGGATAAAAGGCGCGTTGCTTAAACGCGCCTTTTTCATTGTGTTCGTCGAGGGAATGATTTTGCTTGATTCTCGACTTATTTAGGAAACAAATATGACAAGTTATGCTTTTTTTGGTGCTTTGGAACAGGGCTTCGCCTACGGCCTTATGGTCATTGGCGTCTATCTGACGTTCCGGGTACTGGATTTCCCTGATCTCACCGTTGACGGTAGCCTGCCTCTCGGGGCCGCTGTTTCCGCCGTAGCTGTCACTTCTGGATATTCGCCCTTTTTGGCTATACTGATGGCATCTGGAGCTGGGTTTCTGGCAGGAATGGTGACTGGTATACTTAATACGAAATTCAAAATATTGCACCTGCTTGCCTCTATTCTGACTATGATCGCGCTTTATTCGATTAATTTACGCATCATGGGCCGGCCTAACATGGCCCTGCTGGGACAGGAAACCGTAGTCGACTGGTTCATGGAGTTGACAGGATTATTGCCGTATTACTCTACCCCACTTTTTTTTCTCATTATTTGCCTTGTAATTGTCGCTATACTCATTTGGTTTATGCACACCGAACAAGGTCTCGCCTTTTTGGCTACGGGCAACAATATGCAGATGATCACCAGTCAAGGTGTCAACACGGACACCGTGATTATTTTTGGCGTTGGTCTCTCTAATGCACTGGTCGCTACATCTGGTGCTTTGGTTGCTCAGAATCAGGGTGCTGCTGACGTGAATATGGGGGTGGGGACCATCATTGCCGGTTTGGCTTCTGTGATACTTGGTGAAACTATTTTCGGAGACAAGACCATCGGACGCGCACTCATTGCCGCTCTGCTTGGGTCCGCTTTGTATCGCATTGCTATCGGCTTGGCCCTCGGACTTAAACTTGGTTCCTTTTCCATAACGCCGAGTGACTTGAACCTTATTACAGCTCTACTGGTTGTTGTGGCTCTGGTCGCCCCTAGAATGAAACGGAAATTCCTCGCCGGGAGGTCAAAATGATATCCATATCCGGCGTGTGCAAAGCCTTCAATAAAGGCGACGTCAATGAAGTGACCGCACTCAACGGTGTCAGTCTTGAAGTCAAAGATGGTGACTTTATCACTATCATTGGTTCAAATGGCGCAGGAAAATCCACTTTTCTCAATGCCTTGGCAGGTTCCTTTTCCATTGATTCCGGCAAGATTGTTCTTAACGACATCGATATCACCAAATGGCCTGAATACAAACGGGCTGCCCTTATAGGCAGGGTCTTTCAGGACCCCCTACTCGGCACCTGTGCCGGAGCGACTATTGAGCAGAATCTTGCCATGGCCAACAGACGAGGACTTTCGCGTGGTCTTTCCCGAGGTGTAAAAAGTAAAGACCGTGAATTTTTCAAGGAAAAGCTGTCAGTCCTCGGACTTGGACTCGAAGATCGACTCAAGTCCCACACGGGCTTACTTTCCGGCGGTCAAAGACAGGCTCTGACGATGCTCATGGCAACACTGGTTCGCCCTCGCCTGCTGCTTTTGGATGAACATACCGCAGCTCTTGATCCGAAGACCGGGAGCATGGTTCTTGGCCTTACTGAAGAAATTGTCAGTTCTCAGGGGCTGACAACGTTGATGGTCACACACAACATGAACCAAGCCATTGCCATGGGTAACCGCCTTATCATGTTTCACCGAGGTGAAATTGTCATGGATATCAGCGGGGAAGAAAAAACAAATCTCAAGGTCGAAGACCTGCTCCTGCGTTTTTCAAAATTGCGTGGAGATGAAGGTGTCTCTGACCGGATGTTACTGAGCTAGGGGTGCTTGGTACCGTCCTTTGGCGAGAACTGGTATTTTTATACCAACCTGTATACAAACAATAACTGACAAGACGGAGGCTATTATGGCTATTGAACAAACTTTTTCTATCATCAAGCCCGATGCAGTAGGTCGCGGTCTCATTGCTGAAATCCTGAAAATGATCACCGATTCCGGTTTGAAGATCAAAGGGATGAAAATGATGCATATGGACCGTGCCAAGGCTGAAGGTTTTTACGCCGTTCACAAGGAACGTCCTTTCTTCGGTGAACTGGTTGACTACATGATCTCCGGTCCGGTGGTTGTTTCCTGCCTGGAAGGCGAAAACGCTATTGAAAAATACCGTAATCTGATGGGTGCCACCAACCCGGCAGATGCAGCTGAAGGCACCATCCGAGCTGCTTATGGTGAGAATATTCAGAATAACTCCTGCCACGGTTCCGACGGTCCCGAGACTGCTAAAACCGAAGTGGCGTACTTCTTTAACGACGACGAGCTGGTGGGATAATGACGCAGTCAATCGGGTTCATAGGCGTTGGCAATATGGGGACAGCCATTCTTAAGGGGCTGACCTCGCGTGATGATATCAAACTGCATGGATTCGACCTGCATACGGACAATCTGGTCCGGGCTGGCAAAGAATATGGTCTGGTGGCGCAGAAAAGCGCTTTGGACCTCGCCAAGGCATGCGACTACATCATTGTGGCCGTCAAGCCGCAGCACGCCGAACCCGTAGTGAGAGAGATTGCGACAGCACTGGATTCGTCCAAATGTCTTATCTCTATTTGCGCTGGGCTTTCCCTGGCAAAGTTCGAAGAATGGACCGAAAGCCGGTGCGGCGTGGTGCGGGTTATGCCCAACACCCCTGCGCTGGTCAATGAAGGCGTGTCAGCTATTTGTCTTGATAACGTCAATCTCTCTGACGAGATGAAGGAATTCGTCCCGGCCATGTTCAAGGGAATCGGTCAGGCTCACATTCTGCCGGAGAAACAGTTTGATGCCTTTACCGGCGTCATTGGTTCCGGACCGGCCTATGTCTTCTACTTCATGGAAGCAATGATTGAATCCGGCGTGGCTCTCGGCCTGACCAGGTCGCAAGCGACAGAAATGGTCGAGGGGCTCTTCCTTGGCTCCGCCAAGTTGGCCGCTGAAAGCGACCTTTCGATCAGTCAGCTTCGTGAGATGGTCACCTCCCCTGGCGGAACAACTATTCGTGCGCTTATGCACTTTGATCGTCAGGCAATCCGGGGCGACATCATTGACGGTGTTTTTGAATCATACTTTCGAAGTATCGAACTCGGCGACAAGTAATAAAAAAGGGGGCTTCATACGAAGCCCCCTTTTTCTTTGAAATCATACCCTTCAAAAAGCCAGTGAAAGCCATCCCAGTACGGGGATGAACCCCCATGCAGCAATGGTCCCAGTTCTGTCGCACAGGCTTATCAGAGCGCGAATCATGGCTTTATCCCACAATTTGCCGGAAGGCCCCAGGATGGGTTTATCCTTGAGTGCGCCGAAATACATGGTCGGTCCACCCATTTGACCACCGATTAGCCATGCTGCGGCTGCCATGGGCCAGCCAGCATTGGGACTTTCCATTTTTTGAGCGTCAGCTTTAAACTTTTTCTTTGCCTTGTTCATATTCAGACCACGGAGCCCGGCGGCAAAGATCATGAGATACGCCGTGATTCGTGCCGGTAACCATGCCAACAGATCGTCAGTCTTGGCTGCACCACGTCCCAGATCACAAAACCGTTCGGTACGATACCCCCACATTGAATCCATGGTGCTGACGGTCTTGTATGCCCACAGACCTCCCGGACCAAACAGACAGAGGTAAAAAAGTGGAGCGACAAAACCATCATTGAGATTTTCGCTGACGGTTTCGGCGAGCGTACGACGAATACCATGCGCATCAAGTTCGGTCGTATCACGACTGACCAGCATGGACAAAGCTGTCCGTGCTTCAATGATGTTGCCGGAGTCCAAAAGGCGCACAACCTGACGCGATTCCCTGATCAGACATCCGAGAGCCAATCCGGCGTATGCCAGATACAAGCCTATTAAAACGCCAACATATGGGATGGCGGTCACGAGTTCAACGACTCCCCAAACCACAGAGGCAAACAGTATGACTGCACCCCAGCCTGCTGTTCGCAGGTTTATATGCGTCTTGCGTGCTGTTTTCTCGTAGATATCGAGGAACTTCCCGATCAATCGAACGGGGTGTGGCATGTTCTTGGGGTCACCCAAAAGGCTGTCCAGCATGACAGCCAGTGCCGGGATGATGAAAACGGATATGAGTGTAGTCATGAAATTAAAAAAGGCCGGGAAGAGTTGTCACTCTCCCCGGCCCTTTGAGGTCTAGTTTTCGAAGTAGGACCGCAGTAGCGCACTTCGTACAGGATGGCGCAATTTGCGCAAGGCCTTGGCCTCGATCTGACGAATACGTTCACGGGTAACGTTAAAGAGTTTGCCCACTTCTTCAAGAGTGTGGTCAGACTTTTCGCCGATACCGAAACGCTTCCTGAGAACCTGCTCTTCTCTCGGAGTCAGGTCGGACAAAACGGAAGCTATCTGCTCGCCGAGTTTTGTGGAAACCACTTCTTCGGCGGGCGCGGTGGCCTTCTTGTCTTCAATGAAATCACCCAGACTCGAATCTTCCTCGTCTCCAATGGGAGTTTCAAGGGAGATAGGTTCCTTGGCAATTTTGAGAACCTTTTTGACCTTCTCAAGCGGGTAATCCATGCGCTCGGCGATTTCTTCAGGCGAAGGATCGCGGCCCAATTCCTGCACCAGGTAACGAGAGGTGCGGATGAGTTTGTTGATGGTCTCAATCATATGCACAGGGATACGAATGGTCCTGGCCTGGTCCGCGATGGCGCGGGTAATGGCCTGACGAATCCACCATGTGGCGTATGTGGAGAATTTGTAACCGCGTTGGTATTCAAATTTGTCGACAGCCTTCATCAACCCGATGTTACCTTCCTGAATGAGATCCAGGAATTGCAACCCGCGGTTGGTGTATTTTTTGGCGATGGACACAACCAGACGCAGGTTGGCACGAATGAGTTCCTGCTTTGCCTGCATTGCGGTACGGTTGCCGCTCTTGATGCGCCACAAGACTTCTTCCAGATCGTGGACGGAGTGACAGCATTTGTCCTGAAGACGCTTCATGATCTCCAGTTTTCCGGCGAGCATTTCCTTGAAAGAAAAGAATTCTTCAACGGTCATACCCAACTGGTCTGCGGCAACCACTGGATTGATCTCACGGTCGTCAACCTGTTTGAACAGTTCTTCGATTTCCGTTTTCGTCTTGCCTACGGAAAGGATGTAGGCGGAAAAATCGCGCTGACAGTTGTGCATCTGGCGAACGTAATCGTTGACCGTATCAATGATGCGGTCAATAAGAGTCTTTTCCAGCTTGATGTCACGCAGTCTGGTAACGATCTCTTCCTTATAATTGAGTATATCTTTCTGAACGCCGTATACCCGCTTGTCCAGGCAGGCACAGTAATCCAGTTTCTCGTAAATCTTGCGTTTTTTGACGTAGAGTTCTTTGACCTCTGCAAGCAAAAAGATAACTCTTTGGCGCTGGTTCATTTCGTCTTCTGAAGGGTCATCTTCCTCGATGGTCTTAACCACGTCCTTCAGTTTGACGGTCCCTTCTTCAAGATCTTCACCCACGCCGATGAGTTCTTCAACGGCAACGGGGACCTCAATCAGAGAATAGAGGACATCCAGTTCACCATTTTCGATCTTTTTGGCGATCACGACTTCGCCTTCCCGATCCAAAAGTGGAACAGCACCCATTTCACGCAGATACATGCGAACAGGGTCTGTGCTTCGAGACGCGTATTCCGCAGAATCTTCGTCCTTATCGTCCAGCTCTAATTCTTTTTCAGGATTCAGCTTCTTGTGGGTTTCTTCTGAATCCACAATCGCGATGTCCATCTGGTCGAAGATTGCGTGAATTTCTTCCAGCTGCTCCGGGGAGTTGTAGTCAGAAGGCAACGCCTTGCTCAACTCCTCGTATGTCAGGAATCCTTTTTTCTTACCTTCAGCGATCAGCGATTTGATCTGTTGGATTTCCTTAATATTGCTCATCATCCCTCCTGCGAGATTCCTTCAAGGCCAAGAGTTCCATTGCCCGTTTGGTGTCGCCATTCTGTTGTGCCTGACGTATGGCCTCTGTGAGCTGCCGTTTGTTCATTTCATCTTGTCCAAACGTGATTTTATTACAAATATGTTTCCATTCGTCCAGTAGGTCCCTACCGGATAGAATATTGATTCGCATTTCTTCACGACACCTGTAGTAGAAGCCTTTTTCTTGTTCGTTCAGCAGGCTCGTTATGTGGCCTGGCTGCGTATTGACAAGCTTCTCCCAAAGCGTCTTCGCCCAGTCGGTCCGAAGAATACGTTCAAATCCTCTGTTGGCAAGCTCGGACACATAGTCCGGATACTGGATCGGAAACCGTAAAAAATACCGATCATCCGTATCATCTTTGCCGACCGCCATACTTGCCTGTTGTTGCTGTCTGACTGGTTGACGTCGTTGAGGCTGCTGTTGCGTAGTGCGCGGCGGTGGCATTGCACCGGCATCGCGCCTGAAGTCAGCCTCCGACAGACCAAGTCCGCCAGCTAAACGGGGCAGATAGTATGCCCGCAAGGATGCGTCGGACAGGTCCGACAAAAAACTTTTGGCCCACGCCACAATATCCCTGGGGGCAAACTCATCCCTCAGGGTTGTCATACAAAAATCTAGTCCGTCCGGGGCTGCAGTCATGCATGCCTCGAAACCTTCAGCTCCCTTGGTCTGGAGCAAGCTGTCCACGTCCTCACCATCGGGCATAAGCACCACCTTGCAGGCCACGCCTTGCAAGAGAATCATTCTGCTCGATTTAAGTGCGGCCTTGCGGCCTGCTCCATCGCCGTCGAATACAAGGTCAACGCGCGAACAAAAACCTGTCAGTGCTTTTACTTGATCCGGTGTCAGAGCTGTTCCCAAAACACCACACGAATCAGTGTAACCGAACTGATGAAGCGATATCACATCCATGTATCCTTCAGTCAAAATGGCCCGTTTGGAACGGGTCATGGTAGACCGTGCCAAATTCAACCCGTACAAGTGGTCGCCCTTCTTATAAATAGGCGTATCCGAGCTGTTCAGGTACTTTGGTTCTCCATCTGTAATTATTCTGCCGCCAAAGGCAATAACCCGACCCGATAAATTATGTATCGGAAAAATCAGTCTTCCACGGAACCTGTCGTAAATATTGCCTTTATCGTTTTTTGACAAAAGGCCCGCTTCGACACCTTCTTCAGATGTTCTGCCTTTTGTCTTGAGAAAATTGTCCAAACCGTGCCAATCGTCAGGACTATAGCCAAGGCCGAATTTTTCAATCATCTCCTGAGTCATGCCCCGATTCATCAGATATTTTCTGGCATGATCTCCGGTAGCCATACCCAAGTTTCGCTGAAACCACTCACTTGATTCATGGTGCATGTCGATGAGTTTTTGCTTGCGTGCTTTACGCTCAGCGGCATGTGGATCGTGAGGGACATGGGAAAGTTCAATTCCGGCTTCGGCAGCCAGTTGTTCCAGGGACTCCCGAAATTCGAGGCCGTTTATACGTCCATAAAAATCAATGACATCGCCCGAAGCCTGACAGCCGAAACAATAGAAGAACCCTTCGTCGTCATTAACTGACATGGAAGGTTTGGTCTCCTGATGGAAAGGACACGCCCCCATCCATCGGCCAGATACTGGTTTCAGGTCTACGTAACGGCGTACTATGTCCGAAATGTTGATACGGGCCTTGACGGCCTCAACACCACTTCTGTCCACTAAAACGCCTCCAAACTTAGCATTACTTGAGTGTCACTTCGGTCATACCATCCCCACCCCGATCTTCGGGTGCCAAGGAAAATTTTTCTACCGCAGGATAATATTTTAAAAATTCATGTACTTCGCGTCGGAGTGCTCCTGTGCCCCGGCCATGGACAATCTCCATTTTACCGGCACCTTTAAGCAATGCTCTGTCGATCGCTCTTTCCAGTTCGCTGATGGCCACATCGGCTCTATTGCCTCTGATGTCAACCTCCACGACGAGGTCACTTGGCGTCACGGCTACAGCTTTGGTTCCTTTGGCGGTGCTTTTCTGAGTATTACCCACCGGTCCAAGGTGTTCTGCCTTGACCCACATGGCAACTCCGTTGATATCGACTTTGGCTTGTTTTTTCTTTTCGTTAATTTCAAGCACTGTGCCCGATTTGTTCCAAGCCAAATACGATACTTTTTTGCCCGGGACAATATCCACAAAGGAAAAGGTGTGAGTCTTTTTTCGAGTCTCCCCAATTTCTTCAACTTGCATGCGGACTTGTGCCAGTTTTTTTCGTGCTTCCTTGCGGCCAAGTTTATCGGCTTGCCATTGCTTGACCACGTCCTGAGCACGATTTTCGATGTTTTTGAGGAGTTTGGAACGCTCTTTTTCAAAATTAGCTTCTAATTTAGCCCGTTTCTGTTCAATCCTGCCGCGTTCTTTTTCTATGGCATCCAATTCATCTTCTTTTTTAACCGCCATGGCATTGAGACGATCCAACACCGAGGTAGTGTCGGAGCCATCCAGAAGAAGATATTTTTCTGCACGAGACAAAATCTCTGGAGGCAGACCGTGTTCTTTGGCCACATCCAAGGCAATGGACGCGCCAACCTGGTCATATGCAAGCTTAAATAGCGGACGCTTAGTGCCAGGATCAAACAAGACACTAGCAGCCCGAACGGATTCATTGGCCATCGCATATGCTTTCAAAGCCGGGAAATGCGTCGCGGTAAAGGTCGTGGCCTGTCGTTCGACCAACGAGTCAATAACGGCTTGAGCCAGGGCAGCGCCCTGCGTCGGATCTGTGCCTGCACCAAATTCATCAAGAATGAAAAGCGACTGGCTGTCGACCTGATCCCACACTCTTTTTAGATATTGAATTTGTGCGGTAAAGGTCGAAACATTTTCTTCAAGGCTTTGTTCATCACCCATGATGACAAAAACTTCAGACCAAAAAGGCAGTCGGCTGCCTTCTGCTACTGGAACCGGCAAACCGGCAAATGCCATTAACCCTATAAGGCCAACGGTTTTCAGGCAGACGGTTTTTCCGCCAGCATTGCCACCGCTGACAATCATAGCTTTTTGGCCTTCCAGCAACTCAATGCTGAGGGGCTGCACGGAGTCATCGGTCAGGGCCAGAAGTGGATGTCGCGCCTTGATAAGGTGAGGCGCCCCATTTTCAACGACCTCAATAGTGCGTCCATTGTAGGATCGGGCAAGCTCCACTTTTGCCATGAGGACATCGAGAGATACAAGCCCCTGGTATGATTCATAGACTTCTTCAAATTCGCTACGAACAAGTTCCGTCAGAAACAGTAGGATTTTATATTCTTCCTCCCGCTCTTCTCGTTTTAATTCTTGGAGCCGGTTATTGGTCTCCACAAGGAACATTGGTTCAAAGTAGCAGGTCTCACCTGTTTGTGAATAATCGTGAATTATACCTTTGGTTTTGTTCTTGTAGTTCGCTTTGATGGGCAAGACATATCTATCAGAAGAAACCGTCATGAATTCGTCCTGCATGGCCGAAGTCATGTTTTCCTGAATAATAAAATCTTTGACCCGTTTGGTGCACCGTTGATGAATGGAACGGATTTCTTGACGAACAGCCAACAGGTCAGGCGAACTTTCGTCTTTTATCTGTCCGTCAGCATCCAGACAACGGCTTATGCCGGAAACGGTTTTCTGAGGCCACGCATGAGCGAATAAAGCTTCAGTAAGCGTATGCCATTCCCTTTCCTCAAATCGTTCCAAGGACTCTCGAGCGTTTTTTGCCATCTCCAGAATGAGCTTGAGGGCAAAAAGAGCATCTTGATCAAGGACTGTCTTGTCGCTTTCAAGATGCGGAAATATGCCGTCCATTTCTGGGAATGGGCGAAGTTTGAACCCGGATTCTCCCACCCATGCCGCAGCTTCCTCAAAGAGTGCTCCAGCGTTACAGACCTCTTCAACTGTTGGATATGGTTGGATTTCAAGGCACGACGAAGCGCCGGGCTCGGAAACAGCGAAACCGGACAGTGCCCCAAGAATTTTGGGGAACTCCAATACGTGGAATGTTCTGGATTCCATCTATGAGCCGTTTGGTTGGAAAGTTAGGAAAGCTTGGACTTGACCAGTCCGCTGGCTTTTTTGCCGTCAACCTGCCCTTTGTGCGTACCAAGAACGGCTTGCATCACCTTGCCCATGTCGGCAATGGAAGACGCTCCGAGATCAGCAATGGCTTTCTCGATAGCAGCTTCCAGTTCTTCATCAGACAACGATTGGGGGAGATAGGTTTCAAGGGCAGTGAGCTCTTCAGCCTCTACCTGGGCCAAATCCTCTCTGCCTGCTTTGATGTATTGATCAAAGGAATCCTTACGTTGCTTGACCTGTTTGGCGATAAGATCAAGAACGACATCATCGGGAAGACTATCGGACCTTTCTTCGACCATGCGGTTTTTAATAGCCGTCTTGAGGTGCCTCAAGACGGCTACTTTAACCGTCAATTTAGCCTTATAGGCCTCAATGTAGTCTTTGTCTATTTGTTGTGACAGACTCATAACTACATGCTGCGAATTTTACGCATTTTTTTAGCAAGTCTTTTCTTAGCGGCAGCTTTCTTTTTCTTCTTCTGCACGCTGGGCTTTTCGTAGTGCTGACGTTTTTTCAGCTCGGACAAAATTCCGGCTTTCTCAACCTGCTTCTTGAAGCGGCGCAGAGAAATGTCGAAGTTGTCGTTTTCGTCAAAGTAAACACCCGGCAAAGTAAATCACCTCCTCGGTGAACTGCCCGCGCCTTTGGCGGGCGAGCGAAATAAGAGATACTACATATACGTATCAAAATTGGATTGCAACAGATAAATATAAAAAATCTGTGCACACAACAGAGACAAAGGCCTGTCGTTTTTTTCTCGACAGGCCTTTGTCTCTATTTAAATAAAAATCAATTTTTTAGTGTTCAGCTTTTTTTGCATCACGCAAAGACTGAAGGACAGTGACAGCCAAAGCAATGCCGATGACGCCGAGAACGGCATACAGGACGCCGAAAAACACGAAATGGTCGGGCATCCACCAGGGCAGATCCTGAAAGAGCGGGCTATGAACGGTTTCACCATGAATCATCATAGAATTGTCTCCAAATTATTTAACGGCGTCCTTGAGGACCTTGCCGGGACGGAATTTGACGACCTTGGTGGCCGGTATCTTGATTTCGTCGCCAGTGCGGGGATTACGACCAACACGAGCCTTACGTTCTTCAACAACGAAGGTGCCGAAACCAGTCAGGGTCAGCTTGCCGTCCTTGACCAGAGTACCTTCGACAGTCTCCAGAAAAGCATTCAGAGCGCGTTCTGCATTTGCTTTAGTCAGGTTGGCTTTCTCTGCGATTTTGACAACCAATTCAGCCTTTGTCATCTGTCCTTCCTCCTCAATGAAATAATTCCTTTACGTATCTGGGTAAAAGTGCTGCTAGTGCTCAAATTGCACTTGCACTTTTTTCCTTCAACAACTCACCCCTCCGCCTTTAAATGAACTTTTTGTTTGTGTCCAGTCCAGGCGGTTAAAAACTGCGAAAAACCCTATGTCCTATCAAGGTTTCTAGGTATTTTAAACGCAACAATTTAAATCAGAAACAGCATTTTCCCTCTCAAGTCAATAGGGAAAGGCCCATTTGTTGTGAAAAAATGAACTAAAGTCGTTCTGAGAGGCTGGAAAATTGTTTTGGTGTCAAATTTTCCGGGCGAATCTTTGGGCTGATGCCTTCCGATTCAAACCATTCTTCGATGGATTGATTCCATCGTTTCTTCAAAATGGTTGAAATTTGCTTGCGACGCTGCTGAAAGAGAATCTTGATCAGTTCGGAAAGCTTGTCCGGGGCGGCAGGCCATTTTTCGACTGGCAACGGGGTGAAGCGCACGACAGCCGAGTCGACTTTGGGCTGTGGACGGAAGACAGTGGGCGGCACCTTGAACAGATATGTTGTCGTACAGAAATTATTCACCCACGCGGTCAGGCCGCCAAAAGCCTTGCACCCCGGTTCTGCCGTCAACCGTGTTGCAACTTCATGTTGCACCATGAAAACCGCCCTTTCCAGCGTTTTCACTCTGCTGACAATGTCCCAAATGAGTTTCGAGCCGACATTGTATGGCAGGTTGCCAATGATCTTGCATGGACCTTCGTTCAGGGATTCCCAGGGGAATTTAAGCGCATCCATTCGAATGACTTCCAGATGCGGCCATCTTTCATCAAGACGCCGTGCCAGTTCATCATCCATTTCCAGGGCGACAAGCTTGCGTGCACCCGTTTCCACGAGAAATTCCGTCAAGGCACCACGCCCTGGTCCAATTTCTATAATATAGTCATTTTCTGTCGGATCAATGGCGTCCACGATCTTTCGACAGATGTTTTGATCTTTAAGAAAATTCTGTCCCAGACTTTTCTTGGCCCTGTGTTTTTGCAATTCGTCAGACATGTATTCTCTCCATGTGCACATGGATAGCGGAACACCATTTATCTGGCAACATCATTGACACCATATAAAATCAAAACGTATGAGACTTCGTTATCTATTTTTTAGGAGGATTTTATGAATTTGCGCCACTATGTAAGAGACATTCCCGACTATCCGAAAAAAGGCATCACCTTTTATGATATAACGCCCATTCTCAGTGATCCGAAAGCTTTTAAATTTGTCATGGATCAACTGTACGAGAAGTACAAAAATTGCGGTGCCGACAAAATCGTGGCAGCCGATGCACGCGGTTTCATTTTCGGAGCGCCGTTGGCCTTGAGGATGGGGATTCCTTTCATCCCGGTTCGCAAACCAGGCAAGCTTCCATACAAAAATCGTTGTGTTACATATGACCTTGAATACGGTTCGGACACCCTTTGCATGCATGTTGACGCCATTAACCGAGGTGACAAAGTCTTAATGATTGATGACCTGTTGGCGACAGGTGGCACCGCGGAAGGTATGGTTCAGCTCATCAAGGAAGCGGGCGGAGACATTGTCGGCTGCGGCTTTGTCATTCAGCTCGGATTCCTCGATGGTGATAAGGTTATGAAAGCCGCCGGCGTGGCTCATGATTTCCTCATTGAAGTATAGTAGAAGGACAGATCATGACTAAGATAGGAATTATTGGCGGAAGTGGGCTTGATAACCCGGACCTCATGCAGGATGCACACGATCTCAAGGTGGAAACATCTTTTGGCGTCCCCTCCTCTCCTCTCAAGGTGGGAACTATTGCAGGCAAGGAAGTCGTTCTGCTTGCACGTCATGGCCGCGAACACACTATTCCGCCCACGTTCGTTAACTACCGCGCAAATATTCAGGCGTTGAAAGATGCTGGTTGTACGCTGATTCTCGCGACGACCGCCTGCGGGTCTCTCCGGGCAGAGATTGATCGGGGGCATCTTGTCATTCTGGATCAGTTTATTGACTTCACCCGTCGCCGCCCTGTCTCTTTTTATGAAGAGTTTGAACCACATGGCGCAGTGCATACAGGGATGGCCGACCCGTTTGACGGCCATCTACGCGGACTCTTCAATCAGGCGTGCGATTCTCTTGAGCTGACTCATCACAAGAATGGGACTGTTATTACCATAGAAGGTTCCCGTTTTTCGACTCGGGCGGAGTCCAACATGTTCCGTATGTGGGGGGCCGATGTCATTAACATGTCTGTCGCCCCAGAATGCATACTGGCTAACGAAGCTGGTATACCCTACGCCGCAGTAGCAATGTCGACAGATTATGACTGTTGGAAAACCGATGAAGCCCCTGTTACATGGGAGGAAATTCTGGAAGTTTTTCAGGGCAATGTGGAGAAAGTCACTTCTCTGCTTGTTGAAGTCATCAAACGTATCGATTAATAGCAATGAATCAGAAACAAACCGCTCCCTCCGCTCTGACAGAATGCGATCAGCTTGTCCGGGCGGATGTTGTTGTTACACAGGATGTTGATCGTCGAGTAATTGCAGGGGCAGGCGTGGCTGTCACCGATGGACTTATAGTCGAAGTTGGCGGGTATGAGACTTTGGATGCCAAATACCAGCCAGTCCAACGGCTGGATCTGGCTGGCAAGATGCTCATACCGGGTCTTGTCAATGGGCATACTCATCTGCCGATGACACTCTTTCGTGGATATGCTGACGATCTTCCCCTCATGCAGTGGCTTGAAGACCATATATGGCCCGTAGAATTTCAATTGACCGATGCAATGCTCGCAATAGGAGCAGAAATTGGTTGTTGTGAGCTGATCAGGACCGGCTGCACTGCCTTTCTGAATGGGTATTTCCACGAATATGTCACAGGAGACACCGCTCATGCCGCAGGGTTGCGTGCGGTTCTCGGTGAAGGATTCTTCCATTTCCCTTCTCCGCATTTTCCAACTGCGGATGATTGTTGGGATACGATTCGTGCATTGAAAGCCCGGTATGAAGGAAATGAGCGAATTCGAACTGCAGTCACACCTCACGCTGCTTTTACCGTCAATCCTGATGAATTACAGGCCAGCTTTGAATTGGCTACAGAACTGGACATACCCTGGCAGGTGCATCTGGCAGAGTCCTCTGTAGAGACCTCGGTATGCCTTGGGAAATTTGGCAAGCGCCCTGTAGAACTGCTCCGTTCTCTTGATTTGCTGACGCCGCGTACCACGCTTCATCATTGTGTTGATGTAACAGACGATGAGATCGCCGTTCTTGCGGAAAATGGCGTAAACGTGGTTCATAACCCCGCTTCCAATTTAAAACTCTGTTCCGGTATATCGCCGATACAGAAAATGTTGGATGCCGGCGTTGTTGTCGGTCTGGGGACAGACGGCGCATCCAGCAACAATCAGCTCAATATGTTTCGTGATATGGCCCTCGCAGCACTTGTCGGTAAGGTCCGTCATGATGATGCTTCGGCTGTAAACGCCCAGACAGCGCTTGATATGGCGACTGTGAATTCGGCCCGATGTCTCGGCTGGCCTGAACTGGGACGTATTGAAGCTGGTTGTCCTGCGGACATGGTGGCACTTGATCTAGGCTTCCCTAATCTCATGCCTATGTTTTCTCCTGTCTCCCATGCCGTCTATGCGGCAACGGGTATGGAAGTGTGTATGACCATGGTCGCCGGAGAAATTCTCTATCTCTACGGTGATTTCAGGACTATTGACGTGCAGGCCTTGAAAGACAAGGCTTTTCACGCTATTCAATGGGTTCAATCAAAAGCGAAAAAATAAAAAAAAACTGTAAAAAACTTGACAACACCCACCCTGGGTGCATATCGAATTCTGCTCTTGCATTAATATGATAATTTTTATGCCGCTGGCATCCTGTGAGCCGCATTATTTTTAGGAGGAAGGCACGAAATGGCCAAAAAGAATGTTACCGTTTCCCTGGAAGGCGCTGTCAAGACCGATGCAGGTCTGACTTACAAGGGCGTTATCATGGAACCCGTTGTTGATCAGTGTGAAGGTTGTGATCGTGTTGTTACCTTTGAAGACAACACATACTGCCCGACTTATGCACAACCCTCAATTAAGTGGAGCAAAGGGGTTTGCAACTTCGCTACTCATGCTCGCGCAGAAGTTGACAAGACCGGCAAGGTCAAGGTCAACCCGCTGAAAGCTTCCAAGCGCGCTGCACGCGGCCGCTAGGCTACAGTTTTTAAAAAAGGCGGGGCAAGTCCCCGCCTTTTTTTTGTTTGTATGAATCGTATATTTGGCTATTTTTATTGAAAATGAACCGGAGGCCCCACATGGATGCTTTCTTTTCCGAACTGGACAAACAGTCTGAAGCCGTTGTCGAACTGCAAACCAAGCTCACAGCCATCCCTGCTCTTGGCCCCATGAATGGTGGTGATGGTGAGAAAGATAAGGCCGATTATCTGATCGCTCACCTCAAATCCATGGGTATTGATGATATCCGAGAATACAATGCTCCCGCCAATGATGTATCCTGCGGGTATCGTCCGAATATTGTAGCGATGATTCCCGGTAAAAACACGGAAAAGACCTTATGGGTTATCTCACACATTGATATTGTTCCTCCGGGCGACCTCTCCCTCTGGGACACTGATCCCTATACTCTGGTTCGTGATGGTGACAAAATTATCGGTCGCGGTGTTGAAGACAATCAGCAGGGTATTGTTTCCTCGATCCTGACTGCGCAGGCACTTCTGGACCTTAAGATTACTCCTGAAATCAATTACGGAATGATCTTCGTAGCTGATGAAGAAACCGGCAGCGGTTTTGGCCTTGAGTATCTGGTCAACGAACATGAAGACATATTTGCCAAAGAAGACCATTTTTTGATTCCTGATTTCGGCGAACCCTCTTCAGAGATGGTTGAAGTTGCAGAAAAATCCATGTTCTGGCTCAAGGTTATTGTCGAAGGTAAGCAGTGCCATGCTTCCACTCCGTATCAGGGGGTCAACTCGCTCGTTGCTGCTTCCGACTTCATTCTTCGGATCAAGGAGCTGGAAACCATCTACGATGCCGAGAATCCGATCTATGATCCGCCCCGTTCCACGTTTCAGCCCACCATGAAAGAAGCAAACGTGGCCAATATCAACACCCTTCCCGGTCGTGATGTATTTTATATCGATAGCCGCGTCATGCCTGAATATGATGTCGAAGAGATCCTGAAGACCATCAGAGGCTTCGGTTCTGAGGTGGAAAAAGCGCATGGTGTGACCATTTCTTACGAAACGGTTCAGGCTGAGAAGGCTGCTCCAGCTACTCCTGTTGACAGCGAAATTGTTGTCAAGGTTATCCGGTCCGTTAAAAAGATTTACAACAACACCCCCCGTACTGTCGGTGTTGGCGGTGGGACTGTTGCCGCCTTCCTGCGTCGTAAAGAGTACCAGGCTGTTGTCTGGGCTACTCTGAATCATTGTGCTCATCAGCCGAATGAATGGGCTTCAATCAAGAACACCATCAATGATGCCAAAGTCATTGGTGACATCCTCTTGACTCAATAGAAGGTCACGGAAGGCAAATGCAGCGCAAATCCCCATTTCCAAACCAATTCGATCTTATTGTCGTGGGAGCGGGCCATGCCGGTTGTGAAGCCGCCATGGCAGCTTCCCGTCTTGGTCTCAAAACGCTGCTTTTGACGATCAATGCGGATCGGATCGGTCATCTGTCCTGTAACCCTGCCATTGGCGGGTTGGCCAAAGGGCATATGGTCAAGGAAATTGACGCACTTGGCGGTATGATGGGGTTGTGGGCTGATGCCGCCGGCATCCAGTTTCGCATCCTCAACACCCGCAAGGGACCGGCTGTCCGGTCCAGTCGTGCTCAGATTGATCGCGTGGAATACATGCGCGTTGTCCAGAAATCCATTTTCTCTCAGGATAACCTCTGGGTGTTTCAGGACACTGGTGCAGCCGTGCTCACCAAGGAAGGACGCGCTTGTGGAGTGCGTACTGAACTTGGTGAGGAACTGTCTTCCAGGGCTGTATTGCTGACTACCGGAACATTTTTGCGTGGTCTCATGCATATCGGCCTGGAAAATATCAAGGGCGGTCGTATGGGCGATCCGGCCTCGAATCAATTGTCTGACAATCTACGTGAACTGGGCTTTGACTTGGGTCGTCTCAAGACTGGTACTACACCGAGACTTTTGAAAGATTCCATCAATTTCGATGTCATGCAGATACAGCCTGGCGATGATCCGCCGATTCCGTTCAGTTTTCGGAACACGACGGTGCCCATGCCGCAGGTGCCGTGTTACCTGACGTATACCAATGAACAGGCACACGAGGCGATCCGGTCCGGTTTTGACCGGTCCCCGATGTTCACAGGGATCATTGAGGGTACCGGCGCACGGTACTGCCCTTCCATTGAGGACAAGGTCGCCCGTTTCCCAGAAAAGGATCGCCATCAGATTTTCGTGGAACCGGAAGGACTGGATAGTCCCGAGATGTATCCAAGTGGTATTCCGACCAGTCTTCCTTTCGACGTGCAGAAAAAAATGGTCGCCGCGATTGTCGGGTTGGAAAACGCACAAATCGTCCGTCCAGGCTACGCTATTGAATATGACTTTGCTCCACCAACACAGCTTAAGCCCACACTTGAGACGAAACATGTGGCAGGACTCTACTTCGCTGGACAAATCAACGGAACTTCCGGTTATGAGGAAGCCGCAGCGCAGGGACTCTGGGCCGCGATCAACGCTTCCAATAGACTCCTTGGTCGTGAACCTTTTCTGCTTTCGCGCGATCAGGCGTATATGGCTGTGCTTGTGGATGATCTTGTCACCAAGGGGACCGAAGAACCGTATCGCATGTTTACCTCACGCGCCGAACACAGACTGCTGCTTCGTGAAGGAAATGCAGACGAACGGTTGACTCCAGTTGGTCGAGATCTCGGTCTCGTTGACGACGAGCACTGGTCAATATTTACAGCTAAACAAAAGCAGCTTCAATCCACATTGGAAGCGTTGCGTACGCTTCGAATTCGGCCCGATGCTCCAACTCGTGCGATAATGCAGGAAATCGGAGCCTCAATTCCAGGGAAAGCCGTTGAACTGGCTGCTTTGCTGCGTCAACCCCAGATGACAATCGAGCAATTGGAAGTTTTTTATCCGCCCATTGCCGATCTGGATGAAGTTGTTTTGCGCGAAGCGGAAACGCAAGTTCGTTACGAAGGGTATCTTGTCAAGCAGACAGAGCTTGTTGCCAAATCAAAATCCATGGAAAACGTTATTTTACCGGCGGATCTAGAATATTCTGAAATCTCCGGTTTAACTCGTGAAGTGGTGGAAAAGCTGTCCTCAATCCAGCCAATGACTCTGGGACAGGCAGGACGCATATCCGGCATTACACCAGCTGCACTGACTTGTCTGGAAATTCATCTCAAAAAAAACGGCCTCTTGTAACCAAAGCGTTCATTCGTTGTATTGACAGGGGGTGCCACTCTGTCTAAATACAAAGAATACGCGATTTGATGCAGTTGTGTCGTTTCATTCCTTATTCAATGTACTGACAAACCCACCTCAAGGAGTCTGATCTTGGACGAAGGATCTGACAGTCGGTTTTTTACCATTTTTAAAAAACTATTCGGCACGAATGGCCAGCAGATTGAGGAGCATATCCTCGATGCCAAAGCGGACGGTGAGCTTGAGAGTGATGAAGTCTCCATGCTGCTGAACGTTTTGGAACTGAATGAAAAGCAGGTCAGGGAAATCATGGTTCCGCGCACAGATATGGTCTGTGCCGAAATCGGCAGTACGGTCAAGGATGTGGCCGATCTTATCGCCAATCAGGGAGCGCATTCCCGCATTCCAATTTTTCAGGAGACCAAGGATCATATACTTGGTCTTGTGCATGCCAAGGATCTTTTGGAGCCACTTCTGCAGGGTATGGACAACTCTCCGGTCGATGATCTCATGCGCCCGGCATTCTTTGTGAATGAAGAATGCCCTCTGGATGAGGTCTTAGCTATCCTCAAAAAGGAAAAACTCCACATGTCCATCGTACAAGACGAATACGGTGGAACATCGGGAATGGTCACCATGGAAGACGTTCTGGAAGAAATCGTCGGTGAAATAGCTGACGAGTATGACAGTGAACGCCCCATTGAGATCCAGAAGCTACCTGACGGAGCATATGTTGTCTCCGGACGTGTGCCTCTGGATGAAGTCAGCGAACGTTGTTCACTTGAACTTGAAAGTGAGGACGTGGATTCCATTGGTGGATATATCGCCGATATGGCAGGACGCATCCCTGCGCAAGGTGAATTCTTTACGTTGGATTCGCGACGATTTACTGTACTCGAAGCGGATGAGCGACAGATCTGGTCCATCAAAATTGAACCTCCCGAGCAAGGCTAAGCCGTGCTGACGCTGGTCCTTATCGCAACCGTCGGGGCGTGGATAGGTTTTGCCAATCCGGTTTTTCATTTTCCTCTGGCCGCGTTAGCTTTTCCTCTTGGCCTCACCTGGATAGGGTTACGTGCCACTTCGTGGAAAAAAGCTCTCAAATATGGTTGGCTGGCTGGTACCTTGGCCGCCACCGGATGTTATTACTGGATGGTTATCCCGGTTCAGATCTACGGGGGGCTGCCATGGTTCATTGCCCTGCCCTGTCCCATCTTACTGGCTGCTTTTATGGGCATCTATTTCGGCCTGTTCTCTTTGGGGCTGTATCACGCGGGCAAACAAATTGATGGAATCCCTCTCTGTCTGCTTGCAGGCTTTTCCTGGGCAACCATGGAAATGCTCATGGGGACGCTGTTTTCCGGTTTTCCATGGATGAACCTGTCGTCTGCATTCGCCTCATGGCCGTTTGCCATTCAAGGCGCTTCAGTGTTCGGAGCGTATGGTTTATCCGGGGTCTTTGCCATGTTGGCTGTGGCATTACTTCTTTACAGTACATACAAAAGTACGCTCTGGTTTGCGGTGGGACTGACTGTTTCCCTGGCTGTATTTGGTTTTTACAGAGTTACGACTTTCGAGACTGGTTCAGCAAATTTCTCGGTTTCACTAATCCAAGGCAATGTCGACCAGGGTAAAAAATGGGTACCGGCTTATCAGGCAGAAACGGTTAAGAAATACAGTAGATTGACCTTGGAGGCTATGCGGACTCATAAGCCGGTTCTTGCCATCTGGCCTGAAACGGCCATGCCGTTTTACTTGCAAAACATGACGCCACTTCGCAAAGGTGTTGAAATCCTTGCTAGAGAGGCGAAAGTTAACATTATCACCGGATCTCCTGCGTACCATGTCACTGACATGAAAAAGAACAGCTATGTACTCTACAACCGTGCATGGCTCATGGATGCGACAGGTCGGACAATACAGCATTATGACAAGGAGCACCTTGTTCCGTTCGGCGAATATATGCCCTTTGAAGAATGGGTACCCTTTGAAAAGCTGGTCCAGGCCGCCGGTAACTTCCTTCCCGGCTCAGACAACCAGCCGCTAAAAGTGAATGGCGTTGCTCTTGGAGTGCTCATTTGTTATGAAGCAATATTTCCAGAGTTGGCACAAGCACAGGTGGAGCGTGGTGCCAACATTCTAGTGAATATCAGTAATGATGCATGGTTTGGTGACACATCCGCTCCACAGCAGCACCTCAATCTGTCTATCATGCGATCTGTTGAACAAGGCCGTTGGCTGGCGAGGAGCACCAATACAGGTGTTTCCGCGTTCATCGATCCGGTCGGGCGAATTGCCGCTATGGGGACTCAATTTGAGGCTGAGAGTTTGAGCTTGAGTATTGCACCTTTGAACGAAACGACTTTATACCACCGGATAGTCGGTTGGTTGTCGTTTTTTATATACGGCATGACCATTGCCGCATTCGGTTTTATCGGCTACACAGCCATCCGATATAAAGGAAAAACAGAATAATGTTTGAATATCATGAACTTAAAGCGACATCGCAAGATCTTATAGACCAGTTCGAGACTCTCTGGGGGCGGCTTTGACTACGCCCAGACAAAAGAACGTCTTGATGCCATAGAGGCTGATCTTTCCAAGCCGGGTGCATGGGACAAGCCTGAAGCACTTACACCTGTTCTTAAAGAAAAAAGTCAGCTTTCCACAAAGCTTGGCATGTATAATGGGTTGATTGAAGCCAAGGACGACCTTGAGGCATGGCTTGAATTGGCTCAGGAATCCCCTGATGACGAATCGCTTGCAGCGTTGGATGGGCAGGTTGCCCTGCTCAAAGAACGGCTGGCAGGGACAGAACTGGCAACCATGTTCGCCTTTGAGCATGATAAAAGCAATGCCATCCTGGAAATCCACCCAGGAGCTGGCGGTGTCGAATCCCAGGACTGGGCTGAGATGCTGCTTCGAATGTATAATAGGTATGCCGAACGTAAAGGATTCAAGGTTTCCCAGCTCGACTTTCAAGCTGGAGAGGAAGCGGGAATCAAATCCGTTACCCTTCAAATCGAAGGCCTGTTCGCTTATGGCCTGCTCAAAGGTGAGGCTGGTGTCCACCGCTTGATTCGTATCTCCCCATTCGATTCATCAGGAAGGCGTCATACATCTTTTGCGTCCGTGGATGTCTATCCTGATCTGGATGATGATATTGAAATTGAGGTCAAGGATGAAGATTTGCGGATTGACACCTTCCGCTCCAGCGGGCCCGGCGGGCAGTCGGTCAATAAAACCAGTTCTGCGGTCCGCATCACACATATTCCCACTGGCCTTGTTGCACAGTGTCAGAATGAAAAATCACAGCACAGGAATAAGGCTACAGCCTTACGTCTTTTGAAAGCTCGACTGTATGAGCAGGAGTTGAAAAAGATCGAAGAAAGCCGCAGGCAGGATTATCAGGCCAAAGAGGCTATCGCCTGGGGAAGTCAGATACGGACCTATACTCTTCAACCATATCGTTTGGTCAAGGATCACCGTTCCAATAGTGAAAGCGGCAACGTCGACGCCTTTTTGGACGGAGATCTGGACGAAATGATCCGAAACCACCTACTCTACATCCATGCCCAAGGAAAATAAAATTACTTTCCCTGAACAGGAAATCGCCGCTGAACTTTCTGAACTTCAGAAGCAGTTAAACGACATTTCCGGGGTGAACCCGGTGCAAGTTGATGCTAATGCTGTTTGGATATTTCGACAGTTGGAAGGCATCACCCAGAATGAATGGGATGACTTGTCAGCAAAGCATGATTTGCGACAATGGTTGACTATACCAGTTGACGGTGAGGCGTTTCCGCAACTTGAAAGGCTTCAGAAAATACTGGAAAAATTGTCGTATCAGACCGATCATGACGCTTTGACAGGGTTGGCGAACAGACGTGCTTTCGATCGTATCCTCGATATTGAAATCGAACGATCAAAACGAGCCAAGACCCCGTTGTCGCTTGCAATTTTCGACCTTGATAATTTCAAATCCGTCAATGACACCTACGGTCACCCCAAGGGGGACGAAGTCTTGACGCGTTTTGCTGAGCACTTGCAGGCGTCGACCAGGCGATACGATCTTGCCGCACGGTTCGGAGGAGAAGAGTTTGCCCTGATCATGGCAGGCTCCGGCGTGGTCAAGGCAACGCAACTTATTAATAGACTGCTTGATGAGTTTAAAAAAATTACATTCTACTCTTCTGATAAAGAAACATCCTTCAATGTCACATGCTCTGCGGGGTTGACCTGTTTCAAGGGGACGATAGAGATGACAGAGAAGGAACTTATCAAGCTGGCTGACGAAGCGCTCTATGAAGCAAAATCGTCTGGAAAAGACCAAGTGAAGGTATCCAAACTGCCCTTTGTGGACAATGTACCAAATGCAACTCTTGTCCAGGCAAATGAAAAGCAATTCCTGTTCGGCGGGAAATAACGGAGACAGGCCATGAACACAAACAAGACACTCAGCCTCGCTATTATGAGCGGTAAAGGCGGCGTGGGTAAAACAAACATCGTCCTCAATCTAGGATACGCTTTGCAACAGGCCGCAGCAACAGCCATACTCATGGATTGTGACCTTGGACTGGCAAACCTTGATGTTTTGCTCGGAATTTCACCGGAGAAGAACTTGCATGACCTGTTGCAGACTGGAGTCTCCGCAGAAGACGTTGTTGTCTCTATCGAGCCTGGATTTGACATGCTCCCGGCCACCAGTGGCGTTCCAGAACTGGTTGAAATGGACGAAGACATTCAGGATATTCTCTTCAAGAAACTCATCACTATCGCCGGAAGGTATGATTACCTCATGCTCGACCTTGGCGCTGGCATCAGCCCGACAGTTCTTTCGCTGGCATCCCTGTCTCAGCTTCGAATCGTCGTTGTCACGCCTGAGCCAACTTCGTTGACAGATAGTTATGCCATGATCAAAGTTCTGACGACGCAGTATGATATCAAGGATTATCTTGTCGTGGTCAATCAGGCTCTGAGTGCGCAGGAAGCGAATCAAACATTTGATAGATTGTCTGCCGCATGTAAGAATTTTTTGAACATTGAGTTACGGAACCTCGGATTTGTTCATCAGGATTCGACTCTTGTCGAATCGGTTCGACGTCAGACGCCACTTATGAAATATGCCCCAAAAGCTCCGGCCAGCAAGGATATTAGGGCCATTGCGCGTAAGATAATGCGATACCGTGAAGACAACATTGAGCGAATCAGCGGACGTCCAATTTTGAAAAATTTTCCATCTTGACGAAAACACAAATAAGGGGTTGACGAAAAGAGTTATTTTTCGGCATAGTTAGTGAGAATTTTGGAGAGTGACTTCATTTCCATATCTTCGTAGAGCCTTTTTGTGGCGCTACGATTCAAGCAATGTTTCAGGGGGAAACCATGAATAAGAGCGAATTGATCAAGGCTCTGTCGGAACAGAAAAAAATGCACGTAGACGAGGCCACCAAGGTGGTCGGAGCTTTCGTCGATTCCGTCAAGGAAGCCCTTCGTCGCGGTGACCGTGTCGAAATCAGAGGTTTTGGCAGTTTTAAGATCAAAGACTATGAAGGTTACACAGGGCGCAATCCCAAGACGGGCACTGTTGTTCAGGTCAGTCCTAAAAGACTCCCCTTCTTCCGTCCTGGTAAAGAATTGAAAGAATTCATCAACCAGTAGGATGAGACGGTATACATACTGCCTTTGCCTGGCAGTCTTTCTCTTCGCCTGCACTCAAGTGTGGGCGAAAGAAGCGGTACTGACTATTCTCTATTCGGCAAATACGTATGGCACGGTGCGTCCATGCCCATCATGAGGTGGTAAAACTCTTGGTGGCGTGGCCCGGCGGGCCACGTATTTTTTTGATGTCCACAAAACATCGGCCCCACGACTCTTAGTTTCCGGTGGTTGGGAATATATGCGTCCTCAGGGTACACTTCCCGATCAAGATGGTGTGCTTTCATTGGTCAAAGCGTACAACCTGCTGAGGTACGACATAGGTTTCATCTCCGAAGAAGAATCCCATGCTCTGGCGAAGGCTCAAGTTGCGCTTGGTTCTTGGCAGCAATCCTCCACAGACGCACCAATCACGGTTTTGACGCTTGGTACCGGTGATAGAATCGGATTTATCCGATTCCCTTCCTTGCCTCAAGGCGAAGATATTCCAAACGAAGAAATGGTCTTATCTGTAAGACGCCACATCCAATCATTACAAAATGATGTTCGTCTGATTGTCGGCTTGTCCGATTGGGGCTGGATTGGTGAAAATGAATATTTGATAAAAAATCCTGAATTTGTTCCTGATCTTTTGTTGGGAAGTGGGCGCGGATCCGGATTAAATGGTCGAGTTCTTGCGGACGACCGTTGTGTATGGATTCGTCCTTATGACAAAGGGCGGAGCGTTTGCGAGATACAGATATTCGAATGGCCTCAACGTAAAAATTCGTTTGCCTGGAATGTCTCGAAGAACTATAACTCTACATCAATAGGTTTGAACGATACCTATAAGGACAATCCGGAGGTTGCCGCTGTATTGCAATAGTGGCTAACGTCCGTATGTTTCATAGAAAGACAAGGAGATGACTATGGAATTTAGAGGAGCTTATACTGCCCTCTCGACCCCTTTTGAAAACGGGGAAATCGATGAATCCGCATATCGGGATTTCATTGAGTGGCAGATTGAGCAGGGAATCGACGGGTTGGTGCCATGCGGCACTACAGGCGAAGCCGCTACTTTGACTCACGAAGAGCAAGGACGGATCATCAAAATTTGTGTGGAGCAGGCGAAAGGCCGTGTGCCGGTCGTAGCTGGTGCCGGTTCCAACTCCACGAAAGAAGCTATCGCATTAACCAAAATGGCTAAAGATGCCGGGGCTGATGCTGCCTTGCAAATTACGCCTTATTACAACAAACCCACACCTGGCGGACTGGTTGAACACTTCAAGGCTATTGCGGCAGAAGTGTCTATGCCTTTTGTCATCTACAATGTTCCTGGCCGTACAGGTCTTAATCTGCTCCCTGCGCATCTTAAAATGATCGTGGATGCTGTCCCCGAAGCTGTAGCTGTCAAAGAGGCTACTGGTGACATGAACCAGGCTGCGCAGGTAATTGAACAGTGTGGCAAAGACTTCAACCTGTTGTCCGGCGATGACTTTACTGTCCTTCCCCTGCTTTCTGTGGGTGGTGTAGGCGTTATTTCTGTCATTTCCAACATCATGCCCAAAGCGATGAGTGATATGTGCAAAGCTTTTTTTAACAAGGACCACGAAGCCGCTCTCGACTTGAGCTTGAAAATGGCTCCTGTAAATCGTGCTATGTTTATGGAAACTAATCCAATCCCTGTTAAAACCTCCCTTGCCATGATGGGTATTTTCAAAGATGCTCAGTTCCGTCTGCCTATCGTTCCTTTGCAGGATGAGAACAAACCCATACTTAAATGCGTGTTGAAAACCGCCGGAATTCTGTAATTTTTAAAGCCCCAGCCTTGTTGCCGGGGTTTTTTTGTCATCTCCTGAAAAGGGCGACCATATGGTCGCCCTTTTTTTAGTCATTCTTTGTATACAATTGAAAACTTCACTTACAGACAGTATGAATGCTAAAATGAATGGTTATGCTGATCCAGATTTGGGAAAGAAATCAATCCATAGAACGCCATCTGTTAATGATAGTGTCAAGAACACCTTCTGTCTTTAAAGCCTCTAGAGCCTTTTCTATTTGATTAAGGAGTTCCCCATTGCCTTTGTTTACAGCGATGCCCACAGGCGACCCTGGGTCTGAATTATCGAGTATTCTGACTTCTACTGAGTGTTTTTTTGCAAGATACAAACCGACTTCAAGAGGGGCAATAACGGCCACGACCACTTTTTCCTTTAGCATGCGAATGGATGTGTCTTTGCTGTCGGTTTGATACAATCGTATCTGACTTCGCAATCCTATCTGAGCCAAGTATAGTTCAACAAACGAATGTCTGTCCCCGGCAACAACCTGCCATTTCAGATCCTGAATGGAGTGGATATCGGTATTGTCTTGTCTTACAAATACTACGTTTTTTCTGTTGTAGTATGGCGTGGTAAAGTCAAAATATGTCTTACGCTTATCATTAATTTCTATGCCAGATATACAATCTACAGTGTCCAATCTTAGTCCAGTTATGACCTTATCCCATGAGGACTGTTGGAAAATTACAGTTTGTTGCAGACGTTTTGCGACACGGAGCATTATATCCACATCGAGACCTGCAGGCTCTGCCGAATCAGTTCGATATTGGTATGGCGGAAAGCCTTCAGCTATCCCACAGATAATTGTTTTTTTTCCTGAATCGGCAAGTACCCAATTTACCGAGAAAAAAATGTTAAATAATATGATGAAGAGAATCCATCGCAAGAAGTAGGTTGCAATTCTTTTTGTTTTATTCTTGTGCGCATATGTTTCCATTTAAGATAAATACACGTTTCTCTGAATCAAGTACATACAGAAGTACTATCACAGGTATGTGAAAAAAATATCAAAAGAAGCCTGTAACAAAAAAAAGGCCCGTCAGCACAATGCTGACGGGCCCATACTTTGCGCTTCAATCAGATCGCTTCAACTAGCCTTCAAAGGCCTTGATGAAGTTGGGAGCAACCTGTTTTTTACGGCTCATTACGCCGTCAAGGTATACGGAGGTACCTTCAGGAGCGATACCAAAAGCTTTCTCAACAACGGAAGCGTCGTCAGAAGCGATAAGCATCTCGGAACCTTCTTTCATGATGTCGGTCAGGAGCAGGAAGACGGAGTGGCGACCATCAGCTTTGACCTTTTCGATCTCAGCCTGAAGGGCTTCTTTGTGGGCGTCCAGCATGGACAGGTCCACGACTTCCAACTGGCCAATGCCAACCTTGTTACCGGACATGTCGAAGTCCTTGTAGTCACGGAAGACCAGTTCGCTCGGGCTTGCGCCATCGACAGCGGACTTGACTTTGAACATTTCCATGCCCAGAGCCATGACATCGTCAACACCAGCGATCTTGGCAAGAGCTTCTACAGCTTCCTTGTCAGCATCGGTGCAGGTGACGGACTTGAACATGACGGTGTCGCTCAGGATAGCGCACAGCAATATACCGGCAACATTGGCAGGTACTTCCACATTGTAAAAATCGTACATGTTTTTCAGAACAGTGCCGGTACAGCCTACAGGCCAGACCCACATTTCCAGAGGGCCGGAAGTGGTGACATCACCAAGTTTGTGGTGATCAACAACGGCAACGAGTTCGCCCTTGTCCAGATTGTCGATGGTCTGGGAGATGTCGGTGTGGTCGACCAGAATGATCTGCTGGTCAGTTGCATCGGCAACGATCTCGGGAGCGGCAAAGCCGAACTTTTCGAGAACGAAAGCAGTCTCAGGAGCGATTTCGCCCTGGGTAACAGCCTTGGCTTCCATACCACGCTTTGTGTACAGATCAGCGGCAGCAATCGCGGAAGCGACGGTGTCAGTATCAGGGTTTTTGTGTCCAACAACCAAAATAGCCATATCAAGTCCTCCTAATTGAATTGTCCTTAGATAAGGAAATTTGCCTTGAAAATAGAATGTGACGGATATCACAATCAAATAGGACTGCCAAGCTAAAAACGGCTCCAAACTAAGAAAATAACGAAAAGACTTATACCCGTCGTTAAGACGGCATACGCACGTTTCACTCGAAGTGCCATTAATCCACCAAGGGTAGCAGCTACCCATAGGTGTGCCCATGTGATGTCAATGGATACGAGAAAGCCAGGATACAGTGAAAAGAAGAGCTGAAGACATTGTTTAATTATGAGAATGGCGATGAAAAATGAAAGGCCTAGCAAGATAAAAGTGCGCGCCATGGATTTCATGATTAATGTACCAGGAAGATTCACAGCGTCTGGATTCCGAGCCCAATTGAGTAATCTGTTGTAACTCCCCTGCTCCTGTTCTCGTATCATCATTTCAATTTGGGTACCGAGCCAGGCGAGAGGCATGCTGGCAAAGAGAACCCCCATGATTTTTGCCGGATGCTCCAGGCCAAAGTATGTTGTCAAAGAAAGCGCTGAAAATGTTGCAGCGGTTAAATGCGGTGGAATAAATGTTCCTACTGGTATGAGATCGAGCCATAAAAGCTCAAAGAAAATAGCAATATAAAGACTTGTTGTGTAGTCGCCGCTAAACGCACCCCAAAAAAGTCCGATAACAAGTGGTCGCTCGAGCAGTCCTATGCTTATTGAATTTCTGAATAGAGAAAAGAGGGCAAAAAAAAAGCGACCATGCCAAACCAGGCGAATGAATTGTAAACGATCATGATTCGAACCTTACCTGAACCGGGTCATTGGGGACACACCTGAAATCGAGTTTTACCCCTTTTCGGTTGAGAATTTTGAGACAGTTTTCGTCCTCATCAGACAATGCAACACTTGGAGAGATCTGTTTCTTTCCTGGGCTGTAATGGACATTGCCAATATTAAGGATGTCAAAATCGAAACCGGCTTCATAGGCGCGTTTTGCATCTGCGCAGCTAGAAAAAAGCACGATAGTCTGACCGCTATCAAAGTTCATTTGCTCCAGCAGATCATTAAGCGCATCAACGCCGACAAATGAACTATCCACGGTTTGGGGAATGGCCAGCGACATGATTTCCTGTTGCAAAATATCGTGTGCAAGTTCATCGTTGGCGACTACGACCTGTTTCGCGCCTGTGTAAGGAAGCCATGTTTCAATAATCTGGCCGTGAATCAGGCGGTTGTCTATACGGACAAGAATCACGGCAACATCCTATTTCTTCGTTTTTTTTCGAAGCATCGCGCCCGCGACCTTGATGCCCTGTCTTCCAGCAGTTTTGACCGTTTCGGCCAGAGCGTTCAGGTCCATTTTACGCGATTGCAACGTTGCCACCAGCATTGGCAGATTGACGCCGGTGATGACTTCAAGATTTTCTGATTTCATAAGAGAGAGGCTCATGGTGGTCGGCGAACCGCCAAACAGGTCTGTCAGTGCGACAACACCTTTACCGTTTTCCACGGTATGTATGGCCTTTCTAACGGCCTCCATAGTCTCGTCCACACTTTTTTCGACATCAATACCCACAGCCAAACAGTTTTCCTGTTGGCCCATGACCATTTTAGCAGCATCAAGCAAGGCTTCCCCAAAGGTGCCGTGGGTAACCAGAACGATGCCGACCATCGCATTCTTTTTTTCAGACTTTGAAGCCATTGTTTATCCAAGTTCCATATGTCGGTGTTCAATCGAAACAGTATACCCTTTTTTCTTCAGGGTCGCCAGTACGGACTCTCCCACAGCTACCGACCGATGTCGACCACCCGTGCAACCAAGGGCCAGTGTGATCCTGTAGCGCCCTTCATCAGCGTACAGGGGAAGCATGTAGCTTAAAAAATCAAGAAAACGCGTGTTAAACTCACTGCCGACGTCACTACCGACCACAAATTGAGCAATTGATTTGTCCATACCAGACAGTGACCTGAGTTTTTCGTCAAAGTAAGGATTTGGTAAGAACCGTAAATCAAAGACCAAGTCAGCTTCAGACGGCACACCGTATTTGAAACCGAAAGAAATGAGATGCACACGCATGCCGCGCCCCACTTCCTCTATGGCGGACCATTTTGTCTGGATAACGCGCCGAAGATCGTGGATGGAGTAATTCGTTGTATCCAGAACTAATGCAGCACCGGATCGAACGGGCTCAAGGAGACTTTTTTCTTGATCGAGAGCTTGTTCAAGACCAAGATTCCTGCTCTCCAATGGATGCGGTCGACGAGTTGTCGCATATCGACGGACAAGCTCATTCATGCGAGCTTCAATGAATAAAACTTGAGGAGTGATACCGAGTGTATTGAAGTCACGCAGCGCCTGGTCCCACCCGTCAACGAATTCGAGTTGTCGTAAATCCATACCAAGGGCAAGGCCCCTGTATTTGGAATCGAACTTTAAAATGAGATCCGTGATCTTTGGCGACATCTCCGAAGGCAGCCCGTCAATGCAGAAAAACCCCAGATCCTCAAAGACCTTAAGGGCTGTGCTTTTCCCCGAGCCTGAAAGCCCGGTCACAATGACAACGGGAAAAGAATTGGCAGGTGTCACAGAAGTGTCCTTTGAAGCTTAAACACCCTTGAGAAGCCCCCACAATTCATCGATGCTGTCAGCCTCAAGAAAAGATTGACGAAATGTTTCATCCTTTAAAAGCCTGGAAATCTGAGCCAGTATGCGCAAATGCATTCCAGCCGCCTGTTCTGGCGCAAGAACAAGAAAGAAAATTGAACACGGCTGATGATCAAGGGCATCGAATTCGACCCCTTGCAGACTCCGGCCTACAATGACAACGATTTTATCAAGATTTTCCAGTTTGCCGTGCGGGATGGCTATTCCGTCGCCAATACCTGTTGTTCCCAGCTTTTCACGATCGAGAAGGACACGGACCGCGAGGTCCGTGTCCATCTCAGGATATTTATCCCCTAGCGGGGTAATGAGTTCTTTCAGAATGTCCGATTTGGTTTCGGACAGCATTTCGGGAAGGACAAGTTCCTTCGCCAGGTAATCACCAAGTTTCATCTTTAGTATCCAGGGTCAATGAGGCCGTAATCGCCATTCTTTCTTTTGTAGATGACATTAACGTCTTCGGTTTCGGCGTTGCGGAACACCAGGAATTCATTATCAAGAGCATCAAGCTGCATGGCGGCTTCGTCAACAGACATCGGTTTCGGAACATACTCGTCCGTGCCAACAATGGTAGGTGCAGCTTCGCTGGGCAACTCTTGATAGGACAGCACATTCAGCTGTACCATTTTGTTGCCGCGCCCCTGCTTGGAACGACTTTTCATCTTCTCACGCATCTTGCGCAATTGGGCTTCAAGTTTGTCCAAAACCATATCAATGGTAGAGTACATGTCTTCTGAAGCCTCATAAGCCGATATGTGAATGCCTTCCGAATTCAGAATAACGTCCGCTTTGTGACGAAATTTGTCAACCTGCAGATTTACCTGAAGATCGGATTCGGAATCGGAAACGTATCTTGCTACTTTTTCAAACCGCTTACTAGCGTATTCTTTGAGATGATCGGACGGCTCAAAGTTTTTGAAAGTGAAGCTGATGTTCATACGCTGCCTCCTGGTTTTGAGTGCGGCAAGCAGGATTAGAAATACTGCTTGCGTTTTGATGAAGACGGAATACCCATTGCTGAACGGTATTTGGCCACAGTTCGCCGGGCAATATTTACTTCAAGTTTCTCTTGAAGTATTTCACCTATCCGTTCATCGCTGAGTGGTTTTTTCGTGTCTTCACCTGCAATCATTTTCTTGATGAGCGCCTTAACGCTCTCCGAACCCACTTGAGAACCATCGTTCAAATCCAAGGCCGAGTTAAAGAAGAATTTCAACTCGAAGATACCGTGTGGAGTTGAGACGTATTTGCTTGTTGTAATACGACTCACCGTGGATTCATGCATCTCGATATTCTCGGCTACCTCCTTGAGAATCAGGGGTTTGAGTTTTGTCACGCCTTCTTCGAAGAACTCTCGTTGAAAACGGACAATACTCTCAACTACTTTATACAATGTTCTCTGACGCTGGTACAGGCTTTTCATAAGCCACGCGGCAGATCGCATCTTCTCCTGAAAATACTCTTTTTCCTTGTTTGCAGCACCTTTCATGGAATCCATGTAAAAGGCGTTCATCTGTAAACGCGGCAACCCGTCCTCGTTGAGAATGATTACAAAATCATCTCCGTATTTATAAACAAAGACGTCCGGGCTGACATAATGAGGTTCTGTGCTTGAAAAATTGCTACCGGGCATGGGATCAAGCGTCTGAAGCATGTCCAGATATTCCTTGAGCTCATCCATGGATATCTTGAACTTGCGTGTCAGGGGCTTGTAGCGATTCTTTTCGAGGTCTTCCAGGTGATCGGTGACGAGCGACACAAGAATGGGATCATCATATCCGAGAACATCCATTTGAACGAGCAGACACTCTTGCGGAGTCCGCGCCGCGACACCAACGGGGTCAAGTCGTTGGATACGTTTAATAGTGGATTCAACCTCTTCATCCGTTGCCTGGACCATGGATTGCAGTTCTTCGATGGAGGCCTGTAGATATCCGTTGGAATCGACGTTACCCAGTATTATTTCGCCAATAGCGAGTTCCTGTTCTGTGAAATTTGAAAGACGCATCTGCCAATTGAGATGCCCCTCAAGAGAAGGCTTGGATGCAAGACGAGCTTCAAACGACATGCCCTCTTCAGGGATTTCTGAATCCCGTCCGGTTGCCTGCTTTGATGTACTCGAAAATTCGCCGAGATAGTTTTCCCAATCGGCGTTGCGAACTAATTCTTCCTCAGCCTGGGACTCCGTGAGAACCTCTGAAGAGTCAGGAACTTCGGTCTCCGTTTCTATTTCATCGAGAAACGGGTTTTCCATAAGCTCTTGCTGAACAGTTTCAAGCAACTCAAGACGCGAGAGTTGCAGCAGTTTGATGGCCTGCTGCAATTGCGGTGTCATGACCAGTTGTTGAGAAAGCTTGAGTTGTTGTCTGAGTTCCAATCCCATAATGTATATCTCGAAAGGCTAATATAGTCTTGATCGCACTACCGGTTTGAATTCTTTTCCGGCCATACCTTTATTATTCTGATTTGAGTATGTCACACCTACAACATCGAAGCAAGGACATTGTTATAACATGCCGTTACCATTAACGATAAAGTGCAGCATGCATGACATGAAAAAAGTGTACCAACCTTTGGTTACACTGTAAATCGCGAATGCGTGAAAGTCGAGTGATTGGTGATTAAAGACGGAAGTCTTCACCCAGATAGATTTGACGGGCACGACTATTTTGAACGATCTCTTCCGGTGATCCTTCAAGAATGACGTTCCCTTCGTATACAAGGTAGGCTCTATCGCAAATATTGAGTGTTTCGCGAACGTTATGGTCTGAAATCAAGATACCGATCTCCATACTTTTCAGTACGGAGATAATTTCCTGGATGTCGATAACAGCAATGGGATCAATGCCTGCAAAAGGTTCATCCAAAAGGATAAATTGAGGATCAAGAATAAGTGCGCGGGCTATTTCAAGACGCCGGCGTTCTCCGCCAGACAAAAACATGGCAGCCTGATCAGCAAGTTTTGTGATGGTAAACATTTCCATCAACTCATCAGCTCGAGCTTTTTGCTGATTTGAGGACATGGACGTCTGTTCAAGTATTATTTCAAGGTTCTGGCGTACAGTCAGCTTTCTGAAAATGGAACTTTCCTGAGGCAGATAGCTGACTCCCATGCGAGCGCGTTCATGAAGCGGCTTTTCGGTCAGGTCCACCCCCCCTAAAGACACGTTGCCTGTGTTGGGTTCAACAATGCCGACGAGCATATAAAATGTTGTTGTCTTACCTGCGCCATTCGGGCCGAGCAGGCCGACGACTTCCTTGGGATTCAGTTCCAGATTGATGCCGTGAACGACTTCTTTCTGCCCGTAACGCTTCGAAAGATTCGCAGCTCGCAGTCCAGTTGACATTTATTGTACCTTCATGTTGCCGGGAGTCATGAAAATGGCTTTGACCCGTTGCCCTTTACCCCCCTCGACTTCGGAACGGTTGTCCTTGATGTCAAACTTGATGATTTCACCTGTCAGACTGTTGGGGCCATCCTGCAAAAGCGGATTCTGCTCCATCTGTAGGAGCTGATCATTCACGAAATACGTCAGCTTGCCGCAGGTTCCTTCAGCAGTTCCTTTTTGGGCTCTGACATTTCCCTCGGCAATAATACGATCAACACTGTCAGCCGTAAATTTTTTCCCACTTTTGGAAGCGAGATACGCTGACAGGTTGTCCGCCCACAAGGTAAGTTGGCCATGTTCGGCAACAACGTTGCCGACAAAGGAAACGACTTTGCCGGTTTCGTCATAAGTCATGCGGTCAGATGAAATTTTGACTGGCATCCGGCTCGGATTAATACCCATTTTGACAGGATCTCCCTTGGGAGCTGTTGCCACCGAGGCCTTGACTTCCCCTTCACCGCTTTCAGCCTTCACAACCGTTTCAGACTGTGCCGTAGTTTCTTTACTCTCTACTGGCGCAGGTGCAGGTGAAACTGTAACAGGTTCAAGGTATTTTACATTTGCATAGCCTACGGCTTTATTCAGGTCACGTTTGGCCTCAGTAAGATTGAATATGGCCGCCCATCCATTTTCAATAAAATCAACCTTGACCCGCTGCCCTTTCGCCAAGGTAAGGACGTGTCCGCTTTTCTTGTCGGGCTGTTCTCGGACATTGAGATTGACTGTGGCCTCACGAATTTCACCCCATTCCTCAGCAAAAACCATGGAAGGAAGTGTCAACACGACCAACAGAAGCAGGGTCGCCAGTGCAAATATATTCTTCATGAAAGACTCACTCCTCATCTTCATTCAACGGATTCTTATCAAGGCCTGTAGGTGCCAGTAAAGCTGTTACGCCCCCGGCTGCTACAAGTTGGCGAGTGACGAGATCTATTTCCATCGCTTTGGCTTCAATGGTCATATCAGGTCGACGAACAGTCACACCGCCCTTGAGATATACCTTATCAATAGCCCCGACATAATCAAGTTGCTGGGCATCAAGGGCCATGTCTCCGAAACGACCGGAGACACCGTCGTAAAGAGTCAGGTTGTCGTTTCCCTGATCGACTTCACCACGATCCGCCCGGACATAGACTTCTTTACGATCTTCGCCGAAATAGGCCGTCAACTGAGGACGCTCTACGCCGATGAGTCCTTGTTCCTGATTATATTTTGCTGTTTTAGCAAGCAATTTCCAGCTCATGCTCCCCTGTCTGCCCTGTACGAGTTCTATATCCTCAGCAGTGACGTCGGCTTCTTCCAGTAGGCGTTTGCGTGATTTTGACCCATCGGTCTGTGCCGAGTCGGGTTCAATAATCGGATCAGAAAAGAATACAGTATTCACTGTGATCCCGACAACGAGACCGACAGCGAATATGAGAACAAGTATCAGAGCCGGACGCCCTTTCATTATTCTGCCCACTGTTTTAAAGCTTCACCCTTAAGCCCACGAGCATCAAGAATGAATGCTATAGCCTCTCGCACGGCACCTTCACCGCCCTTACGGGTTGAAACCCAATCCGCGGCATCAATAGCCTCTGGGACAGCGTTAGGCACGCTCATGGCAAACCCGGCGACACGCATGACGCCGAGATCGATCCAATCATCACCCATAAATGCCGCTTCAGATGGAGACACACCGACCTTTTCACATATTTCTTTAAAAAGCGGTGCCTTGTCGTGCTTCCCAGCATAATAATGAGTAATCCCCAGTTCTCGGACACGCATTTCGACAGGCTTTTGATTCAGCCCCGTAATGACACCGATCTCAAGGCCGACGGCTTGCGCCAGCTTGATACCGAGTCCGTCCTGAACATGAAAACGCTTCATGACAATTCCATCGTCGCCGTAATACAAACCGCCGTCGGTGAGAACGCCATCAACGTCGAGAACAAGCAGCTTGATGTTTTGTGCAAGCTTGGTCGGGTTAGCAGTCACGATTTAACTCCCACAATGCCTTCAAGCGAATCAGCAATGCTTCCACCTTATCAAGCGGCAGGCTGTTCGGCCCATCGCATAATGCTTTGTCTGGATCAGGGTGCACTTCCATGAACACGCCGTTGACTCCTGCCGCCACAGCAGCGGAAGCAAGTACAGGGACGTATTCCCGTTGACCGCCGGACATCCCACCGAGTCCACCTGGCAACTGCACCGAATGCGTGGCATCCATGACCACGGGGACACCAAAACTCTGCATCTGTGGGATGGAACGCATGTCCACGACAAGGTTGTTGTATCCGTAAGTAGACCCGCGCTCGGTTAACCAGATTTGTTCGTTACCGGAGGCGCGGACTTTCTCCACTGCATTCTTCATATCCCAGGGTGCCAGGAATTGTCCTTTCTTGATGTTGATAATCCTGCCGGTTTTGGCAGCAGCTACAAGCAGGTCAGTTTGACGGCACAGAAATGCCGGAATCTGGAGCACGTCCGCCACTTCACCAACAGGAGCGGCCTGCTCCGGGTGATGAATGTCGGTGACCACGGGTAATCCGGTTACCCTTTTCACTTCGGCCAATATTTCCAGCCCTTTTTCCATGCCGGGACCACGAAAACTGGTCACGGAAGTCCGATTGGCCTTGTCGAAGGAACTCTTGTAGACGAGCGGAAGATCCAGCTTCGCCGCCAGCTCAGCCAGTGTTCCAGCTGTCTGAAGTGCGATCTTCCGGCTTTCGATAGCGCAAGGACCGGCCAGAATGAACGGGCCGGACCTGCTTGCTTGATAAAGGTCTGCCATAGGCTATTTCTTGCCCTTTTCGTCCTTGGCTGCCTTGATGAAGTCCCTGAAAAGCGGATGGGGCTTCATGGGATTGGACTTGAATTCCGGGTGGAACTGGCAGCCCAGGAACCAGGGATGATCCGGCAGTTCCACGATTTCAACGAGGGAGTCATCGGGAGCTGTGCCGGACAGGACCATGCCGTACTCCTCGAACTGCGGAATGAATTTGTTATTATATTCGAAGCGATGACGGTGCCGTTCGTCGATCTTTTCTGTTTTGTATGCAGCGTATGCGACTGTGCCCTTCTTAAGCTTGCACGGGTAGGAACCAAGACGCATGGTGCCGCCCTTCTCCGATTCTTCACACCGAGTTTCAGTCGTCTTACTACGGAAGTCGTACCATTCTTTCATCAGATAAATTATGTTGTGCTGGGTGTTCTTGTCGAACTCTTCGGAGTTTGCCCCTTCCAGACCGATCACATTGCGGGCAAATTCGATACAGGCACACTGCATGCCGAGACAGATACCGAAAAAGGGTACCTTATTTTCACGTGCATACTGAATTGCCAAAATCTTGCCTTCCACGCCACGAGCACCAAAGCCGCCGGGTACGAGAATACCGTCCAGACCTTTCAGTTTCTTTTCGATGTTCTTGGCGTTTACTTTTTCGGAGTTCACGTATTCAAGCTGTACTTCAACTTCATTGGCCACGCCGCCATGCACCAGAGCTTCGTGCAGACTCTTGTACGCTTCAGTCAGGTCTACATACTTACCAATGATGCCTATTTTGACAGACCCCTTGGGATTTTTCAGCGTGTGAACGAGATTTTCCCACGGAGCAAGTTCCGCATTGCGAGCAGGCAGCTTCAACAGGATGGCAATCTTTTGGTCAACGCCTTGTTCATAAAATTTCAATGGCACTTCATAAATGTTTTCAACATCTTCGCCTGTAAACACGGCGTCCTCGTCAACATCGCAGAACAAGGCTATTTTGCGCTTGAGGTGGTCTTCAAGCTTCACCTCGGAACGGCAGATGATGATATCCGGCTGGATGCCGATGCTGCGCAGTTCCTTGACAGAATGCTGCGTGGGCTTGGTTTTCAATTCTCCGGCTGCCTTGAGGTAGGGAACCAGCGTAAGGTGAATATACAGGACATTCTCTTTGCCCAGGTCATTCTTGAGTTGGCGGATGGCTTCAAGGAAAGGTTGCCCTTCGATGTCACCTACCGTGCCGCCAATTTCAATAAGAGCAACATCTTCGCCGTTGGGCAGATTGATGACTGCCTCCTTGATGGCGTCGGTGATGTGCGGGATGACCTGCACGGTGCCACCGAGATAGTCGCCCCGACGTTCCTTCTGAATGACGGAGTTGTAAATGGAGCCGGAGGTATAGTTGTTCTGCTGACTCAGAGCAGTATCAAGATACCGCTCGTAGTGACCCAGATCAAGGTCGGTTTCAGCTCCATCATCGGTGACGTACACTTCACCATGCTGGAAGGGGTTCATTGTCCCAGGATCGACATTAATATACGGGTCGAGCTTCTGGATTGTGGCCTTCAAGCCGCGTGCTTGAAGGAGTGCGCCGATGGATGCGGCGGCAAGTCCTTTGCCCAAGGAAGAGAGAACACCACCGGTAATAAATATGAATTTGGTTTTCATACGGAAAAAAGCCCCTTCGTTCTGCTTGAATTATATGAATATATTACGATCGACCTTCTACATCGACCATGTTGACTGTCGTGCGTTGGACACGTATGTTCCTTGCCCAACACGGCACTGCTTTGCAAAGTATGCAAGGTAGTACGACAAAGTCAATACGAAGAGGAGATTTTCATGGCGCGCGTCAATGCACTTGTCATCACAGGATACGGTACCAACTGCGAAAAGGAATCCGCTTATGCGCTCAAGCAGGCGGGAGCAGATACTGCCGATATCGCCTACTTTTCAGACCTTGCCGCAGGCCATGTACGCATGGACAAGTATAATTATTTGATCTGCCCCGGTGGCTTTCTCGATGGCGATGACCTCGGGGCCGCTCAGGCTGCCGCGCTTCGTTGGCGTTGGTCAAATGATGCCGAAGGCAAGCCTGTGCTGGATCAACTCAAAGCTTTTTTTGAGAACGGCGGCATTATCCTCGGTATTTGCAACGGTTTTCAGCTTCTGTGCAAACTCGGCCTGCTTCCAGCTATTGGTGGAAAATATTTCGAACGGCAGGTTTCTTTGTCTTATAATGACTCTGGTCGTTTCGAAGACCGCTGGGTCCGTCTCAAGACCAATCCAGCCTCCCCGTGCGTCTTTACCAAGGGGATCGACATGATTGACGTTCCAATCCGTCACGGAGAAGGCAAGATTATCCCCATGGATGACGATACGTTCCAGGCCATTCAAGACAACAATCTGATTGCCGTCCAGTATGTGCATCCTGAAACCGGCGAGCCGACTTTGGAATACCCATACAATCCCAACGGTTCTCCTTTGGGGATTGCTGGTTTAACAGATCCGTCCGGTCGCATATTGGGACTGATGCCTCACCCAGAAGCATACAATCATGTCACCAATCATCCATCCTGGACACGCGGCACCGATCCGAATCTGCCGCTCGGCCTGGCGATGCTTGAAGCCGGGGTTAAATACCTGGCTGACCAATAAGCCATAAGACTTTCATGACTGTCCGAATCCCTCCTGAACCGCCTGCCGGCGCAAGCTGGCGTTCTTTCATGGACGTGGCGTTTCAGGAGGCATGCAAGGCCGCAAAAATGGGTGAATCTCCTATTGGTGCGGCCTTGTTTGATACGGATGGAACATTCATCACAAGCGCCCATAATCAGCCTATTTCACTGAATGATCCGACTGGGCATGCTGAAATACTCTGCCTGCGCAAAGCTGCGGCGATAAAAAAAAATTATCGGCTGACCAACACCATCATGGCCGTGACTCTTGAACCGTGCCTGATGTGTACGGGCGCACTCGTTCACGCTCGCGTACAAGGTGTGGTCTTTGCAGCACCGGATAAACGGGCCGGAGCAATGGTTTCCAATCTTGATGGCCACGCCCTACCCTTCACTAATCATCAGATATGGACCATTGAAGGCGTCATGGGGGATGAATGCAGCGCTCTGCTCAAACGATTCTTTCTGGAACGCAGAAAATAGACTTCCCTCTTTACAACCCTGATTTGTGTCTTATTCTTCGTACTCCACAAAACAATTCTCAGGAGTTTTATATGAAAATTGCTCTTCCAACCCGAGATGGGAACATCGACGATCATTTCGGTCATTGCGACCATTACACTCTAATGACTCTGGATGCTGACAACAATATTGTCAGCAAAGAACGCTTGGATTCCCCGGAAGGTTGCGGTTGCAAGTCTGACATTGCTCCGATTCTGGCCTCCAAAGGCGTGAAGGTCATGCTCGCTGGAAACATGGGTCAAGGCGCAGTCAATATTCTTCATGCCAACAAAATTCAGGTCGTACGCGGTTGCTCCGGCCCGATCGACGAAGTTGCGGCCAAATGGCTGGCTGGAGAAATCAAGGATGAACTCATTGTTTGCAATCACCACGATTGCGGCAATCACTAGTCATATCCCTTTTTCACAAAACAATTCGGCGCGATCGGCAAAATGTCTTGCCAGTCGCGCCGTCTCTGTTTATAAACCCTTTCCACATCGGCGTTAACCGATTTGATGGAGAGGTAGCGAAGTCCGGCCGTAACGCGCTCGACTCGAAATCGAGTTATGGGTCAAACCATACGTGGGTTCGAATCCCACCCTCTCCGCCAGTGAATATAAGGGGTTATGCATGCTGCATAACCCCTTTTTCTATGTGTGAAACGCTGACAATGTGTGATTAGTTTGAAAAACATTCTTTTTGTCAGCTCTTGCACATTCTGGTCGATAATCACCAGAGGGGGCCGGGGTATCCCCAATTGCCCATACTGTCTGAAAGGTTTAAGATTGTCGTGCCCGGGTGGTGGTACCGACCTTCCCTTGTTGCATTTCTGAACACCCTAGCCTTGCACTAACCGATTCTGCTAAAGAATATGAATGTTCATTTTCCCCTGATCAAAATACAAAGGTCTTTTCCATGCTAAACCCGCTTTCGTATAGAATTAAAATGAACAACAGCCTCATTCTCAATGTCTTTATTGCGCTCTTCATATTTGCGGGACTGAGTTCTCTATCAGGCTTAGCGAATGCTGCTGACAGCAACACCAAAAAGTTTCTCAGCCAACAACGTCCTCACTTTACATTCAGCACGTTCCTGTCAGAAGGAATGGGGGTGTTATTTGAGCGAATTCTCACCGAGGCCTATGCCCAACTCGGTTATGATGTGACCATCAAAGGTTTTCCCGCAGAACGAGCGTTGGCCATGTCGAATGAAGGGCTTGTTGATGGAGAAGCAGGACGAGTTTCAGTCATTGAAGGAAGTTATACAAATCTGATTCGCGTTCCGACCCCACTTTATACAAACAGGATTGTCGCATTTTCTCGGCAGGCTCACTTCAACACGAAAAACGGGTGGGATTCCATAAAAGGATATAACGTTGGGGCAGTCCTCGGGTACAAGTTCATCGAAAAGATGACTGATGATATGGACACTGTATATTTCCGAAATTATTCGATACTTTTTAAGGCTCTGGCCAATAACAGATTAGACGTGGCTGTTTCAGAGTATTTGGAAGCACTTCCGGCACTCAAGCAATTGCGTTCAGCACAGATCAAAGCGCATTACCCTCTACTGTCACATAATCCCATGTATCATTATCTTCATAAGAGTAAGGCGTGGCTGATTCCGGCTATAGACGCCACTTTGCGTGAAATGGAAAAAAGCGGCCGCATGGATGAAATTCTCAATGAGTTGGAGGCGGAATATAAAGATTGTGAGTAACTTCATTTTATTTTCACGCAACACTATTATGATTTGTCAGGGAGTTAATGCCACCTCGGTTAGAACAATCAAAAAATCATCTATTGAGTCAGCACTTTTCTTCTTCACTTGGATTCATCACCATTTTTTTCTGGCTAAATATGTCGAAACAACCCCGCTCATTGTGCATAATTAGCGTCATTGGTTCTTTTTTTCCATTCAGCCGGAGCGAAATTTAGAGGCAAATCAACTCCAACCATCTTGTTTCTCAGTATAAAAACAACTATCTAATATATCTTTACTTTCAGCTCCAGATAGTCCACGTTGTATCTGCTCAGCGTAACTGGACGCACGATTACTTCTTTGTCCCATTTGGACAGCTTGCGTTTCGGTTTGTCGAAACAAGATTTATTCCACGTACCAGAGCCATCACTTAATATACCCCGGTTATCCGGACACGACCGCTGTTGCGTGCCGTCGTCATTACTAGCTTTTCACACAAGGATCGTATGGCTTTTTCTACTTTTTCTTTTGATCAACGCCTTAACACCGGCATCAAATTCTGCGGTTATGTTACCCCTACCCCTATTCAGACTCAGGCAATACCTTACGTGCTTAAAGGGCATGATGTCATGGGGTTGGCTCAAACCGGCACCGGCAAGACCGCCGCGTTCGCTCTGCCCACCCTGCAACGTCTTCTTAACGAAGAGCTGCCCGCCAAAGGAGCACCTCGTATTCTGGTTCTTGCCCCTACTCGTGAGCTGGCTCTACAAATTCATGAAAGTTACGTCTCTTTAGGTAAGCAGACAGGCATCCGCAGTGCGGCCGTCATAGGCGGTGTGGGCATGCATCCACAGATCAAGGCTTTCAGTTCTTCACGAGTTATCGTGGCCTGTCCCGGCCGACTGGTGCGTCTCATGAAAATGAATGCCATTTCTCTTAACCAGATCAATACGCTGGTTCTCGACGAAGCGGACAGAATGCTCGACATGGGCTTCATGCCGGACATTAAACGAATTTTGGCAAAACTACCTGCCAAGCGCCAAAATCTGCTTTTTTCTGCCACTATGCCTGCTGATATCAGGCGACTCGCAGACAACATTCTCAATCAGCCGAAAATGGTTCAAATCGCTAACACAGTCTCTGTAGAAAGCGTTGGGCATTCTCAGTATAAAGCACCTGGTCATCTCAAATTATCCCTTCTGGGGAAAATACTCGCTACGACTGACCATAAAAGCGTACTTATCTTTACCCGTACCAAGTACACGGCAAAGAATCTGGCTCGCAAACTCAGTAACGGTGGAGAGAACTGCACATTCCTTCAAGGCAACATGAGCCAGGGACAGCGCCAAAAAGCGTTGGATGGATTTCGTAATGGACAGTTCAGCATTATGGTTGCCACTGACATTGCGGCCCGCGGTATCGATTGTGATCGTATCTCCCATGTCATTAATTACGACATGCCGGATACCGTGGAGACCTATACACACCGCATCGGTCGGACAGGCCGAGCCGGTCGATCCGGTAGCGCCCTCAGTCTCGTGACATCGGACGAACTGTATCAGATCAAAGCCATTGAACGAGTTATGGGTATCAAGGTCGAACAACGCACCATTGAAGGATTCGATCACAACGCTGTCAGTACCAAGGTGGACAAACGCAAGACTGACCGACGCCCTCCCAAAAACAGCTTTTCCAATTCAAGGAAACGCAGTTCTGATCGAGGTCGCAGACGCGCAGCGTAACCCCACTTCGATAAAAAATGATAAGGTCTTGTGAAAGCAAGGCCTTTTTTTTGATCTACACTAAGGTTCAGAATTTAGAGAAACGCCTGGACAAGGGCCAACAAATCCCGATTTAATAAAAAGATGTTATGATTTATCAACGAAAAAAAATCTGCGTCTAGTGACGATTCGTTGCAATGCATTGAACACTTTTTTTACCGATCCTTTCTTTTCATTTATTTTTGGTTTTTGACAGCAGGATACAGGCTCCATTCGGAAAGCGGATTCGGTAAATGGCTCTTTTTTCACCCTCAAAAACTGTTATCTGAGAGGCTCATATGATTGGCGTAATTTGTAAGTTAAAAGTGCAAAAAGAGAGAATAGATGAGTTCGAGCAGCTTATTATGCAATTCAAAACGGAAGTTGATGAACATGAACCGGGTAATCTGGAATACAACGTATTCAAGGAAGGTCATGGAGAATATTATGTACTGGAAAAGTTCAGGGACAGAGAAGCCTTGAAAGAGCATGATTCTACTAAGCACAAGGAAACAATCAGTCCGAAAGTGGGCAAGTTGCTGGATGCAAAACCCGAAGTACGAGTTCTTGAGCCACTGAGCAATTAAAGGATATTCATCAGAGACAGCCCCTGGAATTCTTGCGTATTCCAGGGGCTGTCTGTTTTAACATTTATTCTTCAAAAGCCTCATGCGCGATAATATCGCCTTTTGGAACATACCCATTACCAGTCAACGGAAGCGCCATGACATTCTCTCTGGGAACTCCCGGGTAATTCAGACCTTCATAATTTCGAAAACCGAAGCGTTCATAAAAAACGGGATCGCCCACGAGGACGATGCCGGAAGAGTGATGCGCTTGCATGATAATGATTGATTCGCAAATGAGTTTGGAACCAATGCCTTTCCTTTGATGCTGAGGCAGGATGCCAATAGGACCAAGGAGATGCCACCCGCCTGTCAGGTACCCTATGGGAGCTACAGAGAACGCAATATGTCCAAGCAGCTCACTGTTTTTTTCTGCAACCAGAGAAAGTGTCATGGCATTTGCGGCTCGAAGATGCTCCACAACGAGATGCTCGGTCGGTTCAGCACCCTGAGCATGTTGAGGATGGTTCTTGAATGCGGCGTAGTGGATGCTGGAGATTGTTTCCTTATCCGAGAATCGTTCGTGTCGGATTTTCATTATTTCATTCCTTAATCAGCTGAGAACAGCTCATTTATATTCCTGTGTTCCGGTCATAGCCGGATAGGATAAGCGATCATTGAGGTCGATGTCCTACTCGTGTGTATTGGGGAAGGAATGTGTTGTTGACGACAGACGCAGCGAGAGATCAACAGTGATTCACTGCCAAATAATCAAGACAATTCAGGCCGTACTGTGGCCTGCCATGATTTGTTCAGCGTGATTACGTTGCTTCAAGCGCGCGTGGTTTAAATCTGCGCCAACAACGAATCAGACAAGATCGATACTATTCGACAAAAAAACCCCTTAAAATAATGTAGTTTCAAATACGCATTGAGCGACATCCATGTCAAGTTCTTCTCATGCCATAAATAGAAGCCCTGTACCCCGAAAAGATCGAAGCACAGGGCTTTTCTGAGCCTATCCCCTTCCTGCTTACAACCCTATGTTTTTCAAATCATCTCCTAGATATTCCCGTTCGTTCTCACCGAGCATGCCGAGTGAGAGGCAGATGAGCGTCCAGAGGTGAACCACCGGGAAATTGGCGCCGGAATGTTCACTGAGGTCATGAATCTGTGAGTGGCAATTGTGACACGGTGCGATACAATAGTCCGCCTTGGTACGGAGGATTTGATCGAGTTTGACTTGACCATATTGGCGACGCTCTTCCGAGAAGCCTGACTGAAGGAAGCCACCACCACCGCCACAGCAATAGTTGTTTGACTTGCTCGGCCACATATCTATGAAGTTCTCTTCACCGACCACTGATTTAACCACAAAACGAAGGTCCTCGGCGACCGGGTCCCCCAGTGATTTACGGACGAGCTGACACGGGTCCTGTACCGTGAATGTTACACCGAGATCTTTATTCCAGTCTGAATTAACGGGTAGTTTGCCTTCACGAATCCACTTGGCATATAGCCGAATTATACTTTCCATCTCGAAACTGTGTTCGATGTTGAACTTTTGCAGTCCGGCCCGGACTGCGTAGAATTCGTGTCCTCACTCCGTGTTGAGCCAGACTTTGCACCCCAGTTCTTCTACAGCGCCAGCTTTGTTGCGCACCACATTTTCCCATGATTCGTCATCGGCCAGAAACATGCAGTAGTTTTCAGCGGCCCAGCCTTTGGTGCTGTATGTCCAATCTGCACCGACCAGATTCAGTATTTTCCAGAGCGGAACCATCTCATCCGGTTCGGTTACAGGCTCACGAGAGTTCTGGTTCAGGAAGTAATATGCCCCCTTTCTGTCAACGGATACTTTGAGGTTTTCCTGACCGGATTGCATCTCCCGGACTTCCTCGGCCACGTCCTCAACAACGAACTTGAAATCTTCGCTGGAGGCACCCATTGCGCTGTTACCCGGTGTGTTCAAAGCTTGTTCACAGGACCCCAGAATACCCTTGGGACGAGTTTCTCTCGGCCACGACTGACGACATTGATAGATCAACTGCGGAATATCCACTTCCATGGGGCACGCATGGACACACCGTCTGCACATGGTGCACAGCCACACCCACGGAGTGGACCTGATCGTTTCCTCCTGCCCCATGAGTGCCAAGCGCACAAATTTGCGTGGGTCCATACCATGCATACCTGTGGCAGGACACCCTGCGGAACAGGCCCCACACGTGAGGCACATATTCAGGTTGCCACCATCGGGCAGCAGCCCCCGGATCGTGTTCACCAATTCTGATTGTTTCGGCTCGATAAGTAGCGCTGCTTCACCCATGACTCACTCCTTTTCGCGACATATGTCACCGGATTCCCGGGAGCGGTCACCCGCTCCCGAAAACCGTTTGTCGTTCACATTCTGTCGTTTATTCAGATCTACCCCTGGTTTAAACCATTGCTTCAGTCTGAACCGTTGCGCCGGTCTGATCGTACATCAAACCACAACGCAGATCGAAGTGGCGGTTGACACTCATAGTCGGGCATGGAGCGTTGAGTGCAACCTGAGTCACTGTAGAGCCAAGGAAGGCCTTTTCAGGATCACTCTCCTTGGAATGGTGAGCCATGATGATCAGGTCCGCATTGGACTGATTCCCCATGCGCAGAATTTCCATGGACGGCTTACCGCGACAAGCCTCGAAGACACATTCGCCGATGCCATCGAGACGAGGACCATAGACCTCTTCCAGTCGTCCGATAACGTCAGAATGACTGTTTCCATTTTCCACGACATGCATGACCTTCAGGTTGGCCTTGTACTGACGGGCCATTTGACCGCCGTAACTCACAGCACATTCAGCCTGTTCTGAGAAGTCGGTGGCAACAAGAATGTTGCTATACAACGGTTCCTTGCAGACCACGTCCTTATGTACGATCATTACAGGACATCGTGCCTTCTGGCTGACACGTTCAAGTGTGCTACCTGTCATGCCCCACATCTTGGAACGGGTTTCCTCGTATTCCTTGGTGTGCGGCCCCATGACGATAAGATCCGTATTCTTCTTTCGGGCCAGACGCAGAATCTCGTTATGCGGGATACCCGGGACAACAATAATCTGTGAATCAGGAATGCCTTCAAGCATCTCGGCGTAAGCGTCAGTGATCTGTTCCTTGATCCGGGAGGTCTCACCCGAAGGTTCCAGCGTCTCGATGGACCCCCAGCCCTGAGCCATGCCCGCTACATGAACGAGGTAGAGCTTGGACTCGAACTTGCGAGCGAATTCCATTGCTGCCTGAACTGCGCAATTGTCGATTCCGGTAGGAGTGACCCCTACGATGATGTCCTTAAACATGACTTGCCCCCTTGCTGAGGTTATCCGCCCTTACTTCCGCCATATCGTCGCCGCTTTCAGTCTGGTTCGGCTGACTCCAGACCTTGTTGGCGATATCCCTCCTGACATCAGCCGATATGGTCAGGTTTTTCTCAAATTGAATGGCCCCATCCTCCAACCCGAAAGCTTCGCCCATCAGTTGTGTCAGATAGAGAATGGGGATTGGTTTAGCTCCTAGCTTCTTTGCCTGCGACTGGTATGCTTCAAGATTCATCTGACACAACGGACAGACCGTAGCGATGGCATCTGCTCCCTCTGCGTCAGAAAGGATTGCTGTCACAGACTGCATAGCTACTGCACGGTGCCCCATCATGAGTGAAGCGCCGCAACAGGTATTGCCATGATCCCACTCATGCACATCCGCTCCCAGGGCTTTAAGTACGCGGTGCATGGACATGGGGTTTTTCGGATCATCAAACACTGGGTATGGTCGCAAAATCTGACATCCGTAATAGGGAGCGATTCTCATACCCTTGAGGTTGTTGGTTACTTTTTGCTCGATAACCTTCGCGCCCACATCGTTGATAAAGACGTCAAGGATATGCCTTACCGCAACCTTGCCTGAGTACATCAGACCGGACGCAGCCAGCACCTCGTTGACCTTACCGTGAAGACTCCTGTCGCCTACAACCTCCCTGTTGACCTTAAGCAGATTGAGGTAGCAGGCAGAACACGGTGCGATCACGTCAATACCGGCGAGTTCCTTCTCGGTGATGGCCAGATTGCGTGCTGGAAGCGCGTAATTCATGAGCTTACTCACCGGTTCGGCCGCACTTGCGCCACAGCATGTCCAGTCCGGAATTTCGACCAACTCGACGCCGAGGTGGTACATGACCGCACGAGTGGATACATCAAATTCTGCCGCGCTCTCTGTCAGGGAACAACCGGGATAGTATGCGTATTTCATGATAATCCCTCCATTTCGCGAGCCTTGGCAAACATGGGCTTGAGGATGCCGCCCTGCCCGCCGCCTGGCATATGCACTTTGCCTTTAGTCATCATCTTTATACCCAGCGGTAAGAATTCGAGCGGCAAAGTCGGGGTATCTATTCGCTTGAAGAAATAGCTGCTCATCATCCCCATCTCCTGCATACGCCCATGCGATTCCACGTTCTCCATGAACGCTCTGTAGAACGCACTGTTCTTACGCCCACTGCCGCTGAGCATTGACAGTCTCTTCAGGGAGGCCATGACCGAAGTGAGTTTGAGACCTCGCGGACACCGTAGCGTGCAAGTGTAACAGGACGAGCACATCCAGAAGGTATGGCTCGCAAGAATTTCATCGAGCATACCGAATTGGATCATTCGCCACATGGCTCGCGGAGTGATATCCATGGCAAATCCATTCGGACAGGATGCCGTACAGGTACCGCACTGCATACAGGCTCCGACTTCTTTCTTTAAACTGGCGAGCACGAACTCGACTTCGTCCCCGGCTGGGCTCCATGTCTTTCTGACTGCTTCGCTCATGGTGTTACTCCTCAATATTTCCGACTCATGCCGGTTCTTCGAGTGCCGCATCAATGACGGACATCATTGGGCCGTCGTGAAATCCTTTGAGAACCGTGGCACTATTTGGACAAACAGCCGCACAGGAGCCACACCCCTGACACAGGATTTCGTCCACCTTAATCTGACCGAGTTCCATATCCAGCACTCGTGCACCATACGGGCAGGCTGCAACACATGCCTGACACAGAGAACACAGGGAGTGTCGGACCGAGGCCACGACTGTTTCGCGGGCAATGGTCTCAGCATTGAGGATTCGCAATGCCCGTTGAGCAGCCGCCTTGGCAGAAGCCGCAGCTTCTCCCATTCGACGTGGAGCTAATCCGGTTCCGCACGCGTAAACACCCTGTTTGAGGAAATCCACGGGCCTCCATTTGAAGTCCGCTTCCTGATAGAAACCGTCCTCGTTGATATCAACTCCAAAAACTTCCCTGATATCTTCCATGTCATTGGGTTCCATCCCACTGGAAAGAGATAGGATGTCTGGGCGGAGGACTATGTTCTCTCTGAGAATTGGGTCGTAGGCCGTGATGACCGGCTTGCCATCTTCAAATTTCACTTGTGGCGGATTATCCGGTTCATATCGGATGAAAATGGCCCCAGCCTTCCGCGCCTGAGTGTAGTATGTTTCAAGGAAACCCGGCATCATGATGTCTCGATAAAACACATAGATCGGCAAGTCTGGATTGCGCTCCTTGAGAGCAAGCACGTTCTTGACCATCTCCGGGCAACACACCTTGCTACAATATGTGCGGTCCTCACCTGGCTTGCGCCAACACTGAATCATGGCAACCGAGGAGAGCATGCCTGCGTCAAGCTGACCTGTGGCAAGTTGTTCTTCCAGCGCGAGATGAGTCATCACCGACTTGTGGACGCACAGGCCGCTTTCATAAACCTTGGCCTCATGTGCACCGGTCGCAAGAATAGAGACACCATGTTCCAGCGGGAAAACGCCTTCCGGACTGGCAATGGCGGAACGAAAATGTCCAGCGCTGCCGCGCGACAAAACCACACGGGAATCTTTGAGCACCTTGATGTTCGGGTGCTTTTCCACCTGCGAAATCAGCTCTTCCATATACTTATGTGGGTCAGAACCATCGAGCTGGGTATGCAGCCGCATGGCCATCCCGCCGAGTTCTTCCTCGGATTCCACCAGGCAAACTCCGTAGCCCTGATCCGCAATGGACATGGCTGCCGTCATACCGGCCAATCCACCGCCGACAACAAGTGCTGACCGCTCAACGTCAACCATATTCGGCGACGGTGCCGGATCGACGCCCTGCAACCGCGCAACAGCCGTAGACAGGGATGCGTAGATTTCCTTTGCTACCGTGTGTTCGTCAGTTCCTGTGCCGAAGGTGGGGGTATAAATATCCACCACATCCATAAGTGCCGGATTCAGACCGATGGTCTTGCCAAGTTCCTTGAGGCGTGGAATGTAGGCGTACGGCATACACGCGCCTATGATAATACGGTTGGGTTTGAATTCTTTGGCTGCTTGTTCAATGTCACCCCACCCTTCGGAAGTGCACGCGCTTCCAACGCTCACAACTTTTCGGACCGAGTGCACATGTGCCATACGCTCACTCAGTGCCACGATGTCGATAGTCTGTTCCAATGTCGGACAAGAGGCACAGACAGCAACAAGCGTCCGTGGCGGTTCCCGCGATACATCCGGGAACTCCGGTTGCGGTTCTGACTGGATACCCGCCAGCACGTCATACGCCTTGATGATGCGGGATGCAGCCTGAGCAGCTGCCCCGGCATGAATTACGGATTCGGATATGTCCTTGGGCTCACCAAATGCACCGGCCGCAAAGATACCGACTGCACTCGTACGTTCTGGGGAATATGTCTGTGTGTCCGCAAAACCCCACTGATTGAGATCAATACCTGCGGTCTGCGCAAGTGAGTCTGTCTTCTTTGGGGGACGCGCACCCACAGCCAGTACGACCATGTCATAGATTTCAGTAATAAGCGTCCCGTCTTCGGCAAAGTACTCAACTTTGATATCTTGCCCATCATCGGTCGGCAGAAGAGAGTGTGGACGACTCCGCACAAAACGCACGCCCTTGTCTTTTTCGGCGTTGATACGATATCGTTGATATCCTTTCCCCGATGTGCGCATGTCCATGTAAAAGATAGAAGTTTCTACTTCACCATTGGTCACCTTCTTTGCGAGAAGGGATTCCTTGATAGAAAACATGCAACATATACCGGAACAGAAATCCGCATTTCGCTGCACGTCGCGAGAGCCTACACATTGAATCCAGGCGATCTTCTTGATCGGTTTGTCATCTCCTGGGCGCAACAATTTGCCCCCGGTGGGCCCGGTACCGCTGAGAAGCCTTTCAAACTCGACAGCAGTGAGTACGCCGGGATGACTATGATTCCATATTTCCGATGAAGCCAAGGGATCTGTCTTAGGATCATAACATTCGAATCCGCCAGCCAGAACGATAGCTCCAACTTCCAAAGCCTCAGTGGTGTCCGAGAGTATGCGAACGAACAGCTTGTCGAGCCACGGCACGAATTTCTTCGCAGCAAGCGGCTTTGTCAGGTATTCGCGTGCTCCCTGCGCGACACGTTCTGTAGCGGCTTCAGTCTGACTGTCATCTGCCAAAATGACCACAGGCATGTCCGGGTGGAGTTCCTGACAACGGGTCAGCACACGCTCTGCGTCCATGTCATTGACATTCAAGCCAAGCAGAACAAGTCGGTACTGATCGGACTCGGCGAGCATGTCAACGGCCTCGCGTCCACTGGTGGTAAAATGAAGTGGGAAATTCTGTTCATCGAGGCTCCCCTGCATCATTTCCTGAACAGCTTCATCCTGATCGACCACAAGAATATGGAAGTCCTTGCGTTCTTCGAATTTGAAATCAATAGCCCCGGTAGGACATGTCTCGTGACATTTCCAACACCGTAAGCAGTTGTCGAGATCAAGAACATAATGATTGGGAATGGCATGAGGTACAGGAAGATAAATGGCCGCCCTCTTGGTCAACCCCGCGTTAAATTCACTATCCACACGTACCGGGCATACCTCGGAACACTTGCCACAGCTTACACACTTTGTTGGGTCCACCAAGGGAGACGTCCGGTTCAGTGAGACCAAAAATTTGCCGGGTTCTCCCTCGACATCCGCCACTTCTGTGGAAAGCATGATGTCAATATTGTCGTGGAACAAGCCTTTGCGCAAACAATACTGGCTAGACGAATCCCGCGACATAAGCGGCAACATCTTGCACATGCCGCAATGATCTGACGGAAACTGGTGGTCAAGCTGACTTAAAATTCCGCCGTGACTCGGACGACGATCGATAAGAGCGACCTTATGACCGGTAACAGCCAAGTCGAGGGCAGCGCGTATACCACCGATTCCTGCGCCCACCACCATTGCTCCGTATTGCTTCCTCATAACGTCCTCCCGAAACTGGGACCTGTCATCAGGCCATGTGCGATACTGTGTCCTGGAACTCGTCTTCCTTGAAAACCGAAAGTGGCGGGGATTCTTCCAGACTTCTGCCCGGCACATAATCGAAGCTCTTCTGCGTCCGCGCTGCAACCGTGCGGAACAGCTCCATGACGGGAATGTCGTTGGGACAGGCATTGGAACATTGTCCACATCCGACACAGGCCATGGACATGTGCGCCATGCGGGTCAGGTGATAGAAGATGGTATCTGTCGGCAGTTTGAGGCTTCCCTTGCGTTTGGCCCACCCCATGTACTGCCATGGCTTGTGCTCAAACACATCCGTGTTGAACACGCATTCCTTGCAGTAACAGACAGGACAGGCCACCCTGCAATTGTAGCAGTTCACACAGTTCGACAGATATTCGGACAGATCGGTCAGTGTGCCGGTGACTGCCTGCGTTGCCTCGATCATGGCGTCACGATGTTCTGAGCGCACCTTAATGAGCGACTCGAGAACTGCTTCTCTTCCACTGGCTTCCATATCGGGCAGCCCGAGTCCGTTGAGCAAAGCCTCGCCCCGCGCGCTGTCCGCCACAACCGGAATGGCTGTATGCAGGTCTGCACCCGCCAATCCGATAACTATATCTGCATTGGTCGGAGCCGGAAATTCACACGACCTGCATGCCGGTGCGATGTCCACGCCGTTGATTGCTGTTTCAATGGTCCCGCCGTGCTGCCCCTGAAAAGCGAGGGTGGCCTCAAATGCATCCCGGCCATCGACGAAAGCTTTGTAATCAGTGTTGTTATAAGCTCCCATACAGTCCATCCCCACGATGATGACATCGTCGAGACTCCCCTGGTTGAGCTTGACCAACTCAACAAACGCTCGAATTTCACACGGTCTCATAACCACGGCAATACGCTCACCGGACTGACCGCGTGTCAAACGGGACAGAAGTTTGGCACTGTTCATCGGAAAAGACGGAGCCAACGGGTCAGCACCAGAAAGCTGATCGTGGTCGGTCACCAGTGTGGGCATGGGGAGTCCTTTGTCGAATAAATGGACCGGCACCACGACACCTCCGAGTGAATCATTTTCCAACAGACCACGCAGAAACCCCTGTATCGCCACAACCGGGTTGTTGTTTTCAACCGCTATCTTCACAGTGGTCGCCATGTTGCCACCTCCCAGTGTCTAGACTACGGCCATGGTACGTGCTTCCATGGGACCGAGTTCTCTGATTTCATTAATGAAACTATTCACTGTTTCCGCGAACTCATTCCCCTCACTTGCTCCGACCCAGGTCAGCTTGACGCGTTCACGAGCAATGCCGAACTGAGGCAGGATTTCATTGAGTAACTTGACCCGGCGTCGGGCCTTATAGTTGCCGTTAATGTAGTGGCAGTCACCGGGGTGACATCCACTCACGAGCACGCCATCAGCCCCGGAAAGGAGCGACTTCACAATGTACTTGGGGTCCACCATGCCGGTACACATGACGCGAACCAGGCGCAAATTTGGCTGCTGTATCATCCGAGACGTTCCAGCGAGATCTGCCGCAGTGTACGTGCACCAGTTGCAGACAAATGCCAGAATGGTCGGTTCAAACTCACTATTCATCATTGCCTCCTAGGATTCGCCAGATTGATTGTCGTAGACTGCCTCAGCTCTTTTCCCCCCGGCATCGAAAAGTATCGGGTCGAACATCATGCCGAGCATTCCATCAATTTCATTGAATATCTGTATCTGGTTGAAGTGTTTGATCTGTGCGGCTCCACTCGGACAGTACCCTGCACAGCTCCCACAGCCCTTGCACATGGCTTCGTTGATAACCGAGACATTTCGCCGCTCATCGAACTCGATGGCCGAGTATGGACAAAGATTGATGCACACCTTGCATCCGATGCACACATCCGGATCAATCCACGATGTCGTCGGAGATATGGAGACTGTCCCCTTGGCAGCAAGTGCCAGAGCCTGTGCTGCTCCTCCAGAGGCATGAGCCACGGCATCCGGGATATCCTTTGGCCCCTGACAGGCTCCGGCTAAGAAAACACCGTCCGTAGCGGTGGAAACCGGACCGAGTTTGGGGTGTTCTTCAAGGAAGAACCCATCCTGGCCCTGGGCCACTCCGAAGATGCGTGCCACTTCATTGGTATCACTCCGCGCTTCCATGGCGGTACAAAGAACGACCATGTCCACCGGCACCCGTACGTTTATGCCGAGCAAGGTGTCCTCACCGACAATGACCAGCTTGTCGTCTTCCTGCACGACTTCTGCTGGACGACCTCGAATAAAAGTCACACCCTCTTCCTGCACCCGTTTGAAAAATTCTTCGTATCCTTTACCGAAGCAACGCATATCAATGTAGAAATTATACACCTTGGTGTCGTGACCAACCTTGTCCTTGATAAGATGATCGAACTTCAACGCGTACATGCAGCAGGTGCGGGAACAATATTCGTGGTAGTTTTTGTCACGGCTGCCTACGCAATGGATTATGCCGACACTCTTGGGCGGTTCACCGTTTTTCATGACTATTTTCCCCTCAGTGGGGCCGACCGCATTGTTAAGTCGTTCGAATTGCAGCGCAGTATAGACGTTGTCGAAACGTCCGAAACCGTATTCGCGTAATGGTGTCGGGTCCATGGCGTCATACCCGGTAGCCAGGACGATTGAGCCGACATTTAAGATCTCACGGGTCTCTTTCATCGTATAATCAATCGCTCCTGTGGGACAGATGGTCTGACAAATGCCGCACTTATCCTTGGTAATCTTCTTACAGATATTGCCGTCGATAACCGGCGTACTTGGAACGGCCTGCGGAGAGTTTCGGTAAATGGCCTTGCGCATGGAAAGCCCTTCATTAAACTCGTTCAAAGCCTTTGTCGGACATTTTTCCAGACAGGCTCCGCAGCCTGTACAGATTGCTTCGTTAACGAACCGAGGCTTATGCTTTACGGTTACAGTATAATTGCCGACAAAACCGGAGACATCCTCGACTTCACTCCATGTCATAAGATTGATGTTCGGTTCCTGTGAGACGGCGACCATCTTGGGAGTTGATATACAGGCGGCACAGTCCAAGGTTGGAAACGTCTTATCGAATTGCGCCATATGCCCGCCAATGGACGGACTCTTCTCCACCAAGTGAACCTTGTGTCCAGACTTGGCGATATCCAACGACGCCTGAATACCGGCGATACCGGCACCCACCACCATGACATCTGGCAGGACGTTTACTTCACGAGAAAAGAGCTTCTCATGATCCCCCACCCTGTCCACAGCCGCTTCGACAATATGCTTGGCCTTGGCTGTCGCTTCGACTGGGTCTGCAGTTGTCCATGAACAGTGTTCCCGGATACAGGCGTGCTGCATGAGGTAGGGATTCAACCCGGCTCGGGCACATGCCTTTTGAAATGTCTTTTCATGCAAGCGAGGTGAACAGGATGCCACAACGACCCGGTTGAGACCATGCTCCCGGATATCCTTGATAACCATTTCCTGGCCCGGGTCCGAACACATGAATTGGTAGTCTCGTGAGACCGCCACGTCCTTGAGTCTTCCGGCATACTTGGCGACGTCTTCGCAATCGACCTTGCCCGCGATATTCGAACCGCAATGACAGATGTACACTCCGATTTTGTTGCCCATGGTTCCTCCCGTCCTCGACGTGTCACCGACTGCTCTTTCCGCTGGTCAGTTCCAAAGTCAGTTCGCCCACCAATTTCTTGAGTTCCTCATTTTCAGCCGCCAACTCTGATTCACTCGACATATTCGGTTTCTTTTCAAAGATCTGGTGGCACTGTTCCAGGAATTGCCCTCTCCATTTGTAGTATTGTCCGGGGCGAAGGTCGTTTGATCGACACAAGTCGTTCACACACCCACCCATGAGGCCTTCCAACACGATCTTTGCTTTTTTCCGTGCATCCCATTTGCGCCGCATTCGTGACACCTCCTTGCCGTATTCCCTTGTCTTCTCTTTACCCGGGTATTCACATGGAGAGTATGAGACTGTCGCGCTCCGCGAACCATTTGATTCCTGTCACCCCTTTATTGGCAACTCCGCTTGGATCTAAGGAAAAATCACTTTCCCGGATATCCGCGTTACTCCCGGACGATTCTCATTAGCTCCCTAAGAACAAGATGCGTACCGCTTTTGAGTTGTATAGATATTCCTGATTGATGGAGAGAGAGGGTATTGAAAACAATATGACCTTTCACTGAAAATCAGGTTAAAATCGTCTTGTTTCACAGGATGCATCTTGCGAAACAAGACACTTGGTAATCCTGAAGAGAGCCTCATTGCACACATAACCTGAATTTGATTGTTCAATAGTGTTCAGAGAGTCTCAATTGTCTTGGTATACAAGAGATAAATTGTTGTCTTGAAAGACAGGACAGTTGATTCAGTCCTTACTGAGCAATCGATATTTTTTCAACAATTTCAAGGAATAGATGAGTTTGACAATTATCGCATAAATCGTGGTATAAATTGATGAGGTCTTTTTTGTGGGAAGAGGGAGAATTACGTCATGGCCGAGATTCTCATTATTGATGGAGATAGAACGTTTACCCAGAGCTTGAGCAAATCTCTGGCGACACATGATCTGCCAACGGCTGAATGTGATACTCTTTCACGTGCTATGGGATTGTTACACACTGGAGACTACAAGGCTGTGCTTCTTGGCGATGATCTGGCAGACGGAGACAGTCTGGCCTATCTCGCAACTATCAGAGAGATCCCATCCTTCCCTGAAGTAATTGTCATTTCACGCAGCCGAGATCCGGACATGGCTGAATTGGCCATCCAGAATGGTGCATGGAACTACATCACCAAACCGCTGAATATGCAGCGGCTTCTCGTTCTCATAAAACGGGTCATAGAATACCACGATGAACGATACAGCGGCAGCATCAGGTGTTCCCTGCGTCGCTCCGGCATTATTGGCAACAGTCGTCTATTGCAGTCCTGTCTGGATACGCTGGCCCAGGCCGCCAGCTCTGATGCAAACGTTCTTATCACGGGAGAAACCGGGACGGGCAAAGAGCTTTTTGCCCGGGCAATCCATAAAAACAGTGAACGGAATAGCAAGTCATTTGTTGTAGTTGATTGCGCCGCCCTTCCAGATACTCTGGCCGAGAATCTGCTTTTTGGGCACGAACGAGGAGCCTATACGAGTGCAGACACTCACTCAATCGGCCTTATCAAGCAGGCGGACGGCGGCATTCTTTTTCTGGATGAAGTGGGAGAACTTCCAATATCCTTGCAAAAAGTTTTCCTGCGTGTGCTGGAAGGAAGGAGCTTTCGACCTGTGGGTGGAATGAAAGAAATACGGAGTGATTTCCGATTAGTGGCCGCAACCAATCGGAACCTTGAGGCAATGGTTAAAAGCGGTGAATTTCGACAGGATCTTTTCTATCGACTGCGGGGCATTCGTATGCAGCTTCCCCCGCTTCGTGAAATCACTGAAGATATCAATGAACTGACATGTAAATTCATTCAACGCCATTCCAAACGCCTCAAAATGGCAAGCAAAGGGTTTTCACCCGATTTCCTCGATGCGTTGATGAGTTATGATTGGCCCGGCAATATCAGAGAACTCCAAAATACTATTGAGCAGGCTCTTTCAAGGGCCGGTAAGGAAACCATCCTCTATCCCCGTCACCTGCCTCGTGCCATCCGTGCGGACATAGCCCGAAAAGATATGGCAAAAGGGGCAGGAAAACAGGAAGCACAGCAAAAACAGTCGATCAATCACGAAGAATTTCCAACTCTTAAAGAATATCGTACTCTTCAAAACAATGAAGTTGAAAAAAACTATCTTCTGACACTTTTTGAAATCACTTCGGGGAACATAAAAAGATCTTGTAAAATTGCAGGCTTGTCTCGTGCTCGACTCTATGCCCTGATGAAAAGGCACGGGGTATCAAGAGAGGGTTCGTAATGGTATTTCTAAAAAATCCCTAAAATTCAGCAGATAATGCGTTATTTCAGGTATTTATTAGCAGATTCAATCTCATATTACTTTTTCAATGTAGCGACATAATCCATTATAGCCCTGGCTGATCGCTTGGAGAGGTTCACAGCCTCGGCAACGGTTTTTGCGCCCGTAACGACATCTCCCGAGGCGAAAACACCTTCGCGAGTGGTACGCCCATCTTCGTTGGTGATGATAAGCCCCGTTTTCCCCACCTCAATGCCGGACAGGTTGTCTCTTGGGGCCTGACTGGCCGCGATGAAAACCGTGTCAGCTTCACGGAAGTGTTCACTCCCTTCTACCGAGACAAGGCGGACTGAACCGTCCTGTTCCTCAAGCCGGGTCGTGATACATCGAATGCCGTCATCTTCAATGGCAAGAGGGGCCGTATAAAATTTAAATGCGACGCCATCTATCTTTGCGTACTCATATTCGTATTTTGTCGCAGACATGTTTTCCTCGCCGCGACGATAGATGACAGTGACTTCTTCAGCTCCTTTACGACGAGCTGTTCGGGCAACATCCATGGCAACGTTTCCAGCTCCGATGACAATCACCCGTCTGCCAAGCGAATATACATTAGGGTTTTTTAGGTAATTAATTGCATAGTGAACATTGCCCAAGGTTTCGCCTTTGATGCGCAACGGTTTTGGACTCCATACGCCTGTTCCTATGAAGATGGCCTTGTATCCGTCACGGAGCAGGTCTTCGAGCGTAATAATTGGACCGATGACCATGTTGGGGCGAATCTTGACTCCCAGCCGTTCCAACATTTTCTTGAGCTGAACGAGAAGGTTTTTTGGCAAACGGAAATCAGGAATACCGTATTGAAGGACACCGCCAATCTTGTCTTCGGATTCAAAGATAGTCACATCAAAACCATTGGAAGCAAGAATGAAAGCCACGGTAATTCCGGCCGGCCCGGAACCGACAATGGCTATTTTCTTGCCGTTATTGGAATGTGTCTGCTTCTTTAAAGGCATGTGTTCTAGATAATAGCGGGAGATGTAGTTTTCAATGTCACTTACCTGGATGGGGGAACTTTTCTTGCCGAGAATACAGTGTCCCTCGCAAAAGTTCTCATGCGGACAAATGAGTGAGCAGACAACGGAGAGTGGATTATTGTTGAACAACAATTCACCCGCTTCATACGTTTTCCCGTCGAGCAGGAGTTTGATGACTTCGCTGATAGGAGTACTGATCGGGCATCCCTTGCTGCACAGAGGCTTCTTGCATTGCAGACAGCGACTCGCCTCTTCAATGATATGCTTTCCCATAAAAAAACCTGGATATATGTTCGGAAGTGTTAACCCAATGGAGGATTCAAAGGCACGTCATTGCCTTATACCGACCAACATTTGTCAATTAGCAGTGCTTGATGAAAATATTTTGAAGGCGTTGTCAAGGATGTTCATGGTAACAAAAAATGGACTTTCTGACAGATTTGCATACTTCTCATTGTTCATTCAAAATAGAATCACTCGAAAAACAGTCTTAGGCCACGGCGAAGATACTGTGTCACGCGTCAAAAGCCAAAGGTTTTTCTCGTGGGGAAAATATAAGGACAGAAGTCACAACATGCAGATACACGTCAATACGCAGGCACCGGATTTCACCCTGAATGACATGAATGGTCATGCTGTATCATTATCTGACTACACAGCTAGAAAACATGTACTCCTCGTCTTTAATAGAAGCTTTTTATGACCTTTCTGTCGACAGCACATGACGCAGTTGCGTCAAGAATACAAGCAGCTTGAAGCACAGGATATCGAAGTCATTGTCGTTGGACCGGAAAAGCCTTCAGCATTCAAAGCATATTGGGATAAAGGAAAAATTCCATTTGTGGGCCTTCCAGACCCAAGCCATGAGGTGCTGACTCTCTATGGTCAGGAAGTAAAAATTCTTCGACTTGGCAGAATGCCGGCACAGATGCTGATTAATAAAGAAGGTGTTTTAAAGTTCGTTTATTATGGAAACAGCATGGCAGACATTCCGAATATCAACCAAGTGATTGAAGCTCTTAACACCTAAGAAAAGGGGGACCATTTTATGGCCCCCCTGCTTCCAAGTCATCTTGTTTTAAAATCATCTAGAATCGTTCAAAATCGTCCTCATCGTCCATGCTGAGATCAACACCGTTACCGGATGATGGAGCGGTTTGCGGAAGAGCTTGTTTCGGTGACTTCTTGACCGATACTGACGTCTTGCGCGCCTGAGGTTGATACATCTCATTTGAGGAATTGGTTTTGAAGAAAGACATCGTCTGCTGCATGTCAATGGCCTGATTTGACAACTCATTCGCACTGGATGCGACTTCCTCGGACATGGCCGCGTTGGACTGGATAACCTTATCCAGTTCTTGCACCGCCATATTGATTTGTTCCGCTCCTGTGTGTTGTTCTGCTGTCGCGGAAGATATTTCCTGTACGAGTTGGGCCGTTTCCGTAATGTCAGGAACGAGTTGAGACAGCATCCTTCCCGCTTTTTCAGCAACCTCGACACTCTGTGCAGATATCTCACTGATCTCGGCGGCAGCTCCACCACTTCGTTCAGCAAGTTTACGAACTTCGGCAGCAACAACGGCAAACCCCTTGCCGTGTTCTCCCGCCCGAGCTGCTTCGATAGCCGCATTCAGGGCAAGTAGATTTGTCTGCCTGGCAATTTCTTCAATGATGACAATTTTTTCTGCGATGTTCTTCATGGCTTCAACAGCCTGAGAAACAGCCTCGCCACCTTCTCGGGCGTCGTCGGCAGCCTTCCCTGCCAATTTTTCTGTCTTTAACGCGTTGTCAGCATTTTGATTGATATTAGCAGTCATTTCCTCAACAGAAGCTGAGACTTCTTCCACTGCAGCCGCTTGTTCCGTTGATCCTTCGGAGAGGGTTTGAGCTGCTGCGGAAAGCTCTGTGCTCCCGGAAGAAACAGCCCCGCTCGTTGTTTTTACACTCATGACAATAGTGAGCAGTCGCTCGACCATCGCCACAAAAGAATCTTTGAGAACTGCCAGCTCCGCGGAGAACTTACCGGCAATCCGGGCTTCAAGTTCGCCTTCGCTGAGAGCGACAAACCGTTCCTGTATTATTTGCAACGGAACGGTCACCATTTTTTTAATAGTAAAGAAGATAATAATAATGGTCGTGAAAAGCCCTATAACGCCGACAATGAGCAACAGGTTTCGCAAAGCATACGCTTCTTGCATCAGATCATCCTGTTCTGCGGAAAGAGCGACGATCCAGCCTGTGGACGGGACCATATGAAAAGCCATATATTTAATCGCGCCGTCAAACTTGTATTCCAGAAATCCGTTTTTCTCTTTTAGAGCGTATTTGATATACGAAGCGCTGGATCTGTCCGTTAGAATGCGTTCCTTGTCGGGATGTGCCAACATGACTCCCTGTGAATCAACAACATAGCAGTATCCTTTACTGCCGACTTTTATCGGATTGATATAGGTATCTGTAAAAGCAGAAGCCTTGACTGAGACGCCTACGTAGCCAATTGCATTCCCGTTTTTCTTGATGGGAACGGCTATGGCAAGACGGGGTTGTTGGGAAACAGGTGAAATAGTAACCGGAGAGATATAATACGGCTTCCCTTGCTCCATTATCGACTTGTAATACCCTTTTGATTTGTAATTCTTACCACGCCCGCCAGTGTTGGTTGTAACTACGGATATTCCGTCTGCGTTATGCGCAAAAAATGATTCAATGGTTGCATCACGAGTCTTGGCTCCTACAGCCAGTTTGGTTGCAGCTTCGAAGTCTCCACCTGCAACCGCTTCGATAAAAGCCTCATCGTCAGCCATTAACTGAAGAAATTTGATATGATCTGCGACCCAGTTGTCCAATGATGTAGCAATGGACACACTGTTTTGCGACAATGTGGTTTCAACGACCGCGAGCGTCAGGCTTTGGGTTCCTTGATTGACTGCAAAAAAAGTCACGAGAAGAAGCGCTAGAACAACAGAGCTCACAAGAAGTACCAAACGTTGGCCAAGTCCAAGATTAATTTTCATGTTTCCTCCTTTTAAAAAATCTTTTTTCATAACAAATGATCATTCAATTATAAAAAAACGGATTATTCATTATAAAAATGATGATTTAATAACACTTTGCCCCAATGACCAAAAAAAACCCAGTCATAAACTGGGTTTTTTCATAGGAAGATGAAAAATAATTAATTAAAATCATGAACCAAAATAAAATCATTAGCGGCTCGTGTTCCATGGCACCCGATACAACCGGCAGGCTTCCCTGATTTATCAACCGTTCCGTCGGGTGAATACTTCGCCCAGAACCAATCACCATCACTCGGATTGTAACCACTCACTTTATACATGACAGTTATAGCCATGAGTTTTTCATCCGGACTATAGTTTTCCTTAACCTCAATAGTACCATATGCAGCGGGCGGCATTTTTGAATTCAAGCCAGCAGAATTAACAAAGACCTTATGTCCTGCGCCATGTGGAGAACGTCCGGGTTGTAAACCTTTATGATCAGGCCAAAATCCCCACTCGGTATAAGGGTCAACCGTCGTTATGTAATTCCATAATTCCTTTGCATCAACTCCGGGCTTTTCTTCAGCAAAAGCAACGCCAGAATAAAGAACAACCACACATGTTATGATCATAACAATCAGACAATGCTTCTTCATGGGTTACTCCTTCCTCTTCGTGATAATGGGCTAAAAAATTCCTCTTACAAGATAGAATCCGGTAAGAAGCTGCATACACGCCAGTACAAACAACACAAGACTATTCACACCATGGACTATTGGAAGTATTTTTCTCGGTGCCTTCTTGTATTTCATATACAATCCAGTACAAGCCCCCAAAATGATCATGGGAAACATAATCAGGGCGACCGTACGATGGGCTCCGGTCAGACCTGTTGCACCATAAATGAGTTTCGCCATGACGCCACCAGCAATCATACCGAAAAACCACGCACCCATGACAATTATGCCGTAATTAACATGTCCTTTCCAATCGAACCGAACTGTGTGTTTGAAATGAGATATCCTTGCCCGGTTGATCCCCTGCCAAGCAACCCAAAGAGACAAAAGGACCGCTATCGTCATAAATACAGGGTGGATAAGCACCAGATATATTGATATTTTTTTTGATGCTGATGGCATTGTACCGGTCTTTTGAAAAGAAGAACATGCCAATATACCGGCAACAACCTCCTCCTGACCGCTCAGCAACAGGGAAAAGCCGGCAAGCTCCTGCTCGGGGACTTTTGCCCCGTTGGAAGCCATGCGCTTTACCGTTGGTTCCCAGAAATCGTCTCCATTCCCCAGCTTGGCGCAAATACGCTCAGCCGTATGACAGACAACACATCGGTCCTTAAGAGTCATCGGCTTCACTTCAAAGGCGAAAGCACTTGCTACAAGTAAGAAAGATACGACTATAGTTGACAGTATAAAAACACGATAAGATAGTTTCATATTGAAATGTATGTGATAATCGTCCCTACAAGTCAATATATCTTTCAGATTAATAATATGGCCCTCACTTGCCCTCTGCGTCATTAATATTTTATGGAACCATTATGTCATCTTCATTGTTCACAGTAAGGGCCATAGCTCTCATTCGCTCAATCCCCTTGGGCAAAGTCACTACCTATGGCACAATTGCATCTATGGCTGGTAATCGGCGTGCAGCCCGACAGGTTGCTCGTCTGCTTCATTCCTCTTCTCGAAAAGAGCGTCTTCCCTGGCATAGGGTGGTTAATAGAGAAGGCAAAATATCTCTTGCCCCTCAACAAGGGTATGAAAACCAGAAACAATTGCTTGAAAACGAAGGGGTGACTTTTGATGCATCGGACAGAATCAATCTGGCTATGTATTTGTGGCATACGGACTGAATGTACATGCCCCGCTTTCATCGTGTGAAAATTGGTTGCACTTTAAACTCCTTTTGCAATAGGTTGCCTTTATGAAACAAATACATGTCCAGATAATATTGTGTGTTTTCGTGCTGATTTCATTGTGTGCCTGTGCCAGCAAAGCCCCGGAAATGGGCATGCATGATGGGGCATTTGCTGTTTGCAGTGAATCAGATGACTGCGTCTCTTCTCAGGCCACCGATGCCGTGCATAAAGTGGATCCCATCAAGGCCAGTGGGGTTCCTGAAAAAGTAATGGTCGATTTGTCCAACGCCATAGAGTCGATATTCGGCGGCAAAGTCCTGGCGGTTGATGACAAGTATCTTCGCGCTGAATTCAAAAGCACAGTCATGCGTACCATGGATGATGCTGAATTTTTCTATGATGAACAGGCAGGGGTTATCCATGTTCATGCAATATCACGTGGAGAGTTGTTCGATTTTGAGAGCAATCGAAAGCGCATTGAAGAATTGCGGTTGATTTTTGAAAAGTCACAATAACGTATAGAATAGAATGAAAAAAAAGACCGCACTGAGTGCGGTCTTTTTTTTCATCACTGCTGTGATTTATTATTTTGAAATAGCTTCGTTTGGGCAGGTTTCAATGGCTTCGTCCACGCAATCTGCAGTGGAATCAGCATTTATCACGATAGCCTTTTCACCGTCGTCATCCATCTCAAAAACTTCCGGACATATCTCTACGCAAGACTCACAGCCAATGCATTCATCCGGATCGATTACAATACTCATGCTAAAACCTCCTATAATAATTGAATTAACAAAAAGAATGATTTTCTATTGTACCTATATAGCCTTTCAGCCATTTTGGTGGCAACCATTTTCATGAAAAATATCGCGAAGCCATCACATATTGTGGCTAGAATCAATATGCAGTAGACCACACCGGATGCAAGACATACTCCTCATATGCACCATCGTGGTTGCGGCATCCTTTCTTCAGGGATTAACCGGATTCGGCTTCGCGCTGATAGCACTCCCCTTGCTGGGATTCCTCCTTGATATTAAAACAAGCGTTCCCCTGATGACACTGCTGGCTTGGTGCATCAGTCTGACCTTGAGCTTACAAATGCGTCACGATATCCGCCTGAAAAAAGTTTCAATCCTCATGATTGCGACCATTCCAGGGATCATGCTCGGTATATATGTCCTCAAACATGTTCCTTCGGAAATACTCTCATTGGGCATTGGTATCCTGATGGTTGCATTCACTGTTTACCAATTGACAGTCAAACCCACTCCCCGAAACTCCGGAAGAATTATCACATCAATAGCGGGTTTCACTTCAGGTGTCCTTGGGGGAAGTATCGGCGCAGGAGGTCCACCTGTCATCGTCTATTCAGCCATTCAATCATGGTCTAAGAATCAGGCCAAGGCCACCTTGGCCGCATATTTCACCATCTCCGGCGTTCTTGTGGCCGGAATGCACGCTTACTCCGGCCTGACCACCCTTCGCGTCCTGAAGCTCTTCATGTACGCACTCCCAGCACTCGCCCTGGGAGTCTGGCTGGGCGCACAGGCTTATACCAGGCTTTCCGATCACGGGTATAAAAGACTCGCTTTCATTCTCGTTTTCATGCTCGGCTGCATGATGATCTACCGAACCATTTGACCAAGTTGAAAACAGTATCAGTACTTGCCTTGAAACAACGTTGAGCTAAATTTGCCAACCGGGCTCTACCCCAATCCACGTCGAGTGCTTATGGTATGGTTAATATAATTATTTCAAAGTATTAGAATAAGAAAAAGGACACTCTTCAAAATAATCCTGAAGGAAATGGATATTCAGTGACAAATTGTCTTGAAAAAAGATAATATTATTCAAGCATCATCATTCAATACATCCATTTTTGGGGAAGCAATGACGTCACTTATCAAAAATGCCTTCAAAAAAGACCAACTGATTCTTCTTGGAGCCGGTACGTTCATTACCATTCTCATGGTTCTCCTGTTTATCAGTCAACCTCAGTTCCTCTACCTTATCGAATTGAAAATATATGATCATTATTTAAAAAAGCACCATGACCTCATCGCGACAGACGTTCCGGTCATCATTGACCTTGATGAAAAAAGTTTGGCCGAGAAAGGGCAATGGCCTTGGCCAAGATACCGCGTCGCTATGCTCATGAAGTACCTTCAGGCATATGGCGCATCAGCCGTTGCTTCAGATATAATTTTTGCAGAACCAGACCGCACTTCTCCCGTAAACGTCAAAAAAGATGTAAAAAGGGATTTGGACATAGATATTGATTTCAAAGGAATGCCTGCGAATTTTGGAGACTACGACGCATTACTGGCAGCCAATCTCAAAAACGGACCGTTTGTTCTCGGTATTGACTTCACTACAGGCACAAAGGCCCATAAGTTAACAGATCTCAACAAATCGAGTTGTGCCGTCAAACCCGTCAAGGTTGCTATTCTTTCGCCTCCAGGCTCCATGTCGCCACTTGATGTACTTCCCAAGGCAAATGGCATGATCTGCCCTGTTCCTGTTCTGGCAGAAGCAGCCAACAGAGTCGGTTTCATCACAACGTCCCCGGACGCGGATTCAGTTTATCGCCGGGTTCCACTTCTATTCAGTTATAATGAAAAACTCTATCCAAGTCTCGCTCTGGCCTCTCTCATGCAAGCTATGGGAGCTGACAGCGTAATCCTCAAAATGTCCTCACTGGGTGTCGAGTCCATCAAACTCAAGGGAGTGGTCATTTCCACAGATCACTTTGGCCGCATGCTCATCAACTATCGAGGTAAGATGAAAACCTTTGAATACATAAGTGCCTCGGACATTCTCAATAGAAAACTCGCTGATGGTGCTCTTGAAGGACGGATAGCCTTGATCGGAACTTCGGCTTCCGGTTTGAAAGATCTTCGAGCAACACCATTGGACCCTGGGGCTCCGGGGGTCGAAACCCACGCAACCATCATCGACAATATTTTGTCGAATCAATTTATTTCCATTCCTGATTGGGCAAAAGGTGTTGAGTTTTTAGGCATGGTAGTCGCAGGATTAGTTACCACCTTCCTTCTCATGTGGGCGAGAGCCTCCTGGCTCGTACTGCCTTTGATAGGCTTGGGATATTGCATGTGGTACGGATCTGTATATCTCTTCCAGGAACAACGATACTTCATATCTCCCATGTACTCATACCTCACCTTGGCGATGACATTCACATCGTTGACCATTCTGAAGTTCTGGCGCGAAGAACATGCCAAGAAGTTTATCCACGGTGCATTTGCACATTATCTGGCGCCTTCTGTTATCTCCCAAATCATGGAAAATCCACAGGCTCTGTCTCTGGAAGGTCAGGAAAAGGATATCACCATTCAGTTCTCAGACGTTCGTAATTTTACATCACTTTCGGAAAAACTCTCCCCGACGCAGGTGACCAACCTTTTACATGATTATTTAACACCCATGACACGAATTATTACCAGTAATGAAGGGACACTGGACAAGTTCATCGGTGATGCTGTCATGGCTTTTTGGAATGCACCGCTTGATGTGGATAATCATCAGGAAAAATCATTAAAGGCCGCGCTGGAACAACTGGATCGTCTGGAGGAACTCAACAAAGCATTCCTTGAAAAGTTCGGTTTTACCATTGCCGTAGGCATCGGTATCCACTCCGGCTCGGTTCGCGTCGGAAACATGGGATCAGCCGACCTCTTTGACTACACACTCATCGGCGACAATGTGAATCTCGCATCCCGTCTTGAGGGTTTGACAAAATTCTACGGTCAAAACCTTGTTGTCAGTCAGGCTGTGGCCGATGTCTGCAACTGCAATTACTATTTCCGTATTCTGGACATTGTTCGGGTCAAAGGTAAGCAGGAGCCTGTCACGATCTACACCGCATACAGACAGGAGGAAGCCCTTGAGCGCAAGGAAGAGCTTGATCTGTATGAAAAAGCTCACGACGCATATATTAATATGGATTTCGAGAAAGCCAGACAGTCTTTCATGCAACTGCAAGAAACAGGAATGGAAACAAAACTGTACGACATTTATATTGATCGGTGCGATCACCTGATTGAGACTCCACCTAACCAAGACTGGGATGGCATTTTTATCCACAAGACCAAATAAAAAAGGCCGCATAATTGCGGCCCTTTATTATTCATGAGTCCTGATTCTTAGGGATTATTCATCATTCCTTCAATGAAGCTGTCAGGCCACAAGGCCGGGGAAGGATTACCTTCCATAAGTATTTCTCTTGCTGCCTCATCCAGTTCAAAGCCGTTTTTGATGAAGCTGGTGTAGAAACCGGCGGCGTCGATATCACCGATAAGGATACACCCTGCAAGGACATTTCCCTTGAAAATGAGCTTTCGATAGATGGAATTTTCCCGGTCCAGATGGATGGCTGTTTCATACCCGTCATCATCAGCCAAATTGGTCTCGCCGACAGAAATCGTCGGAAGGCCATAATAGGTGATGGAGTTCATGGACATGCCGCCGGTATATGGGGAATCCGCTCCGGCCATGTTCAATCCGGCATATCGTCCCTGAGTATATGCGTTGGGCCAAATGGGCCGAACCGTATATTCGCCAGTCAGCAGATCCTTGGCTTCAGCCACGTCACCTGCTGCAAAAATATCGGAATCGCTGGTCGCAAGATAGTCATTGACTCGAATACCCTGATGCGTCGTCAGACCTGCCTGCGCAGCAAGTCCCATGTTGGGACGAACGCCCGCAGCGACAATGACAACATCTGCATCGATCAGTCCCTGATCCGTTTCCACACCTTTGATTGTCCCATCATCGTAACGAACAATTGCTTTAGTGCCCGTGTCCTGCATAAAGCGGATACCGTTCTTTTCAAGATGATCAACGATCAGCTCTCCGGCCGTCTCGTCAAAATAGGTTCGCATAATGCGGGAACGGACAACAATAGTTACTTCCGCACCTTTTTCAGCAAAGCCTTCAGCCGCTTTCAATGCGATGAGTCCAGCACCTATAACGACAACCTTCTTGACCTTGTCGACCAACTCCTTGAGCGTCTCTGCATGCGCCACTGTCGTAAAATTATGCACACCCGGTCCGTCGATACCCGGAAGATTCGGTTTGACTGGAGTTCCACCTGTTGCGAGCAGCAGCTTGCCATATGGAACAGTGTCACCACTGTCGAGGGTCAGAATTTTTCCTTTGGTATCAATGGATAAGACTCTTGAGCCAAGACGCATTTCAACTCCGTTCTTCGTATAGAACTCTTCCGGACGAAATGGTAACGTTTCAAATTTGATCTTGTCTGAAAGGTAATAGGATATCAGCGGACGTCCATATGTCGGTACAGCTTCATCACTGATGACCGTAATGGGTCCAGTTGTATCATGTTGCCGAATCCCCTCGATGGCACCAATGGCTGAAACACCGTTTCCTACAATAACGTAATTCATACAGAACTCCTCTGCGCCCTAAATTCACAACATTAACAATTATGACAAAAAAATAGCTCTTTATTAGGGCGGACTGACTTTTTACACATTATTTAGTAAAAAATCCACTTCAATAATTAAAACAACTGTTTCATGGCAAATGATTGAAATAAAAGATAAAAAATGAAAATGAAAAATTTGCCAGAACCGTGAAGAACCGTTAACTAAAGCACCTTCCATTTACTATAAACAAGAGATAAGCAAACCGTGAGCATTCAGGGAAATAAAGTACTCATTGCCAACAGGGGCGAAATCGCCGTTCGGATCATGGAGGCCTGCTCCGATCTGGGCGTGCCGTTTGTAGCCCTGTATACTGAAGAAGACTCCCAGTCCGGCCATATTGACGTTGCAAGAAAGCTGGGCGGTGACAAATCACTCTACCGTATTCACAACTACCTTGATGCCGGCGACATTCTTTCTGTGGCCGACGAATCCGGTGCAACCGCCATCCATCCGGGATACGGATTCTTTTCGGAAAACTACCGTTTTGCCCGACGGGTCGTTGAACGAGACCGTCCCATGACTTTCATTGGTCCTTCATGGGAAGTTATCCGTGATCTGGGCGACAAGATCAACACCAAACGACTGGCCCGCACAATCGGCGTTCCGACCGTACCCGGCTCTGACCGTGCAATTTATGATGAATTGGAAGCTGAAGCCATTGCTGAAAGCCTTTTTGACTTCCAGACAAAGATGGGCATCTCCCGTCCTGTTGTTCTTGTGAAAGCCTCGGCAGGCGGTGGCGGCATGGGCATTGATGAAGTCGAAGATATGGCCCGTTTCAGGCAAACCTATCGCCGAATTCGCAATTACTCGCTCCGTACATTCAATGACGAAGGTGTGCTCATTGAGCAACGCGTGTTCAATTTCAATCATCTGGAAGTACAAATAGTCTCGGACCGTACCGGCATAAATCCGGTTCATTTTGGAACCCGTAACTGTTCCGTGCAAAGTCCCGGCCTGCAAAAACGTATTGAAGTCGCCCCCGGATTCAGACCGCAGGATATGCAATACAGTTTTGACGCCCAGAAATTAATGGATGATATTACGAAGTATTCCCTCTCCATTGCGCGTGAAATCAAATACGACAATGTGGGCACCTGGGAATGGATTGTCACTCCGAACGGCGAACCGTTTCTCATGGAAGTCAACACCCGTATCCAGGTTGAAAACGGTGTTTCCGCTTGTATTGCCTCAGTGAACGGCAACAGCAACGTCAATCTTATCAGAGAACAAATACGTATCGGTCTCGGGGAAGATCTCGGGTATACTCAGGATGATGTTTCATTCAAGGGCGTTGGCATTGAATACAGGCTTATTGCTGAAGATACCACTCAAGGCTTCACACCCTGGGTCGGTAAAATCGAAGAATTGAAATGGACCGACTGTGACTGGCTCAGTATGCATACACATGTCCCTCTTGATCGAACCTACCAGATTCCCACAGAATATGACCCAAACCTCGCTTTGGCCATCATCTGGGGTAAAGATTTGGAAGAAGCCAAGAAACGCGGTCTGGAATTCTTGAACGACCTGAAACTCAACGGCGGGGACTCAAGCGGTGCTGGCATGAAGTCCAACATTCCCTTCCTTATTGAGAAAACAGAAAATCTGCTTGAATTCTAATATTATGAATATAGAAAAAAAATTACAGGGACTCCAGGAAAGGGTCAATTATGCCCGTGACATCCTTGGTAGCGCGCCACGCCCAGAGCTTGATGCATTCACCAAGGAGATCAGTGAGTTTTCTAATAAGAACAGCGATCTGTCCGATGAGTTGCAAACCAGGGCATTGGGTGCATTGGACGCCAGGCTGACGGCCATGGAATCCGCCATAGACAGTCGCCTGACGGCCATGGACAAGGTACGCATCGTTCGCCATCCGCAGCGGGCCTGCCTCAAGGATATCCTTGAGAACGTCTATGACAACTACACCGAAATCGGTGGTCAGGATGAACACTCCATCGACCCTGGCATGCTGATCGCTCGCGCGTATATAACACGGCGTCGCGGCAAGAAAATTATCAATCAGCCTGTCATGGTCGTTGGCCAGGAAAAAGGCCACGGCGAAGAGTTTCGTAACGGTGGTTCCATTAAGCCCTGGGGTAATAGCAAGGCACTTAAATACATGAAAGTCGCCGCGTTGGAACAGATCCCCATTCACGCCTATGTGAACACCCCCGGCTCCTACCCTGTCGAAGACTTCCCTGGTGCTGCCCAGCAGATTGCAGAGAATATCTATGAAATGTCAGGACTTCCTGTCCCCATTATCGCCATATTTTCTGAAGGCGGCTCCGGTGGCGCAGAAGCTATCGGCATGGCGGACAAACGCCTGATGCTCTCCCATGGATATTATTCTGTCATCTCTCCTGAAGGGGCTGCTGCCATCGAAGGACGTATCCGTGGTTCTCAACGTGCCCCTGTCGAGCTTATTGAATCATGTGCACTGGCACAGCGCATCACGGCTCAGGACAACTTGAAAAACGGATACATCGATGAAATCATCGAAGAGCCGCCGCTTGGTGCCCGTGCCGATCATTTCGACTTCTACAAGCAGGTTCGGGAACAGGTGGTCAGGGCAACCGATGAAGTCACCCTCGGCGTTCGTGGATTTCGCTTATTCCGGGCCATGGCCATGCGTCATTTCAAAAAGCATACAGATATCATCGTCCGCTGGTCTCTCAACGAAACCGCTCGCGAACGACTGATCGCCAAGCGTTTCAAGAAATATCGCAAACTGGCCCAGCATGCGTATCAGGATAACCGATCCTTGATGGACAAACTTACTGCGACCAGCTCCGGTATCGTGTCCAACACTTCGAGTCTTTTGGTGTACGGACTGATCAAGCCCTTCCGCCAACGCATCGGTCGAATTATTGAAGAAGCGACCGACGAGATCCATGTTATCACGGGCAAGGTTGACACTGTCGTGAAGACCGCGCTCAAAAAAATCGGCATAAAAACCGATGGGAACAAGTTGAAGGAAATGGAACTGACTGGACTGTCTACCACACAGGAAGCAGAACCGACAGTGACTACCGACAACGGGTATATCAGTCCTCAAGCAGGAATCGACCGTGAAGTGACCTGCCCTCACGCAGCCAAACGTGGCTGCCTTGATATCTGGGCTAAGGATTTATTCACGGATTTTGCCGGGGTCTGCCCTCATTGTGGCTACAATTTCCCCATGGAATACCAGTGGTATCTTCATAATCTCTTCGACAAGGACTCCCTGCGTGAATTCAACCGCGATATCGCGGCAGGCAATCCGACGAAGTTTCCCAACTTCGATGCACGTGTGGACGCTGCCAAGGAAAAGACAGGACTTCAATCGAGCTGCATGACTTTCAATGCCAGCCTTGAGGGCATCAACCTCACGTGTGCGACCTTGATCGCCAATTTCCGAGGAGGCTCCGTGGGAGCTGCCGAGGGCGAGAAGTTCATTCGCGCTCTTGAATTGGCGCAAACCAAACACCAGCCGTTTCTGGCATACGTGCATGGCACTGCCGGCATTCGCATTCAGGAAGGGGTCAACGGCCTTATTCAGATGCCCCGCTGCACCATGGCGGTACGCAAGTATATTGAAGAAGGCGGCCTCTACATCGTGCTGTACGACACCAACTCATACGCCGGTCCCGTGGCTTCTTTCCTCGGCTGTTCACCGTATCAGTATGCTGTCCGCTCATCGCGCCTCGGCTTTGCCGGCCCCGGCGTCATCAAGGAGACCACAGGTATCGAGATACCGCCCGACTACCACAACTGCTACAAAGGGCTTTCAAGAGGCCATATTCAGGGGGTGTGGAGTCGTAAGGACATTCGCAAGAACCTGCATCAGGCTTTCCTGACCATTGGTGGACGCAACCTCTACTACAGGTAATCCCCCACCCCATACGCCATAAAAAAGGCAGCCTCTTCTGAGGCTGCCTTTTTTATGGGGAACCAAAATCTTTCAACACTGTAACGTGGTAGTAACACCTCCCCTGTCGAAGCGTGTAGAGAAATGAAAGTTCTTGTTCGTTACTGGTTATAATTCCAACATATTTGTTTGTATCGAATCAGAAAATGCGAGCTATGCTATGCTTCCAGAAAAGATCAGAGCCATTTTTTCAGCAAAAACAGAGGATGCAATGTACCTGGAACTTCCTGAACACATACTGACAGATTTTAACCATAAAACCATTATGACCCAAACGTTGGTTCTTATAACCATCAGAGAGTACTTCACCCTTCGAGAAATGTACGGTCAAGGTTTCGTGGATCGTCTGGAAACAGAACTCGGATCTTCATTGTCTCAAACTTCGAAATTGAATAATACTGGGGAAATACAGATCCACAAGGTCGGTCCAGGGGTTACAGCCCTTCTGGTCCCGCAAGACAGCAACCCGGCAGACATTGCATATGGGTATAAGGTACAGGCTCGCTTGGCCATGGAAGGCATGATGCTACGTAACACGGGTATTGGCATTGACCTCGGCATGGGGTTCGCTTCCATTTCCTGTAATCAGGGGGATAGTTACGATACGATTATTGCAGAAGCCCTCAAGGACGCCAGGCGAATGGAAAGCCGCCCGCTAGACATGAACGATCTTTCCATTAGCTCCCGTTTTGACACCATCCTGACGAAACGATGGATAACAGCGCACTATCAGCCTATTTACGATTTTCGCACCAGTACCACTCTGGGATGGGAAGCCCTCGCTCGTGGCCCTGAAGGATCATCGTTCAGGTCGCCTCTCATGTTATTTGAAACCGCCGAAGAACTCGGTCGTCTTTTTGCCTTGGAAAAACTCTGCAGAGAGGTTGCAGTAAATAATATCGGGCCGTTATTAGAACAGCAAAAACTCTTTTTGAACATCCATCCTAAAACCATGGCCGACCCGTTCTTTTCTCCAGGCCACACCCTCGCATTACTGAAAAATGCCAATCTGACCCCAGACAATATCGTTTTTGAAATCACCGAGCGTCACAGCGTTCAGGATTTCGATTTGTTCTATCGGGCACTTGATCATTATCGCAGTCAGGGATTTCAAATCGCCGTGGACGATGCCGGCGCCGGTTATGCGGGCTTATCTCTGATTGCCGAACTCCAGCCAGACTACATAAAACTCGACAAATCCCTCATAGACGATATTCACAAAGATCCAGTTAAGCGGGCATTAGTCGAAACAACCGCCACTTTTGCTGATAAGATAGGTTCTCGTATTATTGCGGAAGGCATTGAAAACAAGGCGCAAGCCATTTGCCTCAAGGATATGGGAGTCCATTGCGGACAGGGATATTTCCTCGCTAGGCCAGCCTGTCCAAAACCACCAGTCAGCGATGAATGCAAAGAACTGAAAACAGTCCGTGATGTAACATCCAACATCACCTGTTCACGCCCCATCGGTGATCTGGCGAAAGAACCACATGCCGAAGGGCTGGATTGCATCGTTTCACAAGCGCATGATCTTTTTAGAAAAAACAAACGATTGAACAACATCGTTGTGGTTGAGAATGACATTCCCAAGGGGCTTGTCATGGAATATCACCTCAACCGTCAACTTTCATCTCAATATGGCATAGCCCTCTATCACAAACGATCCATAACCTCGATCATGGACGAAAAACCACTTGTGGTGGATATTGATACTCCTGTGGAACAGGCAGCGCGTGCAGCCATGCAACGTGAGCACTATAAAGCCTACGACGACATCATCGTCACCAGCAAGGGGACATTGTACGGGGTTGTTACAGTGCAGGCGCTACTCAACGCTCTGGCTGAGATACAGGTAGAAATGGCCAAGGGAACAAACCCATTGACCGGTCTGCCTGGTAATGTCGCCATCGAACAGGAGGTGGAACGCCGCATCAAACAGAAGGAAAGCTTCAGCATCATCTATGGCGACCTCGATCATTTCAAGGTATACAATGACACATACGGCTTCAAGAACGGGGACAGAATCATCAAGCTGGCTGCTGACATCATGTTGTGGGCCATGCAAAAACACGCCCCGCAGGATGCCCAGCTCTGCCACATCGGTGGTGATGACTTCGTACTCATCACTCACCCCGCATCAGTCAACAGAATCTGTACATCCATTACCAGATGTTTCGGACGACTGGTCAACCAGTGTTATTGTGCAGAAGATCATGCACGTGGCTGGATCAAGGCAAAAGGAAGAGATGGTAAAGAACGGGAATACCCATTGGTTACCATCTCACTCGGTGTCATTGAGATTTTTGGAAAATGCTCGCTCATGGAGATCGGGGAAAGGGCCGCGAACATCAAAAAGTACGCGAAATCCATTCCCGGAAACTCCGTGGCTATTGATCGCCGCTCTGCTATCGGCAGCGAATCAACAGTGATAATTGAGCAAGAAGCAGGATAAAAGTCCTATCGTGTCAGTCTGCGGAACTTGAGACGATGGGGCTGGCTGGCATCAGCGCCAAGACGCTTCTTCCTATCAGCATCATAATCACTGTAGTTCCCTTCCACCATGACCACTTTGGAGTCACCCTCAAAAGCAATGATGTGTGTGGCTACACGATCCAGGAACCAACGGTCATGGCTGATGACCAGCACACAACCTGCAAAGTTCTCCAGACCGTCTTCCAGGGCGCGCATAGTGTTAACGTCCAGGTCGTTGGTCGGTTCATCGAGAAGCAGCACGTTGGCGCCGGATTTCAGCATCTGGGCCATGTGCACTCTGTTCCGCTCTCCACCTGACAGTACATCAACGGGTTTCTGCTGATCCTGGCCGGCAAAATTAAAGCGGGAACAATAGGCACGCGCATTGATTTCACGCTCACCAAGCTTGATGAACTCTGCACCACCACTGATAATCTCATACACGGTTTTCCCTGGAATCAGGGAATTGCGGTTCTGATCGGCATAGGCCAATTGAACTGTAGCACCAACGGTCATGGTTCCGGAATCCGGCTGTTCATCCCCTACAATCATCTTGCACAGCGTCGACTTACCAGCGCCGTTAGGACCGATAATGCCGACAATGGCGTTCGGGGGCAGGATGAAACTCACATCTTCCATGAGCAGTTTGTCACCCATGGATTTGCTGACGTTTTCGGCAATGATGACCTGCTTGCCAAGATGGGGTCCCGGTGGGATGTATATCTGCAAATCATCTGCCAGGCGTTCACTCTCATGGCTGACCATGGATTCATACGCATTGATACGCGCCTTGGACTTGGCCCGACGTCCCTTGGGAGACATGCGAATCCACTCCAACTCGCGTTGCAGGGTCTTCTGACGGTCAGCCTCCTGCTTGCCTTCCTGGGAAAGACGGTTCTGCTTCTGGTCCAGCCAGGAAGAGTAATTACCCTTCCATGGGATACCTCGGCCACGGTCAAGTTCCAGAATCCAACCGGCCACATTGTCGAGAAAGTACCTGTCGTGAGTTACGGCAATGACGGTGCCGGGGAAACTGGACAGAAAGTGTTCCAGCCAGGCAACGGAATCAGCATCAAGGTGGTTTGTCGGTTCATCAAGCAGCAGAATATCCGGAGATTGAAGCAACAGGCGGCACAAAGCCACACGGCGTTTTTCACCACCGGAAATCACAGATACGGATGTGTCTCCCGGAGGGCACCGCAGGGAGTCCATGGCCATTTCGAGCTTGGAATCAATGTCCCATGCGCCCTTGGCATCCATGAGCTCCTGCACTTTGCCCTGCCGCTCGATAAGCGCGTCCATCTCGTCGGCTTCCATGGGTTCAGCGAATTTTTCGTTGATTGCGTTGTATTCACGGATAATATCCATGATTTCGCCAACGCCCTCTTCCACCACTTCACGAACAGTCCGCTCTTCATACTGAAGCGGCTCCTGTTCGAGGTAGCCGACAGTAAACCCGTCCTTGACCTGGATCTCACCTTCAAACGAGGTGTCGACCCCCGCAAGAATCTTCAACAGGGAAGACTTACCAGAACCGTTCAGGCCAAGTACGCCGATCTTGGCGCCATAAAAATAGGAAAGGGAAATATTCTTGAGGACTTCCCTCTGCCCGTGACGCTTGGTCACCTTATACATCGAATAAATTATCTTATCTGGCTCGTTGCTCATGGATACCTCGTTAAAAGAATGAAAAACCAACGGAACGGTGCATTAGGTATACGACTGTATCACCGCTTTCAAGTCGTTTCTGTCATATTCGTGGACAGCAAGTCTGTCCTGAACGGGAAATACAGGCCGATCATTTCTATACAATACGCCCAACGGAATACGCTCGTTGAACTCATCACTTTTTTCCATGGCAGCACCCCAATTGGTGGCGTCATGATCCTCCATGAAATAGGTGCGTTCTTTGTACCAAGCAAACGTATTGACTTTATTGAACGAAACACACGGTTGCAGGATATCTACCAAAGAAAACCCAGTATGATTAACGGCTTGGGTAATCATGGAAGCCAAATGATCCGGCTCGCCGGAAAAAGCCCGGGCCACGAAACTCGCCTTCATGGCTACAGCCGTACTCACAGGATTGAATCCTTCTGACTGTGCGCCTTTTGGCTGAGCCTTGGTAACATGTCCTCGTCCAGTGGTCGGACTGGCCTGCCCCTTGGTCAGACCGTAAATCTGATTGTTGTGGACCAACATGGTGATGTCCAGGTTGCGCCGGATAGCCGCCAGGAAGTGGTTACCCCCTTCGCCATAGGTACAACCGTCACCGGACACGCAGATGACCTTCATTTCAGGATTCGCCATCTTCATGCCCTGCGCTACAGGAAGGGACCGCCCATGCAGGCCGTTAAACATGTGGCAATTTAGATAATGCGGCATCTTGGCTGCCTGCCCGATACCGGAAGAAATCATTACCTCATGAGGCGCGATATCCATATCAGTTAAAGCCTTTTTCAAGCTCGACAGGATAGAAAAATTACCACAGCCGGGGCACCATGTTGTTTCGAATTGACCATACTCTTCAATGGAAACCATATTCCTACTCCATAGTCTTGATGATGTTGTTCAACCCGGCAAGTACATACTCAGGTGTCATGGGGCGTCCATCAAAGCGCAGGATATATTCCCGAATCATAAACCCGGTTTCCTGAGCGATAAGTTTGGCAAACTGCCCAGTGGCATTTCCCTCCACGGTGACGACCATGCCCGACTCCTCAAGGGAGTCAATGAATGTATCTTCAAGGAGGGGCCAAAGCTGTTTGAAATGCAGTACGCCAATGCTCTTTTCAAAGTCAGCGGAATCCATGGCGTCAAGACACGCGCCGAGCGTGGACCCCCACGAAACGAGTAGAATATCTGGCTTGTCCTCGCCGTAATAATCCGGCTCGACCACTTCATCCCAGAGGCCATATTCCTTGTTCAGCCGCTTGGTATTCTGCATCATGCGGTTGAGGCCGTCTTCGGTGATTTTTGTGTTCTCGTCGTGTTCATGAGAATCCGCCCGTACTAATGCGGTGGTTGAACCCGGCACCAACCGGGGCGACACTCCATCTTCCGTCATTTGGTAGCGCTTGTAGGCGCTTGTGTCTGCATCAAGCAGTGGACGGGCCGTTTGCGGCAAGTCATCAATATTGAACGGTTCGATTGAACGGTAGGAATCTGCCAAATATTGATCAGACAAAATGAAAACAGGCGTCTGGAATCGCTCAGCCAGATCAAAAGCCCTATGTGTCAGATAAAAACAGTCTTCCGGATCTGATGGAGCAAATACGGCTCGTGGAAATTCTCCGTGCCCTGCATACAGCACCAAGTTAAGGTCACCCTGCTCCGTACGAGTCGCCATACCGGTTGCCGGACCAGGACGCTGAATCACCACACAGACAAGAGGTGTTTCCGACACACCGGCCAGACTCACGCCTTCGACCATCAGTGCAAAACCACCGCCGGACGTGGTGACCACGGCCCTGGCACCTGCATACGAAGCACCGATAGCCATATTCACCGCCGCGATCTCATCTTCAACCTGTTCATAAACCAACCCGAGAGGCCCACCTTTTTCAATAAGGGACATGGCGACCGTCGTGGCAGGAGTCATAGGATAAAACGATAGAAAATTGCACCCTGCGGCCAAGGCTCCGAGCGCAATGGCTTCGTTTCCATTCACCATAATACATTCATCATCCTTTTCAGGAGGTGCAATGCAGGGAAAGTCGTTCTTCTGCGACGCCACCCAAGCATACGCGGCCCGCAGCACATCAATATTGGCCTGAACAACCGCGTCGCCCTTCTTGGCAAATGCTTCGGTCAGAAGCTTCTCCAGAATCTTTGCATCGTGGCACACGACCGCACCAAGAACGCCGAGCGCTACCGTATTATAGAACAGGGATTTGGGCGCCAATTCTTTGAAAGGAATACGCAGGGCATTGAATCCATCGGTATCGATATCATCACCAGCCACCACGATAGCATCAGAATTAAGTCGTGCCTGATGAAGTTCCAAGGTCTCCGCATTGAGGGCCACCAGTATGTCAATTCCTTCAGTGGGCCCGACAATGGGGTCCGGGCCAAGCCTGATGGCAAAGGTGTTATGACCACCGCGTACCCGTGACATGTATTTCTGGTTAACCAGCAAATGGTAGCCGGATCGAGTGATGCCCTTGGACAAGAGACGACCAATGGTAGCAAGGCCTTGCCCCGCCGCACCGCCGATGACGATATTGATACTTGTGTCTGTCATAACTTCCTCGTGGCTGAGACCGAAAAAAGCCGGAAGGGACAGTTCCCTTCCGGCACGGTATACTTAAGTCTTACGCGTTTGCCGGGGGGGTAAAAACCCGAGTGCCAAGGTCTCGATCCAGCATGAATAATCCGCCGCCATCGCCGACCATTTTTAACTTGCCGACAATATCGCCAACGGTGTCTTCTTCTTCAACCTGTTCGGAAATGAACCACTGCAGGAATATTCCCACAGCATGATTCTTTTCTTCAACGGCAAGGTTGGCCAGATCATTGATCCGGGAGGTAACACCCTGTTCGTGGCTCAAGGCTTCTTCAAAGGCTGCCAACGGAGATTCCCAGGAATACTCTGGAGCATCAATAGTACCGATTTTGGCATGACCGCCAGCTTCATTGATGTAATTGAAGAACCTCATGGCATGAAACATTTCTTCTTGATACTGGGCAAACATCCACGCAGAAAATCCAGACATTCCCACCTGAGAAAAATGGGAAGACATGGAAAGATAGATATGAGCGGAGTAGATTTCCCAATTCAACTGCGCGTTGAGCGCATCTTCCATTTTTTCACTAAGCATGACTAACGTCTCCTTGGCTTTGTAATCTTCTTGTTTCCGAGCGTGTTTTTATTCGTCGCCCGTCATACACGCAAGACACAATGATAATCACTGTGATTGAAAAATCCAGTGTGCAATCCACCATTTTTTACATTGTTTTGCAACTGGTGAAAACGTCTTCAGTAGTATTAATACAACCTGTTTTCAGCAAAGATCGCACGTATGCGATGATCCAGATGAGTGTGCCGCTTGCCGGCAGTGGCATTATTCAATCCAATCTGGAATGCACGATCCGACCCGATGAGTACGGCCAATTCCCTGGCCCGTGTCAATCCGGTATACAGTAGGTTGCGTTGCAGCAGCATGTAATGCTGGGTCACGATAGGCATGACCACAGCAGGATACTCACTTCCCTGCGACTTATGGACACTTACGGCATAGGCCAATCCAAGCTCGTCCAACTCGCTGGATTCGATATGTACGAAATTGCCGTCAAACTCAATAAGCAACTCATGAGCATCTTCATCCACCTCGATAATCCATCCGAGGTCGCCATTGAAGACTTCCTTGTCATAGTTGTTCTTGAGTTGAATAACACGATCCCCTTCACGAAAGGTGACATACTTCCGTTTAAGTTCCCGTTTTTCTCCAGGCGGATTGAGTCGTTCCTGCAAGGCTGTATTCAATGCCTGTGTACCTACATCACCCTTGTGCATAGGGGTGAGCACTTGAATATCGCGAAGCGGGTCAAGGCCATACCGCTTGGGAATGCGGTCACATACGCTATCGAGAATAAGTTTTTGCACCTTGAGCGAGTTTTCTTGTGGTATCCAGTAAAAATCAGCCTCAGGAGCCTGACTCGGATGCTGACGTGGGAATTTACCATTGTTGATGCGATGGGCATTTACGACAATAAAACTTTCCTGCGCCTGCCTGAAGATATGTGTCAGGACTGCACATGGTATTCGTTTGGAGTCGATAAGATCACCAAGGACATTTCCTGGTCCGACGCTCGGCAACTGGTTGACGTCACCCACCAGAATCAGACGGCATGTATGCGGCAAAGCACGAAGAATCGCCACGAACAACTGTGCATCCACCATGCTTGCTTCATCAACCACAAGTACGTCAGCCTTGAGTTTCTGGTCTTCGCAGTAGTGAAAACCCCCATCAGGTTGATATTGCAGCAGACGATGAAGCGTCTTGGCGGGATGTCCGGTCGCCTCAGTCATGCGTTTAGCCGCCCTGCCCGTCGGTGCGGCCTGCTTGATTTTAAGGCCCAGCTCCTTCAGGGTGAGCATGATCGCCTTGGTAATGGTCGTTTTTCCGGTACCGGGGCCGCCAGTAATGATAAAAACCTTGTTGCTGCATGCTTCAAACACAGCCTCACGTTGCTCGTCCGACAACGTAAACCCGAGTTTTTCTTCGACCAGCGGCAGTGTCTTGTCGATCTTCTTGCGACTGACAGGTGTAGGATGACTGACAAGCTGATACAGCCGCTGTGTTGACTCATTCTCGTAATGATAGAAATACATCAGGTACACGGCTTCGGAGATATTCTGCTCGGACAGGTCCTCAATGCGTATACGTTTTTTTTCTTCCAGCGAATAGAGAGCCAGCTCAAGCTTCTCAATATCCGTGGTGTCGAGCATCCGGGCCACGTCTTCAAGCAACTTGGGCTTGGGCAAGAAAAGGTGGCCGCCCCGCTCGCAACTGGTGAGTATGGTATAGGCAAGCGCCGCTTCCAACCGCTGCGCACAGTCATGGTCAAAACCAAGCTTCATTGCCATCTGGTCAGCAGTACGAAACCCTATCCCACGGATTTCATAAGCGAGATCATACGGATTTTCCCGCAGTTTACGCTCGGCCTGCGCTCCATACAGATGAAAAATTTTCCCGGCAAATGTCGTAGGAACATTATGCGTCTGCAAAAACACAAGCAGATTTTTAATCTCCCGCTGTTTGCCCCACGACTCAATGATTTCGACGAGTTTTTTCTTCGAAATGCCACGAACCTTGAGGAGTGCATCGGGGTCGTCGTCTAGAATATCTAGCACTTCGACACCAAATTCTTCCACCAATCTGGTCGCGGTCTTTTCACCCACACCCTTAATGGAAGATTGCAGAAAACGGATAACACCATTCTCGGTGGCAGGACGGGTCTGCTCAAAGGTCGAGACCTCGAACTGTCGACCGAATTTCGGATGCATGAGCCACTTGCCGTGCAAGTCCAAAGACGCACCGGCAGCCAGTTCACCCAAGGTACCGACAATGGTTATCTGCCCGGGTTCATCACTGACTCGAACACGAGCAATAGTGTACCCATTTTCCTTGTTATGGTAGATGACTGTCTGAACTTCCGCACCAGACAGAGAAGAAAGTTGATCGTCGCTCATGGACACTCTTTACGGCTACACTTTTTGCCGATGAACCAGAGACTGCTTGAGCGTCTCCTTGTCCATGAATTTGACTTCCGCCCCGATGGGTATGCCTTGCGCAAGGCGACTTACCGACACTTCGGGGAATTCGGACTCCACCAGATTTTTCACATAGGAAGCGGTCGCTTCAGCGTCCAGAGTGGCTCCAAGTGCCAAAATCAGCTCGGATATCTCGCCTGTCGCCAACCGGCGACGAAGTCGATCGACTTCAAGATGCCCAGGTTCCACCCCGTCCAGCGGCGACAATAAGCCACCGAGGACGAGATATTTCCCGCGATAAACACCCATCTCTTCCATGGCAAGGAGTGCATCCCACTCCGGCACCAGACACAACTGGTCCGAATCACGGGACGGATTCGCGCAGATGGAACAGGGGCTTGATTCCGCCAGGCAGGCGCAATCGTCACAAAGACACAGTCGTTCACGAAGATCGACAATGGACTGTCCCACTCCCCGAGCCTTTTCCCTTGTCATCTTGAGCAATGTCAACGCAATGCGCAAAGCCGACTTGGGACCGATACCGGGCAGGCTGGAGAGCTGGTCAACCACTTCCTTGAGTGGTCCGGGGAGATTCTGCAAAGCAGACCCTAAAACATGCCGGGGATATTCAAGCCGCCGGTAATGCCTTTCATTTGTTCTTCCATCATCTCCTTGGACTTTTTGACACCCTCATTGACAGCAGTCATGACGAGATCCTGAAGCATTTCCACGTCACCGGCTTCCATGACGGAGTCCTCGATAAGCACCTCAACCACTTCCTGTGCACCGGAAACCGTGACCTTGACCATGCCGCCACCGCTGGACGCCTCAACAGTCTTGGCCTTCAGGGATTCCTGGGCCTCGGACATCTTGCGCTGCATAATCTGGGCCTGGCGGATCATTTCATTCATGCCTTTCATTATATTCTCCTCAATCGTCTTCGTTTATTGTTTTCTGGGACTTACCGAAATAATCTGGGCACCAAACGTTTCAATAATTTTGTTGACGGCCGGATTGGTTTCTGCATCTTCCATGAGTTGTTTGTCCGATTTGGGCACGACAATATTGCCTGTTTCAACCCTAACCTCAACCCCTGGATCAAAATATTCTTTTGTCAGTGATTCAAGTGCATTATAGGTGTTCTTTTCTGACAACTGGCTACACAGCGTCCTGGAACGGCATGACACGATCAACTCATTGTTTACCAGTTCCCCCTTTGTCAGATGCAGCATACTCACTTTCACACCGGCCTGTCCGTTTCGTTCCTCCACAAATGAAAGGAACCCTTTCCAACTTTTGGGGCCGGATGACGGATCTGAAACGGACACGGACGGGGTCACTGTTTCGGACAGGGGTGTGGCATCAGACGGCATCACCGCTGCAGGCTCAGGCTCCTTTGGAGCCGCAGGAGAAACCGGCGGTTCAGCCGCTCGCGCTGGGGCGACCTGCGGATTCGACTGACGAGTCGGAGCCTGTGGTCGTTGCTGCCCTTGTTGCTGCATTGGTGGTCGGGGTTGTTGCATGGGCTGTGAGACCTGAGGCGGTGCAAAACGCTGTCCGCCGCCCGGCGTGCCTCCCTGAGCCTGACCATATCCTGCGCCGGGTCCGCCCTGCATTCCACCAGATCCACCCATTGGCCTTTGCGGTGCAGGGGGAGGCGAAGACTGTGTCGAAAGAGATTCAAGACGAATAAGCTCGGGAAGACTGGTCAGATTCAACAACAGCAGTTCCAACGCCAAGGCTGGTTCAAGACTGGTCATGACCTTGCGTTGACCATCAAGTGTCATCTGCCAGCACGCATGAATATGCGCCGGTTCAAATTTTCCGGCCCAATCCTTCCATCCGGCTGTCTCTTCACCGGACAGGCCAAGAAGCGGCAAAGCCTCTTCTCCAGCCTGTCTGAGCAGAAACATGTTACGCCAACAGTTGGTCAGTTCACGCAGGAAAAATCCAAGATCAAGCCCTTGATCGAGTACCTGACGAAGCACATACCCGACCGACACGAGATTCCGGGAGTGCATGGCCTCCATGAGGCCAAAAAATACGTCTTGACCGGCAAGCCCGAGAAAACCACGCACATCTTCTTCCTTGAGCACATCCTCGCCCATGGCAAGAGCCTGTCCCAACAGCGACATGGAGTCGCGAACGCTTCCCGCGCCGCGTTTGGCAATTATCTGCAATGCACCGGGTTCATACTGCAACCCTTCAAGATTCATTATTTTTTCAAGATGCGTCACCAACTCTGACTGGGGCAGCATTTTAAATGTATAATGCTGACAACGACTAATAATGGTCGCCGGGAATTTGTGATGCTCAGTCGTGGCCATGATGAATGTGGCACGCGGCGGCGGTTCTTCCAGAGTCTTGAGGAGCGCGTTGAATGCCTCCTTGGTGAGCATGTGCGCTTCATCAATAATAAAAACCTTGTAACGGCACTCGACCGGCGCATACCCGATATCTTCTTTCAACCGGCGCGCATCATCAATGCCGCGGTTGGATGCGCCATCAATTTCAATAACATCCACGGCCACACCCGCAGTAATCTGCCTGCAATTCGAACATTCGTTGCAAGGCTCCCCGGTGGGTGCGTTGACACAGTTGAGTGCCTTGGCAAAAATACGAGCAATGGTGGTTTTGCCCACCCCGCGTGTGCCCGAAAACAAGTAGGCAGGCGCAATCTTGTCCTTGGCGGCAGCCCGGGAAAGAATGGATTTGATCGCTTTTTGTCCGGCAACGTCTTCAAACGTCTGGGGACGATACTTCGCTGTGAGATTCGATGTACTCATTGGTATGCCTGATGCTTGGGCGCGGTATTCATACTTGCCTGATAAAAAGGAAGAAAAACGGGAAAGCCCGCTGTTTCGCGCCGGATTTCATCATTAATATCAGATCATGGCCCGACTTTCTAGACTTTCTATCAACACAGTTTACAATCTCGCCGCGTCCGTTTGTATTCTTTCAGGAAAAGGAAGCAAATAGAATCAACCCCTCACGCACATGAGCCGCGTGAGGGGTTGCCTGACATTTCAATTGTGCGCACAGAGTATGCGCTCATGATGCATGCTAGATCGAATAACGATGCAACCAGTGTTCATAATCGGGGTTCTCACCCTTGACGATTTTGAAATACTCGGTCTGAAGCATCATGGCTACCGGCCCGGCTTTGCCCGTACCTATCTGACGACGGTCAATGGAACTGATAGGTGTCAATTCAGCGGCTGTACCAGTGAAGAACACTTCATCGGCTACATAGAGCATGTCGCGGGTCAACGGCTCTTCGCGTACTTCATAGCCAAGATCATTTGCCAGAGTGATAATGGAATTGCGGGTCAAGCCGCCCAAGACACCGTCTGAATGCGGAGTATAGAGAACGTCGTCCACCACCATGAAAATATTTTCGCCGGAACCTTCGGATACATGGCCTGTGGTATCGAGCAGAATGGCCTCATGGTACCCGTCGGCCACTGCTTCGGTCTTGGCAAGGACGGAATTCACATAGTTGCCGCACGCCTTGGACTTGGTCATCATGACATTGACGTGATGCCGATTGAACGTGCTGCATTTGACGGCAATGCCATTTTCCAGAGCGTCGTCGCCGAGATATGCACCCCAAGGCCAAGTGGCAATGATGGTACGAATGGGGTTATCGCCGGGATGGACGCCCATGGCTCCATCACCAATGAAGACAAGAGGACGAACATATGCTCCGGCCAGTTTGTTTCGTGTCAGCGTCTCAATGGCGGCCTCAGTCAATTCTTCAGAGGTATACGGAACCTTGATACCCAGAATCTTGGCAGAATTAAGCAAACGTACCATGTGTTCATCAAGTCGGAAAACTTCTGAGGAACCATCGGCACACTCGTAGGCGCGAATGCCCTCGAAAACGCCTGCACCATAATGCAGTGTATGGGTAAGAACGTGGACATTCGCCTCGTCCCAGGGGACCTGTTTACCGTCAAACCAAATGGTTTCGGATTTCTGGACCATCGATGCTCTCCTTATTGTATTGCGGCGTACTCGCCGAACTATTCTTGAGTTGAATATGAACGCTAAGAAAAACTCCTACACAGGTCAAGATACTAAAACGAATCAATTTGGACTGAGGGCATTAATTGACAGATGAATTCAATCATTTTCGTTTTGACAGTGCAGAAAGTGGAGAGTAAGAAAACTTGATTGAACTACTATATTTGAGGAGTTTTACGTCATGTCCAAGTTTGCAAGAGTCGATAGACTGCCCCCGTATGTTTTCGCCCAGGTCAACGAGTTGAAAATGAAGATGCGCCACGCGGGCGCGGATATCATCGACCTCGGCATGGGCAACCCTGATGTGCCCACACCCCAGCCCATCCTCGACAAGCTGACAGACGCGGCGTACAAAGCCGGTAACTCCAAATATTCCGCGTCAAAAGGTATCAAGGGATTACGCCACGCCATTCGCGATTGGTACTTCCGCCGCTACAACGTCTCTCTGGACTGCGATCGTGAGGTCTGTGTCACCATGGGTGCCAAAGAAGGACTGGCGCACCTTGCACTGGCCATGCTGTCTCCTGGCGATGTGGTTCTGGCCCCTGATCCGGCCTACCCAATCCATCCCTACGCCTCCATCATTGCCGGTGCCGATGTGCGCCGCGTACCTATCGGCCCGGGTCAGGATTTCTTTGAGAACCTGGAAACCGCGGTTACGCACACGTGGCCCAAGCCCAAACTGCTGATCATCAACTTTCCGCACAACCCGACCACACAGTGCGTGGACTTGAGCTTCTTCCAGCGCATCGTTGATTTTGCCAAGGAACATGACCTCTATGTCATTCATGACCTTGCCTATGCAGACTTCGTTTTTGACGGATATGTAGCCCCCAGCTTCATGCAGGCAGACGGTGCACGTGACGTTGGTGTAGAGTTCTTCTCCATGACCAAGAGCTATTCCATGGCCGGTATGCGCGTCGGATTCTGCGTCGGAAATCCAGAGATGGTCAACGCCCTGACCCGCATTAAGAGTTATCTCGACTACGGCATCTATCAACCCATTCAGATTGCTGCAGCCTGCGCCCTGAATGGAGACCTTGAAGCCGACCCGAAATTCACGCAGGATGATATGGACGCAGCAGTGAAAGAAATTATGGCTGTCTATGAAGACCGCCGTGACGCCCTCTGCGAAGGCCTTAATCGTATTGGATGGGAAGTCACGCCACCCAAGGCAACCATGTTCCTGTGGGCAGCTATCCCCGAAGAATTCAAGAAAATTGGCTCTGTGGAGTTCTCCAAAATGCTTTTGCAGGAAGCGGAAGTTGCTGTTTCACCAGGTCTCGGTTTCGGCCAGTACGGAGATGATCATGTGCGCTTCAGCTTTGTCGAAAATCGGCACCGCACCAACCAGGCTGTCCGCAACCTGAGAAAATTCTTTGCGAAGGGGTAAGGATGGACGTTATCAAACTCGGTCTTGGTGGCTTCGGCACTGTCGGCTCTGGTCTGGCGAAAATTTTAGCCAGCAATGCTGAACGCATTGAGAAGAGACTTGGCAAGCGTATCGAAATCAGGTCTGTTCTTGTACGTGATCTGAACAAGAAACGAGCCTTTGATCCGGGTCCTAACGTTACATTCACCGACGACCCCAATGTACTGGTCAACGACCCGGACATTGATATCGTGGTCGAGCTCATGGGCGGGCTGGACACGGCAAAAGACTTGATCCTCAAGGCTTTTGCCGCTGAAAAGCATGTGGTTACAGCCAACAAGCATCTTCTTGCTGAGCACGGGCTGGAACTGTTTGATGCTGCCCGGGAACATTCCAGAGCTCTCATGTTCGAAGCCAGTTGTGCGGGAGGCATTCCCATTGTCCAGACCTTGAAAGAGAGTTTGGCCGGAGATGAAATCAGACAGATGCTCGGCATCATGAACGGCACGGCCAATTATATCCTTTCAGAGATGACCACCAAAGGTCTGGATTTTCAGTCTGCCCTGGCTGACGCTCAGGATCTTGGATATGCCGAGGCTGACCCCACCTTCGATATCGAAGGATTCGACACAGCACACAAGCTCTGTGTCCTCATCCGCATGGCTTACGGTGTAGACTACCCATTGAACGAAATTCCTATTCAGGGGATAACGGGTGTTACTCCTATGGACATCGATTTCGCCCGCGAATTCGGTTACCGTATCAAACTGTTGGCCCATGTCATGGAAGTGGACGGAAGGCTGGAAGCAGGCGTTCACCCGGCTCTGGTGCCCTACACCTATCTGCTGGCTCGGGTGGGCGGCAACTATAACGCCGTTCGCCTTGAAGGTAATGCTGTCGGCCCGATCATGTTGCATGGCCAGGGTGCAGGAGACCTTCCTACGGGCAGCGCAGTATTGGCCGACCTCATGAACATTGTTCGCAGTACTAACGGAAAAGATGTTTCACCTGACAATACAGGCTTCAGGAACCAACCGCTTGAGAAGGCGAACATTCTTCCGCCGGAAGACTCAGAATCCAAATATTACTTCCGCTTCACCGTGGCCGACCGCACCGGTGTCATGGCTGCCATAACTAAATCCATGGCAAACCACGGCATCTCCATTGCCCAAGCTGTCCAGAAAGGTGAAGCCGGCGCAGAAGGTGTGCCCTTGGTAATCGTAAGTCACGAAACTCCTGCCAAGGCCGTGGCTGCAATGATTGAAGAGATGGACGCCATGGATTTCGCCGTGGAACCCTGCGTCAAATTCAGGATATTATAGAGACATCTAATGAAAGTTTTGTACCTTATCGCCGATGGAATGGGTGGTTGGCCGCTGGATGAACTCGACGGCAAAACAACCATGGATGCGGCGCATACTCCCAACATGGATGAACTGGCTAAGACCGGCATTATAGGTCGCGCCCAGACTGTCCCAGAAGGGATGCCTCCCGGCTCCGATGTGGCGAACATGTCCCTGCTCGGCTTTGATCCCGCCACCTATCATACTGGCCGCGGTCCAATTGAAGCGGCAGCTCAAGGACTTGCTCTGGGCACGGACGATCTGGTCTGGCGGCTGAATCTGGTCACAGTTTCCAAATTGACTATCGACGGATATATGCGTGACTATTCTTCAGGTCACATATCCACTGACGTCTCCAGACCTGTGGTTAAAGCGTTGCAGAAAAGACTCGGCAACGACACTTACACCTTTTACCCGGGCGTTCAATATCGGCATCTTCTGGTACAGAAAGATGGCGCGCTGACCGAAGATGCGAATCTGCTCATCAGTCCACCCCACGACATAACAGATAAATCCATCAAGCCGGATCTTCGAGTGTTTTCCAGAAGCCCTTTCCTATGGGATCTCGTGTTCGAGGCCAATGAGTTGCTGGGGAATCGCAACATCAACAATTCCATGGCGAATTCCATCTGGCCCTGGGGTCAGGGCCGTCCGCTCACCCTGCCGAATTTCATGGAAACATCTGGCATGAGAGGCGCGGTTATCTCCGCTGTCGATCTTATCAAGGGCTTGGGACATGCTTCGGGTATGGATGTCATTGACGTTGAAGGAGCTACAGGCCTGCTGGAAACCAACTATCAAGGCAAAGTCAATGCCGCTCTTGATTTCCTGAAAGACAATGATTTCGTATTTGTTCACCTAGAAGGTCCGGACGAATGCGGCCATGGCGGCAGTGCCAAAGACAAAGTGGAAGCCATTAGCAGGTTCGACGCACTCGTGGTTGCTCCCCTGCGCGAAGCACTCAAGGATGAAGAAACCGCATGGATTATCACCTGTGACCACTTCACGCCTATTGTCGAACGTACGCACACCATGGACGCCGTTCCATTCATTCTCAATGGTCCTGGCTGCAACGCATCAGGTGTCGAATCCTTTAACGAGAAAACAGCGGACTCCACTGGTTTAAAACTGGAAAGAGGCCATGAACTTCTCTCGTTTGCTTTAGAAAAATTCGGATTGAAATAAATGGCACGTACAGCAGATTTTCCCGCGTGTGACAGTTGGTATTCACACTTTATATCCTATGGCGAAACAGATGCCATGGGCGTGGTCTATCATGCAGAGTACCTGCATCTTTTTGAACGCGCACGGAGTAAGCTCATCAGGGAATCCGGCATGAGTTATGCTGAAACAGAACGACGCGGCATTATGCTTCCCGTTCGTGAAGCACAGTGTAGATATCGTGTTCCCATCCGGTATGATGAAGAAATCCACATTCATGTAGGTATTGAGAAATGGGGCAGGGCCTCAGTCGACTTTACCTATGAAATATGGAACCGCGACAAGACCGTATTACACTCTACCGGCATGACCAGTCACGCCTGCGTCAATCTGGAAGGAAAACCAGTCCGTGTCCCTGATTGGCTCAAAAATCTTTTCTAATCACAAACCACGAAACAAATATTCACTCACAAAACTTGAAATAGCCGGTTGCAGGCCATGCTTCACGGCAAGGACTTCTCATGCGTATTGATATTCACGCTCACGCTTTTGATCCGAAAATCGCTCACAAGGTACTTGCTCAACTCGAAGGCCACTACGGTATCAAACCTGTCGGTACGGGCATAGCCGCCGACCTTATTGAACGTTTGGATGAAGCTGGTATCGACAAATCAGTCATCCTCACTGCCGCCACAACTCCGAATCAGGTCATCCCAGCCAATAACTGGGCCATTGAACTCAAAAAAAACAACCCTCGCTTCATCCCGTTTGGAACAGTACATCCCGGCTTCGACCGCAACGCCGAAGAACTTGATCGTCTGGAAAAGAACGGCATCCAGGGACTCAAATTTCATCCTGATTTTCAAGGATTCAGGATGGATGATGAAGCCTTTTTCGAAGTGATGGAACTTATTCAAGGACGATTTGTCTGCATGTTCCACGTTGGCGATAGATTACCGCCTGATGAAAACCCTTCATGTCCGAAAAAGATGGCAGCACTGCGCAAGCGTTTTCCCAAGCCGGTGATGATCGCGGCACACATGGGCGGATACCAGCACTGGGAATACGCCATAGAGCATCTCGCTGGGACCGATGTATACGTGGATTGTTCAAGCGTTCTGGACTTTGTGGATGACACCCTTCTGAAGCGTATGTTCGAAGCTTTTTCGCATGACCGTATTCTTTTCGGCAGTGACTACCCGCTCTTTGATGCGGCTACCGAAATCGAAAAAATCGCACGCCGTCTCGACTTGAGCGACAATCAGGTGGACGACCTCCTGAGTCGAGGTGAATCGCTCTTCGCCTAAAACGGAAAACAACTCTTTTTGAAAAATAGGAGTTGATAAAAAGTGTGAACAGATTGTAAGAAAGAAATATCAATCAATGCTTACAAGGGGTCATCAATGAAACGCTTCTTCACGCTTGTCATGTTGTGTATCTTTGCATTTTCTTTGACGGCATGTTTCTCAAAAAAATACATGATAACAACAAATACAGGTAAAACCTACGTTGCCAACGGTTCACCTGAGTATGACGTCCAAAGCGAAACCTATAAATTTGAAGATGACGAGGGTAAAAAGGTCATCCTCAATCAGGAAGACATTGAAGTCATCAAAGAACAGTAGCTGATATAAGAAAAGCCCTGATATACAATCAGGGCTTTTTTGTATCCAATCAGTCCGGGCCTATCAGATCAGATCATTGATCGATCCGAATTCGGGATCGAAAAGTCGCTTATATGTTCTTACTACAAACCCGTCAGTCATGCCTGAAATGTAATCACACAGCATACGTCGACGATCCGGCGCCGCATGTTCTTGCAGCGATTTATGATAATGAGCTGGTAATAGACGATACTCGGGAGCAGCTTTTATAACATATTCATCTTCCATAACCGTAAAGAGTTCTCGTAGAATTCGTCCGCCTTTATACTCAAGCTGGTGGACTTGGGGTGTGTGAAAAACAAGATTTATGGATAACATTTTGAGTAGTGTACACAACGCAGTACACTCTTCCCTGATCTGAATGTCAAAAGCATATCGATGTGTTTTTTCTGCAAATGCATTTTCCCGTTCGACAAATTTGGTACCATGAATAAACGTGCCGATAAGACGGGCCAGAAAAGCACTGAAGGTGTCATCCGTAATGGCAGTCGCGAGCTTTGCAAGGAAATCCCTATCATTACCGGTGTATTCAGTATCTTTGTCTTCCATCCAGTTATGTACTTTTTTCACCGTTATGAAGCCAGCACGGATTCCATCATCAATGTCATGGATTGAATAGGCGATGTCATCAGCCCAATCCATGATCCTACATTCTAATGATTTGAAGGAATTTAACGTTTTTTCTGTAGCAAATAATTCTGGAAAAGAGATATCTGGACTAACGAAATCCAAAATATCCTTTTGGAAATCGTAAATGAAATGGTTCTTTTTCTTTTCTGAACTAGAGAATAATGTTTTGTATTTGAGCATCCCATCAAGAAACGCTCTTGTCGGATTCATGCCAGACCACTCAGTCTTATCCCGATAAAAGAGGTCAACCAGAATACGGAGATTCTGTGCGTTTCCTTCGAAACCACCTGATTCCAGCATCAACTCATTGAGTACCTGTTCACCGGCATGCCCAAAAGAAGGATGCCCTATATCATGCGCCAGACAAATAGATTCAACCAAATCCTGATCGATTCTGAAGTCGTCAGAAAGAGCATCAGAAGAACGGTTAAGATGATTCACGATAGAACGACCTATCTGTGAAACCTCCATAGAGTGCGTCAGACGGGTGCGGTAAAAATCAAACTCACCAGACAGAAACACCTGGGTTTTGTTCTGCAACCGACGAAAGGCCGGAGAATAAATGATACGATCACGATCTTGTTCAAACGGAGTACGGCCTTTGACGTTTTTTGATTGTCCCCGCCCTATCCACTCAGTATCGAACTCATTATAAAAACTATTTTTCACGATCCCTCCCGGTCTGTATCGATTACGTGGAACTCAAAACAAAATAAAGCCCCTTCCGGAAGTCACCGGAAGGGGCTTGAGAATCTAAGTAGTACGTTTTAGCCCAAATCCGGAATCTTTCCGGCATTCTCACGCGCACCGCTGCCTGCAGACAACTTCTTTTCAAGAGCATTGAAAAAACGAGAGAAGGAGAACGTCAGCACAAGGTAAATGCAGCCTGCTCCCACGAGGAACGGAACATACGTGTAATACCGTGCTCCAAGGACTTTTGCGGAGTACATAAGTTCGGCCACACCAATAGTGGAAATAAGCGAGGAATCCTTAAGCAGGACGATCAACTCGTTACCCAAAGGCGGAATCATGCGTCGCAAGGCTTGAGGCAGTATGACGTAGGTCATTGCCTGCACATGACGCAACCCGGTACTGCGGGCTGCTTCCATCTGCCCCTTATTAATGGATTGGATGCCTGCGCGAATGATCTCGGCGTTATATGCGCCACTATTAATACCAAGGGCAATCATACCTGTAATCAATGGGTCCGGGGAAATTCCTTCACCAGTAATCATCATGTATATCTGCGGAAATCCGAGGTAAAAGAAAAAAATCTGCAATAACATCGGGGTGCCGCGAATAATCTGAATATATGCATCCGCAATGACACGGATATAAAACCGGCGGCTAATACGACATGTTCCGGCGAGAGTACCAAGAACAAGACCCATGATGAGCGCGCCAAATGTGACCTCAAGGGACGCAATAGCGCCATTGAGAAGCATGTCGTAATGTTTGAAAACTAGAGCGAAATCCACTATCGGCTCCTGAAAAGACAAGCCGGGAGGGAAGTTTCCCTCCCGGCAAAGTTATACTAGAGATTCCACTTCTTCACGAGAGCGTCGTAAGTACCGTCTTTTTTGACGGCCTCCAGAGCTTCATTCAAAGCACCGAGAAGCGGATCATTACCTTTGCGGGAAATGATGGCAAATTCCTCATAGGACAAAGGCTCACCAGCACGCTTGAAAGTACCCTGCTTCATGTACTCATCTGCAACGGACAGGTCGGCGATGACGGCATCGGCAGCCTTGTTGCGCAGCATCATGAAAGCAATGTTGTAGCTTTCAGGCTTGACGACTTCGGCACCTTCGATCTTATCGGCCTGCTGTTCACCAGTAGTTCCAAGCTGAACGGCAATCTTCTTGCCTTTGAGATCGGCAGCAGATGCAATGTCGGAATCGGGACGGGTGACGATAACCTGACCGCTGGCAATATACGGAGCGGAAAAGCTTACCTGCTTGGCGCGATCGGGAGTGATACTGAAACCGGACATACCCATGTCAACCTGGCCGGACTGGACAGCAGTGACGATGGCAGCAAATTCCATGGTGACCCATTTGATCTTCAGGCCCATTTTCTCGGACATGGCAGCAAGCAAATCGATATCAAAGCCAACGCGTTCGCCATTGTCACCAATTGATTCAAACGGCGGATAATCGGGGCTGTTACCTACAGCGATTTCGCCAGCAGCTTTAACCTTTTCCAAGGTGGTTCCTGCAAATGCGGAAACAGACAGAACACCAAGCAGCATGGCGACAGCCATAACAGCTACGACATTAAACTTATTGAACTTCATACCTTTCTCCTTAAAACATTGAGAGTCACATCCAGACCATGCGGGCTGAATAAAATGAGTGCACCTAACGCCTATTCCACGATGCCCGCCATGAGCGGACCAATCTTACGAGATGTTCCTTCATCTGCCGTGTCGAGAATGTCAAGAATTCTCCCACGATAAATAACCGCAACACGATCAGCGAGCTGCAAAGCCTCGTTCAAATCTCCGGTTACGAGCAATACGCCAGCCATTGACCGTGCTTCGAGTAACCGATTCCACACTTCTTCAGTTGCAGAAACATCCAACCCCTGGGTCGGTTGTTCTGCAACAATCAAACGAGGTTCCCGGTACAACTCACGTGCAAGGACAGCCTTTTGCAAGTTGCCACCCGAAAGCTGCCATGCCAGGGCATGTATCCTGCCCGGACGAATATCAAACTTCTTGATGAGTTCAATAGTATCTTTAGCGGCCTTTTTCTTATCCAGCAACCATCCTTTGGCGAATCCCTTACGTGTAGTCAACAGCAGGTTGTCCACCAGATTCTGATTCGGCAGAGTAGCCAATCCGAGTCTATCTTCAGGAATATAGCACATAGACCTGTTCCAGGTAGATTCGGCAAAAAATTTGCGCCAAGGCTGTCCCATAATAAACACGGTATCGAGCGGTGGTTTTATCAGACCTGTTACGGCTTCGACCAACGCTTTCTGGCCGTTGCCAGCCACGCCCACGATAGCCACAATCTCACCTTGCTGAACATCCAGGTCAACCTTGGACAGTCCGAGTCCCGTGAGGTTAACAACTTCAAGGACAGTATCACCCTTTTCCACCGGTTCACGATCAACTTCCAACAATACTTCTTTGCCGACCATACGAGAAGCCAGATCAGCCTTGGATTCAATCGTATTTGGATCAAGTTCACCCTCAATTCTGCCACGACGCAGAATGGCGATTTCATCCGCCAGGGCAATGACTTCTTCCAGCTTATGGCTGATGAAAATAATGGATTTCCCCTGCTCGGTCATACGCCACAGGGCTTTAAACAATCGTGCGGTTTCTTCAGGGGTCAGAACAGCTGTCGGTTCATCAAAAATGAGAATACGACTTTCGCGATAGAGCAATTTCAAGATCTCAACCAACTGTCGCTCACCCATGGAAAGATCGGCTATACGGGCCTCTGGATCAATTTCCATATCATATTTGTCCGCCAGCTCCCCGACTCGTTTCGCCATTTCTTTACGGTTGACGAAGAAACTGCCCTCCTGACCCAGAAGGACATTTTCAGTAACGGTCATGGAATCTACCAACATGAAATGTTGATACACCATGCCGATTCCGGCAGCGATCGCATCCTTGGATGAAGAAAAATACACTGCTTTTCCGTCAATCTCGATGGTACCTTCATCCGGTTTGTAACGACCGGCCAGCATGGACATCATGGTGGATTTACCTGCACCATTCTCGCCAAGTAACGCTTTGATACGGCCGGGATAAACGTCAAGAGTAATGGAATCGTTGGCCAGAACTTTACCGAACCGCTTGGTAAGTCCCTTCAGACGGACCACGGGTTTCACTCCCGCCTCTACAGGCCGACAGGGAACCGGACGAGTATACAGAAAATCAGTCACGTACTACCCCTCCGGCTCGATGTTGGTACCGAGAGCGGCAGGTCCATCTACACGACGGCCACGCCATGCGGACAAAATCAAGACCAGAATAGTCAACAAATATGGCAGCATGAGCAGCAATGAAGACGGAAGATTCGTACCGATGGCCTGCAAACGAAGTTGAAAAGCCATGACGCCTCCAAAAAGATACGCGCCAACAACAGCTCTTCCCGGCCTCCAGAAAGCAAAAATAACCAAGGCCACTGCAATCCATCCACGTCCGCCGGACAATCCGTTTGTCCAGAGATGTGTGTATGCAAGAGAAAGATACGCCCCGCCGAGGCCTATGAGAAATCCACCGGCAATAACCGCGAAATACCGAAGTGCCACAGGCTTCAGACCGACTGCGGCAGCAGCGGCAGGCATCTCGCCTGTAGCTGTCACATGCAGGCCAAGGCTGGTCTTTTTGAAGAAGAACCAGAACAGAAAAGGTACGATGAATGAGACATAGACCAGCATGTCATGCTTGAAGAATATCTCGCCAACAACCGGAATCTGAGACAACAGGGGGAAATCGAAGGGACTGAATCCGGGAGCAGGCAAACCAACATACGGAACGCCGAGATAGTGAGTCAGTCCAGTGCCGAGGATAGTCAAGGCCAAGCCTGATACAACTTGATTCCCGAGGCAGGTAATGCAGACAAAGCCATGCAGTGAGGCGAAAGCCATTCCAGCTATGCCACCTGCAAGAAAACCAAGCCATGGAGAGCCAGTGGTTAAACTGATCCAAAATGCGGTCAGAGCGGCAACGGACATTATGCCTTCGACACCGAGATTAAGCACTCCGCCCTTCTCAGTCATCATTTCACCCAGTGTGGCATAAAGAATAGGCGTTCCAGACTGCACCGTTGCAGCAAAAAGCGGTATCAGAAATTCCCACATACGCTTAATCCTGCCTCTGCTTGCGTTCCAAAGTATATAAAAGGAAGAACTGTCCGGCCAGAACAGTCAATAGTATCATACCTTCCATGATCACACCGAACGCCGCAGGAATCTGCAATTCAAGTTGCAAGTTCTCCACGCCCACCCGCAATGCCGCCAACAGGAAGGAGGCAAAGGCAATATTCAGTGGTTCAAGGCGTGCAAGCCATGCCACGACAATTGCAGTGTAACCATATCCAACGATGAGACTCGGCTGTAAACGGTTCAGGACGGCGGACGTTTCGATGCATCCGGCGAAACCGGCAAATCCGCCAGAAAGAAACATGACGAACATAACAAGCATGCCGTATCGGATCTTCGCATACTTGGCCACACGAGCACCTTCACCACTGGCCTGCAATTCAAATCCGAGCCGTGTAAAGCGCATAAAAGCCCACAGACCTATGCCGACGATCACGCAGAACAGCAATCCCCAGTGAACGCGGGTCGAACCAATATGGGGAATGATCGCACCAACAGAAAATTCAGGGGTCATGGGGAACCCGAAACTCGCCGGGTCTTTCCAAACGCCGAAAACCAGATGGTCGAGCAGAAGAATGGCTATATAGTTGAGCATCAACGTGGAAATAATCTCGTTAACGCGCAACTTGAGCTTGAGAAAAGCGGGAATGAATGCCCAGGCTCCACCGAGAATAAAAGCCATGATAAACATGAGTGGCAGCAGAATGAAACCAGGCAAATCCGGGAATGACAAGGCCATCCATGTGGCACCGATGGCGCCAAGTGCAAATTGTCCTTCCGCGCCGATATTCCAAATCTGCATGCGAAAAGCCACAGCCACGCCCAATGAGCAGAGGAAAAGCGGGATGGATTTAAGCAGTGCGCCTTCCAGCGCCCAAAGGTTACCGAAACTTCCTTCCCACAGGACTATCATCCCATGGAGTGCGTCCTTGCCCTGACCTTCGATGAGCAGGGCACTCACCAAAAGGGAAAAGAGCAGGGCGCCCAGGAATACAACCAGGGCGCCCCACTTCCAGGGTTCATCTCTTTTTCTTATTTTCAGAGGCATATGCCGTACTTACTTTACAGAACCGACAACGCCTTCAACAAACCACATCATATCATGCAGCTGGGCATCGGTGGCCTTTTCGCCATCGGCGATCTTGATTGCACCGCTCTGATCCTTGATGGGACCGACGAAACAGATGTCGTTACCCTTGACCAGTTCGGCACGCTTGGCCATGACCGCGCTCTTGACGTCTTCAGGAACCATCGGACCCATGGGGGCGATATCAACAACGCCGTCAGCCATGGACCACCACAAAGACTCATCACCCTTCCAGGAACCATCACGGACCTGCTCAACAGTCTTGGTGTAAACCGGACCCCAGTTCCAGATGGCGGAAGTCAGGTGAGCTTTGGGAGCAAAAGAAGACATGTCGGAGTTGTATCCAATAGAGTACACACCAGCTTCCTCTGCTGCTTCCTGCGGAGCCGGGGAATCCTGATGCTGAGCAATAACGTCGCAACCGGCGTCCAACAGAGACTTAGCAGCGTCTTTTTCCAGAGCCGGGTCATACCATGTCTTGGTCCAGACAACTCGAATTTCAACATCGGGGTTCATCTGACGGGCGCCAACAGCAAAAGCATTGATGCCGCGAATAACTTCAGGGATGGGGAAAGCGGCCACGTAACCGAGCTTGTCGGTCTTTGTCATGGCACCAGCCACCATACCAGTCAGGAAACGAGCCTGATAAACACGACCAAAGTAGTTGGTGACATTAGCGGATTTCTTGAAACCGGAGCAATGCATGAACTTGACATCAGGAAATTCCTTGCCAACCTTGATGGTCGGGTCCATGTAACCGAAACTGGTGGTGAAAATAACATCAAAGCCCTTGCGAGCCATATTGCGGATAACGCGCTCGGAGTCTGCCCCCTCAGGTACTGACTCAACGAAAGATGTAGTCACCCAATCAAGAGAATCTATAGCCTGACGGCCGAGATCATGAGCGTAGGAGTAACCGGCATCGCCAACCGGAGAAACGTAGACGAATCCGGCCTTGATGGTCTTGGGTTCTTCCTGGGCAGGAGCAGCGGCTTCTTCAGTTTTTGCAGGTTCTTCTGCTTTCTTTTCCTGAGGAGCTTCGCCGCAGGCAACCAGAGACAGGAGTAGCGCCATGCACATGGCGGATACACCAAACAGTTTCAGCAATTTTTTCATGTGGACCTCTCCGTTATCAATTTAGTATCTTAAGGCTCTATCCTAGCAACACCAATCGAGCAAGGCTCTGAAAGAATGCCGGGAATCATCGTCATAAAGAGTGAACTGTTATCTTGGGCTAATCTTCATCCGAAACTTGAGCAATAGGTTCGACAAACTGGGAGCCGGCGTCCCAAGGGAATAAAATCCAGGTATCCTGACTCACTTCCGTAATGTATGTCTCAACGAGAGGACGCCCTTCAGGTTTGGCATAGACCGTGGCAAAATGAGCATTAGGAACCATATCACGAGCCAGTTTCGCAGTCTTGCCGGTGTCCACAAGATCATCAATGAGAAGCCATCCTTCTCCATCGCATTCGACCTGCTTGAGAATGTTGGCTTCACCCTGCTCTTTCCAATTGTAGGAAGAAAGGCAAATAGTATCAATCAGGTGGATATCCAACTCACGAGCTATGATGGCAGCCGGAACCAACCCGCCCCGCGTGATGGCGAGTATGCCCCTCCAGGGGCCCTTTTCGACAAGTCGCCAGGACAAGGCCCGACAGTCTCGATGCAGTTGCTCCCAAGAAACCGGGAACATCTTCTGGTATCTGCTCTTTTCACCCATAGTGAAACATCTCCTGCATGTGCTGTTCAAAGGAAGTGGCTTTCTACCCATATCAAACAGCTTAATCAAGCAATTCTACACTCAAAATACACCTTATCGCGCCAGCATCTGCATTCCGTAGAATCCGGCTCCGTATAAGCCACTTTCTTCATTGCAGTTGAGTCGAATGGGGACGGAACGCAAAAAATCTCCATAAATATGCGAATCATGAAATTCTTCCAGGAATTCCGGCACAGTAACAAACATGGGATTTTTGGCGGCAATACCTCCAGCAATAAAAAAGCCACCGCGAGACATGACTCCGATGGCCCAATCGCGGCACGCTCTGGCATAAAAACGAGAATACCACTTGGTCGTTTGATCTTTTATTGTAATGGACGCCGAAATTTCTTTGGGAGTCAAATCCTCACCCGTCAGGAATGAGTGTACCAGCTTTAGACCCAGACCAGTAACCACAGAATCTCCTTCCGGCCAGTGTCGTCCGCTCTCTCGCTGGTTGAATTCACCATATTCAGCTTCTTTCCTGCCAAAAAAAGGGAATGCCATATGTCCGCCTTCGAAAGGCAGTGCACTCCAACCGCACTCAGTAGGAATGAGTGCTGAATATCCAAGCCCTGTCCCGGCTCCGATGACTGCTATTGGGGCACCATCAACGCTTTCTCCATCCTGAATGACCATGGCGTCATCCACTGCCGATGTTCGACAGGCAAATGCCTGGGCGGCAAAATCATTGATGACACTCACAGAATGCGTTCCGAAATCAACATCCCGAATGTCGATCCCCCAGGACGCATTGGTGAGGCGGGGACACGTTACGCCACCGACAACCGCCCCGGCAGCTGCAAGAACAGCACAGTCAAAATCCCCAGGACGCACAGGAAATTCACTGCTCCAAAGCTGTTCCAAGAGTTGAGGGAACGACTCAGCACCATGGGTTTCCAACCAAATGGAATCCACCATCACAAAAGAGTCTCCAGTGGTTTCGAAGAGAGCAAACCGACTGTTGGTGCCGCCGAGATCCGCAGCCAAAATCTTCGCCATAATTTAAACGCCTCCCGTGAGCGGGACACTATCATATTCAGACAAAAAGAAAAGGAGCCCGGAGGCTCCCTTTTCTGCTACATCGATTGGCTTATACTACGCCGCTTCCTTGGCACTCGCCGTGGAATTCGTCATTATTGGCATATCCTCCAATTCCACAGGCTGCTGCTTTTTCTGCACATACTTTCGAGTGATTCTGCGCAGTGTTTCTGTCTTACCTTCACGCTCACTGGGGCTAAGGAACGAAGCCAGCTTACGTTCCAACTTGTAAGAGTTCTGTTCCTTGCTAATGGCGACAATACCTTCAAGAACCAGTTTTTGATTCAACAGTTCAGCCCGAGTAGCAAAATTGATATTTTCGGCGATGGGTGAGAATACGAGGTTGCTCAAAATCAGCCCATAAAGTGTAGAAATAAACGCCACCGGAATGTTTTTGAGGATAACTGCGGTATCATTGATACCCATGAGCAGGCCGATCAGACCGATAACACTTCCCGCCACACCGAATGCAGGAGCCATACGTGCGAGAGTCTGGAAAAAACGCTCGCTTTGCTGACGGCGCAGATTGAAAAAGGCCATCTCGGCATTGAGGCATTCCCGAATTTCCTCTTCCTTGTAATTATCCACCAGCAGGATCAATCCGTTTTTCATGAACGAACTGGTATCGTTGGCTTTTGATCGTTCCAGAGAGAGAACACCGTCCACTTTGCTTTTCACCGATAAGTCAAGCAACGTATTAACAATGGACTCAGCTGATACCTGTCTGGTCGAATATATGTTTTTGGCGACCCTGAAAGCGTTTTTCACATGCTGAGCCGGGTAGCTGATCAACATTGCGGCTGTCAGCCCGGACATGACCACCAGAAACGCGGCTAAATTGAAATAGGCTCCCGCGGCTCCGGTCAGCATGAAGCTGCACACGAAAATGATGAGGCTCAATCCCACACCGACAAAATTCTTTTTACTCATGACATTCTCCAATCGATCAGCTTTGATGAACTATGACGATTTCAACTCGCCGGTTTTGCGCCTTGTTGGCTTCGGATGTATCCGGTACTTCAGGCAGGTACGCCCCCCTGCCTGTTATAATGATCCGCTTGGGAACGATCCCGAATTGCGTGATGAGAAAGTCAGCTACACTGGCTGCACGTTCTGAGGACAAAGTAAAACTCTTTGAACCTTCCGATTCACTTTTGTCTGCAAAGCCAACAACATGAACAGTGCCAAGACTCAACTTCACGACTTCGGCAACTTCGTTCAGGTATTGCCAGGATTCAGCCTTGAGTTCCCCGGATTGCTCATCAAAAAACAGTGCACCCCGTAATGAAATGCGAACCTGTCCCGGTGCATCCCGAATAACGGAGATTCCCTTGGAACGGGACCGAAACAGGACTTCCGTTTCAGCAACACGCACGATATCTTGAGAACCACCGCTTTCCGCACGACTGGCGATTTGACCGATCAACCCTATGAGGGGATCGAGAGTGCTTGCCGCCTGTGCCTTTTCGGCGGTCTGATGGCTGAACAGGATTTTCACATCCTGATGTGTACTGGCATACATGAACAGCACCACAAAAAGGACGAACATAACCATCATCAGATCAGACCACGGCACGGCCCAGTCATTGATGCCACGGACTGTTGCCTCGCCTTCGATCTGGCCGAACGAGGAAAAATCTCTGGTAAAACTCTTTTGAATTTCCTGCATATAATCTCCTGCGCGTCTGCGCGCACGTTATGAAGCAAGAATTCTGCCACTTTATTAACAATCTAATATAACAGTGATTTTTCAAACATCAATCAGTCCATCCCAGTCAACTGACAAAAAGCTGACAGCCCATGCGTTGACTCTTGGATGAATATGGGGGAAACATCGAATCCATGACGAACTCCAAAGGACCATTCACCACTGTAAGTCCCATTGTTCTCGCTTCCGGCTCACCCCGTCGACGTGAACTCCTAGCCGATCTTGGTCTGGAGTTCACAGTGCACCCAAGCCCGCTTGAGGAACCTGCACCAGAGTTGAACGAGCCCCCACAGGACTATGTAAAACGTATGGCAGAGTTGAAAACCCTGGACGTAGCCCGGCTGTATACCGGCCAGACCGTGATCGGGGCGGACACCATCGTTGTTTTGAAAGACCGCATAATGGGGAAGCCGAAAGATGTTGCCCATGCCCTCGAAATGCTCACGGCGTTATCCGGAAAAACACATCAGGTTATCACGGGATTCTGCATGGTTATGCCTGACGGCTCAGACATCACCAAAGCCGTGAGTACAGATGTGGACATGCGCAATTCTACAGATGAGGAGCTCAGAGCCTACATTGCGACAGGAGAACCGACTGACAAGGCCGGAGCCTATGCCATACAAGGCGTTGGCACATTTCTCGTCACAGCTATTAATGGCTCGTATACGAATGTCGTAGGACTTCCTGTTGCCAGAATCTTGCAAATCCTCTTGCAAAACAGCCTCATCAAGACACGGCAGTAGTCGGCATAATAGATGGACTCAACCATATCACGTTGACCATCAAGGATTTGAATAAAACGTTTAATACCCATATTCAATGCAGGATATTTTAACAAACGACGTACGCGTACGCCAAAGTCACAGAGTATGAAAACAACTTCTCCCATTGATACATTCGCCACAGCATTGGCTACACTTGGGCCCATAGGCCACTTCCCGAAAGCACCGGGGACGTGGGGATCACTTGCTTCCATCGTTGCAGCCCCCTGGCTGTTTCTTAGCCTGCCAATGTGGGGACGGTGGGCCGCTTTGGCTACCATTCTTCTCATCGGCATATGGGCCTGTTCTCGTGCGGAAGTCGTATTCGACAAAAAAGACCCTGGTTGTGTCATCATCGACGAGTTATTCGGTCAATGGCTTGCCCTGCTCTTTTTTCAGGGAATGCCCATATGGTATCTTCTCGTCGGTTTTGGGCTGTTCCGTTTCTTCGATATTCTCAAGCCCTGGCCTGTCAAATGGGCCGAAAACACCTTTCCCGGTGGGCTTGGCGTCATGCTTGATGATGGAGTCGCGGGGTTATACGCCATGGGCGGACTGCACCTGCTTCACTATATTCTTTCCATGTAGCACGAAAAAACGCCGCTCCCATACGGGAACGGCGTTTCTCATTACATATTCAATCAAATTTATTGCACCACAAACTCAGCTCGACGGTTCTTGGCCCAGGCACTTTCATTGTGTGCAGGGTCGAGGGGACGCTCTTCGCCGAAACTGACGATCTTCATGCGTTCGGGGTCGACACCGAGAATGACCAGATGTTCATACGCAGCACGTGCACGACGTTCACCCAGAGCAAGGTTGTATTCTTCGGTACCGCGTTCGTCACAATGACCTTCGACGACAACACCAACATCTGTATACTTGCGCATGATACTCGCCTTGAGAGCGAGAATTGCACGAGCTTCCTCGTTTAATTCATAGGAATCAAAAGCAAAATTAATAGTGACACTGGACAACTCCACAACAGCTTCGGCTTTGGCTCGAGCCTCGGCTTCAGCGGCTAAAGTAGCCTCATCAACCTTGGGTTCTGTCGGCGGAGGAGTCCACTGAGAATCATCCTTGACCTCGATTTTATTCTCAGGCGGTGTCGTAGTCGTGGTCTTTTTGGCACAGCCAGCAAAGACGAAAAGGGACAGGGCCAAGATGGCCACAATTCCAAAATACACTCTGTTTTTCATGCTCACTCCTTGGTAGAGCCGTCGCCCGGCCATTATTTCAGATGCTTCCGACAGCCAATGATTCTCGCATTGGGTAGCATGCACCTTTTCATACAAAAAAATCAACCCCGTGTGTATGACAATTTACCACTGTAATGAAGTATCCCATGCCGGAGCGAAAGCCGGACCATTTCCAGTAGAAATCATCCTTGGCTTATCACCATGACGTGTTGAAAGATACAACTTGTATTCACCGGTCCGGCTGGAGGCGAAAGCCACGAAATACCCATCAGGGCCAAAAGCCGGGTATTCATCGTTTCCGGGACCAAAAGTCAGCTGTTTTTCCCTGCCCGTATGCAAATCATGCAAAAATATACGGTGCCCCTCAGTTGTTTGGTGAGTGTAGGCTATATAACGACCGTCAGGACTCAAACAAGGATGAGTGTTATATCTACCGGTGGTCGTGACACGTTTAATCTGCCCTGTCTTCATTTCCAATAGATAGATATGCGGATTGCCAGCTCGGGCAGAAGTAAACGTCATCTTCTCTCCGGTTCTGTCAAAACTCGGCGAAACGTCGATGTATGGACTTTTCACCAAGGTCTTCCCGGGTTTGTACTGTGTATCCAGCGTATAGATATTCGTTGTACCGTTTCGGTTGAGAGCAACATACAATAAACCACTCGGCCCATAAACAGGACTAATAACAGTGGTTCCCAACCCCTTGTATATTCTTTTTATCTTGCCGGATTCACTGTCGTAAATACCAAGCTCATGCCGAGTTTTACCTATATGGGTAAAAGCGATCCGCTTACCATCATCAGACCAGGCAGGACTCAAATTATACCCGCCCAATTTCGTGATCCTCTTCAGCCCTCGCCCTTGAGGAAGTACGGTAAAGATTTCTTTTGTCTTACCTTCCTGCTTGACGAAGGCGATGGGAGAGTCAAAGAACCCCTTCTTGCCGGTCAGCGCTTCTAGGAAGGAAGAACAAAAACGATCCGCCACCAAGGGCAGGTTTTTGCTTACATCACGATACGATTTTCCTACCACACGACGTCCGCTGAACGTTTCGAAAACGCGAGCTTCAAGATATTCCCCATTCCATCCGGTAGTCATACACAAATCAACCCTCGCGAGTTGAAGCGGCTTGAAATCAATATCTGCCGCCTTGACACCCTGGCTAGGATCACCGCCCAGCAAATCTGTCACAGGCACAATGTTGAGAAAAGGGATATAGCCTAAATCATTGGTAACCAACTCTTGAAGCGCTTTGGCAGCAGCTTCGGGCAATGGAGAACCATCCAACCCCTTGGGGGTCAGAAGCGTAATATTTACCATACGTTGACCTGGACCATGAATATCAACCGTCAGCGGACCTTGGGCGAACGCCGATACGGCCATGATACAGGCACAGACACAACTCATACAAATCGTCAAAATCCGTTTCATACCGTCTACTCTGAGAGTTCCTGGCTGTTGAAATTAATACGCAGAATCCGGTCCCGTTCGGTTCTCGGTTTCTCCACATATTCTGTTTCCTTGATGGCTCGAAGAGCGGAACTGTCAAATTCAGGATTATTTGACGATTCGATGATCTTCGAGGACAAAATTTTTCCATCGGCTTCAAGCACGATCTCGACAGTCGCGACGAGGTTGGCTTCTCCGGCAAATGCGGGATATCGCCAGTGCTTTTTGATGGCAGATCCGACGATCAGTCCATACACCTCGGAGAGTCCGGAGCCGGCCCCACCGACAGTACCGCCGACAACACCGCCCTCTTCTCCTCCGGGCCGCCCTCCATGGGCATAAACCTGATCCCCTTCACGCTTCTTAAGCACGGCCAGTTCGTCGGCCAAGGCCTTCTTCTTTTTCTGATCCTGCTTCTTGGCTGTCGCCTTTGCAGCCGCCATCCCTTCAGCCAACAACTGCTCAGCGGTTTTTTTCGGCTTCGGCTTCGGTTGAGGTTTCGGCTTTGGTTTCTCTTCTTTCTTTTTGACTACGACCTTCTTCTCGACCTTCTTGGGGCTGATCTTCTTGACCTCAGGCTCGGGCTCAGGTTTTGCCTCTACCACGGGTGTGGGTGCCACCTCAACGACAGGCTCTGCCTTGGCTTCGACAACCGGCACTTCCGGAGTCTCTGCAACCGGCTCAGCAGTCGCCATCACCTCCACTGGTGGGCCAGGCGGTGGCGGCGCAAGGGATATGAGATCAACCGTATACACGGGACGATCCATATTTACCCTGACACCAGAGGTGTTCACGCCATAAATGGCGAGTACAGCCAAAGCCATATGAAAAAGGGTGGAGAGTATGAAACCGATACTTTGCCGCATTATATTTAAATACTACTGTTTTTTATCTTTTTTTGGATCAACGGTTTTTTCCGCAACAATACCTAAACGATCAATGCCAGCACCCTTAATTTCACCCATAATCATGACCACTGTACCGTAGGCCACTTCTTTATCAGCACGCAGAAAAAGCTGCTTCTTCTGCGTGGCAACCAAACGTTTCAGATGATCCTGCAATTCGTCCAGTCCCACCTGATATTCGTCAAGAAACAGTGTGCCATCTTTCTTGACCGACAACACCAGATGTTCAGAATCCTGTGGCAGATTCTTGACCGTTTTGGTCACAGGAAGGTCCACCTCGACTCCCTGTGTCATCAATGGTGCGGTGACCATGAAAATAATTAGGAGTACCAGCATCACGTCCACGAATGGTGTGACGTTGATCTCGTTGAGAAAACCGCCACCTGTCTTGATAGCCATGTGGCGCTCCTACTTTTTCTCGGGCTTGGATGCCCAAGCTATTTCGCGTTCGGCACGGTTCAGGAAAGCACCGGCGAAATCAACCATGCCAGTCTCAACTTCACCGAGTTTGCCGAGAAAATAGTTGTAGAAAATAGTAGCTGGGATAGCGACCAGCAAACCGATAGCCGTGGCAATCAGTGCCTCTGATATACCAGGAGCAACGGTAGCCAGGGCGGCAGACTGGGCAAGTCCAATGGAATGAAAGGAATGCATGATGCCCCAAACAGTACCGAAAAGCCCGATAAAAGGTGCCGCGTTAGCGCAGGTTGCCAAAAAGGGCAGGTTACGTGTCAGGATTCGCATTTCCTTGGATATGCCCTGCTTGAGAACGCGCCGCAGGGTGTCCTTGACGAGCAACCGTTTCCGTTCACGGTTGACATCCGCTTTCTCCAACAGACGAAACTCCTGCACCGCAAGAGTCGATACGCGAGACAAAGGAGATTGGTCCTTGTCGCCAAGCACTTTCAGACCAGAGGTCAGATCCTTTGCTTCCATGAACGCATCATACCCTTGCATGACTTTTTTGCGGGCCGAGCCGATGGTGAAAAACTTGAAAAAAATGATGGTCCAGCTCCACACGGACATCAGGGCGAGAAAAATCATCACAAGTTTGACCGCCAGGGTTGCTCCTGTCAGGAGGGTCAACATGTCACTCTCAGGCAAAAAATTCATGGTGGCACCTATTCTTTAAATCTTCGGGCTCAAAGCCTCATTATGCGAAAAAGCCGAGCTCAATCCAAGCCACGGCTTTCCGATGTCACTTTGACGTATACACTTCCATGGTCACAATCGTGCGACAGCGAGTAATTACTTCATGCATCGCTGAACGATCTCCCAGGCATTGGACTCTGTCTGACGGTATTCTTGCACCGTCAATCCTGCACCAAGTGCAATAGTTTTACGCAGATCCTTACCTATAAGATCTCGCGGAGCATGGGCATCGTTATTCACGACCAGTTTCGCACCGTGCTTTCGAGCAAGGGCCGCAACGTGTCCATTCGTATAGCTGTGGCCGCCTCGAGTGGTGATCTCCAGCGCCACACCCTTTTCCACGGCAAGCTTCACCTCTTCATCGGTGATCAAACCGGGATGGGCCAAAACATCGACACCGGCTTCGATGGCCGCCAGATTTGTTCCTGGGGCCACGGGTTCAACAGGCGTCTCACCATGCATGACGACAACCTGAGCACCGGCCTTGCGCGCGTCTTGCACCATCCCTGCGATAAGAGCAGGCGGCACATGGGTCAACTCAACGCCTGCCATCACATTGATGTCGAAAAAATGTCCATGCTTGCTTACAAACCGGAGTATATTCTCCAGCGTATGATACATGGTGCTCTCATCCGCATGATCGGTCATACAGATCGCTTTGTACCCGGCAACCTCAGCCCTGCGGACTAGTTCGGCAGGAATGAGTTCGCCATCACTAAAAATCGTGTGTGTGTGCAGATCAATCATGACGGGCCTACATCTTGTATTTAATATCGTCTTCCGAGAGCTTTTCCAGCTCTTCAACCCACGTATCCGAATCCTCGGTACTGATAACCGTCTCAGCATGTTCCGGGAAAGGCGCCCCAGCTTCTTCAAGAACAGATTCACTCGCCAGTATTTGACACTCGGTTCGTACCGCCACGGCTATGGCGTCCGACGGACGGCTATCAATCCGACGTGTTTCTTCGTCTGTGGCAACAACTATCTCTGCAAAGAAGGTCCCGTTTTCAATGTCGGTGATCTCTACTCTGGTAACTTTACCCCCCAGAGCGTGAATTGTATTGAGAAGCAAGTCGTGTGTCATGGGACGGGGAAAAGGCACCTCGTTTATTGCCATGGAAATCGACATGGCTTCCACAGCTCCGATCCAGATGGGCAAGACCCTTGTCTCATCCATGTCCTTAAGGACGATAATAGGCGATTTGCCTGTTTCGTCCAATGCAAGTCCAAATATTTCCACCTCTACCACGGCTCGCCCGTCCTCTCCCCGTTTAGGGAATGCTTTTTGGCTTCGACAATCTTCACAGGAACCATCATTCCGACAAGACCGCTATCGCGATCCATGTCCACATTGACGATTCTTCCGGCAGGATCACGCCCCTTCCATGCAGTCTGCGGACCATCCTGCTTTCGGCTCAATCCTTCGATAAACGCATCTGTCTCAATGCCAACTAAATTCTTTAGACATTTTCTAGTAATATTATTTTGCAGAGTCTGCAAGCGCATCAGCCTCTCAGAAGCTTCTTCTGGAGAAACTTTCGGCTCCATGTTCACAGCAGCCACACCTGGTCGGTCAGAGTATTTGAAGGAAAAACTTGATTCGAACCCAACTCTTTCGACCATATTGAGCGTTTCCTGAAAATCTTCTTCAGTCTCGCCAGGAAAGCCGACTATGATGTCCGTGGTGAGTGCAATGTCAGGCCGAACATTTTTCAATCCTTCGACAATGGAAAGGTATCGGGCAATATCATATTTGCGGCGCATGGCCTTGAGTACCCTGTCTGAACCGGCCTGCATGGGCAAATGAAGTGACGGACACAGATTTTCAAGTTCGCCGAAAGCAGCAATGACTTCAGGTGCGATATCCTTGGGATGCGAAGTTGTGAACCTGAGCCTGTCCAATCCTTCAATAGCTGCAACTTTTGTCAGCAATTCTGCGAAGCTGACACCAGCGCCGCCCTTGTCCAACCCAAAACTGTTCACATTCTGGCCAAGGAGAGATATTTCACGAATTCCGCTTTCCACCAGCAAACGGCATTCATCAATAATAGCTTCGGGGTGACGAGATTTCTGTCGTCCGCGCGTATACGGCACAATACAATATGAACAGAAATTATCACATCCCTGCATGATATTCACAAACGCCTGTCGCGTCTCGGGAATGGTTATGCTTTTTTCTTCCGGCTGTTCACGCTCTTCATAAATGGAAACAAAATCGAGCAGAGCCAAACGATCCTCTTTACCGGCAGCAATCCGCTCCAAAGCATTAGGAGCGCCTGCGATTCCATCAGAACCAAACACAAGCTTAACAAAGGGGAAACGGTCGAAAAACCCTTTTCCTATCTGCTGGGCCACACAACCGCCGACAGCGGCAAAGACATTCCCGTCACGCTTCATATGCGCAGCGACCCGTCCGAGTTCGCTGTATACTTTTTGTTCCGGTTTATCCCGCACACTGCATGTATTGAGAATAAAAACCTGCGCCTCGGACTCGTCCGCCTCGACCCAGCCCCGGCTCTCCAGAGCGCGGCTGAGCCATTGTGAATCGTGCACGTTCATCTGACACCCGAAGGTGGTGATGTGAAATTTCATGTATGTGATGTCCTACCCACTGCACGGGCAGTTGAAGGTTGTTTTTTATTGAACTACGACAGTGTATGCCACTTAAACATTGGCAAGCCATGTGTCCACAAAGTGCAAGACTTTTCCCAAAGTTTCCCGAGGATCGAGCTGGGAATTATCGACAATGAACTCTGCAGCCGGGTCCATTTCGAATTCGACGTCCACACCGATGACCTCACCAAGCCCCTCGAACTGCTGACCAGTCTTCTTGCGTTGCAACGCCTTGGCATACAGTCCAGCCATAACAAGGCCATTCGGTCGGCTTGATTCTCGTCGGGCAGCCTCAGACAGATCGCATTGGACAAAAACTTCTGCAAATCGAGGAAGTTCCTGCCTCGCATATTGGCGCATGGATCGTCTGTATGCTGAACCATCCATCAACACATTCACACCCTGCCGCACGAGTCCCGCCACCTCATCAACAAACAGGGCGTATGCCTTTTCACGCTCTTCAGACGAATAGGTTGGGTGCGGAAAATATGATTTCCGTCGTTCATCCATCTGAAGCAATGTCACAGACATCCCCCGAGTAGCCAGATGCTCAAGTATTCCGTTGGCTAACGTTGACTTTCCACATCCCGGAAGCCCGACAATCCAGATAGCCCATCCGGCCTTGTTCTCAGGCATAACCTACTCCAGATACTTGTTGATGTTCTCCCAATCAAAGACATCATCCTCAAGCACATTCCCTACGAAATTAAAAAGACGCCGACGAACCGACTCGGGATGATCAGGGTACCACTCCGGTGACGCAATGACCAATCCACGAAAAACGCAAAATGGAGCCATGACCTCAAATATTTCCATATCGCCTGTCAGAGCCAGATATTCTTCAATATACGCTCGATACATCCTTTCAAATGGCCCACTCATTCCATCGTGATCGTATAGACTCCACAACAAATAATTGATGGCCATGGTTGCCAGATCTCCGGCGGGTTCTCCCCATTCTCCACGACTCCTATCAAGCACAGAAAAATCACCACCATCCGTGACAAGTACATTCCAGGGGTGGAAGTCACCATGCACGGCACTCAACCTGTGCGTATATTCCTTGAGCTTCCATCGCCAGTCGATGAGCCTTTTCTCCAAGGCCATGAAGTGGTTGTCATCAAAAGGTATATAAGAATGAGGGAACGCTTCATCGATCAACCCGAGAATGCACTCACTGGAACCAAGCAGATTGCGTATACGCCGATAATACAAATGAGTATCGTCGAGTTTGACGCTGTGCACCCGCGCCAGCCACCGGGCAAATTCACGGGCAGTTTCAACATCAGACTCACGAAAGTCGCCGGACTTGATCCGATCAAGGTCAAGGAAGTAATCGTGTCCTTCCAGCTTTTCGTTGAGAATGAAGAATTCCTTTGGTTCGTCCATTGGAACAAGAGCATCGGAATGATCAACATACCCAAGCCCGAGCGGATGGACATGCTTCTCCATTCGTGCAGAGGTCTCATACTGGAACATGAGAATAGCCCCCCTGTCCCAGTAAAACTGATGGCCGTACTTATCCCCCTTCATGACGGACAGAACGGCCTCTCGGAATTCTCCACCGGCCTCAAACCGAAGCAACAGGGGCTTGCCGTAGCCAAAGCCTTTCATACCCTGTTCATCCAGGTTGCCGATATCACCAGCCCCGACGAGTCGGGCGTCATCTCCGAAAGCACGCTTCAAATAAGCCTCAATGGATTCGATCTTCAATTCGATCATGACGCCCTCCCCGGCGGGGCCTTTTATAAAACTTATTCCATCGGACCGAAGGTGGCCTCATAACGAGCAGTGAATTCATCCATGGTGAAGGAATGTTCCTGTGTCCCGTTTTTTTCCACGGCATAGGTTGCACACGTTGCTCCGAACTTGCACGCTTCGACGACGGTCTTGTCCAGCGACAACCCTTTGAGGAGCCCCGCACGGAATGCGTCACCGGCACCGGTAGGATCGACCACAGCTTCGGCGGGAACAACATCAACATGGGTTTCTTCACCGTTGCAATTGACCACAGATCCCTTTTCACCAAGCGTTGTAATAAGATAGGACACGGAATCCAGAATATCATCTTTGGACATTCCTGTGGAATTCATAATCATCTCCAACTCGTAATCATTGGTGATGAGAATTTCTGCGCCTTGGAAAGCATCTTTCAACTGGTCGCCGGAGAATGCGGGAATCTGCTGACCCGGATCAAAAATAAAGGGTATCTTGTTCTCACGATAGTATTTTGGATGATCAATCATATCGCCCAGGTTGCCGGGAGAAATAATACCCAACGCGTCTTCACCGTTGATTTTGGACATGTCAAACTGACAGGGATATTTCATGGCACCGGGATTGAAACCAGTGATCTGATTGTCTGACTGATCGGTGGTGATATAGGCACCGGCAGTGAATTCCTGATCGAGAGTGCGAATACCTTCCATGGAGCATCCGACCTGATGCAGACGCTCATCATATGCAGCAAAATCTTTACCTACCTGGCTAAGAATGATGGATTTTTTGTCAAGCAATGCAAGGTTGTAAGCGATGTTCCCGGCGGTACCGCCAAACCTTTCGGTCAGGCCATCCACAAGGAAACACACATTCAAAATATGAATTTTGTCAGGAAGGATATGGTTGGAGAACTTGTCGGGAAACGACATGATGCGGTCAAAAGCAAGAGATCCGGTAACATAAATATTCATTGCAACTCCTCAAATGATGGCTGAATTTATCACCGGGAAGGTACGTTCTTGCTTATGTTTCTGTCAACGGTATGCCTGTATTAAAATTTCGTATTCATGATCTCATAGTTTCCGAATTGATCCACCGTAGAAAATCCGGGTTGCCACCGGTAATGGGAATAGCCACTATACACGGTACTTCATATGTATGCATGGCCTTGACCGCATCGGTCAACTCGTCGACAAGACTGTCCCGAGTCTTCGCAATAAGCACGATTTCATTCGCATGCTCCACCTTGTCCTTCCACCAATACATGGATTTTATTCCGTCGATAATGTTCACACAGGCTGCCAGTCGTCGCTCAACGAGAACTGTCCCGATATTTTCCGCCTCGGTGATGGTTTGACATGTCATATAAATCATTGCTTCAGCCATGGAATCCCCCCTTTATAATAGTCAATTGAATCATACATGCTTTGAGAGCAGACGCAAAGGACCATGGACAATTGGGACTTGAGCGTTGGAAAGACAGGTGCTAACACCCTCCTTCACGGAGACACAATGAAGAAGAATGAACGCGCCCTGGAAATATATGCACGTCTGGCCAAACGGTACCCTTCTCCCACACCGGCTCTGACATGGTCCACACCATGGGAATTGCTTGTGGCAACAGCTCTGTCTGCCCAATGCACGGATGAACGGGTAAACAAGGTCACACCGATCTTTTTTGAACGATGGCCCGACATTGAAGACGCCGCCAACGCTGATGTGGCAGACATTGAGGAAGTTGTTCGATCTACAGGATTTTTCCGCAACAAGGCCAAGAACATCAAAGCTGCTGCCCATCGCATCATGACCGAATACAACGGCAAAGTACCGCAGACCATGGCGGAACTCGTCACCCTTGGCGGTGTGGCACGAAAAACGGCCAGCATAGTTTTATCAAACGCGTTCGGTGTTAACGAAGGCATTGCCGTGGACACCCACGTGAAACGACTTGCCTTCCGAATGGGCCTGACCACCAAGACAGACCCTATCCCTATTGAAAAAGACCTCATGCCGCTCTATCCTCGTGAACAATGGGGAGACATCAACCACTATCTCGTTTTCTATGGTCGCGATGTCTGTCCGGCACGAAAACCCAAATGCGACATATGCGAACTCAACGACATCTGCCCAAAAAAGGGAGTCAAATAATGACCAAGCCTAGCGACTTCACAGTCCACACTACTGACGGACAAGCTCGACGTGCCACATTGAGCACAGCACACGGTGATATCCAAACACCCATTTTTATGCCCGTGGGCACACAAGGGACGGTCAAGAGCCTGAGCCCGTTGGACTTGGAAGAAATGGAAGCCCAGATCATTCTCGGCAACACATATCATTTATATCTCCGTCCTGGTGACGAACTTGTAGCCAGACGCGGCGGCCTGCACAACTTTTCCAACTGGAAACGCCCTATCCTTACCGACAGCGGCGGCTTCCAAGTATTCAGCCTGCAAGGCATCCGCAAGTTATCTGAAGAAGGTGTGGAATTCCGTTCATACATCGATGGTTCCAAGCATTTTTTCTCGCCGGAGAAGGCTATCGACATCCAAAAGAACCTTGGTTCGGATATCATGATGGTACTTGACGAATGTGTGGGCTACGGCAATGACCGCAAGTACACCGAGAAGTCCCTTGAAATGACCACACGATGGGCGCAACGATGCCGCGATCATTATCCAAAGGGAAGCGGCGACCAGCTCATGTTCGGTATTGTTCAGGGTGGGTTTCACAAGGATCTGCGGGAAAAAAGTCTGTATCAACTTCGCAAGATTGATTTCGAAGGATTTGCTATCGGCGGTCTGTCTGTCGGCGAATCAACTGAGGAAATGTATGATATTCTCCACCATATTGCCCCAAAAATGCCGGAGGAAAAACCCCGCTACCTCATGGGCGTAGGCACTCCTTTGGACATACTGGAAGGCGTGTCTGCCGGAGTGGACATGTTCGATTGTGTACTGCCCTCGCGCAATGCACGCAACGGGACCCTTTTCACTTCCATGGGCAAGGTCAATATCAAGCGCGCAGAGTTTACCGAGGATGACTCCCCGCTCGACCCCAACTGCAATTGCTACACTTGTCGCAATTTCACCAAGGCCTACTTGCGCCATCTATATCAAGCCAAGGAACTCTTGTCCTACAGGCTGAACACATATCACAATCTCTATTTTTATCTGGACCTCATGAAACAGGTCAGAGCAGCCATTGAGAATGGGACGTTTAGTGAGCTCAAGGCGCGCTACGAAGCCGCCTACGCCAAATAGAATTCATCAGACCGATGTAAGGGAGCAGGTTCCCATGAGTTCGTCTTCAGGCGCAAGGCCAAGAATTGACGAGGAATACTGCTCTGCGCAATCAAGCAGAGTGAGGTTCGCCTCACTCTGACTGGTGTCTTCAGCCAAGGTACCGAGCAGTTTGTCCAGAAAACCGAACTTCTGATCGAATTCCTCGAAGACCCGGTGCTCACCATCCATGTTGACAACCCGGATAATGTCCAGCACACGGATATCATCCAATGCTCTGGCCGGAGCGTACAACTCACACCCCTTCACATCGGCCAGCACCGTATACCCTGCCTTTTGCAGCAGGTTGAACAAATCCGACACCAATGTCGCCGGCGCCATGAGACCGTCTGAAAGCTCTTCGACTGACGGCAGGGGCTTGCCCGCATAGAATCTCTTGGCGAGTACGATCATCATCAAGACAGCAATTTTCTGCCGCTCATACGGTGTGGCTTCGCCGAAATACCGCTGTTTCACGAAAGAATTAATATTTTGCCAACTGTAACTCACCTCTGAGCCAAGTAGAACAATCAGCCAGCTTATATATATCCAGATCAGCAAAAGTGGCAGTTGGGCGAAACTGCCGTAAATTGCGTTATATTTTGCTGCCCCGATCTGCCAATTGATATACAGCCATTGAGCCATCTGCCAAAGCACCCCACCAACGACACCGCCGACTAGGGCAGCAACCATATCCACACGCGTATATGGAATAAAAGCGTACATGAACGTGAAAGCCAATGAAATAAGTATATACGGCGTCACTTTAAGGAATGCTGTTTCAAGGAAGCCGACAGCCTCCACACTCAAAAGACTGGTCATCATCTGTTGCTGCTGAAGACTGACGTTAAAGCTCGATGCAATAATCAGCACGAGAGGGCAAATCAGAATAACCGGGAAAAAATCAGCAATCTTACGCCAGGGAGAACGCCCTTTGGTAACATTCCAAATAGTATTAAACGCCTTTTCCGTCGTTCCGATGAGAGAGAACACCGTAAAGAGGAGTGTCGCGACACCAACCCAACCCAAGGCTTGTACATTGGTTCGGTCTATATATTCGATTATCTTGTCAGCGACTTCCACCCGTCCTGTGGTTAATTTGAGAATGAGAGTCCGAATAAAATCTGTATTCTGCAACCCAAACCCTTTGGAAATGGAAAATGCTACTGCAAGAAACGGCACTATCGACAATATGGTGGTAAATGTCAGGGCAGCCGCACGAATAACGGTTTGATCCTTGATAAAGCCAAATCCGATCAGGTAGAGAAGCCGACTGGCGCCTCGCCACAAACGGACATAAGTCGGTGTTTCCGGGGTGTTTCGAACCCAGATACCCTCAACAAAATGTCGTTTCACGCTTCTTGATGTCTTTTCCAGTCTGGCTGCACTCATGCTAACTCCAATAGTATCCACCTGATTCAATGGTGTGCCCATCTGTCGAACACCATATACACCTTAGCATTCTACAAGCAAGACAGACCGATTTCATTAGAAAAGATCTCGTAAGAATTCAAAAGACGTCTTCGGTATGCTCAAAATATTGTAGACGGTGTCATGAAGAATTTTCCCTGTGGGGATCTTCACCTGTGGATCCGTCAGTTTACCGACCAACTCAAGGGTTACACTTGGAACAACCACAAAATCATTCTGAATCGATAGCTTTATGGAGTTGTCCGGTAAACTAAAACTCCCTTCCCCACGGGATTGAAGAACCGGCGGAGCTTCAACCCGGAACTTGTCCACGGTGAAAACTCCTTTGCTGATCGTAAAATCCATAACAGCTTTCTGGAATGGAGTTCGAGGCAATTCCCGCTGTTGGACATCCTTACTTACGGTATCGGTCGATTTTTTTGCGGAGATTTGCTGAGACTTCGCTGAGTATCCAGTAAATTTGAACGATCCGTTGGTTGTCCGTATCGTTGTAGTCCCTGCAAGATTGGCCAGAATGTCATCATCAGTTGCCCCACGACTTTTGAGGACAATATCAGCAGAGGTTGTACCACGAATATAATCACGTTTGGCTACATCCGCCATGAAAGGTCCGGTCTGCATGTCTTTCACATCAAGAGCAAGCTCGGTGCTTAATGATATCTCGCTGATGTTCCCTTTCCAGTCGCCAGTAAGTGCTCCGTCATAAAGTTGTCCTTTCGCATTTGAAACATGAATATGCCCTTCGTCAGCTTTGAGTTGGCCCGTTAGTCCGGTTGCGCGTATTTTGGCTAGAGTAAATGCGTCAAAAGAGGCTTTGCCGTTAAGTCGAAGAGCGCGAAGGAACTTCAAAGGAAGAGGAACCGCTTCTGCTTTCGGGCTTACACCTGTAAGTGGATCCGGCTTGCGAGACGAAGGAAGATACCGATCCAGGTCGAATTCTCCGGCAGTCAGGGCAAAGGCAAGCATGGGATTTTTGAATCCGGTTCCTCTCAGATCCCCCGTGATCTGCATACCGTCGAGTTCCCCACGTAATTCACTCAACACAAAACCATTTTCATCCAGAGAAAATTGAGTCTCAAGCACAGCCTTGGTCAAAGCCTCTCTATCGTTTGTATTCAGAACCTTGCCCGACAATAAATAAATAATTCGCTTGGGATTAGCACCAGGAATAGAGAGATTCCCCTTTCCCTTGAACTGCCCGTGCAAATCCATCACCCGGGCCGAACCGACCACCGTAGTTTCCAATATCCGTAAAAAGCCCTCCGACAACTCCATGGTCCCGTTTTTCGAATCAAAAGCAATGACACCGTTCGCCGTAACCCGCTTGGCTTCTTTAGGAAACAGAGAAGAAAACATGTGCCCGTTAACAGCCATCCCAGAGCTTTGCACTTCACCATCATCAAGTCCCACGGCCAATGGGCCTTGGGCCATCAATGTAAGCATTTCGACATCTTCCCCACCGGTTGTCTTGACCACGGCATTGACAAGGCTCTTCCACTCAGTCTCGGTGGTGCCCTCGACTGGAACCACGTTCACGCTCACTTCGGCATTTGAATATTGCAACGTTCGGCTTGCTCCAGTTTTTTCCTCGTAACGGGAGACACCTTTGCCCAACGACAACGCAATTGTACCTTTTAAATGACGCAAGATGGAAATGGACCGCTCATTCGGAGGGCATTTAATTGGAGAAACTGACGCCGATATGGAACATTGACCTGACCCGCCGACGGAAACAGGAGGATGTTGCAACAGGGCAAACCCACGCTCAGGAGACTGAGCGTGTATACGCGTTTCAACAGCTAGCGTCGGAATATCCGTTTCAAAAGAACTGCCTATAGTCACATCCATCATGCCAGTTAAAGCTGTCAATTCGTGTTGAGCAGATTCAACGGATAAGGATATTTTTGAATCTTCAGCAGCCACGTTAAGACGTATATCGGAAAGATCGATTCCCGAGACAGTCAAGCCATCCGCTCGTAGCGTCCCGCTTCCGTTGAATTTTTTAAAAAAATTCAAATTGAAATCATCCCAGACAAAAGGCGTCCCGGTCACGAAAAGCGGAAGATAATGATCGAGATCAATGGTGTTTCCACGCAAAGCAAAATCAAACACAGGCTTTGAATAGCCGGTGAAACCCAATTTCCCTCGCACGGTGACATCGTCAAGCGTCAAGGCCAGCTCATCGAACTGAACACCTTTCTCCGACACGCGCACGAACGTCGTCACAGCACTGCTTTTCAGGCCTTGCACCTTATCCACAGGCAATGAAGGAGCGTGCTTAACCAACAATTCAGAGGGGACAAACGGATGAACTGTTAAAAGTCCCTCAGCTGTAAACCCTTTGCTCAGATTCCCACTCTTTAAATCACCTTCAGCACGAAGACCAAAGAAGAGAACCTGCAAATCACGCAACCCGATAGAACGTTTTTTCCAATCCACGTCGAGATACGCCGTCAACTCACCTGGGGCTGAACCCTCAGGCAGAAAATCCCCCGAAACGGTTGCGTTCACAGAGGCATCTTTCAACGAGACTTCGGAACCGTCCGTAGACACGCAAACAACACCCTGCAATGTCAATGCGGATGAAAGGCCCTGTTCAGCCCATGAAAAATCACTGTTCACAGAAAACGGGACACCCTCTCCCGGCCGAACCATGCCGGTTTTCAGATCAATTCCGCTCAATAGGTATTCGCTCTGGGTGGGAGTATCGTAATAAAGAATTTCCGCATTAATTATCTCGACGGCCTCAACAGACAATTCCCATCCATCTAGCAAAGTGGACGATGCCCCTCCGCCATTCTTGTCCACGCTAGCAAAAATGGTTTGCCAATTAAACTGCCCCGTTTCTCCGTAAACAACAGAACCCCGCATGCCTTCCACAACAACAGATTCGATTTCAAGCTGCTTTGAGAATAACGGCAGCAGTTCTATCATTATGTGAACAGTATCAAACTCAGCAGCTACCCCGGCTCCAAAAGCAGGAGCTTCGTCGATGGTCAACCCTGTAACTTCGAGCGCAAGATTCGGCCAGACAACAATGTTGAATTCTCCGGAGAGGTGCACTTTTCTTTCAAGTACAGTCCCCAACCGTTGGGTGCAGGCAGTCCGAAAATCATCGGTATCAATATAATAAGAAAGCCAAAACAAAGCGACGGTCACCCCAAAAAAAAGGGCAACACACAACTCCACAAGGAGAAGAAGCAATCGTTTAATCGCTACACGCATTCGGGACTCCTCCGTCCCCACCGTCCATTTCGTCTTGTTTTGTTAGATAAAAAGCACTGGCGCCGAAGTCCAGACCTGTTCTTTCAGCAACCCGCTTGCACTTGACCTTAAAAGCACAATAAATGCCTGGCCAACGTCCTTCAAGCGACTCGAAATTCCCTTGCCCTTTGGCAAGAATCACGTCTGCCTGTTCCATAGTCTTTAAAAATTCAGGGCTGCACCGATCAAGGATGGTCCCGGGAGTGTCCACTCCGCTCTCCACAACCTGGCACAATTGCGTCATTCCGACAGTCACGGCGTCTTCAATGGTTGCATCGTTAATAACGGGATGAGAACGGACTGCAAAGGTTACATCACAGCCAATTCGGATAAACTCTTTAACCAAAAGTTTATCCAGGACAATCTCTCCTGTGTTATCGCCAAGAATAAGAACCTTGGCACCAGGAAAAACATCTCGTTTCAGGGTGGCGAGCACTTCTGGTGAGATCGTACCTGCAACATTGGCAATTTCTTTTTCCAGGTCGAATTCGATTTCGACCCCTCTGTCGATATAGTTGCCAATTATCGCGAGTTCGAGAGCAAGGGCCAGTGCGTCACCGTCTTCCCGCTTAATTTCCTGAGCTATACGCGCTTCAAGATCAGGCAGGAGGGCAGCCACACATTTATTGGCTTCATCTTTATCATCGCGATAGAGATCGCCGCATCCGGTTTTGGTACGAACCAACTCGGCTAAATGGCGTGCGATGGCAGGCGGCGGATCGTTCAGATCAAGTTCGGCCAATGTTTTTCCCCAGGACATAACTATATCATGCTGTAGAGCAATGTCATCAGGACAGGCTAGTCGAGCTTCCCGAACAGCCATTTTCATAAAACAAGGCATACAATCCAGAGCAGTATTCATTTGAACACCTATCTACAATATATTGTGACGGAAAAGAATCTCATACCGTCAGAGAATTTCAAGAACTTCGATAAGTAATCGCATACCACCTCACGCATTGGCAAGGTCTGTTCTAGTGCACGATTAGAGAATCATGACAAATCGGCAGGAAAATCAGAACGCAGGCCGACAATAGAAATACCGGCTTTATCTGCAAAATCAAGAGTCGCTTCTCTATCAAAGAAAAGGCTTTTACCGGCCTCAATGCCAAGACAGGTCGCCTTGCCTTCAGCCATAATTTTGAGTGTATCCATTCCCAAACTTGGAAGATCAACTTCTTCTTGTTGGCCCGGCTTGAAAACTTTGACCACGACACACCCACTGCCACCAAATTCACATCCTCGTCGGATGGCGGCGTCCGTACCCTCAAGAGCCTCAACTGCAGCGACAATGCCTTCACGAACAATAAGACATTGTCCCACATCCATCCGTCCGAGTTCTTTGGCTATCTTCCATGAAAAACGAAGATCACTCCATTCTCTTTCGTCTGGTTCTCGACTGGTCAGTACCCCTTCTGGAGTCAGCAGTTCCGGCAAGAATTCATGCGCGGGAACAACACGCATGCCTTCTTTATCAAACTCACTGGAAATAAGGCTGAGCAAAGCTGAATCTCCCCGATTCTTTTTGCCAAGCACCAATTTTACTGCCCTCATATCCAGATGCCTGATATCCATAACCTTCGGCTTCTCAATAGTCCCCGCCATGATCACATTTTCAACGCCGTTGGACTTGAGATAATTGATCAGTTTATTCAATTTGCCGAGCTTAAGTTCCATCCAGACATCAGCAAGGGGAACAACGTCCATATTGGTGTGTCCGGTAAAGCCAGCCACAACAAGTTTGTGTCCCTTGGCTTTAACTCCTTGGGCAACAAGAACGGGGAACTGCATTCCCCCTGCTATGAGACCTATTGTCTTGATGGGTTCTGGCATGATAAAAAAGGACTATTGATCGCTTCCGCTACGCTGTTTATGATCAGGGGTTACACCATTCTTGCTTTCACGAATGAAGGCAACAAGACGGTCAACTTCTGCAATACCTGTAATTTCTTCTTCAACTTTGGTAAGCCCTTCATCCCTTTTCAAACCAGAACGGAAGATAATCTTGTAGGCTCGCTTCAGACCTTTACAGGCATCACTGTCAAATCCATTTCGCCGCAACCCAATAAGATTGGGTCCAAAGAGCATTCCACGTACGCCGTGGGCCAGCATAAAAGGCGGAACGTCGAGTTTATACCCACTGGCTCCACCTAGAAAGGTATATTCGCCAATACGGATAAACTGCTGCACAGCAGACAAACCACTGATAATAACATTGCGTCCAACCTCGACATGCCCAGCCAACTGGACAGCATTTGCGAGAATGACATTGTCACCAACAGAACAGTCATGGGCAATATGGGAATACGCCATAAACATGCAATTGGAACCAATCCTGGTCACTTCTGTTCCTTGGACTGTTCCACGGTGGATGGTAACACACTCACGAATGATATTATTATCACCTATACGGGTGTAGGTTTTCTCACCTTTGTACGCACTGTGCTGTGGTTCGCCACCGATAACGGCATGAGGATGAACGTGATTATTCTTGCCGAGTTCTGTGTTGGCCTGGATGACAGTGTGAGATTCGAGGAACGTACCGTCCCCGATCTTTGCTTCTGCACCAATCACGGCGTAAGGACCTATCTTTACATTTTCACCAATTTCCGCAGTCGGATCAATGACAGCACTCGGATGAATATTAGTCGACATCTACATGGCTCCCTTATCAACAATGGCTGCAGAAAATTCACCCTGACAGGTGACCTGACCATCAACCGTGGCAACACCACGCATCTTCCAAATATTCAACTTGTTCCGCTCATAGTAGACATTAAGCTCTAATTGATCACCGGGTACGACCGGCCTGCGAAATTTAACCTTATCCAGCCCTGTGAAAAGAAAAACCTTATCTCCAAGTGGTTCATCAATGGAATTTATTACGAGTATTCCCCCTGCCTGAGCAAGAGCTTCCAATTGAAGAACGCCAGGCATGACAGGCATATTCGGAAAATGTCCCTGAAAATAATTTTCGTTCATTGTGACATTCTTGATGGCTTTAAGACGAGCACCAAATTCGAATTCAAGCACTCTGTCAACAAGAAGGAAAGGATAACGATGCGGAAGCATCTCCATAATTCTACGTATATCAAAGATACATTCATTACTCATTACAGTCTCCACCGGCAGCCTCTGCTGTTAGAATGGCCAGTTCCTTTTCCAATTTCTTTACCCGCTTAAAAAGCTCCGGCAATTTGGGCATGCACACACTGGCTGCTTTCAGAAACGTCCCTGCCTTCATGGCAGGGGTACCGGCAATCTTGCTTCCTGGTTCGACATTCCCTGCCACACCGCTCTGAGCACCGACCATGGCGCCGTCACCGATTTTTGCATTGTCAGCGACACCAACCTGTCCAGCCAAAACAACACCGTTGCCCACAATAGTGCTTCCACCAATACCGACCTGACCGATAACTAAACAATGCTCGCCAATTTCAACATTGTGACCAATCTGAACGAGGTTATCGATTTTCGTTCCGCGTTTAATCTTTGTGGTATCTAATGCAGCACGGTCAATGGCGGTATTGGAGCCAATTTCGACATCATTTTCAATTTCAACAGTACCAATCTGAGGAATTTTCATATGACCGGCTGGAGTTTGGGCGTATCCATAGCCATCACCACCGATGACAGCACCCGGCTGCAATATGACATTATCACCCAAATGCAGGCCACCCATGATCACACAGTTCGGATATAGAATGCAGTTCGCACCAATATTGGTATGCTCACCGACATACACCCCTGCAAAGACAACGGTCTTCGGGCCGACAGAGGCTCGTTCACCAATAAAGGCAAAAGGATAGACAGTTGCAGATTCGTCAACCTGAGCCTCTGGATGGACATAGGCCAATTCACTGATCCCGCGTAAGCATCCTTGTGGACGAGCAAAAATGTTCATCACCTTTGCCAGGTCCATGTAGACGTTATCGCTTATCAAGGCTCTCTGTGCCTTGTCGGCATAAGGGCCGGATGTGAGAACACATCCGGCCTTCGTGGTTTCAAGCAGATGCTGGTATTTCGGATTGACAAGGAATGAAAGATCTTCAGGTCCTGCCTTTTCCAGAGTGTTGACCCCGGTTATATCAATATCAGCACCAGTATGTTCAAGCCCTAGCTCCATGGCCAAGGCTGACAATTTCATGCTCATAGGGCTACTTTCCAGATTTTTTCATCTTATCAAGTTCTTTGATAATAGCATCAGAGATATCAAGTCCGTCCGCGATAAATGCAAGGCCTGGAGTCGACTTGTCAAAAGCGATGCTGAAGCCGTTGCTTGTGCAGTATTCCATGACAACCTTTTCCAGCTTCTGAAGAACGGGCTTGCCCATTTCATTCTGATCACGCTGGATTGACTTCTGATAAACCTGAAAATCTTCAGTCCAGTCACGGCTTCTGCGACGAATTTCAACGATCTTGTCCTGCATGGTCTTTTCGTCAAAGGCCTTGCTTTCAATCTGCATTTTGAGCTTCTCAAGAGCGTCTCTTTCCTTCTTGAGCTGTTCGCCACGAGCACCAAACTTGGCGTCAAGTTTTGCTCTCACATCTTTACCATACAAACAATCCTGCATGACTTTCTTGGCATCAAAAACACCAATCTTGGTTTCGGCAAACGCCGCAGCTTGAAAAAGAAAGACAAAACAAACAGCCAGCAGACACACTTTTTTCATTGTATAACTCCTTAAATGAAAATCTTTTTTAATTAGAACTGTTGTCCCATGAGTAACTCAATCTTATGGCGACCATCATCGTTAAGCTGATCCAAAGCGTAACCATATACGACGCCCACAGGACCCATTGGAGAATTCCAGTTTATACCGGCTCCAACACTCTTATACAAACCAAAGGATGGCTTTTCACCATATCGTGTCACCGATTCGAAGAACATTTCTCCTTCTTTCCAGGAGTTACCTGCATCAAAGAAGGCCAATGCCGTAATGCCCAATTCTTCACTAATCGGACGTTTCAATTCAATATTGGTGTAAAATGCCTTGTCTCCACCGAGCGTTGATGAAGAATCTGACCCATCGGTCGGCGTAATATCATAGTTGCTATAACCACGTACACTGTTAACGCCTCCCAGTTCAAACCGCGGAGCTGTCGGCATTTTTTCTCCACCAAAGTTCTTATGCATATAACCAGCCCAGAACTTTGTGTGAAATACGACTTTCTCAAAAACGGGCGTATACCAATCGTGAGAGCCTGTATACTTGACATAGTCATCGGTCCCGCCAATGGGACCACCAGCAAAAACCATCCGCAACATCATTTTTGTTCCGGTGGTTGGGGAATTGTAATTGTCGAAAGTGTTACGCGTCACACTTGCCGAAACCGTCGACGCCAGATGGTATCCAGCATCATCCTTAACATCATCGGAAGCATTACTGGCTACGTTGGTAATATCATAGCTTTCCAAACCGTAATCCCACTTGAGCGTCGTATATTCGCCAAGAGGATAGAAGAAATAAGCGTTGCCACCAATACCATTCTTATCAAACTGATTGTATTCTGTTTCTCTATTGAAAGCTTCAAGACCAAAACCTAGATCTGTATCATCAATTCGAGGATTTATGAATTTGGCAACATAGGACGTGCTGGACCCGCCGATCTGCCCTTCAAAACTTGCCTGATATCCCTTTCCGAAGAGATTTTTCTCACCAATGGTACCACCAAAGAACACACCGTCATATGTGGAGTAACCAATACCACCACTGATCTTGCCGGTTGATTTGTCCTTGACCTTGACCACAAGATCCATTTCTTCAGGGTTACCCGTAGGAACAGGTGAAATATCAACCTTTTCAAAGAAATCGAGGTTGGTCAGTCGCTGGTTGGACCGTTTCAACTTATCTCCGCTGAACCGATCCCCGTCAGCCAAACGCATTTCACGCATAATGACATTGTCACGAGTCCGAGTATTCCCCTCAATGAGCACGCGACGAATGTGAACGCGCTGATGTTTGGTGATGGTGTAAACGACGTCAACAACTTTTGTTTCCTGATTGTCCTGCAGTTTTACACCGACATCAGCATAGGCATACCCATAGTTATTGTAATAACCGGTCAATGCTTCAATGTCTTTTTTTAAGATCGTCCGGTCAAAATACTCATCCTCTTCATGCAACATATCAATCGAAGTTACACCAATGAGTTTTGCGGGATCATCAATAAGGTCACCTTTGAACAAGGTTTGCCCCATTTTGAAGCGATCCCCCTCCCAGACTCGGTAAATAACATCAATGCCAGCATCCTTAATCTCTACATCAGGACGACCAACTTTTGCGGTCAAGAATCCCTTGCTTTGATAGAAAGCCATAATGGCAGCAGCATCCCGCTCCAAAAGCTCTTCTTTCAAAACACCGGAATCATCTATCCAAGAAAACATGCCGCGCTCTTTAAGAGCCAGCACTTCCTTAACATCATCAGGGTCCATCTGTTTGGCTCCGTCAATGATGATGTTCTCGATATACAACTGCGGCCCTTCGTCTATGACAAAGGTCAATCGGGCCACACCTTTTCCGGCGTCTTCAACTTCATGAGTAATCTTGGCCTTGTAATAACCCTCCTTGCGGTACATCTCACGGATGACACGAATATCATCAGCCAGGACCTTGGGGTTTACAACGCCACCCTTCTTTGTGGAAACAGCTTCAAGTAGGTCTTCGGAATCGATCTTGTCAGAACCACGAACCCCAAGAGCCTGAATACGTGGTTTCTCCTTGACGTCAAAGACAACTTTCTTACCATCATCGACCGATTCGACTTTCACTTGAACATCGTCGAAATAACCAAGATCATAAATATTTTTAAGTGCAGTATTGACAGATTTCGCGGTGAGGATATCACCCTTCTGCATGGTGAGACGCATCATGACAACTTCTTTGTCAAGAACTTGGGTTCCCTCGACATCGACCTCGGCCACCACATCCTGACGAAGAAGATCCATACGCATGCGGTCTACCAAAGCATCTACGGCAGGCAGCAGGTTGATAAGGCCTTCCTTGGTCACGGAAATTTTCTTACCCGGACCTAAGACAGAAACATCAACCAGGCGGGCATCCAAAGTCAGGTTGTCCCCGATTTGGTTAAGAGAGCCATAAACTGAAAATTCACCACCAGCTAACAATGAGATTTCACGCGCAGTGGCAGGATTAAATTGAGTATACCCCTTTTCACCAACAATACGTGCAACTTCAGCTTGATCAACGACATTGAATCCAGCCTCGCGAAGACGGTCAGTCAGAAGCTCAGGGAGGCTGTCCTTAAGATAGGACAAATCATCACCGGCATTGACCTCGAAAGGCAACACGGTAACTTTGATATCCTGATTGAGACTGTCTGCAGCAAAGGCCGCTCCAGCGACCATCAACAAACAAACTGCAACCGCCCCAATGGCAAGCCTGCGAGCGAGACTAGTGAGCATAGAGTTCTCCTGAACGCAATTCAACGCGTCGATGCATCATACCTGCAATTTCCGGATTATGTGTAACGACAACAAACGTCATGCCTAATTCATTATTAAGAGTGGACAGCAATTCGCCAATCATGGCCCCAGTCCTTCCATCAAGATTACCAGTAGGTTCATCAGCAAGAAGGACCTTGGGACGTAACAAAATGGCACGAGCAATGGCAGCACGCTGTCTTTCGCCACCCGAAAGAGTCGTCACCTTATGTTCAAGCCTGTGTGTAAGTCCAACCATATCAAGTGCTTCCCGTGCGAGTTGCATTCCCTCAGAACGTCCCTTACCTGCGATAAAAGCGGGCATCGCCACGTTCTCCAATGTGGAAAACTCTGGAAGAAGATGGTGAAACTGAAAAACGAAACCGATTTCACGGTTCCTCAATTCTGCCCGTCTCCTATTTCCCAGAGTGTTCAAGTCCACCCCATTCAAAAATATCTGTCCACTTGTTACCTGGTCTAATGTGCCGAGCATATGCAACAATGTTGTTTTACCCGACCCAGAAGCACCCAGAATAGCCAAGGATTCTCCGCGATCAATTGTCAGATCAACCTTGTTCAGTACTCGCACCGTCTCGGGTGGACCCTGAAACTCCTTACTCACGGCAACCAGTTGGTATATAGCCTCTTTATTCATAACGCAAGGCTTCACTCGGGTTGAGAGCGGCAGCTCGTCGTGCCGGGTAAATGGTTGCCAGAAAACATAACAGGAATGCTGCTGCACCAATTGCCACCATGTCCAAAGTCTCAAGACGAACCGGCAGGTAATCCACCGGATAGACATTGCTTGGCAACTTAATGAATTGATACTTTTTCAACAGCAAACTAAGCGGTACTCCAATGAGAAAACCGATCAGGGTTCCTGCAAGACCGATAAATGTCCCCTGAAGCATAAAAATATTTCTGATGCTTTTGGCATCTGCTCCAATGGACATAAGTACTGCAATGTCTTTGGTCTTTTGTATTACCAACATTACCAGCGTTGTGACAATACTGAATGAACCAACCAAAACTATCATCGCGAGAATAATGAACATGGCCGTCTTCTCCAGTTCCAACGCCGCGAATAAATTGGCGTTCATCTCTTGCCAGTGACGGACATAAACAGTGAATGTAGATATCCTGTCCCGCAAAGCGTCCGAGATAGCTTCCACATTATAGACATCGTCCACACTGATTTCCAACCCGGAGACTATATCACCCTTAAATCCGAGCAACTTCCTCGCCGCCGGAATACTGACGTAGCCAAGTGACGAATCGTACTCGAACATTCCGGTACGAAAAACACCCGCGACAATAAATCGGCGGACTTTGGGTGTAAATCCTGCCGCCCCAGAACGACCGGACGGAGACAAGAGGTTTACCTCGGACCCTTCAATGATACCGAGACGTTTCGCCAATTCCGAACCGATGATAATACGTGGAAAATCATCTTCATCACCGAGCCTTCGGACATCACCGCTGATCATGTCTTTTGACAGACTGAGTACAGCGTCCGAAGTTGACGGATCAATTCCGCGAAGAACCACGCCCTTCACTCCGTTCCGAGTGGACAAGATGACCTCTGAATAGATGAAAGGCGTCACACCAATGACGCCGGACACCTTTTTCGCTTCATCGGCCAATGCTTGATAATCGTTTATGCCACCCCGCAAGGAAGTCACGAGAATATGGGCATTGACTCCCAAAATCTTGTCTCGCAAGTCCGTAGAGAAACCATTCATCACACCGATGACGACAATAAGCGCTCCGACCCCGATAGCTACTCCACACACCGCAAAAAGCGATATGACAGAAATGAACGACTGCTTACGCAGAGCGAACAGGTATCTGAGTGCGATGAAGGTTTCAAATCGCATATGCATCACTCTCGGGCCAAAGCCCTACCCGGCCTCCGGCCTGAGCAGCGGGAACAAAATGACTTCACGAATAGACGCACTATCAGTCAACAGCATAACCAGACGGTCAATGCCGATTCCCTGACCGGCAGCAGGTGGCATGCCGTATTCAAGAGCGCGGACATAATCCTCATCCATGAAATGCGCTTCTTCGTCTCCGGCTTCCTTTTCCTCAACTTGAATCTCAAACCGGCCACGTTGATCAACAGGGTCATTCAGTTCAGAAAAAGCGTTAGCCAACTCCCGTCCGGTCATGAACAGCTCAAAACGGTCCGTGATATCCGGATTCTCTTCATTACGCCTGGAAAGAGGCGAAATGTCCGTGGGATAATGATAAATAAAATGCGGTTGTACGAGTTTTGGCTCTACGAGCATATCAAAAAGCTTAGCCTGGAGTTTTCCAAGTTTTTCACCCTCGACAACCTTCTCGCCCTTTTCCTTCACCAAATCCCGACATTTGTCGTAATCTGAATAGATATCAGGGGAAACGCCGCCAATCTTTTCCAACGAATCATGGAACGCCATCCGCGTCCAGGCTCCGATAGACAGATCAATCTGCTCGCCCTGATACGGAACGACGGTAGAACCGGTAACCTTTTTCGCAATGCGGGAGAACATCTCTTCGGTCAAATCCATGAGATTTTCAAAATTCGCGTAAGCCCAATAGAATTCGAGCATTGTGAACTCAGGATTATGCTGGGTGGAAATACCTTCATTGCGGAAGTTGCGGTTGATTTCATAAACACGTTCGAATCCACCGACCAAGAGACGTTTGAGGTACAATTCCGGGGCGATACGCATATACAACTTCATATCGAGCGCATTGTGATATGTCTCGAACGGTTTGGCAGTAGCGCCGCCGGGAATGGCCTGCATCATGGGAGTTTCCACTTCCATGAAGCCCTTCTCATCGAGAATATCACGCAACTCGCGAATAATCGCTGTACGTGCCTTGAATATCTCCATGGTTCTCGGAGTAACAATGAGATCCACATACCGTTGGCGATAGCGCGTCTCAACATCTTTGAGCCCGTGATATTTTTCCGGCAGCGGCCGCATGGATTTGGTGATCAGCTTGAAAGCTCTGGTCTTAACCGTCAACTCACCTGTCTTAGTCCTAAACAATCCACCAGTCACACCAACGATGTCACCAATGTCTGTTTTTTTGAACAGTTGATACGCTTCGGTACCAAGCTCATCTCGCGCAGCGTAGACCTGAATCTTGGCACTGCGGTCTTGAAGGTTAAAGAACGTAACCTTACCGAAGGAACGGTAGGATACAACGCGTCCTGCAATAGCGAATGTATGATCACCAGCCTCAAGGGTTTCAGTGTCGGCCTCGGAGAACTGATCCAGAATGGATTTTACTTCCGTGTCGCGTTTGAAATCATTGGGGTAGAGGTGAACATTATCATCCATAAGACCGCACGCTTTTTCAACGCGAGTCTTAATAACAGAATTCAACTCATCCTTGGCCTGAAGGGCCTCGAGCATCGGCATAAACCGAGCCGCGTATTGCGACTTGGTTGCGAGCTTGATTTTCTTATTCTTTTTCGTATTTTGTCCCAAATTATTTTTCCCTGTCTCTTGTAAAGTCTAGAAAAAAACAAGAGACGTTGATTCCGTAAGCCAAATAACACTTCCCGTCAAGAAAATGGACCTTTTAACCCCCGACAAGAGCTTTTTAAACTTTTCTCATGGAATTTGTTTTTTTTGCTTGACCGTCACAAACGATTTATATAAACCCTCATTCGCTTCACACGAACAAAATGTTCCCCAGTAGCTCAGTTGGCAGAGCGGGTGACTGTTAATCACTAGGTCCGCGGTTCAAGTCCGTGCTGGGGAGCCACGAGAGTACAAGGGCTGTATCGGATGATACAGCCCTTTTCTTTTTTAAATTCCATATATTCTTTCGTTTTAATTAAGTTTTTTACTTGACTATCGCCGACGTTTTATTTAAACAACAACTCGCTTCGGCGCCAAATCTTCCCCAGTAGCTCAGTTGGCAGAGCGGGTGACTGTTAATCACTAGGTCCGCGGTTCAAGTCCGTGCTGGGGAGCCAAAAAAAATCAAGCCCTTACGAATTATCGTAAGGGCTTTTCCTTTGCATATGTCTTTCAATCATATCTTCTTGCCCTCCTCACGACTCAATCCTTTTTTCTCACAGACGACGTCACAGTATGACACGAGACATCATAGGGGATATCCTTTTCTCTTTTTTCTTGTGGTTATGAGTCCAGAGTCATTCCATTTCCAGCGGGAACATTTTTGGGTTACGAACCTGCATTATCTTTTGAACGACCTTTAATACATCCACTATTTTCAAAAATTTCTGAACGCCATAAACCTGTTTACTTTGGCACTCTGCCAAACTAAGTAGATAATATCCAAGATTTGCAAGGAGCTATAAACCGACCATGATCTTTTCACTCGTAGCCGGTCTCGTTGGCGGACTGGGGCTTTTCCTTCTCGGCATGCGGCTGATGACCAACGGCTTACGGAATGCGGCCGGGGAAGCACTGCGCTCCATTCTCGGCAAATGGACCAAGACACCACTCAGGGGGCTTGCATCAGGCTTCATGGTCACAGCTCTGGTTCAATCATCCAGTGCCATCACCGTGGCTGTCATCGGTTTTGTCAATGCAGGACTTATGACAATGGCTCAGTCCGTGGGCGTAATCTTCGGCTCCAACATCGGAACCACCGTTACCAGCTGGATCGTCGCAGCTGTTGGTGTAAGCGTCCAAGTCAAAGCGCTGGCCCTTCCCCTCATCGGTCTAGGGGCACTTCTGAGGCTTACAAGCGCTCATTCCCGCCGCAAACACATCGGAGACGCCCTGACAGGTTTCGGTATTTTCTTTCTCGGTATTGAAATTCTCCAGTCCACCTTTCAGGATCTCGGTACAACGGTTGATCTTGCATCCTTCAATATCGGCGGCATCCCGGGGATCCTGCTTTTTGTCTCTTTGGGTGCGATTCTGACTTTACTCATGCAGAGTTCCAGTGCAGCCATGGCCATTATCCTGACTGCCGCCATGTCGGGTATTGTCACCTTGGAAAGCTCGGCAGCCGCAGCCATCGGCACTAATATAGGCACGACATCCACTGCTCTTTTTTCCGTTATCGGAGCAACATACAATGCCAAAAAAGTTGCGGCCGCTCATATTATATTCAATTTTGTAACAAGTCTTGTTGCCATCCTGACCATACCAATCCTGCTCCGGGTCGTCAGCACCTTGTCTTCACTGAACGGAGACTACAACCTGGCAACGACACTCGCAATATTCCACACAGTCTTCAACATGCTCGGAGTAGCCATTTTTCTGCCTTTCACTTCTCAACTTGTGGATTTTCTGAATCGACACATAGGTCGGGAAATCACAGAATTAGGTAAACCGAAGTATCTGGACAACAACGTTCTCAGTACCCCGGCACTCGCTATGGACGCACTGTTCATGGAATTGGGGCGGCTAGGGGAAATGACCCGCGAGATATGTCAAAAGGCTTTGACCTCAAAGTTTCGACACACGGATTTCATCAAAGACAAAACCACTCTCGACACACTGATCGTCGCCATTAGAGCATACTGTGTTAAAATCCAACGACTGGATCTGCCAGGCCCGATTGCAATCCGGCTTCCGGCGGCACTCAGGGTCATTCAATATTACAGGAAAGCCATCAATATCATTACCGAAGTATCTCAGCAATATACACTCCTCGACCACACGCTCCCCGAGGCCACGAATGAAACAGCCCGAACATTCAGACGAGAAGTCCGAAACATCATCAACGTAGCACACACTCCCTGTTCTCCCGAATTCGTGGACCTGAAACAACAGCTCAACCAGTTGGATAACTTGTACCACGACCTCAAGGATGATCTGTTGCGTGTCGGCGCACAAGGTCATATCGACCTGAATACGATGGTTTCCCTTCTCGAATACTATTCAAACATGCGGCAAATGTGTGAACAAGCCGTCAAAGGAACGACTTATTGGGCTTTGTTACGAGATATAGAGCTTACATGTGCCAATGCTGACAAAGAAAACGAATACGCCTGGAAACAGGATGTATAAACTGGTAGGAACTTCTCAGGAGATAATACCATGAAAGAACGACAAACAGCCTTGATCCTTATTGGATGTGCCATACTCCTTGCCCTCGGGTCTTACCTGCTTCTGTCTGAATCACCAGAAGATACACAGACAGAAACAACCCAAGTCAAACAGCCGGTTGAAAAACCGGCACAAGCACCAGACTGGGTGAACGGTGGTCAGGAAGCCATTCCAGACTACTCGCCGTCAACGGCCGCTCCGGTGGATACGACACCCCCACCTGCACCGACAAAACCAGTCAAAAATGAGCCGCAAACAGTTGAAATTTCAGAAGACAAAGTAGTCACCTTCACGTTTGTAGAATCGTTGGCAGACTTTTTTCTGCATCGTTTCCTGCCTTCAAACCCCAACGGCAAACCGGCAACACTGGTTTCCGCGACCTCGCTGAACAAATATTACGGACGAGAACTGGACGGTTTTGCCGTATTCGATAACGATATCCGTGCCTCTCGCCGCACCGTACTTGACTATGCCTTCACACCGACCATGCTCAAGACTCTCTATGAACTCTATGCTGATGCTTTTATTATACACCTGACAAACACTGCCGCCACAGACGAACGCCAATATATTGAAGGCAACACCCAGGTTATGCGGACACTGACCAATGCGGAAATTGCGGTCATGCTTCGACTCAACAGCAACAGAATTGAACGCACTGCCACCGTCTTCAGGGCCATAGCCCAAAAACCACATCTGACAGAATTGGCTGGTCGATATCTCCGTGCCGCTAAAGCCGTGGAGCGGGCAAATGGTCAAATGCAGATCGCTCTTGCTGACGACAAAAACACCAAACAGGCCGGTGCCGACCTCAAAAGAGCCATACTACAACGCCAGCAAATCAAGGCTGAACTGCTCACCCAATTGAAGCAAATTTGCCAATCCTGCACTGAAGCAGAACTCTTCTATCTGGCACAATGGGCATACCGACGAGTTCTCAATGAACCGGAAAAAAAGCTCAAAGCCTTTGAAACTGCCGCCGATATCATAGACGACCTTGCAATGCGCTTCACCCGAAAAGCAGATGAATTAAATTAATCATTCTGGACTATTGTCAAAATATCGATCTCGACTTATCCTTCAATGGATAGGAAGAGTGTGAAAAAAAGGAGGCACTTAATGTATTTCAAACAGATCACCACTCCCGGACTCGGGTGCTTCTCTTACGTCATCGGCTGCCCATCTGCCGGAGAAATGATCGTTGTCGACCCTAAGCGAGACGTACAGGATTATCTGGATATCTCTCGTGATGAGGGAATGAAAATCGTGCACGTCATCGACACCCATGTTCACGCGGACCATGTTTCTGGTGCTCAAGAACTGAAGTCCCATACAGGCTGTGACATCATGGTCTACGAAACCTCGCCAGTCACATATGAATTCACTCCACTTAAGGAGGGAGAGAAACTCGTCGCCGGCAACGCAGGCCTGGAGGTTATCCACACTCCCGGTCACACCCCGGATGCATTATCACTGCTCGTTACCGACTTCTCGCGCGGCAACGAACCCTGGATGCTGCTCACGGGCGATGTTCTGTTTGTTAATGACATTGGCCGCCCCGACCTTGTTGGTGACGCCAAACTTGATGAGCAGATTCAAAACCTTTGGAACACACTATACGTTAAGTTCAACAAATACCCTGACAGTCTGGAAGTTTTCCCGGCTCATGGGGCAGGCTCTCTCTGTGGCCGCGGCATGAGTTCGAAACCAAGTTCTACGCTCGGTTTTGAACGCCGTCATAACCCCATGCTCGGCTTTGATAAGTATGAAGCGTTTCATCTCGCAATGAGCCAGGAATTTCCGGCCCGGCCCAAGAGCTTCACCCATATCATTTCCACAAACGCCAGCGGTGCTCCTCTGCTCGAACGCTGCCCCATGGACCTCGCCATGGACCCGTTCAAATTTGAGGAAAAGATGCAGGATGGCGCCGTAGTTATTGATGTACGTGACGCCGCTGCCTATGCCGGATACCATATCCCCGGCTCCATCAATATCGGGTTTGAACCGAGTCTTGCCAACTGGGTCGGCATGGTCGTTGATCCCAAAGCAGACATCTTGCTCATAGTGGACTCGAAGGAAGGATACGAGCGTATGCGTACGGAACTACACCGTATCGGATACGACAGCATTTACGGATACCTGTCAGGCGGCATACAGGCGTGGGTTTTCAGTGGTCGCCCCGTAGACAAGTTGTCAATCGATTCTGCCCAGGATCTACAAACCTGTCAGGCCGACAATAAACCGCTAAGTCTTGTCGATGTCCGCACGCCAGGAGAGTGGGCCAACGGTAGAATTCCCGGAGCTAAGCACATCCCCCTGGCTGATATACTGAACGGTAAATTCAATCTATCCGAGGACGACCACCACATTCTCTACTGTGCAGGCGGCTACCGCGCCAACATCGCAGCCTCCTACCTACAAAAACATGGATTCTGGAATGTCCGCAGCCTGGCAGGCGGATATATTGCATGGAACAAAGCCGGTTACGACACAGTAAAGTAAGTAACGAAGAAGAAGAAGAAGAAGAAGAATAAAAGGCCCTGTACTCAGGGTCTTTTGTTATTCAATCCACATATTTTTGCCCCATACCTCCACAGAATTGTCGTGAGTTACGACACTCCAATACCTATACTTCCTCAATTCCATGCACTGTAAAAGCGTTGGATAACGCTCTCTTCTGAAAAACACAGATGGTGTCGTCACACCCACTCCTGTATATTGTATGTCGTAGCTGGGGTTAAGGTCGGACACTATCAATTGACCTGTCAGTCAATACAATCGCCAGTAATGTGAATAATATCACAATTCTATATAAATCGTTTTTGAGTGGAATTAATCGGTAAGTGGCATACAATCGTCGGGGAACGGAAGGCAAAGGTCTTGACCCCGAACGCATAAATCGAGACAAATGTCATAACGATGCGCGGTTACACCCGAGCACGAGATCACGACAAAGCACTCCTGTTCATTCCCTTTGAAGGCAATGGACATTTGTTGCTTTGTAAAAAATAATTCTGGCAATCGATTTCAGAAATTATTGGTTGATAGAGTCCAATCAAAAACTGTGGAGAATCACATGCCCAAGAAAACGATGAAGACAATGGACGGCAACACTGCTGCCGCTCATGTGGCTTACGCCCTGAGCGAAACGGCCGCCATCTACCCTATCACCCCGTCCACCCCTATGGGCGAGATTGCCGACGAATGGGCGGCACAGGGGCGAAAAAACATTTTCGGACAAAAGGTGCAAATCCGTCAGATGCAGTCTGAAGCGGGAGCGGCCGGTGCGGTTCACGGCTCATTGGCCGGTGGAGCACTGACCACCACCTTTACGGCTTCTCAGGGGCTGCTGCTCATGGTACCGAACATGTATAAAATTTCCGGAGAGTTGCTGCCCGGCGTCTTCCATGTATCCGCCAGAGCAATAGCCGCCCACGCATTGTCCATTTTCGGCGACCATCAGGATGTCATGGCAACCCGTCAGACCGGGTTTGCCATGCTCTTTTCCAACTCGGTACAGGAAGTCATGGACCTTTCGCTGGTTGCACATCTTTCCGCAATCGAGACTTCTATCCCATTCATGTCCATCTTTGACGGTTTCCGCACCTCGCATGAAATCCAGAAAATAGCTGTTATCGACTATGAAGATATGAAACCGTTGGTAAACATGGACAAGCTTGCAGCATTCCGCAAAAAAGCCATGAACCCCGAACACCCAGACATCCGAGGCACAGCACAAAACCCGGATATCTATTTCCAGGGACGCGAAGCAACCAATACGTATTATGACGCCATTCCCGACATGGTGACTGACGCCATGAAAAAGGTCGGCAAGATTACTGGTCGTCGCTATAAGCTGTTCGATTATGTCGGGCACCCCGAAGCGGACCGTGTCATCATCGCCATGGGGTCTGCCTGTGAGTGTATTGAGGAAGCGGTCAACCACCTTAATGCTACCGGCAGTAAAGTCGGTCTTATCAAGGTGCGCCTTTTCCGTCCCTTCTCCGTCAAGCACCTGATGTCCGCCATTCCCAAGACCGTGAAGAAAATCGCTGTTCTGGACCGCACCAAGGAACCCGGTTCCCTGGGCGATCCTTTATACATGGATATCTGCGCAGCCTATACAGGCAAAAAAGATGCTCCCGTCATCGTCGGTGGTCGTTACGGCCTCGGTTCCAAAGACTTCACCCCGGCTCAGGCCAAGGCGGTCTTCGATTCTCTGGCCAAGCCCAAGCATGGTTTCACTGTTGGCATCAACGATGATGTCACCAATTCGTCCCTCTCCGACTGTGCGTGTGTGGACACGACGCCCGAAGGCACGGTGCAGTGTAAATTCTGGGGACTCGGTTCTGACGGAACTGTTGGTGCAAACAAACAGGCCATCAAGATCATCGGTGACAATACAAACATGTACGCCCAGGGATATTTTGCCTACGATTCAAAGAAATCCGGTGGTATCACCATTTCCCATCTGCGTTTCGGCAAAAAGCCTATTCAGTCCACATATCTGGTTACGGACGCAGATTATATAGCTTGTCACAACCCAAGCTACGTCAATCTGTATGACGTTCTGGAAGGCATCAAGGACGGTGGCACTTTCGTCCTCAACAGCCCTTGGACAGCTGAGGAAATGGACAGCAAGCTGCCCGCTTCCATGCGCAGAACCATCGCTGAAAAGAACCTCAAGTTCTACACTGTGGATGCAGTGAAAATTGCCGGAGAAGCCGGGCTCGGCGGACGCATCAATATGGTAATGCAGACCGCATTCTTCAAACTGGCCGACGTTATCCCGTTCAAAAAAGCTGTCACTCTGCTCAAAGAAGGTATCGAAGCCGCCTACGGCAAAAAAGGACCGAAGATCGTCACCATGAACAACGCCGCCGTGGACAACGCAGTGGACGCCATCATCGAGATTCAGGTTCCAGCAGCTTGGAAAGAACTGGAAGACGAGAAAGCACCCTCTCGCCGCGAACCTGACTACGTCACAGATGTCATGCGCCCAGTTCTGGCTCAGAAAGGCGACTCCCTGCCGGTTTCCGTATTCTCTCATGACGGCACCATGCCTGTCTCCACCAGTAAATACGAAAAACGCGGTGTTGCCATCATGGTTCCCGAATGGATTGCAGAGAACTGCATTCAGTGCAACCAATGCGCGTTCGTCTGTCCTCACTCCGCTCTGCGACCGATCCTGGCTGACTCCACTGAAATGGAAAAGGCTCCCAAATCCTTCGCAACGGTGGACGCCATGGGCAAAGACGTGACAGGCATGCAGTACCGTATGCAGGTCAACACCCTCGACTGTCTCGGCTGCGGCAACTGTGCCGATATCTGTCCTGCCAAGGAAAAAGCACTGGTCATGAAGCCCATCGCTTCCCAGACAAGCGAACAGATTCGCAACTTCAACTTCGCAGACAAGGTTTCCTATAAGGACGCCTTCGGTCGCGAATCCGTCAAAGGTAGTCAGTTCCGCAAGTCTCTCATGGAATTCTCCGGAGCCTGCGCTGGTTGTGGCGAAACCCCCTACGTCAAGGTCATCACCCAACTCTTTGGTGAACGCATGGTCGTTGCCAACGCCACGGGTTGTTCATCTATCTGGGGTGCTTCCGCTCCGACTACGCCATATTGCACCAACATAGACGGTCACGGTCCGGCTTGGGGCAACTCCCTGTTTGAAGACGCCGCTGAATTCGGCTTCGGTATCGAAATGGCGACAGATCAACGTCGCGCTCATCTCGTTGAACTGGTCACGGAAGCGGCCAAGACCGAAACAGGTGCGCTTAAAGCTGCGTTGACCAACTGGGTCAAAGTCAAGGACAGCTCCGAAGAATCCAAAACAGCCGGTGAAGCACTCAAGGATGCCCTGAAAGGCACGCGCAAAAAGGACCTGCGAGAAATCGCGTCCATGGCCGACCTGTTTACCAAGCAATCCATATGGGTGTTCGGCGGCGATGGCTGGGCTTATGACATCGGCTACGGCGGTCTGGATCACGTTATTGCCTCCGGCAAGGATATAAATATCCTGGTCATGGACACTGAAGTCTATTCCAACACAGGTGGACAATCCTCCAAGGCAACCCCCATGGGATCCATTGCCAAATTCGCTGCAGCAGGCAAACCTACAGCCAAAAAGGATCTCGGCCGCATGGCAATGACTTACGGCTACGTTTATGTTGCCTCAGTTGCCATGGGTGCTAACAAGAACCAGTTCCTCAAAGCGATCAAGGAAGCCGAGGCCTACCCTGGTCCGTCCCTGATCATTGCTTACGCTCCCTGTATCAACCAGGGTATCAAGAAAGGCATGGGCAAGACGCAGTTCGAGCAGAAACTGGCAGTGGAATCCGGCTACTGGCCGCTCTATCGCTACAATCCTGAACTGGCTGACCAAGGCGAGAATCCGTTTATTCTGGAATCCAAGGCTCCCGACGGGACCCTGCAGGAATTCCTGTCCGGAGAAAACCGTTACGCCATGCTGGAGCGTTTCTACCCCGAGTTCTCCAAGGAGTATCGTGAAAAAATCGAAATCGATTTTAACAAGCGATACGAAACCTTGAAGCACATGGCTGACGGCTGCGACAAAAAATAGAAGCACCTAACAAGTCACAAAGCGAGGCCCTCCCAGTTCAACTGGGAGGGCTTTTTAGATGGGCGAATTATTCTTCCTTGATTAGAAAATATTCAGAAGCGAAAAACTCACCTCGTCACAAATACAAAATATAGTATACACTGTCTTCTAGTGGCTTAAATACTCTTAACCAAACTGAGGAGAGCGTTATGCCGAATATGGACTACCCCGGACCGTGCCCAAGTTGTATGGGAATTGATGGTTGCCCCACAGATACAGGAAAGCAGGAAGCAGTTGCCCATTATTGCAAAGGCCTCGAAATGGAACTGAACACATGGAAAGCCCGCTTATACGATGTCCTCGCATCAGACAAGGGTGACGATATCGCAGACACCATTATCCTCATCAAATCCACCGTCAAGGAACTCGAAGCTATAGCCTCTGAAATGCAACAAACCTGTCCCTCCAGCCTTGGAATGCAGGAAAAACTCATAGGCGGCAAACTCGAAGACCTTCGAGTCCATTACACCAAGGCACTTGAAGTCCTCGCCCCCGGCTGGTTCGGCGGCTAAAGTAGTATCGAAAAGCAATAGAAAGGCCGGGACATTGTCCCGGCCTTTTGTCTTGTAAAGCTGCACAGACTTGCCACGATTACTAGAGATGAGTACAGTTCGCAGATAGGCGTATTTGTAATGACAAACCCAATCCATACTGTAAAAACAGGCGCCCGAAGAAACTACAGGTGCGCAAGAAGGTGCATTATAATCATGTCCACCATCAGACAAAAAAAAGAAACTCGACTGAACGCCGAGTTTCATTGGATTTTGAAGTGGTGGGTCACCAAGGAATCGAACCTTGAACCTCCGGATTAAGAGTCCGCTGCTCTGCCAATTGAGCTAGTGACCCACTTCCGCCGTGCGTTCCCGCAGCGACGAAGAGGTTTCTATAAGTCGGCCCAGAAAAAGTCAACAACTTATTTACATTTTTTTTAAAATTAGGATTTTAATGTATCTCAACAAGCCGATATCCATTCTGTTTTTTGCCCTGCTGCTTACCATGCTCTCTTCGGTCAGTCATGCCCAGGCACAGCGCCCAACACCTCCGTTGGAGACGAGGATAGAGGCATACTCAATCCCGTCCGGCACACTTGGTGACAATGAAAACGGAGCAATTCTTCTGGCTGTAACCCTCGACATACATTCTGAATGGTATGCCTATTCCAACGCCCCCGGCGAATCAGGCAAGCCCACGCAGCTTTCAGCAACAACCTCCAACGGCATATCTCTCCAAGTTTTTTATCCTGAGGGCACTCAAAAAAAGGACACCTATGATCCGTCTGTTACCATAGCCGCATACCTCGATGGGACCGTGCTTTTCGCCCTGATTCCTCGAGGTATAAAAACGCCGTTTCCCGTCTCTCTCATGCTGGACTTGCTCCTGTGCCATCCGACAAAATGTGTCCCGACCCGTTTGAACCTGACTTACGGCGAGACAGGTCTTGATAGAACAGCCCTGCCGTCTGCGGAAACCCAAGCCTGGTGGCCACAATTCAAACAACTCGTTCGTCAGCAGGCAGTTCACCCAAAAACTTCCACGCCGACACAAGGGACAACCGAGGATGTCATTATCGACTGGCAGTTCTCACCTACGTATCTGCAGCCGGGCCTGGAGGTGGCGAGTTTGCTGTCTGCCATACTCATGGGGTTGCTGGCTGGTCTTATCTTGAACATCATGCCCTGTGTCCTGCCGGTGGTCAGTCTCAAGCTCTCCGCCCTGCTTGGTGCAAACACTCAGACCGGCGGCAAAGACCCCATATCCGCATTTCGCGAACACAACGTCTTTTTCGTTTTGGGAGTTCTCAGCTTCTTCCTGTTGTTAGCCATAGTACTCGCAGCCACAGGCAAGGCATGGGGAGCACTCTTTCAATACCGCTGGCTTGTTCTTGCCATAGCAGTCATCATGGGTGCGCTCGGCCTCAGTCTTTTCGGACTGTTCCACCTGCCGGTGATTGATCTAAAGTTCGGTTCGGGACACAAAAGCCCTCGCAAACAGGCTTTTTTCACAGGTATGTTGACGACACTCCTCGCCACCCCCTGTAGTGGTCCGTTTCTTGGTGGCGTTCTTGGCTGGGCTCTCATTCAAGGCCCAGTGATCATTGCCATTGTTTTTATTGCCATTGGCATCGGCATGTCGAGTCCATACATTTTGCTGATTCTCAACCCCAAGCTGGCACGTTTTCTCCCCAAGTCCGGTCCATGGATCGAATACGTGGAAAAAGGTATCGCCTTTTTCCTGCTTGGCACATCGTTCTATCTGATCGCAATTGCCCTCGGCGGTGACAGTCTGCGTATACTGGCCCCACTTTGGGCAGTTCTACTAGGCGCATGGCTGTGGGTTCGCACACAGTCCGCCAAGGCGACAATTCGTTGGGGTGTCCGGGTCACTGCGCTCATCCTGCTGGCTGCCTCTGTCATATGGACCATGCCACCTACGGTTGATACCGATCCGTGGGAATCTTTTGACCCCGTCACATTGAAACAAAGCATAGGCAAAGATGTTCTGCTCCTGGATTTCACCGCTGACTGGTGCCCTACTTGCAAAGTTTTAGAAGCAACCGTCATGACTCACGAGAACGTCAGTCGTTGGAAAGAAGAATACACTATCAGATTTATCAAGGTCGATATGACAGAACGCGACCCGGAAGCTGAAGCTTTGCTCCAGGCGCTAGGAAGCAAGAGCCTCCCCACGGCTGCAATTTTCAAAAAGGACAATCCATCGTCTCCGGTGGTGCTGCGAGACCTCTTCACGGTCGATCAGCTTGAAAACATCATGAAATCGCTATAGTACTCCAACAAAACAAGGAGCCTTCAATGTTGAATTTTCAATATTTCATGCCCACACGGGTAATTTTCGGACCCGAGACCCTGAAGCAATTGGGCGATACGCCGCATCTCCCCCGCGGCAGCAAAGCCATGGTGGTCATCGGCGAGTCCGGCATCATGGTCAAACAGGGCTATCTGGCAACCGTCCAAAGCCAACTGGCCAAACAGGACGTGCAGACCATCGTATTCGACAAAGTCCGTCCCAATCCGGAATCAGACATGGTGGATGAAGCGGCTGCCATCTGTCGTGAGAACGACGTAAAATTCATCGTGGGTCTCGGCGGCGGTTCTACCATCGACTCTGCCAAGTCTATCGCTCTCATGGCGACGAATTCAGGCAAATACTGGGACTACATGCAATCCGGTAGCGGCGGTGGGCAAGAGCCAGAAAACGACGCCCTGCCAATTGTTGCCATCCCGACAACGGCAGGCACCGGCACCGAGGCTGACCCGTGGACCGTCATCAGCAAATCTGGCACAAATGAGAAAATCGGATGGGGTAACGACTCCACCTTCCCCGCCTTGTCCATTGTTGATCCTACCTTGATGCTGTCCGTTCCCCCCAGACAGACCGCCTACACGGGCATGGACGCCTTCTTTCATGCCACTGAAGCGTACCTGGCAACCTGCCGCCAGCCAGCCAGCGACATGCTCGCTCTGGAGGCTGTCCACCTGATCGCACATACTTTACCCCAGGCCGTTGCCAATGGCGACGACCTTGAGGCTCGCACCATCATGGCGTGGGCCTGCACTGCGGCCGGTCTGTGTGAATCCTATTCGTCCTGTATCTCGCAACACTCACTGGAACACGCTTTGTCAGCTTTCCACCCGAACCTGCCGCACGGAGCCGGTCTGGTGCTCATCTCCCGAGCCTACTTCGGTTTCCTGGCCGCATGCGGTGAAGAACGTTTGGAAGACCTGGCTTTGGCCATGGGTGACACTCTGGCAGAAAGCATTGATGAAGAAGTCAGCGGTGTGGCTTTCCTTGATGCACTCGACAAGCTCATCACAGATATCGGTCTGGCAGATGAAAAACTGTCAGACTATGGGGTGACCCGCGAGGAAATCCCTGCGCTGGCAGAGAATGCCCTGACCACTATGGGCGCACTCTTCGACATAACACCTGTGCAGATGACTATTGAAGACGTAATCGCCATTTTCGAAGCCGCCTACGAATAAACCCAAAAAGGCGCACGGTGTGCACCGTGCGCCTTTTCAGAAAAACATCATGCTGAGTTCAGCACAGAACACTCTTATTCCACAGAAATCATTTCATACGAATCACCCGTAATACTCCGACATCCGTCTTCAGTAATCTCAAACGTATTTTCCACACCAACCATGGCGACGCCACGGATGCTCTGCTTTGGTTCAATGGCAATCACCATCCCTTTCTCAAAAGGAGCATCGAAGCCTTTGGCAATGGGTGGAAACTCATCTATGGTCAAACCAATGCCATGTCCGATGAACGGCACCTTGTTCTCGTCCAGGCCCATAAATCCATCGGCAAATCCACGTTTGTCCGCCTGCTCAATACAGTAGGCATAAAGTTCAGCGGGCGTTACGCCCGGCTTTGCCGTATCGCAGCACCAGTTCTGCATTTCGATACAAAAATCATGCGCCTTACGAATTTCATCAGTCTTGGTTGATTCCGGTCCCGCAAAATACGCTTGTGTTTTATCAGTATGGTACCCTTCAATTTGAAAGCCAATATCGAGCATGAGCGATTCACCGCGTTTCCACACCTTGTTCGCATTGCCCATGAATACAGAAGCAGGATGTTCACCACGAAGTCCAAGGGGGCCATTGAACCCACTAGGGTAGTTCCCAGAATCCCCAGCTGAAACATGACCAAGAAATATTTCTTCACCGTGGGCCTGCATACGCATCATCCCCATGTGTCCTGCCGCAAAAAAGACCTCCCAGGCACGATGGGATATTTCACGCTCGGTCATGCCCAGTTTCAATTTCTTCGGTAACACATCATGAAGGCACTTATGATGCAGTTCGCCACAACGTCGCAGGATCTCCAACTCAAACTCGGATTTAACCATCTTTGCCAAGGCAACGGCATGATCACCGGGAACTATGGTGTAATCCTTGAGCTTGGCAGACAGCATCAAGCCAAGTTGCCACGTCAGTCCAGCCATAACCGCCGCAAGGGTCGGAGTAAAAGGACTGCCTGCATCGGCACACAAACCGGGAAGTTCAGAATACGACTTGAACGGCAGGATATGTTCTACTCCGGCTTCTATACGCGCGCGACTAATGCCGTTACGAATAAGCAAAACGGGTTTACCGCTCAAAGGTAGCCAAAATACTCCCTGACCAAAAGTACCTGTCAGATAAAAGATATTTAGTCGGGAAAAGACCAGAATGCCGCCAGCTTCAGGGGCAAGGGTCTGCAAATGACGACGAACCGCATCCTGGCGACGCGTCAATTCAGCTTCTGGGATACTAGCAATGGCTTCAAACATGAGGGCTCCTTCACTCTATTAACAACTAGGCAATCGTGTTTCTTTGCTGTACAAGTCGTCACAGCCAAACGAGGTAGATACAATGCTAATCGATATGAAAGAGCTAGCCGCGCTTTTACGCGAGGTCAAGACCATTGCCATAATCGGTGCCGTAGACAAGCCATCAAGACCGGTAGACGGCGTTGGTCGCACCATGATTGACATGGGTTTCGATATCATTCCAGTTCACCCGAAACGTCCAGACGTGTGGGGACTAAAGACATATCAATCAGTCTCTGACATACCGGTCCCCGTTGATGTGGTAGACTTGTTTCGTGCTCCCCAGTTCTGTCCCGATCACGCACGTGAAGTATTGACCATGAGCCCTCTCCCCAAAATTTTCTGGATGCAATCAGGCGTTGTCAGTCCTGAGGCACGAGCCATTCTTGAAGGAAGCGGCATTGTCGTTGTCGAAGATCGCTGCCTTAAAGTCGAACTACAAGCACTCGGGATAACACGATGAATGAATTAGCCTTTGATTGTCGAATGTGCGGCCACTGTTGCCAAGGAGAAGGCGGTATAGTCATGACCGCCAAGGACAGGACGCGTCTGGCTGAACATCTACATATTTCCGTTGAAGAAATGGTTGATAAATTCACCCATCAACGAGGTGGAAAACTTCATCTCAACGTGGGCGAAGACAACTACTGTATTTTTTACAAAGAAGGTTGTGGCGTTCATCCGGGACGGCCCGACATCTGCCGCGCATGGCCCTATTTTCGTGGCAATCTTATCGACGAACTGAGCTGGCAAATGATTCAGGAGTACTGTCCTGGCGTTAACCCCAAGGCCGGACATGAAGAATTTGTACGGCAAGGACGTGAATATTTGCGCAAGGAAGACCTTTTGCGCTATGATCCAGAGACTTCACCAAACGCATTGATTTCAGACGAATAGAAAAAGGCTACCCCATGAATCTCCAGGAATGTCTCATAGTGCTCCAGCTCGACGCAAACGCATCCCTGGGTGACATTAAGACCGCTTTTCGCAAACTTGCATTCAAATACCACCCAGATCTGAATTCCAGCTCGAATGCGAGTGAGAAATTTCGCGAGATCAATGAAGCGTATGTGACAGCCACAGGCTTGCTGGAAGCAAACGGCGGTGCCTCACAACAGAACGCGAAACGTACCGATCGAGAGGAGCCAAAGGCCAGTCGCCAACAAGGGGCCAAGGCCTATGCCCGTCAGCAAAGAAAGGCCACAGCAGGAAGGCCTGAACACACTCGATCCACCCGCGCCAAAAACCAGAAGTATTATTATAAAGAAGAGGAAGTTCTCAAAACCATCCTCAGCGATCCTTTTGCAAAAAAGGTATTTGAAGACATCTACAGTCAAATTCGCAAAGAACAGCCTGGATATCAAGGCCCACTGGAACTCAAAAAACGAAAACTCCAACTCCATTGGGGTGAACGTACTCTCAATTTCGATTTCTCCAAAGGCATCAAGGGGTGGTTCAAAAGTCAAATGGACCATGAACAAACTGTCCATTTCCCTGCGAAGCACCTTATGCCTGGACGAAAAATCCGTATCACGGTTGAACAGAAATTCTCTAACGGCCCAAAAACCATTGAGGTGACACTCCCGCATGACTTCGTGGTCGGTCGCCCTATTCGACTGAAAGGGCTGGGACGCAAACTCGGTCCGATTACGGGCGATCTTCTTTTACGTATCCTGAGTAAATAGAAAAAGTCACAGGAATTTCCGAAGCAGCGTCCCATCCCGTTTGGGATATTCTCCCAAAACAGCCTGAACCGGATTGACATCTTTGTAAATTTCAAAAAACTCCTTGTTTTCCCCCCATTTTTTTACTAGTCGCTGTAAAGTAACGAAGATATAATTCGGAGGGACAGATGCTCGCTATATTTGATTACAAAGCAGGAAACCAGACCAGTGTCCGTCGGGCACTCGACCATCTGGGAATTCCGAATGAAATTACCAATGATCCCGAAAAGCTTGACAAAGCCGCAGGTATCATCTTCCCCGGGGTAGGGGCAGCAGGTCAAGCCATGGAGGAATTGCATTCCGAAGGCTTGGATGAGGTCATAAAAGCACTTATCTGGCAGAAGAAACCAGTGCTCGGCATCTGTGTCGGCTGCCAAATCCTTTTGGACTACTCTGAAGAGAATGACACTAAAGCGCTGGAAGTCATTCCAGGCGAATGCCGCCTGTTCAACCCTTCCTGGGTTGACTATGAAGATATCACCATCCGCGTCCCCCACATGGGCTGGAACCAGGTTGAACTGGTTAAGGAGTGCGAACTCTTCGTGGGCATAGACCCGGATGCGGACTTCTATTTTGTGCACAGTTACTTCCCTCACCCAAAAGAAGATTTTATCATCGGCACCACCCGATACGGTATAGATTTCTGCTCAGTCCATGGTCGCGAAGGGCTTTGGGCAGTCCAGTTTCACCCTGAAAAATCAGGACGCCCCGGTCTGAAGATGCTTCAGAACTTCTACAACTACTGTCTGGAGGCCGCAAATGCTGAGTAAGCGCGTCATACCCTGTCTTGATGTCCGTAACGGCAGACTGACAAAAGGCATCAAGTTCAAGGAGAATGTGGATATTGGCGACCCCGTTGAAACCGCCAAAAGATATTATGAAGAGGGCGCGGATGAAATTGTCTTCTATGACATAACAGCATCTCACGAAGCTCGCGGTATATTTCTTGATGTTGTCGAGAAGGTAGCCTCTCAAATATTCATCCCCTTCTCTGTCGGCGGTGGCATTAACACGGTTGATGATATGCGAGATGTCCTTATCGCAGGCGCTGAAAAGGTTTCGGTTAACTCTGGTGCTGTCAAGAATCCGGATATTATCAGCGAAGGAGCTGCTCGTTTCGGTTCCCAATGTATTGTGCTTGGCATGGATGTTAAACGAGTCAATAAATCAGACGATATCCCCTCTGGATTTGAAATTGTCATCCACGGTGGCCGTAAATACATGGGACTGGATGCCCTTGAATGGGCCAAAACCGGAGAAGCCCTTGGCGCAGGCGAAATCTGTCTTAACTCCATTGACGCTGACGGCGTGAAGAATGGGTATGATCTGGAACTCACCCGCCTAGTCGCGGAATCCGTAACGATTCCGGTTATTGCCTCCGGTGGAGCAGGCAACCCGCAGCATATGGTTGACGCTGTCACTCATGGGAAGGCGACTGCGGCACTCATCGCCTCCATTGTTCACTACGGCGAGTACACCATCGCCGAACTGAAAAAATATATGGCCGAAGCAGGCGTGCAAACTCGCGCTGTCTGGTAAGTCATTATCCTCGAATAATAAAAAAGCCGCTTTCCATCTGGAAAGCGGCTTTTTGCATGTAATTAGTCTGCGCTACTCTGCCCGAAATGTCCCACTCTTGCCACCGGACTTGAACACCAGCCGACAAGCGTCGATGACGATATCCTTTTGTACGGCCTTGCACATGTCGTAAATTGTGGCAGCAGCAATCTGGGCACCAACAAGAGCCTCCATCTCGATGCCGGTCTTGTACGTGGTCCGCACCTCGCACTCCAGCTCAATAGAACTCTCGTCATCCAAAACAGTGAATCGAATATCAACATAGCTGATGGGCATCGGGTGACACATTGGAATCAGATCGGCAGTCCGCTTTGCAGCCTGTATACCGGCAATCTTTGCAGTAGTCAGCACGTCACCCTTGGGCAGCGCATTCTCCTTGAGCAAACGCAATGTTTCAGGAGCCAACCGAACAACACCTCGAACAATAGCAGTTCGCTGAGTGTCTTTCTTGGCTGACACATCGACCATGCGAGCGTTACCGTCATCATCCAAATGCGAGAAACCGTCAACCATGAGATTACTCTCCCATCACTTTTTCTTTGGCCTTCTTGAAAAATCCCTTGGCCTTGGTGGACAGTTTACTCGCTTCAATCTCAGCAAATTCCTTCAGCAGTTCCTCCTGCCTGGAATTGAGTCGTGTCGGAGTTTTGACCTTGATTTCCACCAACAAATCTCCATTATGCGTACTGCCCAAGTGGGGCATGCCAAGACCTCGAAGACGGAAAACCTCACCACTCTGTGTCCCGCTTGGAATATCCAGATTAACCGGGTCATCCAATGTAGGCACTTCCATACGGTGCCCAAGAGCGGCCTCAACCATGGAGATTTCCCGGCTGATGATAAGATTCTGACCTTGGCGTTCAAACACATCGTCCGAGGTGACTCGAATGACGACGTATAAATCACCAGGAGGACCACCAAACATTCCGGCTTCACCCTCGCCACGAAGACGAAGTCTGGAATTATTGTCAACTCCAGCCGGAATTCTGACTTTAAGATCCTTGTCCTGAATGACAGAACCACGCCCCATACACTCGTCACAAGGATCAGTAATAATCTGCCCTGCTCCCTGACAATGTGGGCATGTCACCGAAATACGGAAAAAGCCTTGCGACTGCTGCATTGAGCCGGAACCACCGCACTGGGGACATGTTTCCGGTGAGGAACCCGGAGCTGCCCCAGTCCCATCACATTCCTCACATGTCACTTCGACAGGGATCTGAATATCGACTTCAGCCCCCTTAGCCGCGTCACGGAATGAAATCTCCAGATTGTACCGAAGATCCGACCCTGCACGAGGACGATTAGCACCACCTCGACCAGCAGAAGAAAAACCGAAGACTTCACCGAAAATATCGCTAAATGCCCCGAAAATATCTTCATTACTGGAAAAGCCAGAAAAACCGTTCCCGTTTACCCCTTCATGGCCAAAACGGTCATATGCCTGCCGTTTCTCTCCATTACCAAGAATCTCGTATGCTTCCGCCGCTTCCTTGAACTTGGGTTCGGCCTCGGGGTCATCTTGATTCCGGTCAGGGTGATACTTGAAAGCCTTTTTTCTATATGCCGACTTGATCTCGTCCTGGGATGCGGATCTATCCACCCCCAGCACTTCATAATAATCGCGTTTGGACATGACGAATTACTTAGGCGTCCTCAGGAAATTCTGCATCAATATTGGCTTCGGGAATCGGACGGTCGGGAAGCACTTTGCCTGCTGCAATTTCACGCAGGGAACTGACAATTTCCTTGTTATTGGATGCAACCAGGGGCTTGTACCCTTCACGGTACTGCTTGACCCTCTTAATCCCCATCTGCGTGATGAGAAAACGGTTACTCACTTTTTCCAGACAATCTTCAACAGTAATACGAGCCATACTATTCTCCTTCTTCGTTACGAAGCGATAATTCCTCAGTAATACCAGTCTTACCGGCCGGGAACATGCCCTGCAAGTCTTTCAACAACCGGCTGGAAACCGGATAATACATCCCGTCTCCATTCTTCATCCAGCATTGCCCCTGAGGCAATTTAGGGTCAGCAAAAAAAGTCATGGACTTCAATAACTGCCCGTCCTCGCCCAGAAGCTGACACTGCATAAGTTTTACAGCCGAAGTTGCCAAATTGTTCAGCGGCAACGCTTCAAACTGTAACTCAGTAAATCTCCAAAGTGACATGTCAATGCCCGGGATGTCTTTTTCTCCACCACGCAGACGCCACCCAGTGTCACTCCGCTCTATCACATAGCGGTTACTTCCGTGATCAACAACGAAACTGGCGACCGCGCCTATTTCCAAGGTGAACACGTTCCGTCCCTGAACATCAAATGCACTGCGGACAAGCTGACTGACACTTTCCGCATCAAGCAGAAAAGGAACGGTCAGCCAGGACGACTTGCCGAGATACCGTTTCGGGTCGTCCTTCAGAATAAAAAATTCTACAGAATGTGGTGTGTCCTGCCGCTTGCTCCAGAGCCTGATAGTCAAAGCGGCCATTTGCTGTTCCGTCACGACCGGATCGAGTACCAGCTTTCCGGCCCGCAACAAGGCCAAAGTATGAATATACAGCTTGATATCAGAATCCGAAGCACTCTTCCCTTTGAGATATCCGGGTAAGCTGAACAAATATCCCTGTTCAGACTGTTCAACCAGCCAACTGGACCCAAAAGGTTGAACGAGTTGTACCTTGTGAATGGCTTCTTCATTAAAAGAGAAAACACGGGTATCAAAAAAATTCTCTGCCGACAGCGACAGTTCATCAAATGACTTTTTGTCAAACTCGTAAACCAGCGCCGGATTCTCAGAATTCCAGCCATAGACAGTCCCGGATTCGTCTGAAGCGAGTTTAATAGTCAGCGACTCCTCACTCTTACTTCCAAAATTCAAGATCATTTTGAGTTCCGGATCATCCAAACCATACTCTTCGGGACCGCCTCGATTAAAACCACCGATGGACCGATATGGGGTCAAATCGACAAGTAATGATTCATAGGCCAACACCCGTGCGGGCAAAGCCCGAGCCTTGAGACTCCACGACGCTCCAGGCACATGAATCTCCCAGCTGGAGCCGACCGATCTCAAGGTATATGATCCGGTTATGGTCTGCACATGTATCGACTCGACCTGATCAAGAGATCGCGAAAGCCATCGGGAAACAACAAGGGCGCTCTTTCCAAACGTACTATACCAGTATGCACCACCGACCAGACCGATCAGGATGACTATGGCTGCGAAATACACGAGTCGTTTCAAATCAGGCATCCCTCCGTAAGGAACCCACTATTGACAAGAAAAAAGAATGCAACGCAACCGCTTTCTGTCGGAAAGCTTGTTAAATTGCCCCAGGAGCACTTGCAAGTCAAGAAAGAATGCTCTATCTGCCTAATCTGATATTTACTCTATAGCAAAACAGGCAGGAGAAGAACAGATGGCCTCATGGGGCAAACTCACATTTGCACAAAAAAACTGTGTTTCAGCCACAGGCAAACTCATGCAGAAAACTGATATGGTCTCGCATGGGTCACGAATAGGCCTTGCCATTTCAGGAGGGGTTGACAGTTTTCTCATGCTCAAAGTCATGATGATTCGTCAGGCAATCATGCCATTCCCCGTTGAACTGATGGTTTTGCATATCAATCCGGGCTTTGACAAGACATCACACGTCCCCCTTGTCGACTGGTGCGCTCAAAACGGCATCTCTGCTCATATAGAACTGACCGACTTCGGGCCACAGGCCCACACAGATGAAAATCGAAAAAATTCACCTTGTTTTTATTGTAGTATGCATCGCAGGAAAAGACTTTTCGAACTCTGTCGTGACTACAACCTCAGTCATCTGGCATTTGGACACAACGCTGACGATAATGTTGTCACCTTTTTTATGAATATCGTTCAAAACGGCCGAGTCGCAGGACTTTCTGCCAATGAATCTTTTTTTGACGGCAATCTGCAAGTTATCAGGCCAACAATGCTTCTTGAAAAAAAGACAGTTATTAAAGCGGCAAAGCAGTGGGAACTTCCCATTTGGGAGAACATCTGCCCTTCTAATGGCGTGACCAAGCGCGACGAAGTACACGACTGGCTTCGCACCATGTGGCGGACCGACAAAAGAATTAAAAACAATGTCTTCAATGCCATAACTCGCCAACAGGTTGACTTGACAAGTAAAAAAGTCTAGACTAAAAACACTCTAAGTTACAATCTGACTCAAATTTTTAAATTATAACTCAACTGGAAAGGCAATGCTTTTCAGAAAATATCATATCGTTGTCTTTAAGGACAAACAGGGTTCCTGCAAAAAGTTCCAACTTCGGGGATGGTTTATCGCTACTCTCTTCTTCCTGATGGTCGGCATGGCCACCGGGAATGTTGTTTTATGGAAGAAGTACGCACAACACTCTCGCGTAGAACAAGGCCTGAACATCGCCGAAAAAACTGTTCAAGAACAAAAGACCCAACTGCTGAGTCTTTCTCAAAAAATATCTACTCTTCAAAAAAACCTGAGTCGCATCCGTGACTTTGATTCCAAACTCCGCGTTATGATCAATCTTGATCAAGGCGAAGGACAGGCCGCAGCTCCCAAGGGCGGTTCTACCGATGAAAACTTTTCAAAGGGTTATCTTCCGCTCTACCGTCAAGAACTTCTGGCGCGCAAGATGCATGAATTTCTCCGTCAGCTGAACGTTGAAGCACGACTCGAAGAAGTCCGACAGCAGGAAATCATGCACACCCTGCGTAGCAACAAAAATATCCTTGAAGCCACCCCATCCATTTGGCCGACATCAGGCTGGGTCACTTCCGGTTTTGCATGGCGTACATCACCATTCACCGGGAAACGGGAATTCCACAAAGGCATCGACATTTCTGCCCCTCGCGGCACTCCTATTTATGCTCCAGCACGTGGCACCATCACATTTTCTGGGCGCGACAGTTCGTACGGTCTGAACGTCCAGGTGAAACACAACTCCAGTCTGACCACTCGCTATGCACACATGTATCGCATAGCAGTCAAAGGCGGTCAGGAAGTTACGAGAGGCGAACTCATCGGCTACGTTGGTTCCACCGGACGAAGCACAGGCCCCCACCTTCATTACGAAGTTCGTTTAAACGGCGTTCCGGTAAATCCGAAGCGGTATATTCTCAACTAACGGACCCTGTTTCGTGAATCCATCAGGTCCTTTTGGAATTCTATTTTCCAAAAGGACCTGTTTTTTTAACCGCATCCTGACTTCTCCAATGGTTCAGGTTTTGCATTGAGCTGACATATGGATATTTTCGGATTCAACCCGAGCGACATGCTCAGCTTTTTCCTGACACTTTTCCGAATAAGCGTCGTCCTTTTTCTCATGCCGTTTTTCGGGGGCAATTCAACGCCAAAGACAGTCAAAGCAGCCCTGGTTCTCGTTCTATCCATGGCAGTCTGGCCACAATTATCATTTCCCGGCACACTTATGCCCACCGGCTGGAACATAGTCATAATGTTCATCGGGGAACTGGTCCTTGGACTGATACTCGGCTTGGTTGTCAATTTTTTGTTTGCAGCAGTTCAATTGGGTGGGCAGATCATCGGCTTCCAAATGGGTTTTGCCATGGTCAACGTAGTGGACCCGGTAACAGGCACGAGTAACGCAGTATCCGCACATTTTCTCTATATGTGTACCATGCTCACCTTTCTCGTCCTCAATGGACACCTTTATCTGCTTCAGGCTGTCGGTTTAAGCTTCGAACATATTCCACCAGGTGGCCTTTTGCTCGATACAGGTTTGGCGTCCAACATTTTCGAATTTTCCAACCTTATGTTTACGTTGGCCATCAAAATAGCGGCACCTGTCATGGCGGCTCTTTTTCTTGTCGATCTCGCACTGGCTCTTATTTCAAGAGTCGCGCCACAAATGCATGTGCTCATTCTTGGCTTCCCGATCAAGATTACTGTCGGCTTCTTTTTTCTCGGATTCATTTTCTCCCTTATGTCTGCATATGTCGGCGACTTTCTTCAAACGCTCAATCACATGAACGAAACCATCATGAAATACGGATTGATCGGCACTCAATAGGGAGACAGACATGATAGGCCAGGAAGATCCGAGTAAAACAGAGAAAGCCTCCACAAAGCGTCGAGACAAACAACGCAATGAAGGGAATGTCGCCAAGGGACAGGAAATCAGTAAAGTCATGGTCCTGCTCGCCGGTGTTATCGCCATGCGGGTCATGATTGGATATTATCATGAGGAATTCATCGAGATCTACCGATGGACATTCACTGAAGCCATCCTTCTAGAAGTCGATAAAAATGTCGCATACACCCTGTTTACCTGGGGTATCCACAGAATGGCTATATTGGTAGTACCATTCATTGTATTTATTGCTTTCGTCGCATGGCTGACGGGTCGACTACAAGTCGGATCACTCTGGACCATGACGCCCCTCAAACCAAAATTTTCTAAAATTTTCAACTTAGTAAATGGCATCAAAAAGCTCTTGCTCAGCCCGGAGACTCTCATCAATCTTGCAAAGAGCGTACTCCAGGCAGTTGCTGTCGGCATTGCACCATACATCGTCATCAAACAGGAACTCCCTAACCTTCTCCCGCTTTTTCACGCAAGCACTTATGGCGTCATAGTCTTTATCCTTTCTGCAGGGTACAAGATGGCCTGTTACGCCTTGGTTCCCATGCTCATAATCGCGACAATTGATCTCTGGTATCAGCGTTGGAATTATGAAGAACAAATCAAGATGTCAAAAGAGGAGGTCAAAGACGAAAGAAAACAGGCTGAGGGTGATCCGAAAGTAAAAATGCAACAAAGAAACAAGATGATGGCAATGATGGCCTCAAGAATGTTCCAGGATATCCCCAAAGCAGATGTCGTTATAACCAACCCCACACACTATGCTGTCGCCTTGCAATACGATCCCATGGTCGCTCCAGCACCTCTTGTGCTCGCCAAAGGAGTGAACAATGTTGCAGAAAGAATCAAAGAAATCGCACGGGAAAACAATATACCCATCCAGCAGAACGTCCCCTTGGCACAGGCTTTGTATAAACAGGTGGAGATCGGGGAAACCATCCCGGAGGAACTGTTTCAAGCCGTTGCTGCGATTCTGGCAAAACTGGAAAAATTCAAGAATCGGTAAGCACTTACACACGGCGGACACCTCTTCCGGCCCCCCAGGGAAAACCATCCAAGAGGTGTCAAAAACATGGCTCAGCCTTCCAAGAAATCAGCGATTCCCCAAATCGATTATTCGAAATTTTCCAAACAGGGTGACATTCTTCTGGCCGGTGGAGTCGTGACTATTCTTTTCGTCATGCTTATTCCTCTGCCCACCCCGTTCATTGATTTCATGCTCACAGTGTCCATCTCCCTTGGCTTGGTCATCCTTGTTACGTCCATGTTCATGACATCACCGCTCGAATTTTCCATATTCCCATCACTGCTTCTGGTAACTACATTACTCAGACTGGCACTTAACGTCGCCACAACCAGAGCAATCCTTCTGCACGGAGACGAAGGCACGGCTGCAGCAGGATCGGTTATTCAAAGTTTTGGCGAATTCGTTGTTGGTGGTAACTACGTCATCGGCATCGTCATTTTCATGATCCTGTTTATTTTGAACAAAACAGTCATCGTCACTGGTACAACACGTATTGCCGAAGTAGCTGCCCGCTTCACCCTTGACGCTATGCCCGGTAAACAGATGGCCGTTGAAGCAGATCTGAATGCCGGCCTCATCGACGAAGAAGAAGCCACCAAGCGTCGCGATCACATGCGCCGTGAAGCCGATTTCTACGGAGCTATGGATGGTGCTGGAAAATTCGTTTCAGGAGACGTCAAGGCAGGCCTGATGATTACTGTCATCAATATCATCGGCGGCTTCCTTATCGGAGTTATCCAGAAGGATATGCCGTGGATGGATGCCGCTCAGACTTACACCCTACTGACTATCGGTGACGGCCTTGTTGCGACCATCCCTTCCCTGATTATTTCCACGTCGGCCGGTATCATCGTTTCCCGTGCTGCGGCAGAAGCCAAAATGGGTGAAGAATTCATCGGGCAGTTATCCTTCCACCATCGCGCACTCAAACTGGTATCAGGTATTCTTGTCATATTTGGAATCGTCCCTGGAATGCCGACAATTCCATTCCTGACTCTGGCAATCATAACATACACTGTCGGTCATCTTTCCGCGAAACAACAAAGCGAAATCGTCGGCAATACAGAGGATCTCACGCCCAAAGACGTTCCCACGCTGGACACTCCCGAAGAAGTCCAAGCGCTGTTGCCACTTGACCAGTTGGAACTGGAAGTCGGCTACGGTCTTATTCCTCTTGTTGACGAAGAACAGAACGGCAACCTGCTTTCACGTATTCGCTCCATCCGTCGGCAATTCGCTCTGGACATGGGCGTGGTTGTCCCATCCCTGCACCTGCGCGACAACCTCCAGCTCAAACCCGGCGAATATCGTGTACTCATCAAAGGCAACCCCGTAGCAAGCGCAGAACTGCTCATAGACCATTATCTTGCCATGGATCCGGGCGACGTCAAACAGCGCATCCAGGGCGTTGAAACAGTAGAACCGGCGTTCAATCTCCCGGCAGTATGGATTCCTGAAGCGCAAAAGGAAGAGGCCATGCTGGCAGGATACACTGTGGTCGATCCGTCCACGGTTATCGCAACCCATCTGACCGAAGTATTTAGACGTAACCTGCACGAATTCCTGGGACGTCAGGAAACACAAGAACTTCTGGACAACCTGTCCAAACGCGCTCCCAAGGCCGTGGAGAGTCTGGTGCCTGCCGTACTCAGTATCGGTGGTGTCCAGAAAGTCCTCCAGGCTCTCGTTCAGGAAAATGTCTCCATTCGAGACCTGCTCACAATTGTTGAAACTCTGGCCGATTATGGAATGGCCACTCAAGACCCGGTTCAATTGACAGAATATGTCCGTGCCAAAATGGGCCGCACCATTGTTAAGCCATACATGGGTGAAGAAGGCGTTTTACCTATCATCACCATGAGTCCGCAAATTGATGAAATTCTGAACAATGCAATGCGCCCTGCAGAACAAGGTGGCTATCTTGCTTTGGAACCGGGCGTGGCACAACAGATCATTCAGTCAATTAACCAATCAACGGAAGACGCCATGGTCGCCGACGGCCAGCCCATCCTGCTGGTCACTCCACAGTTGAGATCTCAACTCGCTCAACTGTTGACCAGATTCATCCCGACCCTGCCTGTCATTTCCCAGGCCGAAATCCCGGCAGATGTCAAAATTCAGTCAGCCGCAACTGTTGAAATTTAGGAACGCATTATGAGAATGAAGACATTCAAGGCCGCCAATTCGACTGCCGCATTCGCCAAGGTTAAAGCTGATCTGGGCGAAGATGCCGTAATCCTGTCAAACAAGACAGTTACTGTAAATGGCTGTAAATGTTGCGAAATAGTAGCAGCAGTTGAACACTCCCAGACGACTGTCCCCCCACGGCCAACTCGAGACAGCGTGGTTGACGATGCACTGAAAGATACTGTTGGGTGGCAGCGTGAATGGAGTCAGATTAAAGGCCAGATAATGGCCCTGATGAAGCCGCAAATGGATATGGACCGACTTTCTCCCAAGCAGAAGATCGCCATGGAATATCTGGAACGGGAAGATGTGAACGAAAAAGTCCTGGCTCGTATTTACTGCAATCTCCGAGACGACCCGAGCCGCTCCATCATGACCGCTCTTGACCCGCTGCTCAAGGCAACTCCATTTGAATCAACAAATTGGAGCAACAAATTTCATGCGTTTACCGGTCCTGGCGGCGCAGGCAAAACTACCAGCCTTGTCCGTCTGGCCCTCAAAATAAAAAAAGATAAGCCCAATACCCGTATCTGTCTTGCCACCGCTGACGGTGGCCGGGGAAAAGGCCGGTTGGTGCTTAAGCATTATGCCGAACTCAGCGGCCTCGCCTTCCGGGAGATTATCACTCGCGACGACTTTGATCTTTTACAAAAAGAATCCGGACAGTTCGACATGATATTCGTCGACCTTCCCGGCCTTCCAGGCAAGACAACACTTGAAGAATGGGTTCACCTGTACGGAATGCAGAATTGCCCGGACATGTCCATACACCTTGTTCTGAATCCATATTACAGCTCTACCCAGTTTGAACGCTTTTTCGAGAAATATAAAAGTGAACAACTTGCAAGCGTTATCTGGACGAAACTCGATGAAGCCTGTACATTCGGTTCAATACTAAACATGGCGTGCGCCAGCGGATTGCCGGTTTCCGCTCTTTCCTACGGTGCCGGCCTGAGAAACAGCCTCAAAGCTGCCTCTGAAGAAATGGTATGGCGACTTTTGTTCATGCGCACCATGCCCAATGGCGACATCCAACCTTAAAGGAGATATACATACGCCATGAGTTCGAATTTACCACTGGTCCTTTCTGTTACCTCCGGCAAGGGCGGCGTTGGCAAGACCAATATGTCCGTCAATCTTGCCTATTCCCTGAGTGCGGCCGGTAAAAATGTCGTTCTTCTCGATGCAGATCTCGGTCTGGCTAACGTGGACGTCATCCTCGGACTGGCTCCTGAACACAATCTTTTCCATTTATTTCATGAAGACATGAACCTGGACAAGATCCTGTTTGATACGCCTTACGGCTTCCGCATTCTCCCGGCATCGTCGGGCGTCAGCGACATGGTCAGCCTGGACATGGGCCAAAAACTCGACCTCCTAGATGCCATGGACACTCTTGAAGACAGTGTCGACTACCTCATCGTTGATACAGGTGCAGGCATCAACGACAATGTCCTCTATTTCAATCTGGCCGTTCAGGAACGACTGTTGGTTATCACTCCAGAGCCCACTTCGTTGACAGATGCCTATGCGCTGATCAAGGTGCTAAAACTCCACCACGATGTGGAACGATTCCGTGTACTGGTCAACATGGTCCAGGACAAAAAGACGGCACATGAAGTCTACCTCAAACTTCTTGGAGCCTGTGATCACTTTCTTGATGGAATCTCGCTAGATTTGGTTGGTTTTATCCCCTATGATCAAAATGTTCGTAATTCGGTCATTGCTCAGACACCTTTTTGCCACAAATTTCCGAAAACTCCGGCAAGTGTCGCCGTAAGACAAGCGGCGCAGAAAATTAACGCATGGAAGGTTACACCTAACACAGATGGCAATATTAAATTCTTCTGGAAAAAACTCCTCTTCCAGGAACGATCCGTGGCTTGATCTGGAACAGGGCGTCAAAGCTTGGGACGATTTTTCTCCGAGAGATCGGGAAAACATCGTTCGCTTTTACGCGCCCAAAATACGGATTCTTGCATTGCGGCTCAAAGCCAAACTGCCACAAAGTGTTGAACTCAACGAGTTGATCAGTGCCGGCAGTCTTGGGCTGCTTGACGCCTTAGGAAAGTTCAATCCCACTCTTGGGATTAAATTCGATACCTATTCGGAAAATCGAATCAAAGGAGCCATGCTTGATGAACTCAGAAGAATGGATTGGTTTTCCAGAGGATTACGCCAGAAGGTAAAAGTACTTGAAGATGCAATGCGCCAAATTGAGCATGAAACAGGTGCGCCCGCCTCAGCCGAACAACTTCAGGACCATACGGGCATGTCGGAAAAAGAAGTCAGACGAGGTCTTGAGGCTCTTCACAACCAGGTGTGCCTGAGTCTTGACTCTTTTCAGGAAAACCTCATGGGGCAGAAGAACATTACTGACGATGAACCTTTTCAGTCTGCCGCGTTTCAGGAGATTGTTGACAAAGTAGCCAGTCTCATTGAAGAATTGACGCCACGAGAAAAATTGGTCATATCTTTATATTATGGTGAGGAGTTGAACATGAAAGAAACAGCCGAGGTTATGGACATAACCGAAGGTCGCGTTTCTCAGCTTCATTCACAAGCATTGATTAAATTAAGAAAAACGTTCCGATCTCGCTATGAATGCGAGTAGAACTCACGAAAGGAGATATTGAATGGGTTACGATACCAACATGCGTGTTCTTGTGGTCGATGACTTCTCCACCATGCGGAAAATCATTAAGAATATTCTGCGTCAGATCGGCTTCACCAACATTGTCGAAGCTGATGACGGCTCTACAGCCTGGGAAGTTCTGAACAAAGACAACATTGACTTTATCGTATCAGACTGGAACATGCCCACCATGTCCGGTATTGAACTGCTGCGTAAAGTCCGGGCCAGTGAAGAATACGCTGACATCCCCTTCCTGATGGTTACTGCTGAAGCTCAGCAGGAGAACATCATTGAGGCTGTTCAGGCAAAGGTGTCCAATTACATTGTCAAACCATTTACTCCTGAAACCCTGGGCCAGAAGATCGACAAAATCTTCGCCTAGGCGCCCAGCTATTGCTGGTTAGGCGTACATCATGGTCTTGCTTGTCCCGGATGACACCGATGATGCAACTAATGTTGCTTCAACGGAGAGTATTGTTGAGCAGCCCAAGGCGCAGCTTGATGATAGCGAGGCAAGCAGGGCCACGCAAAAAGTCGACCTCGACCTCGACGACGCTCCTTTTTTGGAAGACGAAGAAGAGGAAGAAGAGATAACAGAAACAGAGGAGGAAACTCCTCTTATTCAGGAAGAAGACTCCGAGCCAAGGTCAGGACTTGGAGCGCTCTTCAAAAACAAAGTTTTTCTTATCAGTCTTGGCGTCATCCTCATTCTTATTATCGTCATCATAATCCTGCTTGTACGCAAGCCAGACACATCTCCGCCGCCACCACCGCCTGCTCAAGTCGAAGAGGTGCTACCCACAGAAGAGACTTCAGCGGTTCTTGAAACACCGCAGATACTCATTAGGCTTGATCCTTTCCTTGTCGAGCAGATAGATGAAGAAGGGAAAATCAGATTTCTCGAGATCCGAGTGTTGGTTTCTACAGAAGATGAGGGGCTATCCATGCAGTTCAAGCAGGAAACTTACGCTGTCAGAAACGCCCTGTTCTACTACTTGAAGAATAAGGATTTACAGTTTTTGTCCGATAAGAAGAACAGTGATAAGTTAAAAAAAGAATTGCTGGCAATCATCAACCAGTACATGGGATTTGGTCAATTCGAAACACTGATGTTCGAACAATACCTTGTGAGGTAAGCCATGAGCCCAACTCCGTTGGATCTACCCACTTTAATATCGCAACTGCCTTATGTGCAGAAGATAGCCCATGCGGAAACAGCCAAACCAGAAATCCAGCAGCAATTGTTCGGCCCACTCATACGCGAACAAATGAAACGGCAGGAAGGGCTCGTACAACAGGTCGAAAAAAAAACCCAAACGGACCCAATTGATAGAGATGGCCAAAAAAACGAGCAGCAACAAACGACATCCGAACGCAAGCAAAGGGATCAGGAAGAGGAAACATCACCGGACAGTGGTTCATCTAATGCTTCTCCTTGGGCGGGAAACATTGTCAACGTAAAAATCTAACTAGTATATTCAATCTCTTAAATTACCTTGCTATAGAGGAAGACCTCAATGTCCGATCTGCTCATCATCTTGTTCTCCATTAGTGAAGTCGTCCTGCTCGTTATCGTCATTCTATTTTTCCTACGGTTGAAAAAATCCGAAACACTTCTGTCTGGTCTTCAGGCGAATCAACAAGAATTCATTAAACGACTCCAGTTCAACACCCAATTGGAAAACGAACTGGTATCCACCTTTGCACAACGCCAACAAGAACTTGTTGCGCTCAATACAGAGCTTGAAAACAAGGCCGCAACACTGCAAAAACTAGTTGATCTGGCCAATGAATACTGCAAATCCCCCCAGTTCATGAGAGAAATTATCATCCAAGGGAACAGAACAGGCAAATCCCCTGTTCAACTTGCCAAAGCAACTGGTTTGAGCTTGGAAGAGATTGAACTCATCATAGACCAATCGTGACAGGAATCCGCTGAACAATGCGTATCAAAGGATATGGGAGTGGAACAGGAAGCTTTGGATCTGGCGGTAGTCGGTCAGATTTGTTCCGAGGAAAACACCGTCTCGGTCAAAAAATCCATGGAAAACTGATTAAGAATATTGCCGATAATATGGCGTGGGTTGATTTCAACGGCGACCGTCTCCTAGCCCAATTAGCGACTCCACACCCGGAAGGGAGCCTCCTTCTCTTCATCATCAAACAGCTTCACCCACAGATCGTTCTGAAAGAAATTACAACCGGTTACTCTGAGGGGGCTAACACCCTCAACCTGGCAAGTGCCTTTGACACAGCACGTGCTCTTTTTGAAAATCGCTTTACCATAAAACTACGGTCAAATGCTCCAATACGACCTCTTCTAACCCTCACTGATTTCATGTTTTTTTTAGCAGCAGATGCCGAGCTGTTTTCCTGTTACATGGACGCCGCCAATTGTGCCCGTTCTATTTCCGACGTTTTGAAAAAAAGCAAACGCGGACGGGTTGTATACCAGCCTTGGCTTGCTCCTGAATGTCGCCGTCAGGTAACACTCGTAAGGAATGTCGGAGAACAGGCAGGAATGACGGAATCAATTGTTGAATTTGACCACAACAAGATGGGAATGGTCCGAATAGAACTTCTTCATAAAGACACTACTGTAGCCTACAAACTTAAAATACAACGCCCAAAACACAGCTCGGCTCTTTTGAAGTATCTTTCCACTAAAGATTACAGCGCAACAAGCCTGAAACTCCAAAACCTTGGGGTTACCAAACTTCCCCAAAGTGGGCACGGTGGCATTATTGCTGAACTATTATTTCGCGCCTAAATGACGGTATCAAGAGTATTGACCAACAGATCCTCACCTTCTGACATCTACAATCAGACTATAAGTGACTCTGCTATAAGATACTTTTCAATCAAAAAGCCCCAGAGCAAATGCTCCGGGGCTTTTTGATTTATTATAAAATCAAAACTAAGCGACTGCGCTGGCTGGTTGAAGCATTTCACCACCAAGGACTTCCTCAGCAACGCGAGGTTGCGCCAGAACCTTCTCTTCCAAATAGAGATCCCTGTTTTCATCGAGATGACGCAGGAAGGCATTATTCAAAGCATGTCCAGAAGCAAAAACTTCGAAAGAGCCACGAATCGGCGCCCCAAAAATCGCCATGTCACCAACGAAATCGAGAACCTTGTGACGGACGAATTCATCCTTGAAACGAAGTCCTTCCGCATTGAGAATGCCATACTCATCGAGGACCACAGCATTATCCAAAGAACCACCAAGAGCCAACCCGTTCGCATGCAGATAATCGACTTCTTTCAAGAAACCGAAAGTACGGGCCTTGGCAACTTCGTTAGTAAATGTATCTGGAGTTATTTCCAGTTCCATCTGCTGACGCCCAATAAGCGGATGTGCGAAGTCAATAATATAGTTGATACGAAAACCATCATAAGGACGAGCTTTGATATATTTTCCATCCTGCTCGAACTCGACATTCTTCTTGATCGCCATGACCTTGCGGGCCTTGCTCAACGTACGAATCCCCGCCTGCTTGAGCAGGTAGACAAAAGAAGCAGCACTTCCGTCCATGATAGGCAATTCACGGCCAGAAACTTCAACTTGGATATTGTCGATACCCATGCCGTTAATTGCTGCCATGAGATGCTCGACAGTTGCCACGGTTTCCCGACCGTCACCCAACACGGTTGCCAGACTGGTCTCAACAACCAAAGAGGGGGCAGGGGTCAGAAAAGTGGAGCCGGAACCATTGCGAAGCGCAAATAGAATGCCAGTATCCTCGGCGGCAGGACGCAATACCAACTCAACCTGCTTGCCGCTGTGAAGTCCAATGCCCGTGCAGCGAACTGATTTATGTATAGTAGTCTGAGACATTATTCCTCCGGTGATTAACCTAAATCAACATAAGCAAGAATAATGCCACAAGATGTACACACCATAACATTCTGGAATAAAAGACTTTTAATCAAATGAGACATTCTCACGAGGTGTGGTTTTCACGCAACTAATTGTATTTTTACAACAACAAACTTTGACTATTGTTGCATTTCTACGATTATAATTTCTGCGCTGCAACAATGCGATCATGCCCGGACAGGTCTTTAAGAACGCTAACCTGTCTGAATTGTGGAAAGTGATTAGACATTATTTTTTTAACACTCTCCCCTTGTCCGCAACCTATTTCCATAAACAGATGCCCACCGTGTTTCAATGCAGTACTCACACCTGAGAGCATTTTTCTGACATGATCCAAACCGTCCACACCGCTCACCAAAGCCGTTGTGGGTTCAAATCTGGTGACCTCATGACTCGCCTCATCAAATTCAGCTTGCGTCACATATGGGGGGTTGGAAACTATGAGATCAAATAGCTCTGTACCGAAAATATCCTCAGTAAAATCAGCCTGTCGAAAGTCAACACGACTCTCAACTCCATGAGAAATCGCATTATCCCTGGCAACCGCCAATGCCGCAACACTGAGGTCTACGGCAATACATTTTGCTTGAGAAAAAAGAGAAGCGATGGTTACGGCAAGTATCCCGGACCCGGTTCCGAGATCAGCATAATGAAAATGGTCACTCTTTCTGTAAAGGGCTTCCACTTCCTCAACTATATGCTCGGTTTCAGGCCTTGGTATCAATACATCTGGTGTGACCCGAAACTCCAACCCGTAGAATTCTTTTTTGCCCAGAATATAAGCAACCGGCTCGCCAGTCGCCCGCCTTTCAACGAGTGAATCAATATCCGTCAATTCACCGTTTGTCAGACGACGATCTCTATCAATGACCAAAGAGAGTCGTGAACACCTAAGAACGTGCGCAATGAGCACTTCCGCACTCAAACGAGGTGAATCCACCCCGTTCAAACGAGTTTCGCATTCTGCGAGTATTTTTTGTATTACGGGAGACACAACGGGTTCCCAGTCTCAACGCTTAGTCGCCTTGACGCTTCATTGCTTCAGCCTGAAAATGGCTTATAAGAGCCTCAGTCAACTCCAGAAGTTCACCTTCCAGAATTTGTGGCAACTTATGCAAAGTCAAGTTAATGCGATGATCTGATACACGCCCCTGCGGGTAGTTGTACGTTCGGATACGTTCGGAACGATCACCAGTTCCGACCTGGCTGCGACGAGTTGCATCTTCTTCGGCTTTGGCTTTCTCCTGCTCCAACTGCAACAGTCGGGAACGCAGAACTTTCATGGCCTTGGCCTTGTTCTTATGCTGTGACTTCTCATCCTGGCAGATGACTACCAAGCCGGTCGGTACGTGGGTAATGCGAATAGCAGAATCAGTAGTATTAACTGACTGCCCTCCCGGACCGGATGCACGAAAAACATCGACGCGCAAATCCTCATTACGGATATCAACATCGACTTCCTCAGCTTCGGCCATGATAGCCACGGTCACCGCAGAAGTATGGATACGCCCCTGAGATTCGGTCGCAGGAACTCGCTGCACTCGATGAGTACCAGATTCATACTTAAGTTTACTGTAGACCTTATCACCGGAAATAGATGCAATGACTTCTTTGAGACCACCGGAACCAGTGGTATTAGAACTCATTTCCTCAACTTTCCACCTGTTGGCTTCAGCATAACGGGTATACATTCGGTAAAGGTCAGCAGCAAAGAGTGCAGCTTCATCGCCGCCGGTTCCTGCACGGATTTCAAGAATGATGTTTTTTTCATCCATGGGATCCTTGGGCAGAAGAAGTACCTTGAGATGGTCTTCGAGCTTGGAGAGTTCATTCTCGATATCATCAATTTCAGCTTTTGCCATCTCTTGAATATCGGGATCGGAATCATTCAGAAGTTCCTGATTGTTTTCCAACTCCTGAGAAAACTCTTTGTATTTGCGGAATACGATGACCATATCAGCAAGGTCTGCATGCGCTTTAGAGACCTTCTTATACCGCTCCTGGTCATCGAAGATCTCAGGTTGGGCAAGCTCTTGCTCTAATTTTTCGTACTTTGTTTCAATATCTTCCAGCTTGCCGAACATAATTAGCACTCCTCGGGATTGACAGCACATTCCAGAGCGGCAATCGCCACCTCAATTTGACTGTCATCAGGTTCCTTGGTCGTCAGCAACTGCATCATGAGTCCAGGCCAGCACATCAATTTGCACAGAGCATTCTTGCTATACTTTCCGGCGAACTTAATCATTTCATAAGCAACGCAGCTTACAGGAATCATGAGAAAAAGTTTCAGACCAACAATATACAGATGCTTGACTATAAAATTTTCTGGAGAATAAAAGGTCAGCAGATACGGAACCAAAACTGCATATAGCAGTATGGAAACGACCAAAACAAAAAGCAAAAAGGCAGTACCACAACGGGGATGCAGACGGCTATAAAAACGGGTGGAGTCCGGGGTAAGATCTTTCCCATCTTCCCAGGTCCAAATAACCTTATGCTCAGCACCGTGGTACTCAAAAACCCTACGGATATCAGGAATAAGCGAGATGGAAAGAATATATCCCACAAAAACGAGCATCTTGATCAAGCCATCCCATGCATGGAAACTCAAGGAATCCACATCACCAGCCCAACCGAGGTACTCCATTCCAACAGATAAAAAGTGCGGCAGAACGACAAACAATCCAAGCGCAGCACCAAGAGCAACAACCATGGTTATCACAAGATGAAACGAAGTAAGTTCTCCGCCCTCTTCCTCATCATCTGCAGCCTGCATGGCTGAATAATTCAAGGCTTTTATACCATTCACCATAGTTTCCATGAGGACAGGAAAACCACGAAGAAAGGGTTTCTTGAGCAAGGGATGTTTCACCATGGTGAACCACGGCCTGACATCAGTGACGATTTCTCCATCGGACTTTCGAATGGCAATAGCCAGTTTATCCTTGGCGCGCATCATGACGCCTTCGATCACGGCCTGACCACCAACAGCCTGAGGAGCGGCCATCGTCAAAATTCCTCGCAGATTCAAGTAATTACCCTCCGTTGATTAATGGCAGCATTGACTCGCATTCCATAGGCAACAGAATTAAGCATTCCCCAAGGATTGTAAAGCCCGTCATACAACAGAATATGCCTTCGCAGGGAACACCCCAACGAAGGCATATGCTCTCGGCACAAGGCCGGGAAAAGTTACTTTTTCTGAGAGAGGGAATTCAGATCGCCGTACTTCTTACGGAAACGATCAATACGGCCAGCGGTGTCAACAAAACGCTGCTTGCCTGTGTAGAAAGGATGGCAGTTGGAGCAAATTTCCACTTCCAACTCTTCGCCTTTCGTGGTCAACAATTCCGACTCGTACCCGCAGTGACAACGGATTTTTGCCTTGTAGGTCTTGGGATGAATATCGTTCTTCATGACTATCTCCTGTCATTCATTTTTGCGTGGAACTCGGTCTTATACGCACTGGCCCACAGGTTGGCAAGTAAAAAATCAAGCCTTTTTCCAGACAATGAAAACAATTCATTTCTTTCGAGGGAGCTCGAAGACTCTCACTTTTAACAATGGCACCAATTCTAACAGCCTCGGGAAAAATGAAAGGCGGACGCCGGAGCGCCCGCCTTGATAACCAAGCTCAGTTGCGGACTAAACGCAGCCGGTGGGCTTGGGCAGGCCAGCCATTTTACAGGCTCCCTTGCCAGGTCCGGACGGGAACAGTTCGTAGATCTGCTTCAGCTTGAAGCCAGTGACCTTGGAAAGAATACGGACCATCGGAGCGATGCCGTTCTTCTTGTAGTAGTCCTGCAGGAAGTCGATGACTTTCTGGTGATCTTCGGAGATTTCCTTGATGCCTTCGGACTCTTTTACGTAGTCAACCCACTGCGGTGTCCAGTCTTCAAACTTCTGCAGGAAACCGTCTTCATCAACCTCAAAAGAAGCACCTTCAAATTCAACAACAGCCATTGTATCCTCCTAGTGGATGTTTTTCATGCTGTGGCCCCGAACCATTTCGGGGCAACCATATCCGTTTAAACAGCGATCCGCTGCTTAGATGCAATATAAGAAATGCACGGCCTCAAACCGTGCAGGGACATTACGACCCTGCATATTCTTTGTCAAGCATAAGGCTCATTTCAAATCAAGAAAACACTCTCTGCAATTGTATTCACAAATCGCTAAGATTCCAACATTTCTTCGAGTTGTTTACGAGCGAAGTCCAAGCTGGGATCCATATCGAGAGCCGCATTCAGGTAATCAAGCGCCTCGGAACGATTACCCATGAACTTGTGGCACAATCCGAGATTGGCAAGATCATGCGGCGATCCGCTGTCGATATCAAGCGATGATTGAAAATCACCGGCAGCCTCTGCGTACCGTCCACTTTTAAAATGGGCTACGCCTCGCAGGTTGAAAAATTCCTTGCACTCAGTGTCAAGCTCGACTGCACGATCAAGATGTACAATTGTTTCTTCCCATTCTTCCATTTGAGACAAGGCATATGCCTGATAGAAAGCGGCCAGGGCCCTCTCCTCATCTGCAGGTTGCAACGGCTCGGCTGCCTCAAATTGTGCAATGGCGAATAAAGGATCACCCATGCGGAGAGCCAGCAGCCCCCTGAAGAATGGCAGAAAATATCCATTTGGATAGATTTCGGCCAATACCTCAAGGCCTTCCGTTGCATCGTCAAAATCAACATCCTCGGCAAGAATTCGACCGACGAACAAACCGATTGACCTATTTGGAGTCCTTTCACGGAAATCAAATCCAGGAACAAAATTATAATTGGCGGTCACCATCAATTCAGGATGCCGGGTATCCACGGTATATAAGGTATTCCCCTTATCCTGTAATCCATTGGCAAGAGCCATCAATTCATTATAGATATCGGAATCCTCTACAGACGGAAGAGAATCCAAAGAGACCACTGGCCCTTCTTCAAGCCATTTGACCTGCTCAAGTTCAGTGAACTTGGACAGTCCGGACGCCTCGTATACACGGCTGGTCTCAAAATCTCCGGCCAGTTGCGCCACTTCAGTCACGGCTCGAATTGCCGCTTTGGCCGGAGAAGCTGCTGTCCCGGCAGTGAACACAATCTCACTCAGCGCAGGAAACGTCTTTGAATCCCACGCCACGGCAGCGACCGTCGGCACAGGGTACCCCATTGTAAAATCCTTGAGGATGAGCTTGACGTTGTTCTGCCTGAAGCATTCCACCAAACGATGAAGAACCGGATCATCCAGCGAGGCCGGATCAATGGTCGGAGTGGTCTGGCGGCTACGATCAATCATGGCGCAAACATGGCGTTCAACCAGTTCACAAGCCCCCTGGCAAATGGACTCCTCAAAGGTGTTACCAGCTGATGACCCGTTGAACTCATTAAGCTTCTTGAACCAATCCAGCGGAACATATTCTTCTTGCTCGGAACCAACATTCAACGCCGGATGGAAACGCCATTTCACGAGATCCATGAGACGGATTGCTTCCTGCTCGGAAATATTTTCTTCAACTGACAGAATGATCTGTCGGATATCCATAAGTTTTTCAGGCCACTTAGTAGCAGCCTCTGACCACGTCAGCTCGGAAAAATTTGACTCATCCGCCCAGAAACTGAAATAGGAAAAACGTTCGACCAATTCCATAAGCGCAGAGGCCTCAGCCTGTTCCGGTGAGGCGCCCTTCCCCATCTGTTTGCGAGTAGGCATGATTTCTCGAGCCTCTGGTCCGCAAACACTCACGAAAACAGGGATGCCAAGCCTACCGGTATCAACCCGATCGGTTTCGCCAAGAACACCTTTACATCTGTCCGCCAGAGCCGCCTTTACGCGTGTCACCGTATCCTGAGGGCTGCACGCCTTATCCTGATCAGTGGTAAATTCCTTGAGACATTCTTTAAGCTCAATCACGCCTGCTTCCTCTTCATACGGAACAGATTGACAATATTCTCCTCACCGGTGTCTCTGTCCTTGTATTTGGCTGCAGATTTCATCATGGCAAATTGTTCATTAGCCAAGTCAAAAAACTTACGCCCCTGACGCTTCTGATCCATTGCCAATACTATTTCAGCAGACGGACTATTAGAAAGTTGCCTGCTCAAAAAGACCAGCAACGGCTCGAAAGAGGCTTCTTCATAAAGGACTTCACAACCGATGATATAATCGTATTTTTCCTCAAACGTATCAGAGGTAAAATCAGCGCGGTGCAATGTCATCTTGTCAGCCACACCATTTTTCAGGGCGTTGATTCTGCTGAATAAAAGAGCAAACGGTTCAATATCACTCACCGTCACTTCATGACCGAGTTTTGCCAGAACCAGGCTATTCACAGCTCCCCCCGCACCGACCTCCAAAATTGAACATCCTTCTGAGAAGGAAAATCTGGTCAAAGTATAACCAAGGATGAGGCAGGATGGCCAAATCTTGGCCCATAACGGAAGGGTGATTTTTTTCCCAGCCCGTGTTTTATCAATTAATTTGTCCAAATACTGTTGCATATTCTTGATTTGCAACACTTCAAGAGACATGCCGCCCACGTTAACGGTCTCGAATTCGACTTCACCGAACTCACGCACAGCTATGTCAATGAGCGCACCAATAGGCTGGTCCAAATTATGAACTATATCCGCCACGTTCCCTCCGAATATGATTTGTCTCGGATAATTGAGACTACTGATCTACCTTGTTGATCTTCTCCAAAACCCACAGCGAACCCTGAACAGTATCGTCACGAGAAAACTCCCAGACGACCCGTTGGTGAATCGGCTGCCCGCCGTCCCCCACTCTGAGCTGCGCATCATAAAAGACTGTGGCAATGGTCCGACCTTCTTCCGATTTCATTTCCATCAACCGTGCATTAAGCAGCATGACCTCAGTAAGGCCCTGACCGGGTTGACTCATGGCGTTATTGAAGACTTCGTCAGAAATAAAATCCCGAATAGCCTGAAAATCCTGTTCGTCACTCGCTTGCTGGAATCGGGAGAAAAACACCTTCGCCCCTTCCAGGAACTCGACCTCATCAAAGCCATCACCCCTGGTGTGCGGCACTGATGTCGGCGTGGTAGGAGTCAATTTTTCAGCATCATCTGAGCTGAGCAATCCCCACATCTGGCGAGCCGCTTCATGCCGATCCATAGGGGGCACCGGACGCTCCGAAGAGTCATCAGTTCTTTCTTCGTTCTGATCCGGTCGAGTCCACGGACCACGGCCGGGCTTGTCCCCGTTGGAGCGACGACGAAATGATCGCACAAGGAAATAGGCGATACCCGCGAGGAGAAGAACATTGAAGATACTTCCGCCTCGACTGGCAGGCGCTTCCTGAGCAAAGACAGGCGTAGCGAGGACCATCAATGAAAAAATGGTTCCGATGAAACAACGGCCCACTCTTTCCATCCACTTCGGCAAAGATACGAAATTTGGTGTGTGCATGTATTGATATGTAGTCGAGAATCCCGATCCAGGCAATCACTCAATAAGTGCCAGATCCCGAAGAATGGCATAAAGGGATTCAACTTCAATGGGCTTGGGAAGATAGGCAGCCGCCCCGCCCTTGTAATAGGCCTTGACCACTGTCTTGGGATCATTGAGAGCAGTTATCATAACGACCTTTGCCTCGTCAGAAGACCGAACTCCGGCTTCCTGCTCAATGGTACGAATATCTTTCAATGCCTGATGTCCATCTTTATTGGGCATCATGATATCCATACAGACAAGATCATAGGGCATATTTTCGCTGAGTGCCATCTTGAAAGACTCGACACACTCAACACCGTCAGAGGCTGTGTCGCACTGCCCATAATCTGACAATAATGCCGTCAGCAGTTTGCGACTTGTGAATTCATCTTCGACGATCAAGATACGCATATATTCTCCCTAATCTCCCGAGTGAATGAACATCAGCCATGGAAGAAACTTTGCGGACCATAGTCCGTAAGAAGAACAAACACAAGAAGATGATTTTGAACGCCTAAGCTGACGAAAGTCATACTCAAAGGCTTGCCTCACATGCGTTTGGCACGTAGGAAGATGCACCGGCGATAAGTGCCGCTTGGAGGATAACAAATAATGAAATTTACGGAATTGCCTTACTTTCTTGCCAATTTTTTTGATTTTCTCGACAGCCCCGAGTGGAAGGCCTGGCCGTTCAACTCGGGATATGGGGAACAGATACTGCCAGCTGTCGCCCGTCTTGCATTCATTACCCTTATTATGGGTGCAATCCTGCTTTTCCTCCGCGTCCTCTTTGGTCCGGGAGGCCCACTCAGAGATAAAGAGCTGGAACAGGAAGCAATTGAGGAGACCGCCAAAGAACGCGCCGAAACCGAAGAGCTGTTCGCCAAAGGCGAGATCTCCGAAATGGAATACACAATTCGCATGAAACACCTTAAAGATTAATCATGCCCCTTTCTGACCATAAAAGGTCGCTCACCGTTTTTGCGAACAATCATCTGAACGGCGACCCAGACCATGATTACCACATTACCCTCAAGCTCGAACACTCCTTGAGGGTTTTGAAGAATGCCAGGATCATTCTCGAAGGAGAAAGCATAGTCGGTCGCATTGCACAGCTGACAACCCAGGCCTCCCTGTTTCACGACATTGGACGGTTTCCTCAATACGCCCGATATGGCACGTTTAAAGATGCAGACTCCATCAATCATGGAAGATTAGGAGTTCTCACACTCCGCAATCAGGAATTCCCTCGTGGCTTTTCTGCAAAGGATCAGAGGCTGATAAGGGCCGCCGTCGGCCTCCACAACGTCAAGGAGATTCGAAAAGACACTCCAGAGCCATTGGCTACAATGGCTCATGTCGTCAGGGATGCAGACAAAATAGACATCTTTTCAATCATACTGGATCACCTTGACCCTACAGCAGAATCCAAACCCGTTGTCATTCATAGCCTTATTCATGATCCACAACACTACTCTGAAGAAGTCTATCAGACCGTTCTTGCCGAAAAGACAGGTGACTACGGCCATCTGCGCTACAGCAACGATTTCATCCTCCTGCTTATTGGTTGGCTCTTTGTCCTTAAGTATTCCACATCAATCAGGCTTATTGCAGAACGAGGGCTTATTGAGCAGGCTTTCTCTATTTTGCCTAAAGACGATAAAATACTTACACTTAAAGACAAATCTCATGCATTCATGCGTTATAAAATCGAGCGAACCCCTTGATATGATTATCATGAAGCCGTAGGTTGTACCAAAGGATACAGGAGCAACCATGCCGCAGAAAAAGGACAGCAAGGCGTTCGGCATCTACAACAGGATTCTCATCCTGACCAATATTGAGGTGCATGCCAAACGCGATTTAAACACTATCAAGACCTTTGGTCCTAAGGATGTTCAGATCTTTACATCTGGCGCCACTGCCATCGACTACCTATCCGAGCACCCCGTTGATTTGATTTTCTGTGACTCCTCTTTGAACGACATGAGCGGTCTCAAATTTGCGCAAACCGTTAACGCAAACATGAGCGGACGTCCTTTGCCCATTATCATGGTTACACTTGAAAACCGCCGTGACCATGTACTGGATTCCATTGCCGCTGGCTGCATAGGCTACATACTTCGCCCCTATTCTTTAGACACTTTCGAAAAGTATCTCATTCTTGCCGACCAACTGGACAGCTATCCCGAAATAGAAGAAATGGAACTGAAAGAAGCGCAAGACATGGTCGCACGCGGTAATTTCGACGAAGCAATCGAAGCTTTCGAGGAGCTCATTTCCTATCAAGACGAAGCCCAGAAATATTATGATATGGGTTGCCAGTTCATGGTTCAGGCCAAGTATGGCAAGGCTATTGTTTCCTTTAAAAAAGCAGTAAAAATTAACGACCTGTTTGCAGAAGCATACAAAGGCTTGGCCGAGGCATACAAAAACCGCGGTGACATGGAATCCTTTAAAAAGTTCCTCCGCCGAGCAGCCGATGTCCATGCCCAATTCGACAATCTTGAAGAGACCAAGGCACTGTTTATCGAAATCCTCAAATATGATTCAGATACGCCTAACCCCTTCAACTCACTGGGCGTGACTTTGCGGAAGCAAGGGGATTACCCGGGAGCCATTCACGCCTATCGCCAAGCGCTTGAACTCACGCCGGATGACGAGAACATTCACTTCAACATGGCAAAAGCTTTGTATTTCATGGGAGAACTGACAGACGCATCCACAGAAATCGTAGCGGCTCTCACAATGAATCCTGAATTTCACGAAGCGAACAAGCTCTATCAACGTATCCACGGCCAACCATGGACCCCGCCCAAAGGTGGAAAAGGGAAGGTCCGCGCCGTACCAAAAGGCACCAAGGAATCTGCCAAGGATATTGGTCCCTAACCTCTTTTCACAGCTCGACTTTACTTTCTCTTTCGGGTGATTATTGTATTTCAGCAACACAACAAATACCCCCTGGAGGTATCATGTCGAATACAATGTATGACGTAACAATTCTTGGTTGCGGTCCCGGAGGCCTGCAGGCCGCTATCCATGCTTCCCGCAAAAAAGCCAAAGTGCTCATGCTCGGTCGCATTGATAACAGCAGCTTGTATTGGGCTCATGTGGAGAATTACTGCTGCCAAATCAAAATTTCTGGCGAAGACATCCTGCGGACCGGTCGCCAACAGGCTGAAAGCTTCGGCACTGAATTCCGTGACGAGGACGTGCTCTCCATCGATCCGGTAGACAACATTTTCTCCATCAAGTTGGAATCAGGCGACTCGGTTTTGTCCAAGACAGTGATCATTGCCACGGGATCCAGCCGCAACAAGCTTAAGGTGCCAGGAGAAAATGAATTGCTCGGAAAAGGCGTGAGCTATTGTGTGGATTGCGATGCTGGCTTTTACAAAAACGAAGTCGTGGCTGTTGTCGGATGTCGAAGCGCAGCAGCTCACGGAGCAGTTTCTTTGACGAACTTTGCTAGTGAAGTACATTTGTACTGCGAAGAACTGGACGTAGCCGACGGCCTGCGCACCCAACTCAAAGAAACAGGCGTTATCGTCCATGAAGGTGTTCAAATCAAAGAAATCCAGGGTGAAACAGCAGTTGAAGCCGTTTTGCTTGATGATGGATCAACGCAGAACGTCAGTGGTGTTTTCATCGAATTAGGTGCCAAGGGTGTATTGGAACTAACCGCCATGCTTGGAGTACAATTGGATGAATCAATGAAGTATCTTGAAACGGACAAGAAACAACGCACCAATATTACTGGCATTTATGGCGCTGGCGATATCTGTGGCCCACCCCTGCAAATGGCAAAGGCCGTAGGCGAAGGCTGTGTTGCAGGAATAGAGGCCGCAAACTACGCAAAAAAAATCATCAAAGAATAAAAATAAACCGGGTGCAGAATTCAATGCACCCGGTTTATTTAATTATACAGAAGTGGCGTGTTAATTTTGGGATTCAACTCGACTCACCCTTCGCTACATAATCGGCAAGACACAGCAGACATGACCACCAAAGAAACAGGATAAACGCTGGCGGGCATCCGGCTCGTCATCGTTGAATTTGAGAACAGCATACCGTTCACCACTCTTCATGAACGCCTTGAGGACTGTACACCCCACCGAATAGCTTTCTTCACTTGTGTCGAACGGCTGAAATGAAAGTCGAACCGGCCTGCCAAGCTCTTCTGGAAAATCTGTCAATCCGCCATTCAGGAACCTGACTCGGGAACAACTTGCCGACATGTCCTCAACGACTGCCTGTGCAGCCTTGCGGCCTTCAATGACAATGGCTGGATATGAGCAGGAACATCTTGGTTCTTCGCGGTCCTCGGCATCAAAGACGGACTCCGGCCCAGCAAGTATTACCGTCGCATCAGAGCCACCCGTCATATCAAGAACCCGCGAGGAAAAACCAAGTAAACGCCCTTCAAATGCATAACGAACAAGGGCGAAAGTATCCAGGTTTACACGTTCTCCGATGGCATCCGGGACAGCCACCTTGACAACAAGATCGCCACAAATCGTCACAGTAGACACCACGCCGAGAAAACGATCTTCAAAGGTGGAAAATTCAAGAACAACTCTGTCACCGGAGACTATATCCATACTGCTCATCCTCCCACATCTACCAAAATATTTCATGGAAATCCTGCGAGCAATTATATATATGGACTCTATGCTCAAAAATATTGGAATCCTGGCCTGGGTCGGCTGTCTGATAACTCTTGCCTACCAGAGCGTGTCCTGGGTCATTTTCAAGGCGTGGCCGTCTGTAACTCTTCTCGATGTACTTCACTCATTGTTCGGAATCGATTTACTGAGTTTTGTCAACGCCCTACCTCTGGATATTGCAGCCAAGGCCGTTTACGTCTGCTTTACCACACAACTCACCCTCTTTTTCTGGTGGCTTGGTGTCGCCTTGCTTGTGGCACAATCTCTCACGTATATCTTCATCAGAAAATAAACCGCATCCCTCTCAAAACAGCGCGAAAAGTATATAACAGTCCACTCCATTTAATTATGGAGTGGACTTTTCACCCCCTTTTCAGCTATGAAATTGTATTACGCCTAAAATCCAGAGGGTTATGCATTGCAGAAACGGTATCTTCCCATCGCCATTGTGACAGGTGTTCTTTTTTTGATTGCCGCCGGAGGCTATATTATTCCAGCCAGTTCCAACGGCCCTCCACTTCGCACGTTGCTCGACAACAAGGGCGGAAAAGTCATACTCAACCATATAAACCACATCCAGACAATGCAGAAAGACTGCGGAGTCTGCCATCATACCTCTGGCAACGATGTAAACCCACCAAAATGCACTGCTTGTCACGCAAAAAAATTCGACGACATCTTTGTTGCCAATCACCAAAACACTCTTGATGAGAAACTGTGTGCATCATGTCATCACCCAAGTTCGACCATCGATAATTTTTCACATGATAACCACGCAGATGAATACTCAGGCGGAGATTGTCTGACTTGTCATCACGACCCATCCATTGAACTGGAGCCTCAAGCCTGCTCCAACTGCCATATGGATGGCAGCAACAGCGTACTGAACCTGAAGGAAGCCACCCACACCCGATGTGCCGACTGTCACGATGATATGTATAAGGACGGTATCAAGGGATGCTCAAACTGCCACACCCGTTCCGTCAACCTGCCGGGAAGACTGGAACAGAAGACATGCACAACCTGCCATGAGACTCCGGTCGATCAACTCATTCCAACCACCATGAATGCATTTCACATCCAGTGCATGAGTTGTCACGAAGAAATGGGCAAAGGGCCGTTTGGCGACGAAGCCTGCTACCAGTGCCACATGAAATAGGGGATCCTTCCATATGACCAAATTCAACTTCAGCCTCCAATCCGGTAACACCGGCCCCCTGGTCAAGACGTCCAGGCCCGACATACTACACATACCGCTGGACGGCATGACTCCTATCCTGGTCGCAGGAGATCAGGTGTTGGGCGGAACCAAGGTGGCCATTGCCAATGCCGAGGATGAAGGCGACATGCATTCACCCCTGGCGGGTATCGTTCAAGAAATTCAGCCTTACGCCATGCTCATTGACGTCAAAGGGAATGACCGTATCCAACCAAAAGGACCTTGCTCCGACAGTGGCGACCCGCTCCGAACATGGCTTAAGGACAAGGGGGTCTGTATACGGAATCTCGTCAAGGCAGCCACACTGATTATCAACGCAGTTCCACCGGAGCCGGGCATTTCCATCTACGATCCTCTGCTGCGTGATTACCGAAAGACTCTGGAACTCGGCTTAGAAGCCGTACAAAAAATCGTAGAACCGAACAAAATGTTTCTAGTGGCTGCCAAAGGCAACCGGGCCAACGCATTTGCCAACTGTACAGTCATGCATGTCACGCCAGTCTACCCCAACGGACTTGACCCGTTGATTATCAAGACAGTCACTGGACAAGAGACACTTCCGGGCATGCTCCCGGACAACGGGACTATCCTTTCCGTCAAGGATCTCTATTTCATCGGACGCGTTATGGAAACCGGACGTCCTCTCACGGAAACCATCATGACCATCAACGGCAACAACCATCTTGTCGCGGTAGGAACCCCTGTAGGCTTTCTGGCTGCCCAAGCAAACACCACAGTTCAACCTGGCGACAGGGTTGTCATCGGCGGCCCCCTACGTGGTCTGGCAGCAGTCAACCTCGAGCAGGGCGTAGACAAGGACGCCTCTGGTCTCCACATCATTCGTCAAAGTGAAGGGATGCAGACCACCGACAATTTCTGTTTGGGATGCGGAGAGTGCGAACGTCACTGCCCCGCCAGGATCATGCCCGGTCTCATCAGTCGTTGTGCCGAATTCAAACAATTCAAACGGGCCGAGACCTACCATATCCATTCCTGTATGGAGTGTGGGCTGTGCGGGTATTGGTGCACAGCAGGACGACCGCTACTACAATATATCCGACTGGCCAAATACGAATTGGCCCTGCTTGCGGGTACAACGCAGCCTCCTCGTCCCACACCTGAAGAAATCAAGAAAGGACAGTCCGGAGATCAGCCATGTTAAAGCAGCTCCACCCCATCCTGAAAGTATCGGCTCCACCACACATCCACTGTGGCAGATCCATCAAGCGATATATGTTTGAGACATTGCTCGCATTGCTACCCGCTGCAATCATGGCCGTGTTTATGTTTGGAATGGATGCACTCAGGGTCATGGCACTTTCCTGCGCTGTGGCTGTAACAACAGAAGTCATATGCAACAGGATCATGAAACGAGAGCAGTCCGTTGACGACCTCAGCGGTCTACTGACCGGCTTGCTTTTCGCGTTTCTGCTTCCGGCCTCAGCACCATGGTGGCTCGTACTGGTCGGTTCGGCTTCAGGCATACTCCTCGGCAAGATGATCTTTGGCGGGTTGGGCGGTAACCCATTAAGTACGCCGCTGGTTGGATGGGCGATATGCCGCATCTCATGGCCGGGATTCATGGATACAAACGCCACAATGCTCCAGTCAACATTCCCGGCTCCTCTTCAGCAACTCAAACATTTCGGGCTTGAATCCATACAATCAATAGACCTCAGTTCACTGGCACTCGGCAAGCAACTCGGTGGACTGGGTGAAGTTCACGTTGCCGTCCTGCTCGCTGGCGGATTTTTCTTGCTCGTACGCCAGCATATCCGGTGGTACATTCCATTTGGGTTCATCGTTGGCCTGCTGACTACCGCATGGATCTACCAGCTCATTGATCCGACCACTTACGCATCACCCATCTTCCATCTACTGGCAGGCGGTGCGATCTTCGGTGCCTTCTTTCTCACAACAGACGCAGCCTCTACCCCTGTGGGGATGGTCCCTTGTCTGCTTTTCGGACTCATCGCAGGGGCCATGGTCATCATAATCCGCGTATACGGCATCTATCCGGACGGTGTCCCCTTTGCCATCCTGCTGGCGAACCTGTTCACCCCACTACTGGATAGATTGCGCCCCAAACCTTTTGGTGGCCCATATTCATTTAAAAACACGGAGGGCGCAGCATGAAGGAAATGCTCAAGATGATTCTTGTGCTGTCGCTTATCTGCGGACTCTCCGGCCTCACACTGGCGACAGTCCGACAGGCAACCAGCCAACGTATCGAAGAACAGGTCATGACCTATGTTCAAGGTCCTGCTCTGGCACAGATTTTCAACGATTATGACAATAATCCGGTCAAGGATCGCAAAGTCTTCGATCTTCCTGACGGCCCTGTCACCGTATTCCCATCCCTAAAAAACGGCGTCCTGACCGGCGTCGCTCTTGAGACGTTCGGCAAAGGCTACGGCGGCGATATCGGCGTCATGGTCGGTTTTGCCCTCGACGGCACAATGCTGGAAGGCATCGGTATCACCACACTCAAGGAAACACCCGGCCTTGGAGCTCGCGTGGTCGAACCTGATTACCGCGATCAGTTCAAAGGACATACGACCACCTCCATTGCCCTAAAAAAACAGGGCGGAGACATCACAGCAATTTCCGGCGCGACTATTTCATCCACCGGCACTGTCGCCGCAGTCAATGTCGCGGTCCAGATATTCAACAAGATCAAGGATAAACTCCCCACCGCCTGGGGTTCATAGGAAATACTCATGAGCATGTGGAAAGAATTCTCCAAAAGTCTGTGGCGTGACCTGCCGCCTTTCAAACTGGTACTTGGATTGTGTCCGGTTCTGGCGGTCACCAAAACCGCTTACAACGGCCTTGGCATGGGACTGGCCGTCATATTTGTCCTGGCCCTGTCCAACCTGTTCGTCTCACTTCTCCGCAAGGTAATTCCGGCCAAGGTGCGTATCGCCTGCTTTATCGTTGTAGCCGCGTCACTCGTTGTCTGTGTGGAGCTGCTTATGCAGGCCTATGCCTATCCACTGTATCTACAACTTGGTATTTTCGTACCGCTCATCGTGGTCAACTGTATCATTCTAGGCCGAGCCGAGGCATTCGCCTCAAAAAATCCGGTTCACCTCGCAGTGGCTGATGGGCTTGGCATGGGTGTAGGGTTCACCCTCTCACTCACCTTCCTCGGCTCCATCCGTGAACTCTTCGGGTACGGCACATGGTTTGGAATGAGCGTCATGGGCGACTGGTTTGAACCATTCTCCTTCATGATCGAGGCCCCCGGAGCATTCGTCTGTCTCGGGCTCGTTCTGGCCGGCATGAACACCCTGACCAACTGGCAACGCAAGACCAAAGGGCTTGAAGCAATCGAAGGGCCGGTCCACGATTGCAAAACCTGCGGCATGTGCGCAACGAAACCTGGAGTGTAGGGAGAAGCCATGGATTATTTCGTACTCGTCATTGCCGCCATATTCGTCAACAACATCGTGTTGGCACAGTATCTTGGCAACTGTCCGTTCATTGGTACTTCCAAAGAGTCAAGCGTGGCCATTGGCATGGGACTGGCTGTCGTATTCGTCGCCGCCATGGCTGCATGCATCACCTGGTGTGTCCAGAAGTTCATGCTCGCGCCCAATGACCTAGGCTACCTCCAAACCATTGCTTTTATTCTCGTCATCGCCGCACTAGTTCAATTCGTGGAAATGTTTTTGAAAAAAGCCATACCGCCGCTGTACAAATCACTCGGCATCTTCCTACCACTCATCACAACCAACTGCGCGGTCCTCGGTATTGCCATCATCTGTCAGCGAGAAGAATACTCTTTCATAGAGACTCTGATCTTCTCGGTTGCATCCGGTTTGGGCTTCATGCTCGCCCTTGTGGTACTCGCAGGCATTCGCGAACGACTCGATCTGGCACGCGTCCCGGTGGCAATGAAAGGAACTCCTCTCGGACTGATTATGGCCGGACTCATGTCCCTGGCATTCTTCGCCTTCAAGGGAATGGCTTCATAGGAGTATTGATAATATGATCACCGCTTCCGTTCTCGTCCTTCTCGGCATCGGCTTTACTGCGGCTGTCATTCTGGCCGTGGCCTCCAAAGTCCTCTACGTCTACGAAGACCCGCGCATAGCGCAGGTGGAATCCGTTCTCGCAGGAGCTAACTGCGGCGGCTGCGGGTATCCCGGCTGCGCTGGTGCGGCGCTGGGCGTTGTCGAAGGCAAAGCCGGTGCCACGGTCTGTGTCATCGGCGGAGATGAAGTGGCCACGAATGTCGCTTCCATCATGGGACTTGAGTTTGCATCCATGGAAAAACAGATCGCTTTTGTAGACTGCACCGGCGGAACTCGGGCCGAAGAGATATATATTTACGATGGAGCCAAGGACTGTCGCGCCCAACACATGCTTTATAGCGGCTCCAAGATGTGTCCTGAAGGATGTCTCGGCTACGGAACCTGCGTTACGGCGTGTCAATTCGGAGCCATCGAAATGGGTCCTGACGGGTACCCTGTGGTTGATCCCAACCTCTGTACGGCCTGCGGTGGATGCGCACAAGTCTGCCCTCGAGGTGTCATCACCATCTGGGGCATGACAGCACGCATCACTCACCTCAACGAAACTACCGACTGTCTCGCCCCGTGCCGCCAGCGGTGTCCGGGGCAGATCAATATCCCCCGCTACATCGAACAAGTTTCACGCGGCGATTATGCCGGTGCCATGGAAACCATCCGAGAGCGCATCCCCATGCCGCTTTCCATCGGTCGGGTATGTCCACACCCCTGTGAAGATGTCTGTCGTCGAGGTCATGTGGACGAACCGATCGGCATCAATATGATCAAACGTTTTGCCGCAGACTGGGAAATGAATTCAGGTCAGCGACTTCCAATTTCCTGTGCCCCTGATACTGGTCGAAAAATTGCTGTTGTCGGCGGTGGCCCAGCCGGATTGTCCTGCGCCTTTTTTCTGCGTCGCCTTGGACACAGTCCGACTATTTTTGAGTCCATGCCTGCTCTTGGTGGACAACTGCGCTATGGCATCCCTGAATACAGGTTGCCCAAAGATGTCCTTGATTGGGAAATTCAGGGGATTATGGATCTCGGAATTGATGTCGAATATAATACATATTTCGGCAAAGACTTTACACTCAACTCCCTTAAAAATGATGGCTACGAAGCAATATTTCTCGGCATCGGCGCATGGATGAACCTGACCCTCCGCATTGAAAATGAAGAGGCCAAAGGAGTTGAAACCGGCACGGAATTTCTGACCAAAGTCGGGCTTGGAATGGAAACCGGCATCGGCAAAAAAGTCGTTGTCATCGGCGGCGGCAACACTGCCATCGACACGGCCAGAACCAGTGTCCGACTCGGCGCGGATGTGACACTCATGTACCGCCGCACAAGAGACGAAATGCCTGCCAACATCGAAGAAATAATCGGAGCTGAGGAAGAAGGCGTCAAATACTTCTTTTTGGCTGCGCCCACAGGCATCATCACGGACGAATCAGGTCATGTTACCCACGTTGAGTACATTAAGATGAAACTCGGTGAACCCGATGATTCCGGCAGACGTCGTCCAATCCCTATCGAAGGATCACAGGCGCGTATTGAAGCAGATACCGTATACACCGCCATTGGTCAGAAACCGGAACTCTCCTGCCTGTACGAAAACGATTCCTGCGAGCTGGAACAAACCCGCTGGCGCACACTTGGAGCGGATTCAGACACACTCCAGACCGCCCTTCCCCATGTTTTTACCGGTGGCGACATGCACACCGGCCCCGCCCTGGTCATCACCGCTCTCGGCGAAGGCAGAAAAGCGGCCCGGTCCATCCATCAGTATCTCAATGAAGGCACACCGCACATCGCGCCCAACACCCAGCGAGAAATGATTGACTACACCATGTTTACCAACGTCCCCGACGCCGGCCTTCGCGAACGCTCAAAAATGCCACATCTCATCGAATGTGACGAACGGACCTGCACGTTTAAAGAGATTGAAGGGGCGATAAGCGAATCCCAGGCAAAGCACGAAACCTGCCGCTGTCTCCGTTGCGGACTGACCTGTTATAACCGCGACCTCGCGGACGGACAGGAATGTGTGGCTGAAGAATGTATAAAAAATCCGTAAAAATTTGTTGCAAACTAAAAGCGTTACAGCTATAGATTTTCTCCCTTGAGGCGAAAGCTATCAAGACAAAAAAACGGGCGATTAACTCAGCTGGTCAGAGTGCCATCTTCACACGGTGGAAGTCACAGGTTCAAATCCCGTATCGCCCACCATTTTTCCAATAAAAAGGAGCTTAGAAATTCTAAGCTCCTTTTTTTGATTCCCAAAGAGAATCCAGCCGTTGTATACTTCCTTGGCCCCAACTGGGTCTGGATTTCACCTCACTTGAAAGGAATACGCACCAAATGAACGAACTACACATTCAGATTATATCTCGCGAACTCTCTCTGAAGCCACAGCATGTGAAAGCAGTGGCCGCACTTCTTGATGAAGGAGCAACGGTTCCGTTCATTTCGCGGTATCGTAAGGAGGCCACCGGCACCATGGACGAAGTCGGTGTTGCCGGAGTTCGAGACAGACTGGTTGAATTAGCTGAACTCGACAAGCGGCGTGAAGCCATCCTTTCATCTTTGCTTGAACGCGACCTGCTCACAGACGATCTCAAACAAGCCATCGCGCAAGCCAAAGACAAAGCCCGGCTGGAAGACATATACCTCCCTCACCGGCCCAAAAGACGGACACGGGCAACCATGGCCAAGGAACGCGGATTGGAACCGTTGGCGAACCTCCTGTTCAGTCAGAAGGGAGTCAACCCGAAGTGTGAAGCCGAACGTTTCGTCAATCCGGACAAAGACGTGCCTGATGTTGATTCAGCCTTGGCTGGCGCACGAGATATCATTGCAGAAAACATCAGTGAAAGCCCTAAGGCACGGGCAGCGATGCGAGCCTTGTTCGTTAAGCGAGGCCGATTTGTATCGAAGGTCGCCAAAGGCAAGGAAGAAACCGGGGCAACCTACCGCGATTGGTTTGACTGGGATGAACCTCTTGCACGGATTCCCGGACACCGGGCTCTCGCCATGTTTCGAGGCGAAAATGAAAAACTGCTCAAACTTTCGCTGCGACCGCTTGAAGAAGAAGCTACCGGCCTCATGCGCAGGTCGATCCTGAAAGGCGATGGCACGGACTCCCGTGAGGTAGGACTGGCATTAGACGATTGCTATAAGCGTTTGCTTGGACCATCAATGGAAAATGAAGTTCGTGCCGAAGTCAAAAAACGGGCTGACGCCGAAGCCATTGGCGTATTTGCCGCCAATCTGCGTGAACTCCTGTTGGCTGCTCCTCTCGGCCAAAAACGAGTCCTGGCACTGGACCCTGGATTTCGGACAGGCGCGAAACTCACGGTTCTCGATGCTCAAGGCGCGCTCAAGGAATACACTACCATTTTCCCTACGGGATCAAAAAGACAACAGAGCGAAGCAAGCGAAACCCTCCGCACACTATGCTCCCAATATGCAGTGGAGGCCATTGCCATCGGTAATGGCACGGCAGGACGTGAAACAGAAACCTTTGTTCGCGAACTGAATCTCAGCATCCCGGCTGTGCTGGTCAACGAGGCCGGTGCTTCCATCTATTCTGCATCCGAAGTCGCCCGCCGTGAATTTCCCGATCTCGACCTGACAGTGCGCGGCTCGGCTTCTATCGGACGCAGGCTCATGGACCCGCTGGCGGAACTGGTCAAGATTGATCCAAAATCAATTGGGGTCGGGCAATATCAACATGATGTAGATCAGACAGATCTCAAAAAGAGTCTTGATGACGTAGTGGAACGATGTGTCAACTCCGTTGGCGTTGATGTGAACACGGCAAGCCGGGAACTGCTGGCATCTGTATCAGGACTGGGGCCGGTGCTGGCTGAGAATATCGTGGCCTACCGCGACGAACACGGCCCGTTTACCTCACGTCGAGAGCTGCTCAAGGTAAAACGGCTCGGTCCCAAGGCTTTTGAACAGGCTGCCGGATTCCTTCGCGTCAACGGTAAAGAGGTGTTGGACGGCAGTGCTGTCCACCCGGAGCGGTATGCTCTCGTCAAACAAATGGCCAAAGACGCAGGCTGTTCCGTGGCCGACCTGATTACAGATCAAACTGCCCGCGAACGTGTTACGATCGACAAATATATTTCTGAAGAAGTGGGACTGCCGACCCTGCGTGACATCATGGACGAACTCACTAAACCGGGCCGGGATCCACGTGCCGAATTCAGTGCGTTTTCATTCACGGAAGGCGTCAATGATATCAAAGATCTACATGAAGGAATGAAATTACCAGGTATCGTCACTAACGTCACAAAATTCGGTGCATTTGTCGATATTGGCGTGCACCGTGACGGCCTGGTTCACATCAGTCAACTGGCCGACAAATTCGTTCGCGACCCATCTGAAGTAGTGGCCGCAGGACGCGAGGTTGAAGTCACTGTCATAGGCGTTGATGAAAAGAGAGGTCGCATTAATTTAAGCATGAAAAATAATAGAGGGGCATAAACCACCCCGCACAGTGACAGTTTGAGGCAGAAAAACGAATGAAGTATCAAGCTCCCTGGTCACCCGCTACGTGAATAATTAGGACGCTTGAAACGGCAGTTTTTCGCCGATTCTGTGTCAAGTTCATTACTCGAATGTCACACGAATTCCGATTTTTCCTTCCATGCTACGGAGCTCGTCTATAAATTGGCACCCTGTTTTGCCGTCCGCGTCGATAATCAGTTTTTCTTTTTTTTCCAGAAAATCAGCCAAGTTCGAGGCTTCGACAAGTATCCCGCGTCCAAGGACATCAACTCCAGTCTCCACTGCTAACGTACTGAATATTTTCATTGATACAGTGACAGGGACTGCATCTATCACCACCGTTTCATCATGTGCGGAGATGTCACTGCGAAAGCTTTTGTAAGGATTATCGCGCCCCATGACTATGCCGACAATGCCAGGCATGGCGCCGCCGAGCGCGATTGCATCCCCAGCCTTGATGAAGACACTATCAATATTGTCTACTGGCCTGAAATTCTGAAAAATGGTCCTCACTGTCTGTTCGATAAAATCATCCTCATACCCCAGCACCTCGTGCAGAAGAGTTCGGATGGACATCCCGGACTTTCCCTGAAGAAAAAACCCTTTTTGTAACAAAAAGTTCCATCCGGATGCAGCCTCGGACATCATTCGTATTTTCAGACAAGCAACATTATTCATTATTTCCCCTACCTTGGACAAATTTTTGTTTGACGAAAACAATATTATGCTCAATTGAACACAATCAGCTGTTTTTTTTGACATTATTTCGAAAAACAGTGTACAATGCCATCAATAGACAGTTACCATAATAGCGTCAATATGAACGCATAAATATTAACTAAGCAGAGGGTAATTCAATGCCTCAGATTCTCAGAATCAACTGCCGCACTAAAGAGTACAGCTTTGAAGATGTCGGCCCGTACGTCAATCTTGGTGGTCGCGCGCTGACCTCCCGCCTCATCAACAAGGAAGTTCCTGCCGACTGCCATCCGCTCTCCGCAGAGAACAAACTGGTTTTCGCTACCGGCCTGCTGGGCGGTTCAACGGCTGCCAACTCCGGTCGCGTATCCGTCGGCACCAAATCTCCGCTCACCGGCGGCATTAAAGAGTCTAACTCTGGTGGTCTGTTCGCTCACAAAATGCCAAAAATGGGCCTGCTTGCCATCGTCCTTGAAGACAAGCCCGCAGAACAAGCTCCTTTTTCCACTCTGTTCATCACCGATGGCAAGGTCGAATTCCGTGATGCCTCCGACATCGTCGGCATGGACAACTATCCGGCACACGACAAACTGCTTGAGCAGTACGGCAACAAACTGTGTGCAGCAATGATCGGCCCCGCAGGTGAAACCGTCCGCCAGACGGCAACCATCCAGTTCACCGATCCCTACAAGCGCCCCGCTCGATCCGCTGGTCGCGGTGGCACTGGTGCTGTCATGGGTTCCAAAAAAATTAAAGCCATTGTGCTTGATCCAGAATTTGCCAACAAGGTCGGCGCTGTCGATAATGACAACTTTAAAACAGCTCGTTCCACTTGGGTTGACATCCTCAAAGGTCACCCGGTTACTTCTCAGGGACTGCCCGGTTTCGGTACAGCAGTGCTCGTGAATGTCGTCAACGAAGCTGGCGCTCTGCCTACCAAAAACTTCCGTTATGGTCAGTGCGAACACGCTGCTGACATTTCCGGCGAAAAAATGGCTGAGATTATCGAATCCCGTCAGGGCAAAACCACTGAAGGCTGCCATGCAGGTTGCATCATCCAGTGCTCCCAGCAGTATAATGATGCTGACGGCAACTACCTGACCTCCGGTTTCGAATACGAGACCATCTGGGCTTTCGGTGCCAACGCACTGATCAAAGACTTCGACGACATCGCCACCATGGACCGCATTTGTGATGACAAAGGCATGGATACCATCGAAATAGGTAATACCATCGCCGTAGCAATGGACGGTGGCATCATTCCCTGGGGTGACGGCAAAGCAGCCATTGAACTGCTCAAGAAGGTCGGCACCGGCGATCCCATGGGCATGATCATCGGCAACGGCGTCGAATTCGCTGGTGGCGCATTCGGCGTAGACCGTCTGCCCACTGTCAAGCGTCAGTCCATGCCTGCCTACGACCCTCGCGCGGTCAAGGGTGTCGGCGTCACCTACGCAACCACTGCGATGGGCGCAGATCACACCGCTGGTTATGGTGTCACTGCAAACCTGCTGGGTGTCGGCGGCTCCATCGACGGTCTCAAGAAAGAAGGCAACATCGAGTTGTCCAAGAACTTGCAGGTCGCTACTGCCGCCATCGACTCCATGGGCTTCTGCCTGTTCGTGGCCTTCGCCGTGCTGGATTCCGACAACGGCGTTCAGACCATGGCGGACCTGGTCCAGTCCTGGACCGGCAACTCCTTCACCCCTGACGATCTGATCGCTCTCGGTGTCGGAGCCATGAAAGACGAGCAGGCATTCAACGAACGTGCCGGTTTCACCAAGGCAGACGACAAGCTGCCCCGTTTCTTTGAAACCGACCCGCTTCCGCCTCACAACGTCACCTGGGACTATGACGAAGACGAACTGCAGGCCGCCAAAGTCTAAGTCTCATTTCTCGAGATTCCAAGGCCGGGAATTTATTCCCGGCCTTTTTTTCGCCTGTTGACCCACTCACTTCAAATGACTAGATTGGACTCATGGGAATAGAACTCAAATGTTTTGCAACGCTGGCTAAGTTTCTGCCTGAGAATGGTGACGACTACCCGATTGAATCCGGAGAGACTGTCAGGTCTCTTGTCGTCAAACTCGGCATGCCTGAAAAGGAAGTAACACTCATATTCATCAACGCAGTCCGTTCAAATCTGGACAGCGAAATACATGATGGTGACAGGGTTGGGCTATTCCCGCCAGTAGGCGGAGGCTAAACCATGAAACACCTTCTGAACGCCATCCACACCCACGCCAGAAGCACTTTGCTGCCGTGGGGAGAAGCCGGGACCATCATATCCAGTGACGATGTTATCGCATTATCTCAAATGAACGACATACCTGGACACGCTATTGAACGACTTGCCATTTCAGAAGGCATCCATCCTCTGCGGTATCTGCGAAACATGCAGTCCATCACAGGCGAGGGGCAAATGCGTCTTCTTGACTCAACGATTGCGCAAGTCGGTCTCGGCGGCCTTGGCGGCAACCTGCTCGAACAGTTTCTCCGAATGGGCGTCGGGACCATTCGCGCCGCAGACGGTGACCATTTTGAAGAAAGCAATCTCAACCGCCAGGAACTCTCAACACTAGGCAATATTAATAAATCCAAAGCGCAGGCCGCAACGCAAAGGGCTATGGATATCAATCCGTCAGTGACGTTTCTTGGAACAGATGAGTTTCTAACTCCAGAGTCCCTCCCCGCATTTATATCAAATGCTGACATCGTCATAGACGCTCTCGGAGGCCTTGAAACACGCCTTCACCTGCAAAGAGCTGCTGCAGAAGTCGGAATCCCCCTCGTAACTGGTGCTTTAGCCGGATGGACAGGCTATGTGGGCGTCGTCATGCCCGGCGACACTGGTCCGGCTGACATAATGGGGCTGGATAATGAAGCAGAAGGCATTTTAGGATGCCCTGCCCCCACTGTCATGCTCATTGCTTCACTCATGGCTGCAGAAGCAGTCAAACTGCTGACGGATATCAATTCCCCCCTTGAGAAAAAAATGCTCGTTGTCGATCTTTCCACCGCGACCTTTGAAACAGTCACACTCTAAGCAACAAGTGCCTTTTCTTAGGCAATTATGCTTTCGTTGACTTAATATCAAAGTTCCTGCATATATTTTTTTGAAGAACAATCAATTTGAACATTCAATAAATAATACTATAACCTTGGCACTTTACCATGACAAAAGAACAGGATACAGTTCTCCGCCTCCGCATCTGGCTTGAACAAAAGGACAAGACCTACATTGGAATTGGAAGCACATTGCTTCTCAAGCATGTAGAGGATCTCGGCTCTTTACGAAAGGCCGCAGAAGCATTGGGCATGTCCTATCGTCGGGCGTGGGGCAAACTCAAAAATGCTGAAGATCGCATAGGCCAACCTTTGGTGGAAAAGACCAAGGGAATGGGACAACGATTCAACCTGTCCCCATACGGTAAAGAATTAATGGAAAAATTCTTACATTTCTATCTCGACGTCGAAGATTATGCGACCAAACGAGCGGGGGAACTTCTGGATATGGATGTCAAAAAATCCGGCGAATTCTATCGCGACGACACCCAATAGACAAAAAAACAGTCAGTAACCAATATTTTCGGCTTGATACTTTATATTTGTTAAACACTTCCCAAACAAAACCATACCGTTGGAGGACACAATGAAACGTCTTTTTTCCATTTCTCTCGCGCTCATTCTCACTGTCGCCCTGGTTGTGCCGGCTTTGGCCGGTAAAACGCTGATGATGGCAACGACAACCAGTACCGCCAACACAGGACTTCTGGACGAATTGATCGTTCCCCAATTCTTGAAGGACGCAGGTATTGAAATCAAGTTTGTCGCAGTCGGAACCGGCAAAGCCTTGAAAATGGCTGAAAACTGTGATGTCGATGTGGTGTTGGTTCACGCCCCTGCATCTGAAAAGGCCTACATGGACAAGGGCGTTCTCATTGACCGCACAGAAGTAATGTATAATGACTTTGTCATCATCGGCCCCGCAGCCGATTCTGCAGGCGTCAAAGGCATGAATGTCGCCGAAGCCCTGAAGACAATCGCAGACAAACAGGCTCCCTTTGCCAGTCGTGGCGACAACTCCGGCACCAACAAAAAGGAACTTTCCCTGTGGAAAGCCGCTGGCATGGCTGTTCCTGAGAAAGAAGCATGGTACGTACAAACTGGACAGGGCATGCTCCCCACCATTAATATTGCCAATGAAAAGGCCGGATACACCATGACCGACCGTGGCACATTCATCAAATACGCTGACAATCATGGCGGCAACCCGCCCTTGATCGTTCTGGTGGAAGGCGACAAGGTTCTCTTCAATCAATACAGCGCACTGGCTGTCAATCCAGAGCATTGCAAAGACGCTCAGTACGACCTGGCTAAACAATACATTGCCTGGATGGCTTCTCCTGAAACCCAGAAAGCCATTGGAAACTTCACGCTTCTGGGCAAGAAGCTTTTCATTCCCAACGCAAAATAGATAGAGTAGGTAAATCCACCGAGGGAACGGATCCCCGTTCCCTCGGTCAAAAAAGGATTACACATGGATTTTCTGCTTCAAGGTTTTCTTCAGGGTTTCGTCCTTCTCTTCTCAGGCGATCCTGAAACTTTTTCTGCAATATGGGCTACGGTGAGCGCGTCCACACTGTCCATGTTTTTCAGTCTCACCATCGGCGTGCCACTCGGTTTTCTTCTTGGTCACAAGACATTTACAGGAAAACGTATTCTCCGAACCATCGTTGACACGCTGTTGTCATTTCCGACAGTTGTTATCGGTTTGCTTGTCTATGCATTCCTGACCCGACACGGGCCTCTGGGCGGCACAGGCTTGCTTTTCTCCATCACAGGTGTCGCGATAGGCCAAACGCTGCTCGGCCTTCCCATCATAATAGCCATGACCGCCAATGCTGTTGAAGGGTTGGACAAAAGACTTCCCATGACCCTGATCACACTGGGCGCCAACCCTCGACAAATTCTCTGGGCCACTGTCATGGAGGCACGCTTTTCCATTATGCTCGCCGCCATGGCTGCTTATGGTCGCATAGTGTCTGAAGTCGGCATATCCATGCTCGTCGGCGGCAACATCAAATGGCACACACGGACCATCACTACAGCAATAGCTTTGGAGACTGGTAAAGGTGAATTCGCCATGGGCATTGCGCTCGGCATCGTCCTGCTTACAGTCGCTCTTCTCGTCAACGTCGCGGCCACCGGCCTCAAAAAGAAGGCCGTCCAATGAGCACTCCCGTTCTCTCCCTGAACAATGTCCGACAGATTTTTTCCGACCGAGAAGTTCTCAATATTGACACACTTGATATCAATCAGGGTGACATTATCGGCCTTGCCGGTCCCAATGGTTCCGGCAAATCAACGCTGCTTCGCTTGCTCGCCTTTCTTGATGCTCCGGCAGCAGGCACACTTTCTTTCATGGGAGCTAAAACCTCGATCAAACCGGGGGCGGTTCATCGACAGGTCACACTCCTTGTTCAAGAGCCTTACCTGCTCAAACGCACTGTCCACGCCAACATTGCTTATGGCCTCAAAGTTCGTAAAAAATCCGACATTACAACCAAGGTCCATAATGCGTTGATCGAAGTTGGTCTTGAACCTGAATCTTTTTCGTCCAGGCAGTGGTTCGAACTTTCCGGTGGCGAAGCGCAACGTGTAGCTCTGGCTGCCCGATTAGTCCTAAAACCCAAAGTCCTCCTCATGGATGAACCTACGGCCAGTCTGGACACCCAAAGCGCCAAACTCATCCGACAGGCCGCACTCAAAGCACGTACGGACAACGGAACAAGCCTCGTCGTTGCAAGTCACGACCTTGACTGGCTCGGCAAGGTCAGCGACCGTATCATTCATCTGGAACACGGTTTCATTGTTGAGACTTCATAGCTTTCCCAACGGAGAAATGACATGAAAGCAATATCCATCGTCGGCCCAAAAAATTCCGGCAAAACCACCCTTGGTCTCGACCTAGCCCGCCATTTCAAATCATCAGGCCTGACTGTTGCCGCCGCAAAGTTCAGCCACCACGGATTTGACTGGGCTGACACCGACACCACTCAATATGCGGAAATTTGTGATGCTGTCGCAGGTCTCAGCCCTAAAGAAACGTTTGTCAACTGGACTGATCGACGCTTCCTCCCGGACATTCTGCCGCTTCTGACCGCCGACGTTCTCATTGTCGAAGGCGGCAAATCACTAGGCTATCTCCCCCGCATTCTCTGTTTGCAAGGAGACCTCACGGACGGGACGGACTGGCTCATTCCCGATCTTGCCATCGCCACATACGGCGACACATCCCTTGATGGTGTACCAGCATACGACGACATTGAATCCTTGGCTGAAGCTGTCCTTGAAAAAGGGTTCTTCCTTCCCGGCATGGATTGCGAAACATGCGGCAGGCCTGACTGCAGAACTCTAGCTGCTGAAATTGTCGCTGGAAAAACAACTACCAAAGCATGCCTTGCCATGCACAACTCCATTGAAGTAGACATCAATGGGTCCACAGTCGGCATGAAACCTTTTGTCGAAGACATCATATCCGCTGCCATTCGAGAAATGATCAGGACGCTCAAGGGGTATTCGCCGGGCAAAGCAACCATCAAGTTGGACGTTTAATCTATGCGTATTGTTCTTTTCGAGCCGGAGATCCCTCCCAATACCGGCAATATTGCACGCCTGTGCGCGGCGACAAAAACACCGCTTCATCTCATTGAGCCGTTGGGTTTTTCGGTCGACGACAAGCATCTCAAGCGAGCCGGGCTTGACTATTGGCCTCATGTGGATGTGACGGTACACCCGAACTTCGCCGATTTCCTGGACCGTATACGCCCCTCACGTCTCGTCATGGCCAGCGCAAAAGCACAGACACCACATCACCGTTTCAAGTTTCAGGCAGATGATGCAATTGTTCTTGGGCCGGAGACTCGCGGACTGACACCTGCATTCATGAAAGACCATCCACAAATTCGCATTCCGATCTGGGGTGAGGTGCGAAGTCTGAACCTGTCCACGGCAACAGGCATTCTTCTTTTCGAAGCTCTGCGTCAAACCGATGGAATCGTGGAAGACAATCCCGTATCTTGAAATTTTAATCCACGCCCGTTACTATATTCTGACCGAACAATACACACGATAAATAAACCCGAAACTTGGGGTAGAATACGCATATGAAACTTCTCGTCACCGGCGGCTGCGGCTTCATCGGAACAAACTTTATCCGACTCATGCTCGCCAAACACCCGGACTGGTCCATCCTCAATCTGGACAAACTCACCTATGCCGGAAATCGTCTGAACCTCATGGACCTTGAGCAGAGCGAAGATCGCTACAAATTTATCCAAGGTGACATATGCAACCGTGAGCTGATCATGGACTTGCTTGCGGACCAATCGATTGACGCTGTTGTCAACTTTGCTGCCGAATCCCATGTAGATCGGTCTATCAACGACCCTTCCCCCTTTGTAACAACCAACGTTGGTGGCGCACAGAATCTCATGGAATGCGCCCGTCAACGGAGTATCAGTCGATTCGTGCATGTCTCCACTGACGAAGTGTACGGCACCCTTGGTAAAACCGGAAAGTTCACTGAAACCACACCCCTCGCGCCCAACAGCCCGTATTCGGCCAGCAAAGCCGGAGCCGATCTCATGGCCCGCGCTTACTTTGAGACATACGGTTTCCCCATTCTGATCACCCGATGTTCCAACAACTATGGACCGTATCAATTCCCGGAAAAACTCATTCCACTCATGTTTCTCAACGCCAAGGCGGATAAGTCTCTGCCTGTCTATGGCGACGGGATGAATGTTCGAGACTGGATCTATGTCGATGACCACTGTCTCGGCGTTGAACTGACCCTGCTGAATGGACGCGAAGGACAAGCTTACAACTTCGGCGGTGACGCAGAAGAAACCAATATCACCGTGGTAAAAACCCTGCTCTCCATTTTGGGCAAACCGGAATCTCTAATCACCTACGTCACCGACAGACCCGGACACGACAAACGATACGCCATGGACTTCTCCCTGGCACAAAAGGAACTCGGTTTTATTCCGACGCTGAACTTTGCAGATGGCCTGAAAAAGACCATTGATTGGTATGAAGCCAACACGGAATGGCTTGAACAAGTTCAAAGCGGTGAATACCGCACCTTCATGGACTCTTGGTACGAGGAACGGGCCTAATGGGAATCAAAGGAAAGACAATCGTTGTTCTTGGCGGCAGAACGGGCTTGCTCGGTCAGGCTCTGTGTCACGCTTTTACCCAGGCTGGCGCGCGGCCGGTCGCACTTTCCAGCCAAGACTGCGACATCCTTGACCCTAAATCCGTGGACATAATTCTGGACAAGGAAGATCCGGATGTCCTGATTAATGCCGCGGCCTACACACAGGTCGACTTGGCAGAAGAAGAGCAGGAAATGGCATTCGCTCTCAATGCAACCGCCCCGCCGCTACTGGCGACCTTGGCAGCCAGACGATCCATTCCATTTGTTCATTACAGCACTGACTTCGTTTTCAAAGGTGACAAGACTTCACCTTATACCGAATACGACGAAACAAGTGCATTTTCCACATACGGCATCAGCAAGGCAGATGGCGAACGTGGTCTGCTCAAGCTTGGCTACGACAAAACACTTATACTGCGCATTTCTTGGTTATTCGGTCCGGGACGCAGCAACTTTGTCAAAAAAATCCTCACACTGTGCGACACACGCGATACCTTGACCGTAGTCGAAGACCAAGTTGGCTCGCCGTCTTATGCTCCGGATATTGCAACCGGCACCATCAAATTATTGGAAAAGAAAGCCACAGGTATCTTTCATCTAGCAAACTCGGGTCAGACATCGTGGCACGGATTAGCCAGTATGGCCGCAACGCTTGCCGGAAAGGATTGCACCATAACCCCAGTGCCTTCCAGTGAATATCCGACCAAAGCCGTCCGACCGCACTACTCCGTGCTGGACCTCTCCAAATATATTCGGACAACTGGCATGACGCCTCGTAGGTGGGAGGACGCTCTGGCTGAATATGTTCAAAAAGAACTGGGTATGGCCCCCAAAGCGTAGTTCAAAAGTTACCGCATCAAATCACGCACCCGAGCATTCGCGTCAATCAAACGTTCTGACAACATATTAATCAATAAACGGTTGATTGCAGTAACAAGTCTGGGGGCACGGTGCTCTATGGCGTCGAGTTTTGCCAAGGTCATACGATACAATACGCAACTTTCAGCAGCTCGAATAGTGGCAGAACGGGGTGCGAGCGTATAAATACCCATTTCGCCAAACACAGCTCCCGGACCGACTTTTTTCAATCGCAATATTTTGCCGCCTTCCATTTCCAATTCGACATCCAAACGACCTGACTCTACGAAAAACATGGAATCCGACACATCACCCTGTCGAAATACAGCCTCACCAGGCTTTGCGACTTCGCGCTTGAGGACTTTCATCAAAGCCGGAATGAGTTTCGGCTCGGGGAACACCGGCGCCAATAACTCTGGAAGAGTCGACTGTTTGAGCTCCAACAGATTCTCTGCATCAAGCACGCGGTTTTCACACCACTCAAGAGCATAATCAAGATTGAGAAAGGACTTGAAAACACCTTCCTGATCCCCAACAAGCCCAATCGCTTCCAGGTGCTCCTCAAGCTCCAGAGGAGCATTGGTAATAATAAGCACCATGTCATAAGCAGCAACCAGATTGTGCAGCTTGTCAAACCCAATACCCGCTGCCGACGCAAAACCGGTCACCAACTTGAAGTCCAGAATAAGGTATTCTACCGGCAACTGATTGCGGTCATCAATACGGGTGCGTATGTCCTTGAGCAACCGCTCCATGGCCCCGAGGAAAAGAAAACCCTGTAAACGCATGATATGGATATGATCGCCATACTCCTTGAGTATCCGCTTCTGGACAGAAGCACGATCAACGCTACTGCTGTGATTGGCCCCGGACAGAATATTACGAACAACCCCATCCTTGCTGGCCCTGCTCACCGTAACCATGAGAGCCAAAGCCACGCCGAAACCGATGCCTTCCAGAATACCCAGGAACAAAGTCGCAATGAAGGTCAGCCAAAGCAGCCATATATCTGATCGACCAGTAAATGCTGTTTTCGTTCTGAACATCCAGTCTCGGATAAGGTCAAGACCGGCGTAAACGAGCAAACCTTCCGGAACGAACCGGGGTATCAGAGGCAGAATGACATCAGCAAAACACAATCCAGTAGCACAGACCAATCCGGCTACAATCCCTGCGACAGGACCACGCCCGCCGGAAGCATAACTCCCAGAGCTTCGCCCATACGTCAAAGATGCCGGCATACCGCCACACAGACCGGAAATAATATTGGTCAAACCGAGTGCTCGATACTCCACGTTGAGATCACTTTCTCTGCCTCGTATAATTTCCAATCGAGTGATCCGATACATGACAGTCAAGATGGACAGGACAACCATGGCACCGACATACAGACCATTGTCTTTGATTACGGCCCATTGAATATTCTGGAAAAAGAACTCAGAATTCAGAACCTGAAAAGGATATACCAACATCGGGCCTTCTGGGAACTCGATAGGCGCGGCCATAAGCCTCAACGCATCAGTGCCACCCCATATACCAGCTCCATAGCCTGCCCCTGATGCCACGAGGATCATGGCAACCAAAAAAAGCGAATGTTTGGTCCGGCACAGAGCCAAAAAAAGCGCAATGCCAAAAACAAGGCTGGGCCCAAGAGTTCGCAACACCCCACCTGTATCAAAACCGTTCACAAGAGATGTGACAACGGAATATGAGTTGCTCCAATCGATCCCAAGACGCCCCGTCCAGTCGAATGCGGCCAAAAGTACGACAATGCCGACCGCGCCAATAACGCCGCCGATGATTTGCAGCGGAATATAGCGGATATATTCACCGAGTCGGAATTTTGAGAGGACCAGCAGACTCAAACCAATCAACACAGCTGCCAAAGCCACGCCTGCCAGAAGCGTCGGAATAATGAATTCTGCAGATTCCAACTCCATTGCTCGATATATACTTCCGATATATAAAAACAATATTGCAGTCAGGACTGTTTCTGGTCCGACCAGACCGAACGGAATTCTCGAAAAAAAGGCATTGAAAATGCTGCCTACAATGACACCGACAACAGCAGTCCCAAGAGCATACGGCAGAAAGTCGTATGTTCCGGCATTCGCTGAAGCGAGCAAAGAAAGGGAATACACGAAAAATAGCGCCAGAACACCGGATACGATTCCAGCGTAGAGATTGAGAGAGAAAGAGCCTCTGAACAGCCGCCAACGATCAGGGTCATAAACCGCTTCAATGCCCTCGGAATCAGCATCGCCATCATCGACTTTCGCGTCCCAGACCTGTGCCTCTTCGGCATCGGCAAGATCGCTGACATCGACTTCGTCTGCATCAATCTCCGAAATATCTGCAACAGGCGCAATTGAAGCCCCGCACTTTGCACATCTGCCTTCATGGCCTGCATCCTGCACATGTCCACACTTGGCACAGATCACATCATCAGGCTTATCCAGCTCGACGGTCACGGTATTGTCGTCAAGATCAATGGATTCGATGGGAGTGCCGTCACTACCGAACGATTCTGGAATGTCTGTCGATACAGAAGAAGCATCCTCTTCATAATCCACATCATACGGAACGTCTTCTTCAAGAAGATGGTCCAAGATAACCACACCGTGTCCACAATCGGGACATTTGGCTTTTTTCCCAGCCAACTTGACCGGTACTTCGCGCTCATAGCCACAGGAATCGCATTTGAAAATTGCCACTATCTACCACCAGAACCCATAAGATATACGGTAGGGCCGGATTACTACTCCGGTAGGAACATTGTCTCAGTCTTTTAAATACATACGTGAACCACTGCATGCACGCAAGCTGTGCAACGATTTTCCGGTGGAGAACTTTTTTCAAAAAAAACATCGCAAGATATAAAGTTCTCCGTTTTACCGTCGATACAATGAGCACGAGTAAGGTGTACTGTGCACACGGATCGTGCCGACTCACTTGTTTACAGCGATATCCCACGGAAGGGACGCACCATGAAGACAAACAACACTGTCTCAATAATTATTTCCGATTTGGAAACACACACCAGTCTGAGGAGACTGCTGCATTCCATTTCCCGGCAGTCAACAGGACTCGATTGTTTGGAAGTTATCGTGGTTGGCAACGGCGGACATTCTCAAGCTGACCCTTCTTTATGGCATGCCATCACAGGCATCGACACTATCCATCTTGAAAACATGTCTCCTGGAACAACTCCGGCCGAAGCCTGCAATGCGATGGCGAAAAAGACCAGTGGCGAAAAGCTCATGTTTCTGCGTCCGGATTACCGCCTGGATCCAAAATATTTGACTACGGCTCTTGCTGTCTTCGACGACCATCCAGAAACGGATATAATGTATTCGGATTACATCAGATTGGCACCGTCAGATAAGACCAGTCGCCCCGGTATCATTCAGCTTCCGAGCTTCAGAGAGAGCCTGCTCCAGGCACGGGGTTTTCTTGGACCAGCGGTTATTCTGACACGAGAGGCATGGGAAACAACACAGGGATTCCGTGAAAACACCGTATACCGTGACTGGGATTTCTGGGTGCAGGCCGCACTGGCCGGAAACAGATTCTATCACGTGAATTATCCACTGGCTTCCTGTGAACACCGTAAGGTTTCATTCAGGGAACGAGCTGAAGACGGCCGCTGCAAGGCCATGATCGTCATCAACAATCAGGGATTCTTCCACGAGCACACTATCCGCTGGGCTCTTTCCTACCTGCGAGGCGAATCCTGGGCCGAAGCATATGGGTTCATGACAATACCCGGCCCCATAGACGTCACACGAATGATGCACGACCATGCGGCAAAAATTATGGGCGTCGATCTCATGACTGAAAAAGCTGTTAGACAATTCGACCGCACAGCACCGCACACCAAGGTCGCCCTATAAAAAAAAGACCGCCCGATACCGGACGGTCTTTGCACATACTCTTCTAGTTGTTTTTTACAACTGAATCCCTGTCTCGATCAGATCCTGCTTGAGCAATTCCCGAAGGCGCTTTGCAACAGGGCCGGGCTTGACGTCGTGAATGGGTTTACCATTATACCGGACAACCGGAATCGCGTCGCCGGTCGTGCCGACGATAATGACTTCCTTGGCCATCAGAATTTCTTCCTCACGAATACCACGGAAAATGACAGACATATCATCCTTGATCAGATCCACAGCCCGAAGCATTGTCGTTCCGGGCAAGGCATTGGTAAACTCAGGAATGATCAGCTTGCCGTCCTCATTGACGATGCAAACGTTTTCAACGGCTCCTTCAGCCAGAAAACCATCGTCATCAAAACAGAACGGGTAGTCATACCCCTTTTCCGTAGCCTCACGCTTCATCAAAACGTTAGGGAGATAATCAATGGATTTGATTGTCGCCAGATAGGATTGCTTGGCCGGAACCGATGTCTTGAAAGCGGTGACGCCCTGTTCATAGGCTGACTCCGGCTTGATGTAGAGGTCATATGCCACCACATACAGACTGGTTTCAGGACATTCTGCCGGGTCAATACCAAAACCACCCGGGCCACGCCCGATCATCACCCGTGCCATGCCGGTATCACGACCGCCTGCGCGACAGACTTCCACAACCAGTTCACCGACTTCCTCCCAGGAGCATGGCGGCTCCATGAAGATAGACTCACACGAACGCTTCATGCGACTCATGTGAGCGTCAAGCTGATAGAGTTTACCGTCAACGAACTTCATGACCTCGAATATCCCATCACCACGGTGCACCAAGTGGTCATCCCATGGCATGAGCATCACTTCAGGGTCCAGGCAGATCATGCCCACACTATGATCATAAAAAGCATGAACCTTCCCACTGACAGGTCTGTCAACGGACATCAGGGCATCCATATACCCTTTGGAATCGGTGATTTTTACCACAACGACATCCTTTAGGGGACGCGAACAAGGTCGCGCTCAATCAACGTTTCGGCAATCTGGACGGTGTTCAGGGCAGCACCCTTACGAATATTATCAGAAACGACCCACATGTTGATGCCGTTTTCTATGGTTTCATCCTCACGAATACGGCCAACATAAGTCGCATCCTCACCGGCTGCACTGACCGGCATCGGGTAGGCGTTTTTCTCGGGGAAATCTTCAACGATAATACCGGGAGCTTGTGCCAGCAGTGCACGTACATCATCCGCGGTCAGCTTTTCCTCGGTTTCGATATTCACAGCCTCGGAATGACCGTAGAAAACCGGCACACGAACGCAGGTGGCAGTAACCTTGATGCTCGGATCGCCCATGATTTTGACGGTCTCATTGACCATCTTCATTTCTTCCTTGGTATACCCGTTATCCATGAAGACATCGATGTGCGGCAAGCAGTTGAAGGCAATCTGGTGAGGATAAACATCCGCAACCACGGGCTGGCCGGACATCAATCGACGTACCTGATTTTCCAGTTCTTCAATAGCCTTCTGGCCGGTACCGGATACCGCCTGATAGGTGGAAACAACCACACGCTTAATCCGTGCTTCATCATGGATGGGTTTGAGGGCCACCATCAACTGGATAGTCGAACAGTTAGGATTGGCAATGATGCCTTTGTGCCAGTCGAGATCGTGCGGATTCACTTCCGGAACAACCAAAGGACACTCGTCATCCATGCGCCAGGCAGCGGAATTGTCAACCACCACGCAGCCGGATTGCGCGGCTATGGGAGCGAACTTCTTGCTGGTTGCGCCGCCAGCGGAAAACAATGCGAGATCGACACCATTGAAAGACTCTTCGGTCAATTCCACAACGGACAATTCCTCACCCTTGCAGGTCACTTTCTTGCCGACACTCCTGGACGAAGCCATGGGAATGACCTTGCTGTATGGGAAATCACGCTGCTCCAACACCTTCAACATTTCCTGACCGACCGCGCCTGTTGCGCCGCATACGGCCACTACCAGATTCCTGTTCATACTCTGCTCCCAACGCTAAAACTTTAAATTTTGTCCAATTTCGAGGCACGCCTTGGTTTGATTGAGCGTATACAGATGGACGCCCGGCGCACCGCCGTCGATGAGTTCCTGCGCCTGTCTGGTCGCATATGCGATCCCCAATTCATAGACAGCGTCATCGCCACCCTCTTCATGGGCTTTTTCCAGGCTGCTGAGATATTTTCCTGGAATAGCAGCACCGCACAGACCGAGAATAAACTTGGCTGACTTAAGAGTCATGATAGGCAAAATACCCGGAATTACAGGAACATATGACCCGAGAGCCTTGAGCCTTTCCACATAATCGAAATAAACACGATTATCGAAAAACAGCTGCGTCACCAGGAATTGCGCCCCCATCTGTACCTTTTTGTTGACCATTTGCAGGTCGGACTGAATGGAAGGAGATTCATGATGCGGTTCAGGATATGCGGCTCCGCCGACACACATTTCCGGGTAATGCGCTTTAATGAATTCGATTACATCTGTTGCATGCTTGAATTCCTGAGTGTCAAAATCAAAATCGTCCACACCACGAGGAGGATCACCACGCAAAGCCAAAACGTTCTGAATATCGGCATCGCGCAGGCTTTTCAGGAAATCATCAAGTTTGTCGGCAGACGCACCGACACTGGTCAGATGTGTAATCGGCTCAATGCCATGATCCCTTTTCATTTGGGTGGCAATTTCCAAAGTATTGTCTTGAGTCCCACCTCCGGCACCATAGGTAACGGATGCAAACAGGGGGTTCAAAACCTTGAGCTGATCAACGACCTCGAAAAATTTAGGCCAGACTTCCTTTTCCTTTGGGGGGAAGAACTCCAAAGAGATGAAGGGAGACTTCCCTTCGATCAAATCACAAACTCGCAATGTTTCTCTCCTTCAACAGTATATGCATGAAAGCACCCTTCTCAGGGTAAGAGCAAACACATACTCTTTCTTGACGCAACCTTCAATGGAGAAATGCGGAGAAATCCAGCTTAGTCGTTCTGATAACGAGAATGAAGTGCTTCAACGATAGCGATATCGGCGGGCAAATAGTTCAAGGTTGGCGTTCTGGAAGGATTGACCCATGCGAACTGTTGCTTCTCCAACATGGACAACTGACCAGAATAGCTATGTATATGGTAAAAATACAGACAAACAGCAAACTCATCGTACTCATGTTCAATATTGCGCCAGTATTCAAATTCAGTCGGAGTGATATTAAGTTCTTCCTGAAATTCACGGACCAAAGCGGCGTCTCTGAACTCCCCTTCTTCTACCTTGCCACCGGGGAATTCCCACCAGCCCGCCATGCGCGAACCTTCAGGCCGCTGGACTGCAAGGTACAGGCCGTCACGCCAGACAATCCCAGCCACCACTTGCAAATGCGGCTTCATCATTCGTCCTCCACCTCGGACGTGATAGCTTCAATCCTTTCTTCAAGTTCACCCATACGCACCATCAGGTTCTCTGCCCATTCCGAGACTTCCTTGTAAGCACCATTAAGTTTGAGTGCTTCCTCTGGCTTTTCATATGTTGCAGGATCATTCATTTTTTCCTCGAGCCCAGCCTGCTCATCCAGTACCTTCTCGAGATCTACTTCCAGTTTGTCATATTCTTTCTTGAGCGGCTTGAGTTCACGGTACAACCGATTGCGATCTTCTGCCTGACGCCGTTTCTCTTCCTTCGTCAACTTTCGCTTTTCACGCACATCATCTGGAAGACACGCTGCCAGCCCGGCCCGACATGCTTCTTCCTGCTTGCTCTTGGCATGATAAGCCTCAAACCCACCAAGGTGTTGGGTAATACCGTCTTTGTCCAAAGACCATATCTCTTCGGCCACTTCATTAAGCAGATAGCGATCATGCGCTACAAAGAGCAATGTGCCGGAATAATCCTTGAGCGCACGAATCAGCCCTTCACGCGTTTCGATATCCAGATGGTTGGTCGGTTCATCAAGAATCAGAAAATTGGATCGGGACAAAAACAATGTAGCCAGCAGCAACCGACTTTTTTCTCCGCCGGACAAACCTTTGACCTTACGCTCAAAAAACGACTCACCCAACAGAAACAAGCCAAGTACGCTCATGACTTGTTCTTCGGTCAAATTGGAATCAGACAAACGCCTGATCTCACCTATAACCGAATTGTCCAGATTGAGAATCTCGTGCTGATGCTGACTGAAATACCCAAGGTCAGTTCCACTTCCCACCTTGACGTGCCCTGCCGTAGGTTCAAGAGCCCCTGTAATCAACTTGAGCAGCGTGGATTTTCCCGCACCGTTGGGAGCAACCACAGCGACTTTCTTACCCCGGAATAGCTGGAAATTGAGTGTCGGCCACACAGAACCAACGCCATCATAATGAAATTCCAAATCCACGACTGACGCCGAAACTTTATCCCCGCGTTTAGGCTCAGGCAGGCGAAAGTTCAGACTCTTCCCGCGGTGGGATGCAGCCTGAGCTTCCTTGATCTGACTCAACTCCTGCTCCAGCTTCTCCACCTTTTTCAATTTACTCTGCGCTTGGGCGGCCTTACGAGCCTTGACGCGGAACTTGTTGATATACTTATATTCGTTATCAATTCGTGCCGACAGTTTGTCCGCCTCTTTCTGACGTTGAGACCTGTTTTCTTCATCCCAGATCAAATACTCATCAAAGGAGCCTTTGCGGAAAACAGGCTTGCCGGTTCCGAGAAACAAGACATGCGTCCCCACACGATTGAGGAAAATTCGGTCATGAACCACAAACGTGAGCGTACCACGAAAATTTAGAAGATACTCTTCCAGCCACTCCACAGCTTCCAAGTCAAGATGGTTTGTCGGTTCATCGAGCAAGAGAATATCTGCTCCCTGCAAGAGTACTCTGGCGAGTTTTGCCCGTTCTCGCCATCCACCCGACAATTCTCCGATGTCTTTGAGCAATTCTTCGTCACTAAAACCCAAACCTGTCAAAATAGCCCGCGCCTTGTGATCGGGATTATATCCGTAGCGTTCCTCAAACTCGGCCTGTCGATGAGAGAGTTTTTCGATACGTCCGTAGTCCTCGGCGGCAACGGCTTTTTCCCACTCTTCCCAGAACTCGTTCCATGACGGTAACGCCGAAAGGACCCAGGAGAGAAGTTGCTGCTCCAGCACCGACCCGGTCATTTCCTGCGCCACGTATCCGACCTGCGCCCCCTTGGATAATGTCACCTGCCCCGCATCCGGTTGGATCTCCCCGGCCAAAACCTTGAGCAAGGTACTCTTTCCGCATCCATTGGGACCGGTCAGAGCAAGACGCATTCCCGGTGTGACCTCAAAAGCCACATCTGAAAAAACAGGTTCTCCACCATAGGATTTTCCAAGACTCTGGACAGTAATTCGCGACATAAAATATAATACCTCTTTGATGTTGGATAAGGGAATATATTGAGCAGTGCAGATTGGCAAGACCGTTTTGACCGCCCCACCTGTTCCGGTTATAAAGCCACATGCAACACTGGTACGTCTATCTCCTGCGCTGTGCTGACGACAGCCTCTACTGCGGCATTACTACCGATATAAACAGACGATTGAAAGAGCACAACGCTGGAACAGCATCTAAATACACACGTCCTCGGCGGCCTGTCGCATTGGCGGCTTGCGGTGAAGTAGCCGATAAAAGCACTGCTCTCAAACTAGAAATCGAAATCAAGAAACAACACCGCAATCATAAATTAGCTCATCTCAAGACTTTCACAGACGCATTACAAGAATGAAAGACCCTCTTCAAATAGCGAAAGTTTGTTGCCAATCTTCCAGAGTACAGGTAGTGGGAAGCGTATAAAAAAATCATAATAGTATACTACAACATTTCATTAATCGAACATGTTAGACTCCAGTACTTTATATCTCATTCTGGTTATGGCCGGATTCGTCCTCATTGCAGTGATAGTGGTACACCATCACAACTGCTCTGATATCATCAGACGCAAACGCGCTGAGGTCAGAGGTGTAAAAAAGCAACTGGAATACAAAATCGACTCACTGGAACATGCAATCATAGACCTTAAGGTACAGATTGAAGAGATCGATGAGCAAATTGACATTCTGAAGGTATAGAGCAGACCATGACCATTCCCATCATCATTCTTTGCTTGATCGCTCTGATTTTCGTATTTCTCATACGCTCCATCAGCCTTTACAAAGCATCCAGCATGAACTCCCTATGTCTTGAACAACAAAAGATTCAGTCAAAGTATGACTTTATGGTCAAGCACAGAAGGGAACTGAAAAATGAACTGGAAGAGAAAATTCAGCGACTCACCCGACTCAGAAGCAATCAGGATGGCATTAAAATCTTTTCATCGGAGGATCTGAACATTGAAGATGCCGACGACACAGAAAAGTTCAGCCAATACCTTATTCAGCACGGCAAGATAACCTTGGAACAAAACGAGCGCGCTCTCAAGAAAATGGACATTCTCAAAATGGACTTCCTGGCCGTCTGCCTGGCTCTCGGATTCATTGATATGAAAACCAGCCAAAAAGCTCTCAAGGCGAACAATATCCAATTGAGATCATCACACAAATAATAGACCCAAAAAAAAAGGCCGCATCACACAGACGCGGCCCTTTTTTTGAGTCTATTATCCTTACATATTCGAAAGTACAGCCTCGGCCATAGCAACGCATCCAACAGGTTTACAACCTTCCTGCCAGATGTCGCCAGTACGGTATCCCTGTTCCAACGTCTTCTCAACAGCCTGTTCAATGCAGTCTGCCTCTTCTGCCATATCAAAGGAATGCCGAAGCATCATGGACACGGACAAAATAGTCGCCAAGGGGTTCGCTTTGTCCTGACCAGCAATATCCGGCGCAGAACCATGGATGGGTTCATACAAACCGGGGTTCGCCTCTCCCAGAGATGCTGAAGGCAACATACCGATAGACCCGGTAATTGCAGCAGCTTCATCAGACAGGATATCACCAAACAGGTTGCCGGTGACGATCACGTCAAACTGTGACGGGTCGCGCACCAACTGCATAGCCGCGTTATCCACGTACATATGAGACAACTCGATGTCCGCATAATTCTTGTGTTCATCAATGACGATCTCACGCCAGACACGGGAAACATCCAGCACGTTGGCCTTATCCACGGAACACACACGGCCTGAACGCTTGCGGGCAGCCTCGAAAGCGACACGGGCGATACGACGAATTTCATGTTCATAATACGTCATGGTATTATAACCAAAACGCTCGCCGTCTTTTTCTCCGTCAAAACGCGGTTCACCGAAATAAATACCACCAGTCAGCTCGCGCACGACCATCACGTCCAACCCCTTGGCCACAATATCCGGACGCAGGTAGCAGGCGTCAGCCAGTTGCTTGAACAAATTGGCGGGACGCACATTGGCAAACAGGCCGAGTTCCTTGCGGATGCCAAGCAGCCCTTTCTCAGGACGAATAGCAGGATCGATGGTATCCCATTTTGGTCCGCCCACTGCACCGAGCAGAACAGCATCTGCAGCCTTGCACTTGGCAATGGTTTCGTCCGGCAGCGGCACACCCACTGCATCAATGGCACATCCGCCTATAAGGGCTTCCGTCGTCTCAAAAACATGACCGAATTTATCGCCAACCCTTTTCATAACGCGCAAGGCCTGCGCTACAATCTCCTGACCTATACCGTCACCCGGCAAAACACATATTTTCATATTTTTCTCCGATACCTGTCGTTAAGCCAATTTCTTTTTTACATATTCCACAAGCCCACCCACATCCAGAATTTCCTGCATGAACGGCGGTACGGCAGCGGCCTGCACGGTTTCGCCAGTGGTTATGTTTCTGATTTCGCCAGAGGCAGTGTCCACTTCGATCTCATCGGTATCATTAAACTTATCAATATCATCGCCGATCTCCAGCAATACAAGCCCCATATTGAAACCGTTGCGGTAGAAAATTCGGGCAAAACTATGGGCAACAACGACAGGTATCCCTGCACCCAGAATGGAGATGGGCGCGTGTTCACGAGAGGAACCACAGCCAAAGTTTACACCACCGACCATCACGTCGTTTATCTTAACCCGCTTGACCCATCCGGCCTCCAAACCTTCCATGCAATTCTCACCAAGTACTTTGGAATCAGTGGTTACAAGGAAACGCGCCGGGATGATGGCATCAGTATCTATATGGTCGCCCACTTTATGAGCAGTTCCAGTAACTTTCATTATACTTCCCTCCTACAGCTTCGCGGGATTGGTGATCTCACCGGCAATGGCACTGGCAGCAGCCACAGCGGGATTGGACAGGAAAACTTCCGCTTCAAGAGAACCCATGCGCCCCTTGAAATTTCGATTGGTGGTCGCGATACACCGCTCACCACCGGCCAGGATACCCATATGACCACCCAGACACGGGCCACAGGTCGGAGGACCGACAATACACCCTGAGTCCATGAATATTTCCATCAGGCCTTCACGCATGCATGCTTTCCAGATGGCGGGAGTGGCAGGCAAGATAATGCAGCGGACTTTGGGATCAACATTACGACCTTTCAAAATGGCTGCGGCCACACGCATGTCCTCGATGCGACCATTGGTACATGAACCGATGACAGCCTGATGAATTTTCAAACCACTGGTTTCATCCACTGATTTGACGTTATCAGGCAGATGCGGACAGGCAACCTGCGGGGCCATGCCTGTAACATCGATATTCAACACACGCTCATATTCGGCATCAGCGTCCGGCATCATGATCTCCCCTCCAGAGAACCCGGCAATCCTAGCGTATTCCATGGTCTTTTCATCGACCGGGAATAAACCGACTTTGCCGCCTGCCTCAATAGCCATGTTGGCAATGGTCATACGCCCTTCTATGGACATAGCATCCACGACCTCACCGGAATATTCCAACGCCTTGTAGAGCGCACCAGCCACGCCGAGCTGACCTATCTGGTTCAGTACGAAATCCTTGGCACTGACATGCTCACCGGGGGTGCCGGTAATATTGACCTTGATGGTTGGCGGAACCTTGAACCAGGTTTCACCAAGAGCCATGGCTGCACCAATGTCCGTTGACCCCATGCCAGTAGCGAACGCACCCAAGCCACCGTATGTACAGGTGTGGGAATCTGCCCCCACCACCACATTTCCGGGACCGACAATGCCTTTCTCTGGCAACAGGGCATGTTCCACGCCGACTTCACCACATTCATAGTAATGGGTCACACCCATTTCTTCGGCGAACTCACGAACAACCTTGACCTGCTCAGCAGAATCAATGTCCTTGTTAGGAGTAAAATGATCACACACCAGAGAAATCTTGTCTTGATCAAACACTTTCTTCGCACCCATCGCCTTGAAAGACTTGATGGCCAAAGGCGCGGTAATGTCATTGGCCAGGACCATATCAACTCGACACTGGACGATTTGTCCGGCACCGGAGATCTCCTGATCCGTATGTTTCTGCAATATTTTTTCAGCTAATGTCTGCCCCATGGTCTATCTCTCCTCTTTGGCTTTTTCCATGCGATTCAATGCGTTGATCATGGCGAGAGCACTCGCCTTGACCACATCGGCATCATTGGCGCGCCCGACGGACTTGGTACCATCGTGCGCAATTCGAACGGCCACGCTCGCCAAGGCGTCTGACCCTTCGGTCACAGCGTTTACCGAATACACTTCAAGTTTAGGCGCCACACCTACCATTGAGTAGATGGACTGAAACACCGCGTCAATGGAACCCTCACCGAAACTGCTATTTCGTTTGATTTCAGCCTTACCTTTAGCACCAAACTCCATAACTGTAGCTGCATGTGGCGGGACATCCCCCGTACCGGAAAACACTGACATATCAATCAAACGGAACCGATCCTTGCGTCGATACACAGATTCGAGAATCAAAGCCTCAACGTCCTCGTCAAAAACCTGCTCTTTCTTATCAGCCAAATCCTTGACCGCCTTGAAAAGCACCTGAATCTGTTCATCGTCCAACGTATATCCCAATTCGAAGGCCTTATTCTTGACCGCATGGGAACCGGAGTGTTTACCAATAACAATATCATTACTTGTCCGGCCTATTGATTCCGGAGTCATGATCTCATACGTCAAACGATTCTTGATGACGCCGTCCTGATGAATACCAGACTCGTGTGCAAAGGCGTTAGCACCGACGATCGCCTTGTTCGGCGGGATGGGCATACCGATAATCTGCGACAGGCGACGGCAGGATGGATACAGCTGTTCAGTCTTGATATTGGTCTCGACATTGTACAACTCCTTGCGGGTGTTGATGGCCATGACCAATTCTTCAAGTGCAGCATTACCAGCACGTTCACCGATGCCCAGCACTGTGCACTCGACCTGACGGGCCCCGGCCTTTATCGCAGCCAAGGTATTGGCCACTGCTGAACCGAGATCATTGTGACAATGGACGGACAAAATCGCATCGTCCACATTCTTCACGTTGTCCTTCAGGTATTTAATCAATTCATAATACTCAAAAGGCTGAGTGTATCCGACGGTATCAGGGATATTGACAACAGTGGCACCGGCCTCGATAGCAACTTCGGTCACCTTGACCAGAAAATCCCAGTCTGAACGGGATGCGTCCTCGGCAGAAAACTCCACGTTATCTGTATACTGCTTGGCATGTCGTACGGCCTTGTCGATCATGACGATCACTTCGTCAGCGGTCTTGCCAAGTTTATGCTTCATATGAATTTCACTGGTAGCAAGGAAGGTATGAATACGCGGATTTTTCGCGTCCTTAACAGCCTCCCAACAACGGTCGATATCACCGACAACAGCCCTACACAGTCCAGCCACCTGCACGGTATCAACAGCTCTGGCTATGGCCTGAACCGCCTCAAAATCACCTTGGCTGGCAATGGGGAATCCCGCTTCAATAATATCAACACCCAATGTTTCAAGTTGATGCGCCATGCGGATTTTTTCATCCTGATTCATGGTTGCACCAGGAGACTGTTCACCGTCACGCAAGGTGGTATCAAATACGTATACTCTGTCTGCCATGATGTCCTCCGATTCTTCCCCTTCTCATAGGGGGATTCAGTCTATGATTGCAAATATAGAAAAACGCCAGACGCACCAAATGCGTGGCGATAATGGTCAGTACGACGTACTAATATGGGAATTGGGGAAAGGTGAGCTAGTTGAGCTCTTCGTCCTGTGAGCCATCCCTAAGTAGTCGTTTGTTGCGACGGGATAGTAGGAAAACAGTGTAGAGAGGGCCGGAAATGATATAGCCCAGGAAAATAATGAAGCCGAGGACTTTGGGACGCGACGCGACCAAAGAAAAAATCAGAATTGCGGTCACCATCCAGCTGAAGGGATGGGCCTTAAAAGAGCTGAGCTCTTTGAAAGAGTAGAAGCGAATGGTGCTGACCATAAAGAAAGACAACACATACACCAACACCAATGCACTGGTGGGCATGACTGTATGAATATACTCAGCCGGCACATAATCGGAAAAAAGCACTAATGTGGCAAGAGTACAGGCTGCCGCAGGAATAGGAAGGCCCACAAAATGTTTCTTGGAAGAGGACGAGGCCTGGACGTTAAACCGGGCCAAACGAAGAGCACCGCACGTCATGAACAGAAATGCGGCCATAAGACCGAGTCTGCCGTAATCATTGAGTACCCAAAGATAGGTCATGACTGCCGGAACGACACCAAAGGCCACCAAGTCAGCCAAAGAATCCAACTGGACCCCAAACTCGCTGGTGGTATTGGTGATGCGCGCGACCTTACCGTCCAAACCATCGAAAACACAGCTTGCCAGGATACACAGGGCACAGGAGGCGAAATCGCCCTGAATAGCCCAAGTCAGTCCCAGAAAGCCGATAAACAAGCTGGCAGTAGTCAGCAGGTTTGGCAGGAGGTAGACGCTCTTATGAGGTGGCAGTTTTTTTTCTTTAACCATGACAATCTTTTATTATGTTTCCCGGCACAAGTCTATCGTTTTACAGCCAGGGAAGTTTCGCCTGCGACGACCTTTTGACCGACGCTGACAGTTGGTACATAGCCATCCGGGATGTAAAGGTCAACTCTTGAGCCGAACTTGATCAGACCATATCGCTCTCCGCGCTTGAGCTTGTCGCCGGGCTCAGCCCAGCAGACAATGCGGCGGGCAATAAGACCGGCAATTTGTACCATGGTAAAACGCTGGTTCCCCTTTCCCGTGATAACTACGACATTTCGTTCGTTGTCAGTGCTTGCCTTGTCAAAAGATGCGTTGAAGAATTTACCCGGAATGTACCGAATAAGCTCAACCTTGCCACTGACCGGCATGCGGTTCACATGCACGTTGAAGACGTTCATGAAAATAGCAATGACCTGACGTTCTTCGCCGGAAACAGGATCTATTTCACGAGTAACCTTGATGACCTTGCCATCGGCAGGAGAAGACACAGCCTCGGCGTCTTCCGGGCCGACCCGTTCAGGATCACGAAAAAAATGACCGATAAAACAGGTAAGACCAAGCCCTATAAGGGCCATGGGCCAGCAGTCGATCATTGCAAAAATCAACGTGGTGAAAGCAGAAATAATGATATAGGGCAGCCCTTCGAGAGCAACGCCGACAGAAGGTTTCAACATGAGATATCATGCTCCTTTGCGTATTTTTTCCAATCTTTATCTGCCACACAGGCAAATCGCAAGGTTTGTTTTTACAATATTCTTCCTGAAACGTATACATCAGATATGACATATCAATTTATCACGGCACAACAAGTCAACACGCCATGACATGGTTCCTGTTCTCCATATGCGCCGCTTTTTTGATGGCTTCCAACTCAGCTTACATGAAACGGTTTTTCTCTGATGTTTCACCGTGGGAAATGAGCATTATTCCTTACTTTTATTCTATGCCCATGTGTGCTGTAGGCCTATTCTTCATCGACATACCTGACATCGGTCCCGCATTCTTCCCCGCCCTTATGTGGGTTCTACCCTTACTCATGATCGCCATTGTTCTGCATTACAGGGCCATTCACATGTCGCCGCTTTCTCTCACCCTGCCCTTCCTGAGCTTCACGCCAGTCTTCGTCCTGTTCACCGGAGACCTCATACTTGATGAAAAAATCAGCACACCCGGAATAATTGGCATGATGCTCGTCGTTGCAGGCGGTTACGTCCTTAATCTCGACAGTGCAAAAAGCAACCTGTTTGGCCCTATCAAAGCTATTTTTCGAGAACCAGGGTCAGCTATCATGCTCGTGGTGGCCGCCTTATACGGCTTGTGTTCAGCAGGTGGCAAAGTATTGATTCTCAACTCATCACCGATGTTTGCGGCCATGGTCATATTCGGGCTCTACGGTCTCCTGCTGACGACGATTCTTGTCGCCGTGGGCAAAGCGTCACTCAGGACGATTCTTCGTAAACCACTTTTGGGTATAGGGACCGGACTCATCGTATACGCTGAAATACTCTTCCACAACCTGGCCATATCCATGGTGGCCGCAGCATATATGATAACCATCAAGCGCATGTCAGGAATTTTCTCTGTCTTTTATGGATGGATTCTGTTCAAGGAGCATGGCATTCGCTATCGATTCGCAGGCACAGTCATCATGACTATTGGGGCTGCTGTTATTGCACTCTACGGATAAGCGGTCTCCAAACACCCAATGAAGCGCCCTTTCCCGGTCAAACAAGAAGGCCGCCTGGAAAGTCCAAGCGGCCTTGTGGTTTTCTTAATTCGCTAGTTAGAACTTTTCAAAACCGGCGTTATCATCATCCATTGCTATAACTACACCGGATGGACTCACCTGTGAACCAATCCGGGCTTGTGCAGATACCTGAGGCAAAGGTTGACGTGCAGTAAACGTATGAGCAACAGAGCGCTGTCCCATATCTCCAACTTTAAAAAAGCGCATAACGTCCTTCAACTGCTCGCTATGGCTATTGAGCTGCTCACTGGTAGAAGACAACTCTTCAGCCGCAGCCGCTGTCTGCTGAATATTGGAATCCAACATGGATACTGCTTCATTGACCTGACTGGCATTTTCATTCTGGTCAATACTGGCGGATGCAATTCCTTGCACCAGTTCAGCTGTTTTCTGGATATCCGGGACAAGCATCTTCAACATTTCTCCGGCTTTATTCGCAACAGAAACACTAGATACGGAAAGATCGCTGATCTCGGCAGCAGCTTGACCACTTCTTTCAGCAAGCTTTCGTACCTCGGCAGCAACCACAGCAAATCCCTTACCATGCTCACCAGCCCGCGCTGCTTCAATTGCAGCATTCAATGCCAACAAATTTGTCTGACGTGCAATCTCTTCGACGATGGATATTTTTTCTGCAATGTTAGTCATCGCAACCATGGCTTCGGAAACAGCATCACCACTTTCCTGAGCATCAAGTGAAGCCTTACGGGCAATATCTTCAGTACGTTGAGCATTGTTGGTATTTTGAGCAATATTGTTAGCCATCTCTTCCATTGATGAAGAAATTTCTTCAATCCCTGCAGCTTGATCGTTGGCATTGTCAGACAGGCTACCCGCAGCGAAAGCGAGTTCCTGACTTCCCGTAGCTACTTGCACAGCCCCTTCCCGTACGCTGTAAAAAACCTCACGAAGTTTGTTACTCATGGATTCAATAGAATAACACAGCTGACCAATCTCATCTTTTTGGTCAACACTGATGGAAGTCGTCAGATCGCCGGATTCAATCGCCTTGCTCAACTGAAGAGCTTGACCCAAGGGACCTGTGATACCACGAGCAATAAGCCAGGTAGCAAGCATACCGATGAGAATGGCAATGAAAGCGACAATAACGATCAACACCTCGGCTCGTTCATTTGCAGCTTGAACCTGTGGGCCAAGTTGATCCTGATCATTTTTGACCGAAAGTTTCACGGCTTCGATTTTTTCGGCGATACTTGCACCAAGACGATCAAGCGTACCGGCTATGATTTGGTTGTTACGAGTATCGATAATTCTAACAACCTGTTCGAATGCGGATGAATACAGAGTCCTGGAATCCTGAACTTGTTTAAGAGACTGACGAAGAGCGGAATCTTGCACTCCTTTATCCAGAATCTCAAGATATTCATGCATTTTTGCCTCTTCACCTCGCATACGATCAAGGTGAGCTTTGCTATTGGATGCAAGGAACTTGGCTTGATAAAGTCGACTTAACAAAAGATGCTTAATACAATTGGTTGTATTCAATGCCACGAATGAATCGCTGTTTTTATTGGCGGCATTCAAAATACTCGTCAAAGTCTGCTCCATGAAAGATCCCTGAACGTCCAGAACATCCTGTACGAGATCATTACGTTCTGACTGCACTTTGACTAACTGAATAAAGCCTTCATTATATTCGATGACTTCCTTATTGATTCTTTTAAAGACTTCGGCTCGCTCTGGTTTTTGAATCTCATGATTCATTTCGTCCATGAGTCCCTGAAGACCCTGCCAGTATTCTGCATACTGCTGTTTGTCGCTCTCACTATTTGTAATCATGAAATCCTTAACGTTCATGCGCATCATCAAGAGATTGGCCTGCACTTGCCCGGAGAGATTCGTATCACGCGCCAAGCCACGGTATGCAGAAAATCCTTCTAAAGAATTTGACATGGCAAAATAACCAATACCACCGACTAACAGCATGAACACCAAAACCAACCCAAACCCCAAAGCAAGTTTCAAATTTACAGAAATATTTTTTAACACACTGTCTCCTTTAAACATTCAATACAAAATCACTTTTTAACACCAAATTCCACCGACCAAAATTTGACCAGAGAATGAGACGGTAACAATGGTGACTATTATCAAAAGAAGGGAGGTCTATAAGAGAGAGTTAACACTGTCAACAGATATAAAAGCTTGATATTTTGAATTTTATGTTTCTTCCGAAGTGTCCAGAATCCTACAGACGGTTGGACTTACAATACAAAATATCAATGCACATGATGAAGAATATGAAGATACAGCCCGTTTTCCCATTTTTAATGAAATCATAGAGCTAAATAAACAAAAGTAATTGCCCGGTTCCAAGGATAATGAAACGTGAGAAGGAGAAGGAAATTCCAGTAAAGATGTATACAAACAAACTGATGAGTTAAGGACGAAGATTTGGAATCAAAGCCGAATTATGGCTGCAGCCAAGCTCAGTTGCTCACTGAGCAAAGGAAATACGTAACTAATTACTTTAACAGCATGAAATAGAGACCAAATTCTACATCGTTACTCTGATGGACACATCTTCCTCAAGTCAGGAATTGATAGAAATCCTGTCCCAACTTATGCATTGGCAACAGTTTTCCTTCAAGAATCAATCCTTGAGGAACAAATTTCTCATCCATAAATTCCTGCGGTGGCTGGAAGCCGTTTTCTTTTGCAAGAATGACCGAGGCTCTAGCCGCTGCACTGTGTGCGATCAACCCTTCCGGAAAGAATGCCGCTGAATTGAGATTTTCCCCCACGGCATTGAAAAACGCCTGATATTTCCTAAAACAGTTCTCCGCAGACAATGACTGCTGAATACCAGCTAGCACTTCATTGGCAACGTAGCTGATATTCCGTCCTCGAACCACACCGTACGCACCTTCTCGAGTAGGGTCCGCCAACATGACACTCCCTGCACCAAGCGCATGAACGAGATCATGTGTCCGTTCGCCTGATATTGGATCAGTCTGATACCCCAACGTCTGAATATCGGAAAAGCCATTACGTCGTGCCTGGATCTGAAGCGCAAGCAGCATGATGCCGGTTCCGGCTCCGAGGTCAACGCCCACGAATGGCCCACCACCGCACTGGAGCGCATCTGCCTGACTGATGACTCCGCGCATGACGTGAGCTGCACGCGGCGCGTCAGCCAATACGCGCAACACCGACGACCACATCCGCAATCGATTCATGGTCTCAATGTCATCCGAAGGTTCATTCATGGATTGGTGCCGTGAAAACTGCTCATATAATCCGGCAATTTCTCCATATGGCACTGGTTCATTATGTGCGTCATGGACGTATGAAAAAAAATACTTCACTGCCACATTGAGAAGACGAGCATCAGTGACCAACTCATAAGGATCGCACAGTAGCTCCACTTCATGCGCCAGACTGTTCTCAGAATAAAAACCTGGTGCAATCCCTGAACTCGGCTCATTAATGGCTGCCGTAAAGTTCCTGGCCTGAATACCGGCTGAGGCCAATGGAGACCCAGTCAGCCCCATGCAGTCGGTATGTCTTGGGTCGCGAAAATTTTCTGTCTTGTTCATAATGATATGGACGGTGTTCGGGGTTGGGAAATTGTTGCCGTCCCGATCACATTTGCACGGACTATACCGAGAAGCTTCAAAAGCAGACAAAAAAAAATCTTTTACAAAAAATCATACAATTTCTGCACGAAAAGCAAAGGAAGAATTTCATATCTCCTCCTAAAAACGGAAAAAGCCGACCTCAATGAGGTCGGCTTGATTCTCTGGAGCGGGAAACGAGATTTGAACTCGCGACTTCAACCTTGGCAAGGTTGCACTCTACCACTGAGTTATTCCCGCGTTTGAAGCGAGGAACTTTTTACCCACAGCCCATTGGGATGTCAACAAAAAATTCCAAAAAAAGAACAATTTTTCCAAGAAAAAGCCGGTCTCATAGAGACCGGCTTGATTCTCTGGAGCGGGAAACGAGATTTGAACTCGCGACTTCAACCTTGGCAAGGTTGCACTCTACCACTGAGTTATTCCCGCGACTTGGAGGCGACATCCGGATTTGAACCGGAGAATGGAGGTTTTGCAGACCTCTGCCTTACCACTTGGCTATGTCGCCGAATCTGGAGCGGGAAACGAGATTTGAACTCGCGACTTCAACCTTGGCAAGGTTGCACTCTACCACTGAGTTATTCCCGCTCTCAAAAGCGAGTCACTGTTTACCCACGCACCTCGTGAGTGTCAAGCGGATTTTTCCTTTTTTTGATGTTTTCTAGACTTTGTGAACCTCTTGTAATTTTTCAACTAATGGAAAGACTTTACTTTTAGTGTCTTTTTGGTATACCAACGCGCTTTGAATCTGTAAAAGAAGGTTTCACCTTTAACTCCTCAACCACTGTTCAAACTCTGAGGGGAGGTAACTATGGAAGCGAAAGATCTGCAATACTTCAAGGATACCCTGACTGGTATGCTCGATGATATTCTCAAAAAAAGTGAGGAAACCATCGAAGACATGACAGAATCCGGTGAAGTCTATGCTGACCCGGCAGACCGGGCAACCGCGGAATCCGACCGTGCGTTCACCCTGCGATTGCGTGATCGTGAGCGCAAGCTGATCAAAAAGATTCAGCAGGCCGCAGACCGCATTGAAGACGGCGAGTTCGGCATTTGCCAGGAATGTGGTGATGACATCTCCATTCCTCGGCTTAAAGCCAGACCCATGACCACGCTCTGCATCAACTGCAAGAGCAAACAAGAAGAAGACGAGGCCGTTCGCGGCGACTAGCCGTCAACACCCGTCAAATCTGCGACGCCAGACATGGAAGCCAATTTCTTCCGATTCCTCGGAGAAGAACTTGCGTCCTTGCTGGTTGGCCGCCGCATTGACAAGGTCTTCGGACCTGCCCCCGGAATCTGGACAATTAAACTTCAGAATTCCGGCGAGCCTCTACATTTGATTTTCAGGCCCGCCAAATCGGCGGGCCATTTATTTCTGTCGGCCGTCAAACCGGCTAATCCCCAGAATGCTCCGGCCATGGCCATGTGGTTTCGCAAGAGATTGCGGGGGCGCAGAATATTAACTGTGCTCACCGACTGGCCCCACTTGCGAATTGCGCTGCACCTCACACCCCGCGACGAACAGGGAGCTGGAAACTTCCTTGTCATTGATTGTCGAACCGACATGAAGCTGGTTGAAACACTCGACCAGGACTTTGGAATCCAACCTGAATGGCCTGCACTGGAAGACGTCCTGACCGAGACCGATATCTGGCGTGAATACCCGCATATTTCACCTCGCCTGCGCAAAGCCCTCAACCGCCTCCCGATAGATGACGCGCACGCCCTCTACTTTGGCGTGGCAACTGCTGAAACCGATTCATTCTACCTGCAAAAATCCAAAGAGGGCTGGTTGCCGCCGCTTGCATGGCCATCCGGCAAGGAAGAAGAAATATTCACCTCTGCTCTGGATGCTGCAAACGCCTATGGAGAACGCACACTTTTTCCTATGATGGAGATGGACGAAGACAAACCCCAGCAAACGCTGCTCAAACGGGCCATCAAAAAGATACGCCGCAACCTTGCTCGGTTGGATGAAGAAAAAGCCCGACTCGACACGCTGATGGAGGATCAGATCAAGGCTGAAGCCTTGCAGGCCGAACTCTACCGCTTCAAAAACGCCGAAGGGTTGGAAGAGATTGAAGCAACTCATCCAGTCCACGGCGTTATGGTCGTTCCACTCAATCCATTTCTCTCGCCTACGGAAAACATGGAATACTATTTCAAACTTTCCGCCAAGGCCCAGCGGGGATTCCCTCATCTGGAACGTCGCCGCAAGGAATTGCAGCGCCAATTAAAAGAGGCGGAAAACGGCACCCTTGAAGTACATCCTGCCATGCAAACCAGTCAGTCAATCAAACAGGATGGCCCATCAGCTCTGCCCAAACGTTATCGAGACCTCGCGGTAGCCCTATTCCGATCTTCGGATGGCTTCACCATCCTTCGCGGCAAAAACAAGAAGGCCAATCACGATATGCTCAGTAAGGCGGCCAGCCCGTTCGACTATTGGTTTCATATTCAGGATGGTCCCAGCTCTCACGTCATCCTCAAACGGGACCATCCAGGCCAGGATGTACCGGAAACAACCCTGAAGGAAGCAGCTATCCTGTGCGGACTCAAGAGTTATCGCAAAGATGACAACAGAGCGGACGTCATGTACGCACTGGTCAAAGACGTACGCAAAGTCAAAGGATTTAACGTCGGTCAAGTTGCCGTCGACAAAAAAATCGGCACCCTTCGTGTCGAACTTGACCCTTCACTTGAAGACACTCTCGCTTAATCAGCTTTCCCGACTCCACCCACTTTCCATAGATTTCAAATTTAAACACATCCGCTTACAAGCAGACACACCATACGTAACACTCCCTGTTGTAAAGGCTATTACGAGTCTTTCACAAAAAATTCTGTTATGAGTAAAGCTATGCCCTTCACTGGCGATACACTTTATTCTTATAATTAAAAAAGGGAGCCTGAATAATTGAGGGAAATCTATGAATTCATGGGCGCCAACCTTGGCGTTCAATATTCTCATTTTCGTACAATCTGTGAATGGTATACGCAGATTTTCAACATGTTCGACCCAATCTCTAGGAACCAAACCTAAAGAGTACACTCATGATATTCCCACCGCCACCCAATCCACACGCTCTGGCTGTTCTTGGATTAACAGCAGTTGCGCTCATACTCTTCAGCCGTGAAAAAATCTCATTGGAATCCTCAAGCCTGTTTATCCTTGCCATACTTGCCGTGGGATTTGAGGTGTTTCCTTTTCAGGCTGAAGGCAAAGAATTTCACGCTGTCAATTTTTTCATGGGGTTCGGCAACGAAGCCTTGGTGGCTGTGTGCTCCCTGATGATAGCAGGACAAGGGATCTTGCGTACAGGAGCCCTCGATCCCGTAGGGCGTATACTGGCAAGACTCTGGAAAATCAGTCCAGCATTTTCATTGTTGATAACCCTATTATTCGGAGCTTTTATCAGTGCTTTCATCAACAACGTCCCTGTAGTTGTTTTACTGCTTCCCGTACTGATCAGTGTATCCCTCAAGACAGGTGAATCAGCAACACCGATTTTGATGCCCATGGGATTTTCCACGCTGCTTGGCGGCACAAGCACGACCATCGGCACATCGACCAACCTGCTCGTGGTGGCAGTTGCCGCAGAAATGGGACTCAAGAAATTCGGCATGTTCGACTTTGTGCTTCCCGCAGTCATTGCCGGAAGTGTGGGCATTCTCTATCTTTGGCTTATCGCCCCACGACTTCTTTCCAAGCGGGAAATAGCTATCACGGATTCATCGGCACGAGTATTTACAGCGCACCTCGCCGTAACGGAGAAAAGCCCTGTCAACGGAGAATCTCTCTCGAAAGCCTTGAAATTGACTGACGGCAAAATGAAAATATCTTCCCTTGAACGAGGTGAAGGGAATCAGGTCATGCTTTTGCCGGATATCACCCTCATGCCTGGGGACCATCTCGTCATCAATGACACTCCAGATAATCTCAAGGAATTCGAAGCGATTCTTCATGGCACACTGTTTCCGGTCGGATCTGAAGACACGCCTATCAACGAGAACAACCCCCTGCATGATGACGATCAGCAAATCGCAGAAATTGCCATTTTTCAAGGGTCACCGCTCAACGGTTCAACATTGAACAACTTCCGGTTTATCGACCGATACGGTCTGCTCCCCTTGGCTCTGCACAGATCAGGAAAACGTTTTAAGCGCATACAGGACAAAATCAGCGATCTTCGATTACGTGCCGGTGATATCCTTTTGGTCCAAGGGCCGCGAGACACTATTTCTGAAATTAAGAGAAGCACAGATTTCCTTGTACTCGATTCAACGGTAGATCTGCCGTATTCGAAAAAGGCTCCCATAGCCATGGGGCTCATGCTCGGCATCATCCTTTCTGCGGCCCTCGGGGTCCTGCCTATTGCCATCAGCGCCCCCTGCGGAGCGTTGTGCATGATACTGACAGGATGCCTGAGTTGGCGCGATGCAACGCGAGCACTCAGTGCACAGGTTATTCTGATTGTGGTGACAAGTCTGGCTCTTGGAACCGCAATGCTCATCACAGGAGCCGCAGAGTATTTGGGGACAATGTTTGTTGCCATGTCAGGACATGCCTCTCCGGCCATGGTCCTGAGTGGACTCATGCTTCTCATGGCTTTTTTTACAAACATCATTTCCAACAATGCAACCGCCGTCATAGGCACTCCGATTGCTATTTCTATTGCAAGTCAGATGGGACAATCTCCTGAACCATTTGTACTTGCTGTACTCTTTGGTGCCAATATGAGTTTTGCAACACCTATGGCTTACAAGACGAACCTGCTTGTCATGAACGCCGGAGAGTATTCTTTTTCAGAGTTCTTGAAAGTCGGTATCCCTCTTGTTCTCATCATGTGGGTCACCCTTTCTTTTTTGTTACCAATTCAATTCATGTAAGTTGATCTTGGCCCCCCTACACACACTTTGATAAACGAAAAATTCATATTTTTTATTCGGGAAATGACATGAAGATTAATGAACCCAAAATGATTATCGGTTGGCGGGAATGGCTCACTCTGCCGGACCTTTGCGTGCCAGCCATCAAGGCCAAGGTTGATACCGGGGCCAGGACTTCGGCGCTTCACGCTTTTGATGTGAAACCATTTGAACAGAATGGTGTTCGATTTGTGTCGTTCAACGTACACCCTTTGCAAAGGAATGATACGGTAGTCATCTCTTGTACGGCCCCCCTGATAGATCGACGTAAAGTTACGAGTTCTGGTGGACAAAGCCAGAGGCGATATGTCATTGCCACAACTCTTCAAATCGCTGGCCGTTCTTGGCCCATTGAATTGACACTCACCAATCGTGATCAAATGAAATTCAGAATGCTTCTGGGCCGAAATGCAATGTCCAGAAGGTTGATTGTCGATCCGCACCTCTCAATGCAGGCAGGGAAACGACATGGTGCCGAATTTTACGTAGAGCACCGAGAAAAAGGAAATATGAAATGAAAATTGTCATCTTGTCGCGCAAGAGCAGCCTCTACTCCACCAACGCACTCGTTCAAGCAGGAATTGAAGCAGGGCATGACATTGAAGTAATCGACCCGCTTCGATGCTATATGAACATTACATCCCACAATCCCAGTATTCATTACAAAGGGGTTAAGGTCGAAAATGTCGATGCAGTCATTCCCCGAATCGGAGCTTCCATAACTTTTTTTGGCACAGCCGTTGTCCGACAGTTCGAAATGATGGAAGTTTACAGTGTCAACGAATCCATCGCCATTACACGATCGCGTGACAAACTCCGTAGTCTGCAACTTTTGTCACGCAAAGGTATTGGTCTTCCCGTGACGGGTTTTGCAAGTTCCACAAAGTTCACTGGCGACCTGATCGACATGGTTGGCGGAGCGCCGCTGGTTGTAAAGCTCATCGAAGGCACACAGGGAATTGGCGTTGTCCTGGCGGAAAACCGGCAGGCTGCCGAAAGTGTGATCCAGGCCTTCCAGGGACTCAAAGCAAACATTCTCGTGCAGGAATTTATTAAGGAATCCAGAGGGTCCGACATTCGGTGCTTTGTCATCGGAGGTAAGGTCATCGCCGCCATGAAGCGAACCGCATCCAAGGATGAATTTCGCTCAAATATCCATCGAGGGGGTTCGGCCGTTCAAGTAAAGATTACCCCCGAAGAACGATCAACCGCCGTGAGAGCCGCAAAAATAATGGGACTCAACATTTGTGGTGTTGATTTGTTGAGATCAAACCATGGTCCAGTTGTCATGGAAGTCAATTCATCTCCGGGTCTCGAAGGGATTGAGAAAGCAACGGGTATCAATGTTGCTGCAAAAATTATCCGTTTTATTGAAAAAAATGCCAAACCGGGTAAGACCAAGACTCGCGGTAAGGGCTAAGCTCTAATTCTTTACGCAGAGCCTCGGTTCCAGCGCATTTTCTCCAGAAAAAGAGGATTGATTTGTCATGGCTCGATTACCAATAGAACTCGTAGGGCAGACGATTGCACCCGGCACACAGGCCACTGTGGTGCTGCCTGTGCCTGACACGTATCTCAGACAAGGCTCCGGCATGCCCGTACACGTCTTTCATGGACGTCGTGATGGTCCCAGCCTGTTTGTCTCTGCCGCTATTCACGGAGACGAACTCAACGGTATTGAAATTGTTCGCCGCTTAATCGGGTTGAAACGACTATCAAAACTTGCCGGAACGCTCTATGCCATCCCGGTTGTTAACATTTACGGATTCATCGCCAATACTCGGTATTTACCTGACAGACGAGATTTGAATCGTTTTTTTCCGGGAAAAACCGGAGGCTCGCTCGCATCAGAATTGGCCCAGGTCTTGTTCGAAAACGTTGTGACCAAGTGCCAGTACGGCATCGACCTCCATACAGGCTCAAACCATAGAGACAATCTCCCGCAAGTCCGAGGAAACATGACGGATGAAATTGTGTTGAGCATGGCCGATGCGTTTGGAGCACCTCTGGCTTTGAACACAGAAGGGATTGAAGGTTCACTCCGTTACTCTGCCGAAACCTGTGGCATCAAGGTCTTGCTGTATGAAGCGGGCGGCGCACTTTCTTTCGATGAATTTTCCATTCGTGCAGGCGTCCGTGGCATCACAGCAGTCATGGAAAAACTCGGTATGCTGTCAGCCAGAAAAGGAGTCAGGCGCAGAAAGGTTGCACTCCAAGTTGCCCACGACAGAACATGGAGCAGAGCCCCTGCGAGCGGTCTGTTCCGAACAAAGGTCAAATTGGGAGAACGTGTGCGAAAGGGAGAAATCCTCGGGACGATACATGACCCTTTCAGTAAAGCCTCTTTTGACCTTATCTCACCCAAAAGCGGTGTGATTATCGGAGCGCAATCCCTGCCATCGGTCTACAAGGGCGATGCGATCATGCATATTGCCTGTTTTGAAACCTTATCCCAGGCAGAGGCGCAGGTGGATAAATACTCAGAGATCGTTATGGGCGAGGAGACGTTTGCCTGATTTTTACGACAAATTGAAAAACAGATCCGTATGAGTGACGGCACGTTGAAAGCAGATCAGCTCAGCAGAAAATCACTCATAGGGGAATCGACTGATCCTGATAAGCCGACGACTCGAATCACAAAAGAAAAGGGGCATGAATATCATGCCCCCTGAATTATGACCAACTCGCTCTCTCCCCCCGACATTTATACGATCCGGTTGAGTTTTGTCTGCCCCAACATGTCGAGGGCCAATAATTTCTCGGAATTCAACCTGCTGACAACAGACTGCTGCACCCGTTTTGAGGATGAGCCGAACTGTCCTTTTCTGCTGTCGTAAACACCTTCAATGAGAGAAGCGTTAAAATCGACCACTCGACCGCCTTCGACAAAACGATCAATGACCTTGTTGAAAATTTTCGCAGCTCCGGTAGGACCATGCTGAACCGATGTGGACCACAGGACCTCACGCAATGCAGGCGGAGCATTATTAAAATCAAGACCAGTCTGCTGAAGAATCATGTTTCGTGCAGGCTGGTAGGTTTCCCCTTCAATAAAATCATGCTGCAACTTCTCAAATCGAACAGGTGATTCTGCTGCTATGGCGCGCCACTCAAGCGGCATCGCCCCTTCCTTGGAACCGGTGTTGGCCGGACCGGCCTCACGCAGACGGTCGCCCAATTCTGGCGCATTCTTGTCGAGATAAGCGAGAAATCGATCCATGGTACCAGGTTCAGAAGCAATCTGATACTTCCCGTAAGACGTCCCCCCCACACGATCATAGCCGATGGCAGAAACCCCGTTTTTACCGGATTCGAACTGTGCAGACAGTTCGCCGGGAATGTGCACGGGTGATTTTGACACATCAGTATTTGAAGGACGTCCCGCTGTGGGGCTTACATCCGGCATAACCTTACGCAGCGGCAGATCAGCCTCATCACGCATGAGCCGAGTAATTGTTGCCAAAGCTTCCAGCATCGAAGAATCATTGATCATGGAAACGTCGAACGAACTTGAAGCGCTCCCCTCCCCGTATGAATCTGACCCTTCTCCAAAAAGACTTTGCGCCATGGTCATCTGGGAGTCAAAAGCGGCTTGAAGGTGCTTATTACGCTCCCCTTCGGTCGCCCCTGAATGAATCCCATCCTTACCCTGCCCACCAATCTGGGCCGCATATTCGTTGATCTTGCCAAAAGACATGCAGAACTCCTGCGTCAAAGTTTTGGCCTGTATACAGACCTCCGCAAGGAGAAAAGCAAAGGGTGTGCCGATTAAGGCAACCATAGATGATTTAAAGAGTATTTATATATCTGAAAACAACGCGTCAAATGTCTTGTCATTTTTCATAAATTCAACAAGACGACGATGTCCTGAGGGAAAAGCGTAGGAGTCAAGCTCCGCAGGAAGCATGAATCCGCCTTCAACGGCCTCGTTGAAGACAGGCTCGCGTGGTTCTTCGGCAAATCGACAAAGAAGACAATGCATGGTCACTCGATATCGGGTGTATGTGTATACAAGGGTCGTAATCGTTTGTATCGGCTCTACCGCCAGTTCAACCTCTTCCATATATTCACGTACGACCGCCTGTTCTGGAGTCTCCCCCTCCTCAATGCCCCCGCCCGGGAATTCCCACAGACCTGGCCAGACATCATCGGGCTGACGTTTCTGAATAAGGAATCGCCCTTCATGCACCAAGACTCCGGTCGCCATTGTGATTCGAACAGTCTTTTTCGAGGCTGGCAACACAGGACGCTGGGCGACTGTTCCGGCATCTTGAGCGCGGCAATACTGTTGAACCGGACAGTCTTCACAATTGGGGCTTTTGGTGCAGACCAATGCTCCCAACTCCATGACGGCCTGATTGAAATCACCGGCCCTGTCATTCGGAATAAGCGCACGGACCTGCTTCTCGACCCGAGAGCGCCCTTTTGCTTCGCGAACAGGCTCTTCCAAGTCGAGCAACCGGGCAAAAACTCGAAGCACATTGGCGTCAACAGCTGGTTCTGATTGACCGAAAGCTATGCTGCAAATAGCGCCGGCAGTATACTCACCGACACCTGGCAAGCCGCGAATGTCCGCATAATCCATCGGGAATTCGCCCCCATGACCTTGGACAATAACATTTGCTGCCTTAAGCATGTTCCGAGCACGGGAATAATACCCTAATCCCTCCCACAGCTTGAGAACATCTTCCTCATGAGCGCGGGCCAATGATCCGACATCAGGGTACTGTCCCATCCACCGTTCATAGTATCTCACTACACGGTCAATCTGGGTCTGCTGGGCCATGATTTCAGATACCCAGACAGAGTATGGCTCAGGGTTTTGACGCCAAGGCAATTCTCTCCTGCTGGCATCATACCAGGCAAGCAGATCGTTGGTGAATTGAACTTCAATCATGATGAACAGGCTGTACGTGCACAAAGACAGATTTGCAACACAAGAGGAAAGACAAAAGAAGGAAGGGACCAGACAGTGTTAATATCGCTTGCGGGATCGCTGACGATATTCTTCGTCCATTTTATCAAAAAGTTCCCGCTTCTTCTTATCAAAAGTCACGGCACTTTTTATCGCAGCAGAAGCCACGCAGAGAATACTCAAAATAACAATAAGCGCTTTTGATATTTCCCACCGTTTGCTTGGATCATTAAATAAATCGATGAGATAATTCCCCTGAACGCCTCTGGTAAAATAAACAAGCGAAGGAATACCAATCAACAGGAGCCCAAGACCGATGAGTTCAAGCCATATGAAATTACGGCCCAGCATCAGAACAAAAAGTGTTGAATCACGAATAATGCGTAGAGTGACAAGCCGTCGCTGAAGGCTGTCAATATGATCTTCAATCTCTTCTACAAACCGGAGAGACTTTCGGAAGTTTTCTGCCTCGTTCAAATGCTGTGTACTGATCCAGTTTATCTTATCAACACAGGCGTTGAATTCCTTGTTGAACTCCAAAAGCAACTTGGGGAATGGAAACCATGCGGCTTCCTTCTGAATTCGCCGCACCCGGTCCGAAAGATATTCAATATTGGAATTGATACGTTTAATCTCGCGTTTGACTTCTAAATCCAACGCAGATTCAAACTTATCAGTTCCCCGCAAAAACAATTGGTACGCGACAAAATTATTTGTTTTCCCAAGTTTCTTTAACCTTTCCAGTTCTTCAGTGGCTATTTCCGAATAGCCATGCTCCTGATTAAAGCGCTTGGAAATATCCGTCGAAAGGTCATTCACCTTGACGCGGACGGACTCCACAGCCGTTTCGGCCTGTGTCCACTGCTCCCATAAGGCATTCATAAGCTGAACTCGACCTCTATCAAGCTCCGGATCAACCAGAATACGATTGAATACATTCGGATCCCGACTGATAAGGTCGAAAAATAAGTCCATCGCCTGCCCCGTGAACCCCATCTTCACCATACACACCGCTTGTCTGTATGACGGCTCCAACCACGTCGGAGACTGAGAATTGGCATGCTTGTAAAGGTTGATGGCATCCTTGAGACTCCCTTCGACTTCCAGAAGTCTCCCTTGAAGATACGCCATACTCCCTTGCTGCAACGGCGAGTAGCTCAGACGTTCGGCCTCCTGCCAATGAAACAACGCCTGGTTAAAGTCACCCTTCTCCATATACCAGAAGCCCCATAAGGAATGCGGCTGATAACTCCGCGGAGACGCCGACTGTGCTTCCTTGATGAGATGTTCTGCCTTTTCCAGTTCACCATCCTCGACAGCTCTCATGGCGTCCCAGACAAATTCACCTTCTTCCGGGGCCAATTGCTTGAAGCCATCAACCCAATCCTTGCCCCGGCTTCGCCAGACAAGTTTCAGCGTTCTAAGTTGTCCGGGGACATTGATCTCGAACACAGCTCGCGCCATGATGCTTTTCAGATTCTTTTTGGCACTCATCAGATGCGATATACTCGACGTGAAATTCTCCATATCAACATCTGCGTCGATCTGGTCGAACCCACTGGAAAAGTCTTGGATATCTGTCTTTGCAAGCTGCCGCCAGACTTGAGGTTGGGGTTTGGCAATCCTTTTTGAAGGGCAATCTTTGGGGTTATGGTTTTTCAGACCACAATAATAGCATTCAGTACCTTCCATCGTCACCAACGCGTTAGGCAATGACACCTGCATGGAGCCATACCCAATATCCTCGCCCCCCTCTTTCAGCGTAATGGTACACCACGAATCGAGAGAGATCTGCTCTGTGCCGTACCGAGCTTCATTCACGCGAAACCGTTCGGAAAGGAGAAATCCGTCCATGAATCGAACGTAAGGGAAATCCGGGGTCATCCGGTTCCAATCAAGACCGACCTTTTTAGGGAGATCCGCCGTAAAATGATACGGACCTTGCAAGACCGCAGCCATGACAATCGGCCAATATCGTTTGCTTTCGTCGTCCTTGGTCGACTTGATAAGCCCAAGCAACTCTGTGCATAAAGACCGCAACAACCGAAAATTATCCAGAGGGAAAAAGAGCGCCCCTTCTTTAACATCAGAAATATATTTCAGCCCCAATCTCTGAAGAAGCTCAACGATCTCTGCAGAAAAATCACGCCATCCGAGTATACTATCCTTGTCGGACATCTTACCCAACGGCTTGATAATGAAATACCACTTCCGCATGGATTCATAGTCCAACCCCTGATCCGCCATGAGCTTGAGCCATTCCACATTGGCAAGCCCGTCGACGCCGCCAATGTTTTCGGTGCTCAACCCCTGAACAGCGTTGACCTTGTCTTTAAGCTTGGGATGAACCACCAATTCAAACTCATCAGGAACCGTGATTGACTGCCTATCAAGCTCCACCGATAACGAAACCGTGAATTCAAGATCATAGCCGAGCAGAAACGTCAGCGGGACGAGCTGACAGAAGACAGGGGTAGGATTGACACGAGTCCAAACCTGCAAACGTGCAACAGCACGGAAAACTTCATCTGTATTGCAAAACCACAAGGCCTGATCTTCCAGCCTGGCAACACATAACGCTCCATATTCCTGAAAGGTGTTTGACACCGCATTGTGTAGTTCGCCCTTCCAGGCAACCCATATTCCATAGCCCGAGGCCACCAGTCTCGCCTGACTGACTTCGGGAAGATTTTCTATGAGTTTGGCAATACTCGGCACGCACTTACCTCACGTTCTGACAGCGATTCCATGATTCAAGGGGACAACCCCTTTATGTCGTTGTTAACACAATGTATTCAAGGGAACTTTTTTCCCATCACACACCATGCAAAACAGATTCCAAACAGTATCTGCCTCGTTGTTTTTTCCTCTTTTTTCACACCCTTGCATATAAATCTCAACCTTTCTTCGCAGCGAGGACATGGTTGTATCCCGCTGTTCTGCATCAAGTTTATGACTTTGCAGGATTTTCATCAAAGCACGGATACGATAACGATCGGCACACGGCACACAGACTGACAATTGGTCAGGTCGGCCGCCATGTTTAACAGTTAAATTCTCGCGGACCAATCCAACAGGATATTGAAGGCAGGCCCGAAGCCACATGTCATAATCTTCACAGGATGACATGTTCGTATCAAATGGCCCAATATCATTCCACGCTCTTTCCGTGAACATGGTACAGGATGGACTGATGAGACACATCTCAAGTGAAGCCTCAAAAAACCATCCCTCGGGCTTGGCATATTTTTTAGGTTGATTGACACGTTTTCCACCACGAAACCATATTTCTTCAGTCTGGCAGATTTCGTATCCGTGCTTCTTCATATAGGCAAGCTGGGTAGCTAGCTTTTCCGGCATCCATTCGTCATCGGAATCAAGCAATGCCATAATGCCACCATTGCAAACCTTGATGCCCGAGTTTCTCGCACCGGATACTCCCTGGTTATCCTGATATAAATAGATAAAACGAGAATCATCATACCGGGCTATGACATCAACCGTGTCATCAGTAGACCCATCATCGATAATAATGCACTCCCAATGAACATAGGTTTGAGCCAAAACCGATTCCAGAGCTTTTCCAAGAAACGAAGCACGATTATAGGTAGGAAGAATGATAGATACGAGCGTATTTTCCATATATATAAGACCTTGCGTTCCATGCCATGAACTGTCATGTTGTGAATCCAACATCCCAATAGGCAATTTTTATGAAAATATTTCAAGTTATCAATGTTCGCTGGTTCAACGCAACCGCATGGTATGCGCTCACTCTCAGCCAACTTCTGGCTGAGGCCGGTCACGATGTCGTTGTCCTGACACAGGCTGGAACCGTTCCCGACGGAATGGCCCGTGACATGGGTCTGAAAACAATATCTGTCGACCTGAACACCACCAATCCGATCCGGTTCTGCACTGCCACAAAGCATATCATACAACTGCTTCGGACGCACCGCCCTGACATCATCAACTGCCACAGAGGTGATGGTTTTTTCCTCTGGGGACTTCTCAAGCTCCTCGGTTTCGGATTTAAGCTAGTTCGTACCCGAGGCGACCAACGCCCACCCAGAAATGATGTCTTCAACCGCTGGCTGCACGCAAATGTCGCGGACAGCGTGGTTGTGACCAACCGCCGTATGGCTGATTTTTTCCTGGAAAAAATGAGTACTCCCGGCAAAGGCCTTTGGCTTATCCATGGCGGCGTGAATTCAGATAAATTTCACTTTGACCCAAAAGGCAGGGAGCGCGTCCGGGCTGAGTTCGGTTTTACTCAGGACCATACCGTAGTCGGCCTACTCGGTCGTTTTGACCGGGTCAAGGGACACAAGGAAACAATCGCTGCCGTAGCCCGTTTGCGAGAACAGGGACACGATTCCATCCGACTTTTCCTCATCGGCTTTGAAACGGCCATGACCAGTTCCCAGATTCAAAAACTCATTGATGACTATTCTATAGGTGACATCACCCATATCAGTGGCAAACGTGACGATATCGCCGCCTGTATCAGTGCACTGGACATCGGCGTGGTCGCATCTCTCTGGTCTGAGGCAATTGCCCGCTCCGCTCTGGAAATCATGGCAGCAGGACGTCCCCTGGTATCGACAGATGTTGGCGTCATGCCCGATCTCGTCAGTCCTGCCATGCTGGTCAAACCTCAAGATGTCGAAGGGCTTGCTCAGACAATCAGCTTACTGATTGAAAAATCCGAGTTACGCGAAGAGGTTTTAGAAGCACAGAAACGAACCATGTCACAACTCACTCTGGAAGAGTTCCTAAAAAGGACACTCAACCTCTACCATAGCCTACTCGACGAAAATTAATGAAGGTCGTTCGCGCTAGCCACCAAACAACTCTTTTGTTTTCCTGATCTTATCGGCAACTGCAAGAATGGTCATGGCATAACTGTCCGAATGGTTATAACGATACAGCACTTTTTGTTTTGCCTCGGATGACAGACTGCTTTTCCAACCGTGTTCGGCAATAAAGTTTGCCATACTGTGCAGGGCGTCACGCGTTTCAAACAGATCCACACGTCCGTCGCCACTACCGTCCCTGCCATAATGCTCGGCGCTGGTCGGCATGAATTGGCACTGTCCAATGGCTCCATAGATTGAACTGGGAATAGAAAGCGGATTCTGGCCGTTACCTTTGGCATATCGAAGCAATGCCTTGAGTTCCTTGTATGCCCAACTCGATTTTTGTTCCGTCCGCTTAACCAGCCATTTCATGATATCATCAGAAACATCAGTCCGCTCAAGGTGTGGTTTAATAAGAGAAAAGTCACGTGACAACGCCATACTCGCCAGTATAGTGAAGGCATTATTATCACCAACATTCATCCCAAGTCTCGTCTCCACGAGCAAAATTGCGGTCAGCAGTTCTCCAGAAACACCATACTGTCTGTCAATGACAGCAAAATCGGCTCGATGTTCACGATAGAATGCATACGCTCCGGCAATCAGAATAGGATTAAGGTACCGATCCATAACTTCCGGAGGTTTGGGAGCCTCCGGCTTCACTGCAGAAAGTTTGATATTCAATAGAGAATTCATTTTTCGAGCCATTATTTCTGGTGTGAATTCCAGATCAGGACTGGAAAAAAGATACGTCACATGATTTCGTTCAAAGCCGTCTTCAACCAACTGTTCAATCAACGGCTGCCACGTTCCCTCCGCTTCTGCCACTGCAGAGAAACGCAAGGTTGAACAAAAGAAAACGGCGGCCAACGCAATAACGATGGCCGCACATTTCATGCGATTTTTCTTCATGGAGTCAAATCCTATCCATTGGGACAAACCCCATTTCCTCCTCGAAATCCTCATCCATCTCGGATGCGAATTCTTTAAGATCATACGTTGCCCCACATTGAGGGCACCGCAGGGTCACATCCTGACATCCCCTAAAGGCGGTCAGATCAAGCCCGCAACGTTTGCACTCCATGCCACCGGCCTGCCAGGAACGTTTTCGACGGGAAAACACTTTACTTGGCGTCTTTCAAACCGAGGTTCTTCTCACCCATAGCGACATACAGGGTGGAAACGGCTGTTCCATAATCGGCCAAAGCCTGAGAAAGCTGCGCCTCACTGGCGGTCAATCGTTCCTGTGCATTCAGCACATCGGTATTTGTACCGACTTGGGCCTGATACCGAGCCACGGCCATACGGTAGGCCTCTTCTGCCGCAGTCACGGATTTCTTGGCTACAGTGATACGATCGGCTGCTTCCTGAATATTCAAAAGAGAGCGCTTGACTTCAAACCCTGCATTGAGACGCGTATTTTCCAGATCAGCTTCAAGCTGCTTGACCGTTTGGTCATACTGTTTGGAGTTGTAATAATCGGAACCCCATTCGAAAATGGACATGGATGCCGTGACTCCGGCAGTCCAATACTCGGAACCTTCGTGGGAGTAATCGCCGCCACCGTTCAAACCGGCATCGTCACCCCGATTAACGTAATCCCATGTTGCGTCAACTGAGGGATAAAAACTACTTTCGGAAATAGTAACGTCTTTTTGGGCAATCTCGACACTCTTCTCACCGACCAGCAAGTCAGGACGATTATCATAAGCACGATTCAGGCATTCCTTGAGCGTCAACTCAAAAGGAACATATTTGAGTTCACCGACGTATTCAACATCCATTTCAATGGGAATATTCAACAAGGTGTTCAATTGAGCCTCCTGCGTGGAGACATTATTACGAGAAGTCAGCAGTCCCTGCTTGGCTGTTGCCAAATCAACTTCTGCATCCAGCACTTCGGCTTTTGGCCTGAGGCCTACGTCATAAAAAGCACTGATGACCTTGAGCTGTGATTCCAGTCGAGCCACGGAATCTTCCGCACTCTTCACGTCCATCCGAGCTTTGAGCAGAGAAAGAAAGGTGGTCTGAACATTTTCTACGAGGGTCAACTCAACTTTTGTCAAAGACGCCATGGTGGATTCTTCGGTCAACTGGGCCTTCTGCCATGTGGCAAGCAGGTTGAACCCCTTGAAAACAGGTTGGGTAACGTTGAGTTTGCCAACCCAATCGGACTGTTTTCCGCTTGAAACATACCCACGATCATAATGCATGTAGCCATAAGAAGCTGAAAGGGCTGGGCCGAAATCACCCATAGCGGAACGGGTTCCGAACCTGGATCCCTGCAACTGAGCACGAATGGAAGTCATGGTCGGATTAAGATCCAGAGCACGCTGCACGCACCGCTCAAGATCAAAAGGACCAGAGATTTCTTCATTCTTTGAACTGGAGCCCATTGCGGGATCGGCATCCTGGGCAAAAGCCAGACAAGAAAAGGCCAGAACGGCCACGAGAGTGAAAACAAAAAGAGATAACCGATTACGGCTCATAGTGCGTTCCTGCTTGATGTCATACGAGGTTCAGTTGCAGTAGCAACGATTAACAATTCAGACGTATACCAACTCTCTACGGGACTCGCAACCCCTAATGGAGTCAGTCTTTCCGAAGAAGAGCACAATCAGAAGGATCACCCTGCAGTTTTTCCAGCGTATGGCGAAAAGTCGGCAGAAGCGGAGCCAGACATTCTGCAACGGCCTTGGGACTCCCTGGCATATTGACAATGACAGCCTGCCCCAATGTTCCAGCAACGGCCCGGGAAATGGCCCCGTGCGGCGTCTTGACGAGGCTGGCCGCTGTCATGGCGCGTTCATACCCCGGCAGTCGTTTCTCTATGACAGCCAAAGTCGCTTCCGGAGTGATATCCCTTGGTCCAACCCCGGTCCCTCCGGTTGTAAGGATAAGATCAATTCCTTGATTCAAGGCCAGATCCACCAGCAGTCCCTTGAGCTGGGAAGCTTCATCGGGAATAACAAACCCCTGCACAGTGTTGAGCACGAGTTGCTCACTGACCAGTGCTCCGACAAGCGGCCCTGATTCATCGACTCGCTGCCCCCGTGAACCTTTATCACTCAACGTGATCCAGGCCATCGCATACCCTTCTCGCTCAATGGAGCACTCCAACCGGCCCGGCCCTGAACCGCGCACGGCTTCAACAAGATACATGGCTGTGGACGGCCCACCGGATTCACCGGGAAGCCATGTCACACCCTGCACCAAAAACTCTCCGGCGTCTGCGGTCAAACGAGTCCCGACACGAAGATTCGGCAGGCTTTCTGCCGTTGCGACGGCAGTTGCAGGCGGAGTTGCGCTTGCACGGCACAGGTACCCGCGAGCCCCCTGTGCAACAGGCACAGTCACAGTCAAAGAGAGTTTGGAGGCTGACATAATCACTCCTGATACATATTAATTAGGCCAAAAGCACAGACAGAATCCCGGCGACAAAGACGCCGCCAAAAGTTCCCGGGCCACCGATTGAAACGACTGGAGTACCAATGGAATTTCGAAACCGTGGAAAAAGCAGCGGAATAAGATTGCCGCCAATGATGGCCCCCATGGTTCCCGCAACATATGCGGCCACGGGCCGAAACGGTTCAGGCACGAAAAAATACACGGACAGAAAGGTCATGATCGCCGGCAAAACCAAAGGGATACGCATCCCGGTCAGCACATCCGGCTTTGACGTGATGTAACAGCCAAGGGAGACCATAATCATGGCAAACCCGATCCAGAGATATACGCCGTCTGTCTGTCCTATCATATGTTGACGGATTAAAAAGGTCAGACTGAGCATGAGCGGCAGCAAAAAGCCGCCTACGTTGACAGCGAAAACCTGCTTCTTCAACTCATTGGCACCATCCTCTTCGACTTGAACAGGACGACCATAATCATCCATTCCAAAGCGGATGGTCCGAGGCTTGGAAACCACCACCAACCTCTCACTTGTAAATACCGGGATATTGATGGCTCTTCCCACGAGGATGGCAATGAGCATCAACACACCTTGCGCCGGAGTCAGGCCGAGCTTGGAGAAAGCCTCGGCGACCATGGAAACAGGCAGGAAAATAAAGAGAAAAAAGAGCGCCACCAATAAAAGCAGTGCCGGAATCATGCCGCCTGAAAACTGAAAATACGGATACATTCATTCACCTTGCATTTCCATTGATGAAATGCCGGTTGATTTTTCTGTTATCCCGCCCCTATACTATGGCGGAAATCATGCAATTGGGATGTAACCCAACTCGAACTTGATGTAAATTACAGTACCAAGAGGCACTCATGAAAGGTATTATCCTCGCCGGCGGCTCCGGCACACGACTTCACCCCCTGACCCGTGTCGTCAGCAAACAACTCCTGCCAGTCTATGACAAACCGATGATTTACTACCCTTTATCCACCCTTATGTTGGCAGGGATCAGGGATATTCTCATTATATCAACACCACATGATTTGCCCAATTTCGAGAGACTGCTGGGCAACGGCTCCCAACTCGGTCTAAATATTTCATACAAGGTTCAACCCAAACCGGAAGGGCTGGCCCAGGCCTTCATCATCGGTGAAAAATTCATTGGTGACGACTCGGTCTGCCTGGTGCTGGGTGATAATATCTACTATGGTCATGGTCTTGGAGACATTCTCAAACAAGCCGGAGAACTGAACAAGGGCGGCATTGTGTTCGCATATCTGGTCAAAGACCCAAAACGCTACGGAGTGGTTGAATTCGACAACAATTTCAAGGCACTGTCCATAGAGGAAAAACCGACAACGCCCAAATCGAAATATGCCGTCACAGGTCTATATTTTTACGACAACGACGTCATCGAAATAGCCAAATCCCTCAAGCCATCAGCTCGTGGTGAGCTGGAAATCACCGACATCAATAAGATTTACCTGGAACGGGGTGATCTTGAAGTACAGACTTTGGGACGCGGATATGCGTGGCTTGACATGGGTACCCACGAATCTCTGCACGGCGCATCAAGTTTTGTGCAGGCGGTCCAGGCGCGACAGGGATACGTCATCTCCAGTCCTGAAGAAATAGCGTATCGTCGGGGCTTTATCTCTTGCGATCAACTCAAAGAGCTGGCGTGTAAAATGAGCAACAACAGCTACGGCCAATACCTATTGGATGTGGTGCTGGAAGACTCGACCAAATCCTGTTAAAAGCTAAAAAAAAACCGCCTCCCATAAAGGGAAGCGGTATTACACCAAGAATAAAAACGTGACGAAAATCGTCGCGTTTTTTGTTTAATGATGGTCCTCGTTCATGGCTTCACGGACCCGGATAATACCGATAGTCAGAATCCATGCGAGATAAATGAAAATCAGGGATACGCCGACAAAGCCGGGGCCCGAGCTATGAGCCATTCCGGAAAGCAGTTCGCCAATCATCTTATTCCTCCTCGATCATCCGCTTTTTGCTTGAAAAGATGTGTCTTATTGCCCATCAAAACGGCAATTTGTCAACCCTATTCCGTAAAAAGAGGCAAGAGAGTGATGCCTTGTTCATGATTACTTGTCATAGGACCTTCTTTTTAATACAGTTCCCCGCAAGTGTTCATCAATTAGCAGCAAAAGTGGTACACAATGAACCTTCTCAACTTCTTAAAAAAACTTTTCCCCGCATTCACGACTTCCACGCCGAAGAAAAACGGCAAAGAAAATACCGCCAAACAGAATGCCAGGCCAAAGACTGTAGCGCGAAAAAAAAAGCCGGCAGAACAAACACCAGACTTGTCTCTCAAAGTCGACGGAAAACCCAAAGGGCGATTAAAATCCAAGCAGATTACAGCTGATCCTATTGATGAAGCCGCCCTGGGTTTCAGTATCTCTCTCAAAACTGAGGATGCCTATGCAAAAAAACGCAATGCCATTCGAATGACGGTGGAAGGATTGACCGTCTTCATCCCTCGGCTCAAAAAAAGATTTGAAGTCTCTGATATCAGCGCCACGGGCCTCGGATTCAAATTTGAAAAGCCCCGCATCAAGGCCGGGGTCAAAATAAAAATGGACATCGTGCTCAAAGGGGAAAAACTGGCTACAGACATTTTATGTCAGGTCAGGCGCCACGAGAAAGGCAATGTAGGCTGTGCTTTTGTGGAACTGGACCGGGCACAGGACGACGCCGTTCACAAAATAGTACTGATAGGCCAAAAAGAACAGGCCGCCCGTAAGGCGGCCAGAAAAGACAAAGATTTTTCGCTCCCAACCTAATTCTGTCGGCGCAATTCTCTTATATATGTTTCGAGATCATTTGGTTCACCCGGTTTGTGGTCTTCCGGATACAGCAAAGCAGTCATGAAGAATACGCTCCCGATACGCAGCGCAGCGCTCGCACTCGTTGAAAATTGTTCAAGACGTGTTGATATTTCTGTTCCCAACGGCCCTTTTATCCTTTCTGTGTATTTCCACGCTTTCTCGCCAAGAGCAGAAAGAGTTTTAGCTTTCTCCTCCAGCTTGATCTGAAATTCACGCTGTCCTCCGGCCTGCAAAACCGCCTCTCCTTCCTTTTCCAGTCGAAGGATGTCGGCATTTGTTTTCTCAAGAAAATCTATCAATTCTATCAATGCTTGGTCTAGCATGCTTTTCTCCTGTTTGCCATCATGTACCCTCTGCTTTACCATATTACAAGCAGACTGACAGAAACACAGCACCCCCCATGCCTCAAAAAATCTGGACAAAACCACGCTTTGATCTTACCTCAAAGACTCCCCCCGAAACACACATCTACTTGAGGAGACTCAGTTGAGCATACTCTCCGCCAGCCTTGGGCTGACACGATACCGTATCATCGAAGAAGTTCCCAAGGATCTGCTGCAAGAGGTCCCGGAAAAACTTCAGAAATTCTGTTTTGTCGATATTGACGCAACCGCCGACGAACGCTCCTTTGGCTGGACAAATATCGACGATATGCTGGATATGAACTGGACACAGTCGCCGCCGGAAAAAGCTGAATACTTCGCCTTTGGTCTGCGTCTGGACACCCGTCGCATCCCGCCAGCCGTGCTCAAAAAGCACACCACCATAGCACTCAACAAAGAGCTTGAGCACAACAAGGAACAAGGCAAAAACTTCGTATCCCGTGACCGCAAACGGGAACTCAAGGAACAGGTAACTCTCCGATTGCGTGCGCGGACTTTGCCCATACCGGCAATATTCGACATCATATGGAATCCGTCTACAAACAGAATCTACCTGACCACGACGAACGCCAAGGTCTGCGCTCTGTTTGAAGACCACTTCGCTCTGACTTTCGATCTGCACCTGGAGCCGTTAACGCCTTTCTTCATGGCCATGGACATACTCGGCGAAGAAGCCGCGCCCAAGTTGGAAAATCTCGACCCCACAATTTTCGTATAAGGATTTCAGTTCATGGATCTCTCACTCGTCGAACGCGAAAACACTCTGCTTGGTCAGGACTTCCTGACGTGGCTCTGGTACAAGACGGACAATGAAAATGTTCTGTTCTCCCTGAAAGACAAACGCACCTTCACCCTGCACATGGAGCAGAAGCTCTCGGTTCAGGGGGGAGAAGGTGAAACCAAGGCGACCGCAACTGTCTCCAGTCCAGCCGGAGAGTTATCCGAAGCCAAAACCGGCTTGGGCACCGGCAAGAAAGTCAGCAAAGCACAATTGCTCTTTTCAATGGATCAAGATGACTGGTTGGTCTCGGTGAACGCTTCCGACTTCGGTATATCAGGTCTCAAAACGCCTAAAATAGCCACCAAAGACGACGAAGGCGATGATCCGGACGCAAAATTCCTTGAAAAGATGTTCCTTTTAGAACGATGTCTGGAGATGCTCGACATTGTATTCACTCAATTCCTCAACTTGCGCATGAGCAAGGCATGGAATGAGGAAGCTGCCAGCGTCAAGCTCTGGATCAACGGATAGCGATGAAAGACAGGCCCATACGTATAGCCTGCTTCGGCGACAGCCTGACTGAAGGCTATGGTCTTTCCCCGGATGAAGCTTTGCCAATAGTTCTGGAGCGCATGCTTCTTGATGAGGGCATCCAGACTGACTGCCTCAACTTCGGTGTGTCAGGCGACACTTTCGAAGACGGCTTGACCAGAATCCACGCGATGCTCGCTGCCCGGCCTGATCTTGTCATCCTTGAATTCGGAGCTAATGACAGTTTCATGGCGTACCCCGCAGAGAGCATTATGGCCACGGCCACGGCTGTCATCGAAATTATCCTTAAACAGAATCTCCCTATTTTGCTGGTGGGCATCACTGCCCTGCCGGATATGGGAATGGAGTACAAACACCATTTCGATCCAATTTTTCCGGCTTTAGCAAAAAAATTCAAACTCCCTCTGTTCCCGGACATCCTCAGCAGCTACTTCGGTGACTCCGCGCTAACGCTGCTCGACGGCATGCACCCCAATGCAGGGGGCGTGGAAGCCATTACCCGATCTCTGCTTCCCCACATCCGTGAACTGATCAACACCGTACAGACGAGGAATTGATGCGTTACAAGCTGCAAATGATGGATACGGATTTCGGTGTCGGCATGTTTGCCGCCATACCGGATGCCAACTTGAGCTTCAACGAAATGACGGACTATCTGCGAAAACACCCATATGACGACTATATGCACCAATTCGTGCTTCAGGGGTTCAAGGACTTTCGCACACGCAAGCTTCAAAAACTCATCAAAGAAGTCATGAAAGATAACGGCCAGTCCGATCCGATTCTCACGGCTGTCATGTATGAAGCGTGCATCTGTCATTCCCGGCAAGCCTCACTGCTCCCCTTGTTCGACGGGCTGAACTCTGCATCTCTACTTGACTTCACTCCGGCCATCCATATCCGCTCGAGACTTGTCGCGGACCAACCCCGGCACCAGGAATGGATCAATCTTTTCAGGGAAAACATCTATACCCTGGCTCCATTGCCTTCTCTTGAAGACGCTCCTGAGCCGCTGTACACAGACGCCGAACTCGACCAGCCCACGCCGACAACCGCAGCGGAAGTTCGCAAAGCATTGAACAGCCAACTCCCGCCACCAAAACCTCGATGCCCACTGGAAGAAACCATTGACCGGGCGTTCTCTGCGCTGGACAAGGCTGATGCCTTTCTTGGTCCTGTCATGGAGCACAAGGCATCATTGTCGCCGATTGCCAGCCTGCGGCACTGGATGGTCAAAACCCGTTCGGTCAACGGCTCACTATCCAACTCACTTGAGGGCATCCAAACCAGTTATGGTCGGGGATTGTCACGCAAACAGGCGGACGCCTCATGCTGCATGGAAATGGCAGAACGTTTTTCGTCATACGCCAGCGCAGGTAAAGAAGGTATCCTCGGTTACAAACAAAAATACCCCCTCACGTATGCTGCCTATAATGAGTTGGACGTCAACGCAATCAATCCGAATCACGTCCGACTCGAAGTCCCCTACGCAGGCCAAAAACTCTACTGGATGGAAGGCAATACGCCAGACGGCAACGGCGGAACAAAGCCCATCCTGATCCCGGTCCAATGCATATTTCTTTTTTGCAATCTGGATGAGCAAAGCCTGTTCAGCGCTCTTGGCTCGACAGGTCTGGCATCCGGCAACACCATCGCCGAAGCAAAAGTTGCCGCCCTGACAGAAGTCATCGAACGTGATTCCGATGCGACCATGCTCTACGACTCCAAACGGTGTTTCCGCATTGAAACTAACAATCAGGATATCGCCAAAATATTGAACGGATACAAAACCGACGGCATCGACGTCTGGTTTATTGACATGACTACTGAGCTCGGCGTCCCCTGCTACAAGTCAGTTGTCCTCGGCAAACACGGCGATGTCAACAAAGGCGGCGGCTGTGGACTGAACGGTCAATCCGCCCTGGTCTCCGCCATGACGGAAACGGCCTATCCATACCCTGGCCCTGCAAGCGGCCCGGCCCCGGAAGGTATTGAGACACGCCGCCTCGAAGACCTGCCAAACTACTCCACAGGCAGTGCCGAGGGTGATCTCATGGTTCTTGAAAAAACGCTTATGGATAATGGATACAATCCGACCTACGTGGACCTGACCCGCAAGGATCTGGACATTCCTGTCACCCGAGCCATTATCCCCGGCCTTGAACTTATTTCCGATTTTGATCAATACTCCAGAGTCAGCCCCCGACTGTTCAAAAACTATCTAAAGATGTTCAAGTAACCAAAACCGTTGACGCTCGCTATTTTGCGGGATAAAGAAACAAACCTTCAAGCCTGGGTGGTGGAACTGGTAGACACCAGGGACTTAAAATCCCTTGATCGCAAGGTCGTGCGGGTTCAAATCCCGCCCCAGGTACCAAAAATATAAGGAGTTATGCGAAAGCATAGCTCCTTTTCTTTTGTTCCACTTGTATTATTGTTCCATTTTTGTTCCACTAAGAATCAAAGGAGCATCAAAATGGCGAGCATAAGAAAACGAGGCACTAAGCAATGGAACGCCCGGATCAGACGAAAGGGCTACCCTCTCCAAACTGCCACCTTCGAAAAAAGAGAAGACGCTGAAGCTTGGGTCCGAGATGTCGAAAGCAAAATGGATAAGGGAGCTTTCCTTTGTACCAAAGAAGCCGAACGCACAAGCCTGCATGAAGCCCTTGATCGATACATCGAGGAATACGCCCCATCCCTTGCCGACCACCAGCGCGAGGTAAACAGGGCAAAGTTTCTCCAAAAGCGCAAGATCGCCCAAATGTCATTGGCCAAAATTCGGGGGATGGATATTGCAGCCTTCATTAAAGAACGCGAGGCCGAAGGAGTCGCCGGCAACACGATCAGACTCGACCTGGCAACCTTCTCCCGCCTCTTTGAGACTGCCCGCAAGGACTGGGGCATGGAATACCTGGACAACCCCGTCAAGAAGGCCAGAAAGCCCAAAGTGTCGAGAGGCCGAGAGCGTCGACTCCATGAAGGTGAGGAAGAGAAGCTTCTTAAGCATGCGCCGGAAGGCTTCGGTCCTGTCATTAAGTTTGCCCTTGAAACGGCCATGAGACGCGGCGAGATAGCCGCCCTTCGCTGGGAAAACGTCAAGCTCAAAGAAAGCACTGTATTTCTGCCCAAGACGAAGAATGGGGCGGCCCGCACAGTCCCGCTCTCTCCGGCCGCGTTAAATGTGCTGAAGGAGCTCCCAAGGGACATAAAAGGATCGGCCTTCAGATTGACGCCGGATGAAATCACTCAGGCCATGAAGAAGACCCGAGCTGGCGCAAAGCTCAAGGATTTGCGGTTTCACGATCTCAGACACGAAGCTGTATCCAGGCTCTTTGAAAAAACCAACCTGGACATCATGCAGATCCAGATGATTACTGGCCACAAGACTCTGCAAATGCTGGCGAGGTATACCCACTTGCGGGCTGTTGACTTGGTTAAAAGTCTGGCTGAAAATGTTAATTAGGATCAATTCAAATTGATCTCATTAATCTGCTACGTTAAATCCAAGACCTTTAGCATGTCGCGACAAACCATACTCCAGTGAACTCACTATCTGCCCAACAGTTTGTGAGTCTTTAACGATCTTCTCTCCATAAAACTCTTGAAGATCTTTTTTACCATCCTGTTCATACCGCATGTAGCTTCGCTGGTTTCCCCAAAAACAATTTGTAGCCCCATGCAATTTATTGCAGACATCAACTAAATCTTGAAAATATAGCCCTATAAGCATTTCCAATTCGTCAAACTTTGCTCTCTCTATCTGGTAAAGCTGATCCCATTCCTCGGGAGAGCACATCCTTTCTGACTCAATGAACCACTTAGTCATAGAGTTGAAGTAGGATAACGACGAACAAATGACGTATGCCCTCTCGAGCTTATCCACGAAGAATAAACGTTCTTCTCTTTCAAGATCAACTTTCTTTTCCCATTCCCGCAATCTAATTTGCTTTGTTGTGCGCTCAAGTTGAACCTTGCCAACTGCAAAATTCACAACCAAAGAAGCCACAATAGCGCCAACAATTGAACCAAAAATTGTCCACTGAAAACCAACTTCCATACAATCCTCACTAAATTGGATTATTATCTAAACCACCCCTTACGGATAAAACTCTTTCCCATGAATATTGCGGAGGGAAGGCCTACTGCAATGAAAACGCCCCACCCAACAATTCCCGACTTGTTATCAACCCCGAAGTACACGCCAGCAATTCCAGAAAAGAAAAGGGCCAAAAAGATCATAAAGGCCCCTATCCCTGGAAGAACGGTTCCGTGCACAGCTCCACACGAATTGCAAACAGAGGTTCCCTTTGCAGCAAACGAACCACAAAAAGAGCACGCCGAATCTTCCAACAACTTTTCATAATTAAAGCCCCGCTTATCCATATCTCTATCCTCCATAAAAATGTTTAACCTCAAAAATAAGCGGGGGGCAAGGGGGCAGCAGCCCCAAGGTGGTCTCTTTCGACGATCCCGACGAAGGAGGGCTTGAGGCGACCACAGTTCGGATAACAAAAGTTAATACGGAGCGTTTTACCAATTGTATTACAAGCATAATTCACCACAGCGCTCTCAACAGACAGTTTTTTTTACAATTGTTGGAGCCAAAAGAAAAATAGGAGGAGACACAAGACTATGAGTACCCATCTCTCCAATCGCTCTCTAACGATTTGTTTTTTGTAGTACGCTGCCCATTCGATAATGAGATTCTGCGCGCACGACTTATAGTCGTAATCAACGGCTTCACTGCAGCAATCAGCGACATCAACATAATTCTTGTTAATTTCATTTGCAGCTTCAACCACAAGCAACTTCAATGCTCGCAACGTTGCTTCTGCACCATATTTTCTTAAGGAATAACAAGCCTGTCGTTCTTCATGAAAATTATAGAAAGCAAAGACCTCATCCATATCCAATCCCAAGCGAATTAGAAGTACTGAATTCACAATAGAAAACGCCAAACAATGACACGCAAAGTTGAGATGATGTATCGACAGAAACTTGTGAGCACATTCATGTGAATATACATAGTACGGATATTCGATTAATGACACTCTCCGTTTGTTTAGCGATTTCCATAATTCTTTATATGAAAAAGAGTACGACTCATTAAAACTGGGAAATTCAGCTATTGCTTTTTCCTTCCTGAATCTGGGAAATATCTCTTTGGAAAGATTGAAATATATTTTTCTGTCGTAATTATACTCTGGGCACAACCCAATGGCATTAAGGTACGGCTTATTTATATTTACCACTTCGATGGGAAAAGGCGATCCCCACGCTTTCATAGCAGCATAAATGTTTACGCCACGGCGCAGGGATCGGCTTCTCATATATCTTCTGAATCTTTCAATCATAAATCATTCATTTGGGATTTATCGAAGAAGCACCGCGCATCGTATAAGCCGTGCAGGTAATGGTACAGCGGAGTATCACGAATTTCTGCAGGGACACTTTGAAGCAGCCCCCGAAGCTCCGAGAGCCTGCAAAAAGGTCCAATATGATCGGCCATTGTCACAAATTCCAAGATTTGTTGCTCTTGTGCCTGCATGACATCACCACATCCCTAGGCGCTGGCTATCCTGATCTTCAAAATTTGCCTCATAGCCAATTTTCTGAAGATACTTCGCAGCAAGCTCAGCTTGCTCTGGGTATCCAATCTGGTCAGAAATTTTATCAGCCAGCTTTTTCATGTCTTCGGGGCCCACCAGAACTCCCTCCTGCGCCATTTCATTCAGCTTTTCGCGAAGCCCGGCCTTGATTTGTTCATTTTCCCCAAGAGACGCATAGCCCTCATATTCCACCAATTTTTCGAGGGTTTCTGCATATGTGGAAAATGGCACTGCTGGCTTATCTTTAGGCTGTGGCTTGGATTGAATGTCTCCATTGATAATCCGTTCCAGCTCCTCTCTATTGGCAATTTGGATGCCATACTCATCGGCTGATCGGAGACATTTTTCAATGAATTTCGGATCCTTACTTGTCACCAAAACATTACCTTCCCCCCATCTCGCATTACCGTAGACGATGGCTGCAGCAATGGCCTCATAACTCTCTTGATTTACAATTATTCTCTTTCCGTCAGGTGGTTCGCAGAACTGCACTTCGCCATTGACTGAAAACAATCCCCATCCATCTTCATCCTCCGACATTTCAAAGCCTTCAAACAGGCCTGGCGCACGCCTTCTCGCGGCTTCCAGGGCTTCCTCCCGACTGCATACAGGTATGGGCAAAGTATAACCATCTCCGTCAGATTCTGTAGCGGCACTGAGTGTAAATGTGGGCTTGTCCAGCTTCTGCATGGCCTCGGGCAAGATTATTCTATTGCGAATCGACTGCCAGGGAATTGCAACCTCATGCCCCTGGAAGTGCTCACCCTCAAGGTCAAGACCGAACCCCATGATCTTATTTATTTTTTCGTTGTAATGAAGCTTTGATTCGATGCCTTTTTCTTTCAATAACCGGGCGAATTCCATCAATTCTATTCGCTCATCTTCCTTGTCCAAAATCCCGCTGATTGTCGTTTGGACCTGTTTCTTTAAGGTCTCTCTATCCATGACTACATCCTCCTTTACTGAAACAAATTTTGCCGCACCCAAGCTTGAGTCTCCGGCGTCATTACTTGATATTTTTGGACGATCCTGTCCCAATTCGCTGCTTTTGCCTCCAAAGGATCGTTTCGAAACTCGAACCAAGCCCAAGTTCCCATCATCAAGATCCCCCCTGTTATTAGGCTGCACAAGATCGCCTGTTTCAGTTGAGGAACTTGAGACTGCGACTGACTTGGAAGAGTCCTGACAATAGTCAGAGTCTCCCCCAGTCGACGATTCGTCCTGGCTAGGCTCTGTAATATTTCGCTGAGACGATCTCTCCCCGCCTTCTCCTTGGCTTTCTCTTTGATTTCTTCGATCTTGCCCATTCATGTTCTCCTCTAATTCAGACGCAACACGCTTGAAGGAATATGATTTGCCTATGTCGGAAGCTTTGTAAGAGCACTCTTCGCCTGTCACAGGCTCGACATAATTGAGCCTGTAGCCGGTACCACGCTTATTCTTTTGCAGACCGATACCATCAAGCTCTAAAGCTGCTACCAGGTCATCCCAGGATTTAGCTCCTGCCTCCAAAGCACCCTCAAGGCTCGCGGCAATGAAATATTTGGGCGGGACATCTACACCTTTTCGTGCCCACATCTCCGTTTCCCGCTTGGAGCATTTTACTGTCGATTTTGGTTGGAAACGTGGGTTCTGTCGGTCCCTGGTAACTGTAAGCCCCAATTCTCGCTCGATTTTGTCTGTCGCGTCCTGGACAAGATTGGCTTCATGCTGCCCATGCCATATCGATCCATCTAGGCCGATTCGGCTTGCATAGACGTGCACATGGTCATGAGCTGCATCGCCATGACGAACAACCACGTATTGATGTTTTTCAGGGCTCAACCCAGCAGATCGCATGAGCAACTCTGCAGCTTGTTCCCACTGCTCAGGAGTAGGCCTCTCTGTCTGGGGAGCAGACAAGGAGCAATGCCAAACAGGGCGTATGCAATCAGGACGCAGGGAGCGAGAGACGGCAAACTCGCTAGCCAACTCCCGGGGTGAACGTCCCTCAAGGTTGCCACCAACAATAGTGGCGTGCTTCTGTGAGGCTAGCGCATAATTCAACGCCCCGCGAAATCCATCTCCACGAACGACATTAGCCCTCATCTGCCACCCCAATCAGCAGACGCCGAACATCAGAAACCGCCTGGCGTAAATCGGCAACCATGCTTCCGTCCATTGACGGTGTACCGCCAGACTTCGCCACCTCGACAAGGTAGGTCAGCCCACCAGCCACCTTGGCCAAGTGTGACCAAGCTTCACGATTTATCGCAGGGACAATTCGTGGCGGACGCTGCATAGCGGCCGTGCGCAGCCATGCGCCACGAGACAAACCACCGCGGCGAGCGTCCAGGGCTTGCAGCTCCTGGTCAGTTAATCGGCAATTGATCTGATGCTTCCGCAGCTCAGAATCAGACTTTGGGTTAGGTCCACGTCGTGCCATTTCTTAGCTCTCCGCAGGAGGGACCTGACGAGCATCCGATTGAAAATCGGATAGCGAAGTTACAGGTCCCTCCTCGCCGTTTTTGCCTTGCGCAGCTAGGGCAGCTAGGCGTTGAGCACGAAACTTTTCTGCAACTCGACGGCCTTCTTTCTGGCGTTCCGCTTCTGCGGCTTGTTGCTCTGCTTCCTTTCGCTTCTGGCTTGCCTCAGCCTGCTTAACCCGTAGAATCGATGCTTCTCGCTCACGCTCTATGCGAAGATCTTCCCGCTCTTTGGCTCGGAGAGCTTCCAGAGCCGACAAATCAAGAGTTCCCGAGAAGGCCCGCTTCTTTAAGGTTTCGATCAGACCTGTCTTGCTCATTTTTGTGTTGAATTTGGCATAGAGCCGGATGAAGTCTTCTTCATCCTCAGACAAAACACGACCACAACCACTTGGCTCTGATGTGGAGGGAGGAGAAGTAGTGGTAGGTGGTATTTTTGAAGGAGAAGATGAAGAGGAAGAAGAGGTAGTAGTAGAAGGGGTTGGATTTTGCTTGGAGCATTGGTTAACCTTTTGCTTAACCAAATTCGGGTTGCCTCCAAGTTTCCCAGCGGCACGCCGCTTCTCTCTAAGCTCTTGATCTCTGACCACTCTTGCACAATACACACACCCTTCGTCATCCTGTTTTAAGACTCCAGAATCGACCAATTCGCGCAATAATTTTTGAAATTTTTTCGGCGTAATTCTGAAAATTTTTGAACACTTTTTGGCAAATTTTTGATCTAAAAATGGATCTTTTTTCTCTTTTCCAATGACCAAAATTCCGTTTTCTTCAAAGTCGTGGCTCGCACAAATAAAAGTCATCATGATCGCCTGGGCCTGTAGAGAACAGCCCTGCAAATCGAGATCATTGAGCCAATCTCGCGGATAAAACTGAAAGGATGGACATTCGTTCATCGCTAGCGCTTCCTCGGACGACCAGGGCCACGCTTAACAGGCATTTGTCCTGCATCCAGATTGGCCATCCATGAATTGATGTCGCTGAGCCTAAAACGAACTGAACGCCCAATCTTCACTGAGGGAGGAAGTAATTTTGGTGCCTTCGTGCAGTATGTCCTCACCGTGTGGATCGACAGATTGAGGATACCGGCTAACTCCTCAACTCCTATCAGTCTGTCTTCAACTTTCATCTTTCAAACCTATGTTTGTTAGTGGGTGCAAGTTGAGACAAATAATACGCTGTTTTTACAATATATCAAATCAGTTCAGGGAGTTACCTCGTTCAAACGTTATACATATAAATTTTGAAGATGTGAAAAATACTGCAGAATTTAGTGCAAAAAACTGCAGAAAAAGCCTCTTGGTTTTTTCAATTTTCAAACGTTATGTGTATAAAATTGAAATTTCTAAACTAAACACACCACTGCAAAAAACTTTACAAGTTATTACAGCATAATACAGACAGAAGACGAACTTTTTTGTAAACTTTCTTTTTTCAACAAGCCCATTTATGCTCCAAGTCACCCATGGACTTTTAAAAAAAACAAGGAAGAGACAATGAGCTTCATCTCTAACTGGGGGCCGACGACCCTTATATTCGTAGGTGTTGTATTTACTGCAATTGGTGGTGTTTGGTCGCAAATCAATCAAAGCAAGCATGACTCAAAGGTCATTGAGCTTCAGGGAAAAACAATTAACAATATCACTGGCGGAGACAGCTTTTGCTATGTCGATCTGGTAAAGGGAGTAAATGCTTTCATACTCATCCACAAAGGAGAATATCCGGTTTACGATCTTGAAATGCAGGTGGTTGATCTTCAGACTTTCAATCCTACCGCCCCGACCTTGCCGACTCCGTTAAACCGAGTCCCAATAGCGTATCCAAACTATGCAGCAGGATTAAATTACCCCTTCATTTATACGAATTCGAATGAAGCCCAATTTAACTTTTTCATGCAAGCAAGAAATGGCGGGCATACACAAGTTTTAAAAATGAAAAAGGTGAATGGTGAATGGGAAACCCATATCACTGTTTCGCGCACAGATGGACCGAGTTCAGAAGTTATCTTCGAGCACATATCCCCTCATTACCCACCTGAGGGCAACTAGTCTCCTAATACCCTTCGCATCAGGGATAGTATATTTTCGAGCAGTTCCATTTGTTCCATTTTTGTTCCACTCGGGGTATTAATTGGAACAAACCGATCTAATTTTACCCAAAGCCATGCTAAATGAATTCAAATAGTTGTATAAAAAATGCAACGATATCATACAGCTAGATTGCGACTTAAAATCCCTTGATCGCAAGGTCGTGCGGGTTCAAATCCCGCCCCAGGTACCAGTATGAAAAGGGTTTATGTCTTCATGACATAAACCCTTTACTTTTAGAGACAATGGATGAAGCATTTCATATTATTTTGGCATGATGAGGCAACAACAAAAAGCGGCTCCATTATGACAAAACAAGTTGTAACCATTTTCAAGGGGAAACGACATGACGTGGTGGACGACTCTTCCTGTATTTTGGAAAGGCTTTATCTGTGGTGGTTTTTCTGTTCCCGCGGCTATTGTTCTCATTGAACTTGTAATCAAATTCTTCATTCGTGGAGAATCGTCCTCAGAATAAGACCAAACCCTCTTTGCTATACACACGGCTCACCTCTCTTCGTCCATATGTGCCTGAAAGAATCGACTTGTACACAAAAGGTGACAGGTCTTTTTTTTGGATTACGCCCCCCCTCTCAACTGCCACTTATTGGTATAATTTTTTATAACTGCACGGTGCGATACACTGCAGGACCCAATACCCGTAGCCATTGATTCAGACAGGCACTTTTTTTATCGAAAAACATTACGAAAAGACTGTTTTCTCCACAGACAATTCACAACCTTGAAACGGCATGAATTAAAACTACAAAAACAAATATAAACATACTCCATTGCAATACCAACGCTACGTCGCATAAGGTTATGTAACGTTGCTATCTTTTTGTTTAAAAAATAAATGCAATAATTTAAACCATTTATTGCTATTACACAAAAAGAGTAAACCATATTGACATGACAATGTAATAATGTTGTAATTTTACAAGAATAACCGATTGAGTTTCTGAACTTAGGCTTCACAAGGGGTACGCATGGATATTTTTGAAACAATTCGTTCAGAAATGCCTACAATGAGAAAGTCCGAGCAAAAGGTCGCCGACCTTGTCCTGTCATCACCTGATATTGTCATGAACGGCTCCATATCCGAAGCAGCCAATCTGGCCGGGACCAGCGATCCTACGGTTGTCCGTTTTTGCAAACAACTGGGACTCAAAGGGTTCATGGAACTCAAGCTCCGTCTTGCCAGCGCCCACCCTATCGATAAGACCGTCCTAGAAGACATTACCGAAACAGATTCGGTCAATTCCATATTCACCAACGTCATGCGCTCCGTTGTCGAAGCTGTAAGCAGCACCGAACGCGGCATGGATCGACGTATGCTGGAAGATGCTGTGGACGCCATGGTCGCGGCTACGCGCTGGGAGTTTTACGGCATGGGTGGTTCCGGCATTATTGCTCTTGATGCCCATCACAAATTTTTCCGTCTCGGCGTCCCGTGCGTTGCCTACAACGACTCTCACATGCAGGTCATGAGCGCTGCACAGCTCGATAAAAACGCCGTAGCAGTCGTTATATCCCACTCAGGTGTCACCAAGGACATCATCGAATCTGCCGAAATTGCCAAAAAGGCAGGCGCTACAGTCATTGGTATCCTGGGTAAAAAGAACTCCGAAGTCGCAAAACATTGCGATATTCCACTGTGCATATCCTCACGGGAGATAGCCCTTCGCCTCGCCCCCAAAGCTGGCAGACTTATGCAGCTGGCGTTACTCGACACCATCTTTGTCGCAGTTGCAATGCGGATCATCAGTGAAGAGGGTTTCGATCGCTTGGATAAAGTGAAGCGAGCCCTTCTCGGAAAAGTCATTTAATCATGCTTGTCATCCCTGACTCGTATGAAAAAATAGGTGTGGTTTTTAATAATTGCGGTTCAATCATCAAAAAAACAGGAGAATTCCATGCGTAAAACCTGGTTACTGGCTGCCTTTGCGCTCATCATGACTTTCGGCCTCGGTTCTGTCGCTTCCGCCCAGACCGATCTTTTGGACAAGATAAAAAGCGACGGCAAAATCGTCATCGGCACCACCTTAGCTGCCCCGCCTTTTGCCTACCGTAACGACAAAGGCGAGCCCGAAGGTTTTGAAATCGATCTCATGAACAAACTCGGCGAATACATGGGTGTTGAAGTCGAAGTTGCCGACATGGCTTGGGGCGGCCTGATTCCGGCCCTGCTTTCGCAGCGCATTGACCTGATTGGCGCCCGCATGTCTGCCACCATGGAGCGCGCCACAAAAGTTGTCTTCGCACATCCCTGGCTCATGACAGGCACTTTCGCTGTTGCCCGCGATGGCAAGGGCTTCAAGACCTGGGAAGACCTGAACAAGCCTGGCGTAAAGGTCTGTGCCATTGCCGGTGCAATCGGTTCGACTGTTGCCAAGGCAAAGCTGCCCAATGCTGAGCTCGTTACCTATGAATTGGATGGCGACCAGTTGAAAGCCCTCAAAGACGGTCGTGTTGACGCAGCCTTGAACGATGAACTCATCGTCATGAGCTTCCCGACCAAAGTCCAGGGACTGACTATGCTCGAAGGCAACATCCAGCCTGACGCATACGCATACGCAGTTCGCCCCGACTTCGATTCCTACCGCATGAAAAACTGGCTGGACCTGTTCTTCGCCACTATCATGCGTACCGGCGAATACGGTGAAATCTACGAAAAGTGGCTCGGCAAGCCCTGGCAGGCCGACTGGAACATGCATCCGTAGACAATAACGACACATATCATCGGGGCAGGGGTATCCCTGCCCCGTTTTTTCACCTGTTAAAATGGTCACACAATGAATTACGATTTCAATTACCAGATGATGGTCAACTACATGCCTGATATTATGACAGGCTTGCAAAACACCATCCTCATTTCCCTTATCAGCATCGTGCTTGCCGTATTGTGGGGAGTTCTGGTGGCATTGGCCCGACTTTCACACAAGCCATGGCTGAAACGATCAGCAACCGCTTATGTGGAGTTCATTCGTTCAACCCCCCTACTTGTACAAGTGTACTTTCTCTTTTTCGGACTGCCGGAATTCGGCATTATTCTGCCCGCCTTTTTGGTGGGTGTCATGGCTCTGATGCTCAACTCCGGGGCGTATGCCGCCGAAATTATCCGAGCGGGCATCGAGTCCATTCACTCCACGCAGTATGAAGCCGCAGACTGTTTGGCCATGTCCTACTCACAAAAGATGCGGTATGTGATTTTGCCTCAGGCATTTCGAAACATCTTTCCCCCACTGGTCGGACAGGCCTCCTATCTTGTCAAAGACTCCGCCCTTGTTTCAGTAATGGGTGTCGTTGATCTGACAAAGGCTGCGGCCGTCACCCAGGCCGTCACTTTCCGCCCTATGGAAGCGTTTCTTCCTGCAATGGTGTTCTATCTCCTCATCATCCTGACCCTTATCTACGGGACTTCGTTCCTCGAAAAACGCATGAGGAGATGGTAAGATGATGGATACACTCTCAATGACCGGAAACCTTTTCATACTCCTTGCGGAACGCGGATTACCCGCCACCGTACTTTTGGCCGTGGCAGGTTTTGTCATAGCCATACTCTTCGGAATATTCACAGGGTTGATCCGATTCCTCAAGATACCGGTCCTTTCCCAGATTCTTCGTGTCTATGTCGACTTGATGCGGGGTCTGCCTTTCCTAATGATCCTGTTCTTCCTGTTCTACGTACTGCCTTTCTTTGGCATGCGACTTTCAGCCCTGACAACAGGGATTCTGGCCCTGTCGATGCACTCCGGGGCATACGTCTCGGAAATCATCCGTAGCGCCCTACAATCCATCCCCACTGTTCAACATGAAGCTGCCAAGGTACTGGCCCTGACCACGTATCAACGCCTGAGGTATGTCATCATTCCTCAAGCCATCAAGCTGACGTTACCACCGCTGTCCGGGCAGATAGTCTTGCATATCAAGGATACATCGGTCGTCTCAGTCATCGCCCTGACCGAACTGACTCGTGTTGCCCGAGTGCAGATGCAATCCAACATGGAGCCGCTGATCACATTCGCGGTCCTGTCCGTGTTCTACTTTGCTCTCTGCTACCCGATTCTTCACCTCTCCGCGAATCTGGAAAAGCGACTCAAACAAAAGACAACTTAGTTTCAAGGAATCTATTATGCCTATAGTATCTGTTAAAGATCTCCACAAAAGCTTCGGTGCCCTTGAAGTGCTCCGAGGCGTCAGCTTCGATGTTGAACCTGGAGAAACCGTCATTTTTGCCGGTCCCAGCGGCTCGGGAAAATCGACCCTGCTCCGCTGCCTTAACGGTCTTGAAAAGATTCAGGCGGGTGAGGTTATCGTTGACGGAACATCGGTACACACCCCGGAAACGGACCTGCTCGACCTGCGCCGGAGAATCGGCATGGTCTTCCAGAGTTTCAATTTGTTTCCACACCTGACCATCATGGAAAATATTACCATGCCCCTTACCAAGGTCCATAATAAGGAGCTTGATGAAGCCCGCGAGATAAGCCGCGCACTCCTGGAAAAAGTCGGCATCGTGGACAAGGTGGATGTATACCCGGACAACCTTTCCGGCGGTCAGCAACAGCGCGCAGCTATTGCGCGCGGCCTGGCCATGAACCCTCATGTCATGCTGTTTGACGAGCCGACCTCTGCGCTGGACCCGGAGTTGACTGGCGGTATTCTGGACGTCATGGACGAACTCAGCAAATCAGGCATGACCATGCTTGTTGTAACCCACGAAATGGGTTTTGCCCGCAAGGCTGCGGACAGGATGATTTTCATGGATGGCGGCGTTATTGTGGAAGAAGGCGCACCAAGCCAACTCATCGACAATCCGCAGAATGAACGCACACGTCAGTTCATGCACCAGATTACCCACGACTAATCCAGCATATACAAGGAAAAACAATGCAAAAAATATTAAAAGCAATTCAAATAGCCGGCATCTTCCCGGTCGTCGAAATCGAGCGGCTGGAAGACGCTGTACCTGTCGCCAAAGCGCTCAGGGATGGCGGCATAGCAGCCATGGAGATTACGCTCCGCACAGATGTCGCCTGCGACGCCATCCGGGCAGTGCTGGAAGCCTACCCTGACATGCTCGTCGGCGCAGGAACCGTTTTGACTCCTGAACAGGTGGAAGAAGTCAAGGAAGCAGGAGCCTGCTACATCGTCACGCCGGGCTTCAACTCCCGCGTCGTGTACCATTGTGTTGACAATGATTTCCTGATTATTCCCGGCATCGACAGCCCGACGGGTATCGAACTAGCCCTTGAGGCCGGCCTCCCAGCTGTCAAATTCTTCCCCGCTGAATCCAGAGGCGGCATGAAAGGGTTGGCATCAATGGCTGCCCCGTTCAAAGAGCGCGTCAAATTCCTGCCCCTAGGCGGTATTGGCCCCGACAACATCACCAGCTACGCCAAAAGTAATTCTGTTCTGGCAGTAGGTGGTACTTGGATCGCTAAACAAAAATACATCCAAGCCGGTCAATTCGAACAAATCACCCGCAATGCAAGAGAAGCCATGGCCCTGCTCCACGGTTTTGAACTGCTCAGCGCCGAAATTGGGACAGGGGCTGATGAAACCGGTTCAACAATGCTTGAGACGCTTGCCATGGCTTTCGCACCATCGGCCATCCCTGGCTTTGCGCCGCTGACTGCCATGGGTGATGCTCCCGGCACACTCCGCATTGCATGTAACAATATTCAGCGCGCAGTCGCATGGCTCGAAAACAACGGTCAGAAAGTTAAAGCTATCGACACCAAAAACAATTCGGCGTGGATGGAAGAAACCGCTGGTGGAATTTCCATCCAACTCATTGAGAAACTGTAGGAGCAAACCATGAAACGGTATGCCATGTTTGGTGAAATAATGATGCGGCTCAAGGCCCCCGCGTATGAGCGGCTGTTTCAGACCCCATCACTCGAAGTAACCATGGCTGGAGCCGAAGCCAATGTTGCTGTCGGCCTCGGACGATTTAACGAAGATGTATCCTTCATCACAGCACTGCCGACAAACGATCTCGGAAACGCCGTGCGTGACGAATTACGAAAACACGGTGTAGACACATCGAAAATAGCCTTCTACCAAGGCAGACTCGGTTTATACTTCGTCGAGACAGGTGCCAATCACCGCCCTATCAAGGTGGTCTATGATCGAGCTGATTCATGCATCGCTAAAGCGGAACCAAAAACTTTCGACTGGCGCACGTTACTGGCTGATCGAGACTGGTTTCATATTACCGGTATCACTCCAGCCATCTCCGAGACAGCCATGCGCTGTACTCTGGAGGCCATGAAAACGGCCAAGGATATGGGGTTGACGGTTTCCTGCGACTTAAATCTTCGCGCCGCACTCTGGCAATATGGATTCAACCATGTAGATGTATATCGTCGCATGATGGAATACGTTGACGTGCTCGTTGGTAACGAAGGCCATTTCGACTCCTGCCTCGGCCTGTCCGCCAGAGTTGAAGAGAATGATATTTATGACAATCCGTCTGCATATCGTCCGATGGCCGATGAAGTCTTCGAGCAATGGCCGAATATCAAGAAAGTCGCCATCACGGTTCGACGGACGCAATCCGCAGACCACCAGTCTACCGTAGCCATACTCGCCACACCGGATGCAATGTGGACCTCCCCTGTCTTTGAAATGAAGAATATCGTAGACCGTATCGGTGGCGGCGACGCCTTTACCACAGGCTTCCTATATGCCCTCGACAAAACGGGTGATTCTCAGGAAACCATTGATTTCGCGGTAGCAGCCGGAGCCATGAAACACTCCATTCCCGGTGATTTCCTCCGCGCGACAAAAGAAGAAATACAGGCCCTTGCCGATGGTGCAGCGGGTCGAGATCAACGATAATAACCAAGTATCACAGGAAGAAATTATGAAGACTCTCTGCGAATCCCTGAACAAAATGCCCCGTTCCGGAATCCGTGTCATCATGGATCTGGCCATGGGAATGGAAGATGTCATCCACATGGAACTCGGCGAGCCCGGTTTCCAAACCCCGGATCACATCAAAGAAGCCGCGTGCAAGGCGATCCATGACGGTTTCACTAAGTATACCGCCAATAATGGTCTACTTTCCCTGCGTGAAGCGTGTCTCAACAAATTGGACAGAGACGGAGCCAAGGTGGACATCCACCAGATCGGCATTGCCCCCGGTTCCGTTTTTGCTCTGGCACAGGCCATGATGGCAGTTACCAACCCCGGTGATGAGGTCCTGCTGTCTGATCCAGGCTGGCCCAACTACTATATGCAGACCATTGCCATGGAGCGCACCCCGGTATTCTATCCCCTGCGGGAAGATAATGGATTTGAGCCTCGTATCGAAGACCTGGAACCGCTTATCACACCTCGTACGCGGGTCATACTCATCAACACTCCGTCTAATCCCACTGGAGGCGTGTACTCCAAGGAAACAGTCGAAAAGCTGGTTGAATTCGCAAAAAAACACGACATCTACATCATCTCTGATGAAGTCTACGACAAGATCGTATTCGACGGAGAACATCACTCCCCGTTGAATATCGACCCCAATGGTAATGTCATTTCCATCTATGGCGTGTCCAAGGCATACGCCATGACCGGCTGGCGCGTTGGCTATTACAGCGCTCCTTCCGAAGTTGCACCACAGATGAACAAGATTTTGGAACCATACGTCTCCTGCGCCTCCGCTGTTTCCCAAAAAGCAGCTGAGGCCGCATTAAACGGCCCGCAGGACTGCATCGGTACAATGGTCGAAGCTTACCGCGAACGCCGAGACCTTGTTCTCGATACGTTGTCCGCAGAAGGCTTTGAATTCTCCCGTCCTAAAGGGGCATTCTACCTCATGGCCAATGTCTCCAAGGCCGGAATGGATTCCTACACCTTTGCCAAGGAATTGCTCAAGGAGACAGGCGTTGCCACTGCTCCCGGCCTGACCTTCGGCAAAGACTCCGACAAATTCATCCGCTTCTCCTTCTGCGCCGACACTGAGCAGATCAGGGAAGGCATCAACCGCTTCTGCGCTTTCTACAAGAGCAAAGTGTAACAAAAGAATCGACCGTTTCCTCTTTAGGACACGGATATCCCGATCAATCAATGCTTAAAGGCCCGGAAGGTATTCCTTCCGGGCCTTTCTGTTTTCCACTGAGACCTGAATATTCGACTGAACATCAAAAAACCCCGGATTCGACATACGCCGAATCCGGGGTTTTGGTTATTTAGCAATTAGTTCTTGTCTGGAGAGTCAATGATAGTCTGGATGAGAGAGTTCAAGGACTCGTGGTCGCTGGAGATGTCCATGTGACCAATCGGCAGATCTATCTGATCAACACCGTGGAGTGAGTAATCCGCCAGAGTGATGGTGTAATCATCAGCAGGATTAATGTCACCAGCCCCATCATTGATGGTCAGAATCGTATCGACTCCAGTAGAAGTCGTCACCTGTTCGACAGAGAGGAACATTTGCCCCATGTCGTTCAGGACCAGTTCATCACCTTCACCGAACCCGGACACCGTGATGTCACCACCGGCATGGCCGATATAATCAGGATCAATAAAGATCGTATCGTGACCACCGGCAGACAGGTCAACCATATCAGCATCAGGCGCGATGTAGATAAGGTCTTCGCCAACAGAGCCATGCATGACATGTTCACCAGTCATTGCATCGGTACTCGTATCAGTTACAACGTTGGCATTGACGTGGATCGGAATTTCAAGATCCGCGACATCAGTAACGCCGTGACTATCGGACACCGTGTACTCAAAAGTCTCGGTAACCGTGTGATCAAGGCTCTGCCAACCGTCATCAAGAGCATAGTCATAGGAACCATCTGCATGGATGGTCAAAACACCATGCTCACCCTGAATCTCGGTCGAGCCCGTCTCATTCACAACATGACCGTTAACACCGATCACGGACAGGGTGTCACCGGCATCGACATTGAAGTCGTTAGCCAGGACATCGCCGGAAGCTCCGGCTTCACCGCTAAGGGAATACGTCGATGCTTCAATGCTATCAAGGGTGAAGTAACTATTTGAAGAGCCATGCTTCACAGCCATGATCTCGATTGATTCAATCAGCACACCGCCATTGTCCGCTGCAGCCGTCAAGGTCAATGAACTGGAGTCGCCTGAATAACGCCCATGATTAACACCGTTGATGTAGATTCTTGCATCGTCATAATCATCCCAACATCCTAACTCAATAGTGACTGAATCTTTGCCTTCAGCAAAATCGACTAAAATCGAATCACGCTGTCCGGAGCTGTCAATCAAATCGGAATTATCTGTAGTGCCATTATCAACACCCAAATCATCACCTCTATCCATCGACTCAAGCCATACAGACGAGTCACCCTGAGACTTGGCAGTAAAAGTCATGCCGTTAGTCGTGTATGAGGGCAAATCTTCAGCGGCACTCCAGTTCGTCACAACGTCAGTATGCGTTTCAACAACGAAACCATGGTAACTGTCATTAATCGCCACAGGTGCGTCATTCACAGCACCAATCTCGAAGGTTGTTGTGGCCTCGTTGGACACTGCACCCAAGGGATCTTCAACGGTGTAGGTAAAGGACGTCTCACCATTGTGGTTCGGATCGGCGTGGAAGATGATCTGAGTACCGTCGGCACTGAGTTCCGCAGTACCGCCATTGGCACCGGTAATCTCGGAGATGGACAACGATGTGGAATCACCATCGCCATAATCCGCATGATCCGCATCTGTATCGTTTGCCAGTATATCGGCAACCGAGAACACAATGGGATCAACCTGGTCTTCTACCCAGTTGGGGACTTCAGTCGGATGATCTACTGCATGTACAGCGACCAAGGTAAAGTCTGACTGATCACCGACAGGTGTGATGGTAACCGTTGCAACCTTGGAACCGTCTTCACCCAGTGCAGGAGAAGTCACGGAACCATCAGCTTCACCAGTCACGATAACCGGCTCACCAATCTGCTTGCCGTCCGCATCATAGGCAATAAGTCGGGCCTGTTCTGTTTCACTGGAATTGTTGAAGAACAATCCGAGATCAATAGTAACGCTGTCACGCGGTGTATCAAGAGTGACGGTCAGGCTTTCATCCCAACCGGGGTAGTTTCTTTCAGAGTCAACTTCATTATTCAGAGTGTCCCATCCTCCGTCATTAACACCAATACCGTGCACAGTCCGAGATAAATCTGCTGAATAATCTTGAGTATGATCCGGATGGAATACAGCAGCACCGGCAACTGTAATACCGGCCATGGTAGCCGTTGTTCCATTCAGTGTCATATCGCTTGCATTAAAGATATCAGATGCACCCGGAACCACATGCGTACTATCAATGGACTCACCGAATGCAACCGGAGCATCATTCACACCGACAACCGTGATGGTGGACTGTGCCGGATTGCTCCAGTCTTCGCCGTCATTCACACGAATGGTGATTTCACGCGTGCCGTCCTGTAATGCTTCGGAGCTATTCTCAAAGGTCAGGCTCTGAAGCAGATCTTCATAATCACCCTTGGAAGCTTCTCCGGAGATGGTCCAGGTAACACTGCCGTCAGGGTTGGTCACAGTCCCTCCGTCGATGAAGGAACCGAGGTCAATATTCAGATCGTCGAACTCTTCAGGAGTGTATGTTATTTCAACCTTGGTGATGGTCTCGGAATCGATATCCGAGATATCCATAGCGCCGGTGACCGAAACGGGGGCACCTCCTTCAGTGAAGGTGGCGCCATGGTCCGAGCCGTCCATGCCGGGATGTTCATCAGCAAGAACATCGTCATAGTCATCGTCATCGCCCGGCGTCTTGTGACCGGCAACAAGTTGATCATCAACTTCAACTTCATAGTCATGATTCGGATTATCGCCAAAGGTGCTTTCACCGTGATCGTTCGGATTCAAGGACATATCATCGAAATGAACGTTCTTGGTGGTTGCGCCGCCATCAAAAGTAATATCCCATTCGCCGTTGGCTTCATCCCATACGAACTCGGGAGTACCTGTCGGAGTGGAGCCACCGCCGACATCTACCAGGAAGTAATGAAGATCCTGGCCATCACCGAATGTGGTAAGGACATCACCAATATTGGCGTCCTGTACGTCTTCCAGAATGATTTCCGGATTCACGGGCTTACCGTTGGACATCTCATACACGCCAATCATGTTATGATAGCTGGCGGTATGACCTTCAAAGGTCACCGTGCCTGCAGAGAGGTCCAGAGTCGGGGCATCGTTCACGCCGTTAACTGTCACAGTCAAGGTGGATGAGGACGTTACACCGTCAGAATCCTGCATGACGTAAGTGAATACTTCTTCAGGATTGAAACCCGCGGCCTGAGTGTCGTTATTGGCCGTGAACGTATAGTCACCCTGCTGAGTAAAGGTCACTGTGCCGTATTCAGTACCGAAGGATATATCATCCCCGTTGGCGTTGAACACATGTTCAGCACCGGCATAGGTAACCGAGACCAGGCTGGCCGGATCGTCATTAGGATTATTGTCAAAGTTGTCCGGATCATGATCGTTGGTCAGGACATTGTCTGTTACGCTGATGGAAGCACCATCGTCATTGGGTTCGGTAACGGTCTTGGCGTCTTTGGCTGCCACAGGAGCATCATTTACGGGCCCGACATTGACCGTTACGGTAGTCGTATCAAAACCACCGTTACCATCAGAAACAGAGTATGTAATGGTATCCTGACCGTTGAAATCAGTATCAGGGGTATAGTGAAGCTGCTGTTCACCATTGACGAGCACTATTTCAACACTGCCGTTAGCAGCGGACGGAGCATCAACGTTATTGTCGCTATCTGCTTCACTCACAATGGTCAGATTATCACCGTCCATATCAATGTCATTAACAAGGACATCCAGATTCAACGGAGTGTCTTCCAGGGTAGCGAAACTATCACCGCCAGCATCAGGGGCATCGTTGACAGCACCAATCTTGATGGTCACTTCAACCGGATCAGAGTATTTTTCTCCGTCAAACGCCCTATACCAGAAGGAGGCATCGCCGCCATTCTGCTCACTGTTGAAATCCTGTTCTGGTGAGAAAACAACATTCCCATTGGCATCGACACTGACAGTTCCACCAACCACGGGGTGAGTACCGTCTTCAAAGAGCACGATTTCAAGGGAATCGCCGTCAACATCAAAGTCGTTATCAAGGATACCGGAGCCATCCGCACTGGTTGCAGCCAGAGTGATATCGCCGCCGTCTTCAAGGAATTCGTAATAGTCAGGCTTTTCAGCGGTCACGGAATTCAGAACGAAGTCAGAATTGTTACCGACCATACCTGCGCCGTTATCAACCGGAAGCACTATCACCTGGGCGATATCAACGGTTCCACCATCCAGTTCAACGGTGACGTTTCCGTTCGTGGAGCCAGATACATTCTGATCACTGATCTTGTTACCGTCAGCATCAAAGGCAATGACCCGCGCAACTTCGGTGTAGTTGCCGTCTGGCCCATTCTGAAAGAGCAATCCGAGTTCGATAGTCACAGTGGGAGCGGCATTGTCGCCGAGATCCACAACCAGACCTTCGTCTGCCTGATCATACCAATCGTCACCGTCACGCAGCGAGACTTCGCCGCCGTTGAGATCGTCACGACCGCTGATTCCAAGACCGCCACCCTTGGTGGTCAAATCAAGATTGAAATACGGCTCATTACGAACCTCAACCGCACCATCTGCGAAAGAATAAATCATATTCGCTGAAACGGTGATTCCTCCATCAGTGACGGACAGTTGATTACCGCTCACATTCACATCAGTCGCTTCGAAAGTTGCTGTGAAACCAGGCTCGAACTCTCCGTAGTGGTTGCCGACTGCTTCGGGTGCATCATTCACCCCGGAAACAGAGATGGTCAACGTCGCGGTGGTCGTCGCATCTCCATCGGAAACCGTGTAGGTGAAAACATCGTCAACCGGGTCGGAACCGGAATCCAGCCTGTTGGCAGCTTCCTGATCTGCTACATAGGAGTATTCACCGTCAGCATCGATCGTCAACGTACCGTAAGTGCCGACGATGGTCAGATTGCCCTCGGTGTCAAAGGTCGTCACCAACTCGGTGCCATACTGGACTTCCGTGATATGCAGGACATCGCCGGTATCAACGTCGGAATCACCGGTCACGGCATCGGTAATGACATTGCCTGTGGCCGGAACCAGGGAGGCATCATCAACGGCTTCGGATGCAGTATCCACATCGTTCACTGCAACCGGAGTGTCATTCACGCCGGAAACTGAGAGAGTCAACGTCGCCGTGACAGGGACGTCGCCATCGGAAACCGTGTAAGTGAAGACATCGTCAACCGGGTCGGAACCGGAATCCAGCCTGTTGGCAGCTTCCTGATCTGCTACATAGGAGTATTCACCGTCAGCATCGATCGTCAACGTACCGTAAGTGCCGACGATGGTCAGATTGCCCTCGGTGTCAAAGGTCGTCACCGACTCGGTGCCATACTGGACTTCTGTGATATGCAGGACATCGCCGGTATCAACGTCGGAATCGCCGGTCACGGCATCGGTAATGACATTGCCTGTGGCCGGAACCAGGGAGGCATCATCAACGGCTTCGGATGCGGTATCCACATCGTTCACTGCAACCGGAGCGTCGTTGGTTCCGTGAATGGTGATCGTCAGATCGGCAGCATTGCTGCTGACGCCATCCTGCCAACTGTTCGTGGTAGTGTAAGAGAACGTTTCGGTCAGCTTACCGCCATCATCAAGGGCGTCGACAGTTTCATTGTCATTATCAAGGGTGTACTCATACTCACCGTTTTTCCAGACTTTCAGCGTACCGTAATCACCGTCGATTTCCACGTATTCATTGGTATCGTCATAGTCATAAACTGCCTGTGTATTCTCGCCATGGCTGATCGACTCTACAAAAATCTGCGCGTCGTCAGCATCTGTATCCACCTGGTCATCACCATTCACGTCAGTGATAACGTTTCCAGTGGCGATACCGGAGTAGCTCGTCTCTTCAAAGATATACCCGAATTCCTGAATGGAATTGGTGTCTGAAAATGCCTCGGGGGCATCGTTGGCACCATTCACTGTAAAGGTGATATTGGCGTAATCGAGCGCACCGGAGTCATCCATGATGGCGTAAGTAAAAGAATCCGTACCGGGATTGTTGTAGTTCAACCCTTCAAGGTCGGCGTTGTTACCATCGTTATCCAAAGTGTAAGTGTAAGAACCATCGCTGTTGATGGTCAGGGTTCCATAGTGACCCTGAACAGTAAACGAAGTCTGGGAAGGTTCAACCACACCGTCCAGTTCGCCATTAACAAGCGAAGGATCGTAATCAAGCTGATCGTCGATGTTGTCGGAAGGATGTGCGGAGTAGACACCCATGACGAAAAGACCGGACTCTTCACCGGCCTCGAAAACCATATCGTTGTCGTCAACATCCGAATCATTTTCCAACACATTACCGGAAGCAGCGACTGCCGTAGTATAGTCATGAAGCTCGCCGGTAACCTGCCCATCACGGACAGTCCAACCGTATACACCATCATGACCGATATTGGATGAATCTTCTGCATTCAGGACATCTTCAGCGCCGGAAAGCGGAATCTCGAAGTTCACACCATCGCCGGCTGACCAGCCGCCGGTGGAGTTTTCATCAGCCCAATCCGTATTGGCATAACGAATCTCAACGTCGAAATCACCTTTGCCGAGGTCGTGCAACCGAATCTGGAAAGAGTTGTCGTCACCGGAAGAATTTCCCCACTCCTGCAGGTCTTCCCAAGTAATCGTAACCACACCATTCTCTGCATCAACATCATAGTAGATGTGACCGCCTTTGGCGGGATTAAAGTCATCATACTGTGCAGCGATGAATGGAGGCTCATCGGAAAGATCAGAGGGGTCAAAACTCCAGCTCGTCTGCCCTTCACCAAAAGTTATGTACCCGTTGGTGCTGACATAAATTCCGTCATAGGTATTCCCAAAGAAATTCAAACCATCCGCGAATGCTGCCGACGTATCCACAAAAAAGGAGCCGTCATCAACACCGGACAGAATTTCGGTACCATAGGAGTCTCCATCAATCGCAACGAGAGCATTGCCAGGGGCAGCATCAATCTCATGGCCGTCAGGAGCAGGATACCCATCGGGGAGCTGGTAGCCAGAAGAGTCACCGTGCTCGATAGCCTGCACATTGGTATCAGCCACTGCGGTAGGCGCATCATTGGAACCATGGACCGTGATGGTCAGGCTTGCCTGGTTGCTGACCGCACCGACAGGATCTTCGATGGTATAATTGAAAACCTCGTCAAAGGTCTCGCCTTCTTCAAGGCTGTCAGCCAAGTCTTCATTTAATGTATATGTATAAGAACCGTCAGACTGGATAACCAGCGTTCCGTAAAGGCCTTCGATAGTCTGCCCTTCAGCCGGAATCTCGACCGGACCGGGGTTTTGACCGTTGGAGTCAACACCATCGTAATCGATGGAATGCATCATCAGTGAATCATTTGTATGTGCAGAATCTGGATCGAAATCATTATCAATGAGATTGCCAGCAACAGGCTCCTGTTCCTGCGGAGCATCATTCGGGTAATTGATGACAAAGCCGTCACCGTTGCTGCCCAGGCTGAAGAAATCTCCTTCCGGGGACTCTCCGTCCATCTGGTCACCGCCGGAAACGAAACTGACATGTTCATTCGCATTGAAATCGTCATCACCAACTTCAGTGATTTCGTTGAAATCATCATTTGCAACCGGAGCATGATTCTCATCAATCCCAGCCGCAGTTGACAAAGAGCGACTGGCGTACGCGTCGTCCTGTCCACCCAAAGCATCAACACCATCACCAATCTGACCGGGATCATCAGAATATTCCCCTGCACCGGAACCGCCATTGGCCCCATCAGCCGCCGTTTCCAGTTCACCATCAGCCCTATCGGCTCCATCGGCAAAAGCGAAAAGGTACACATCGCCTGCGACCTGCTCACCATTCAGCATTTCAAAAACAGGCATTGATTCCGCAGCGGCGAGAGCCTGATAATTTTCGAGAACGACCGTCCCCCCACCTTCAATGGCAATCGTAAGACTACCGTTGCTACCGTTAAAAACAGCTTCGGAGATGTCGAAGGTAAACTTGACAGGAACGCCAGCAGACAACTGATACGATGTCGTCTGTCCTGCACCGGGGAGAGAAACTTGAAGCACTTGAGTCTTGGGGTCAGCCATGAGGTCCTCCGCTTGAGTATATTGAGCATGAGATAAGAATTTGATCTATTCGTGCTATCGAAACTTTTCGAGACATTTTATACATATTGCCATTTTTTAAGTCAATTGTATAAAACTAAATAAAACCAATGACTTATCATGTGGATACATATATTTGACGATACAAACCACATTGACAGTAAGGACAAACGGAATACAACAATTTTTCACACTTAATAAAACTCGTTAGAAGTTATAAACAGGCAACTGTTGATAAATTGTCATAACAATTAATGTTTTCAACCGAGATAACAACACGCACACTGGGCCATAAGCATCCAAAATATATGTGTATTACAGTTAAACCTAATTCATACCGAACTGTCTTGAAAAAGTAGACTCCTCGATGATCTCCAATAATACCTGCAGCGTAGATGGCGAAAAAAAGGAAGTGCAAACCAATTCGAAAAGACAGCATTTCAGAAACGCAAAGACGCTAAAAACCATGTAAGACAGCCACAACTGACACCCATGTTTTTTATTACGATATGGCCGAAAAATCTTGAATTGACATACGACGAATTCCCACATACATGGATTTTCTACACCAAATCCGGCAAAACCATTACCGAATCAAATCACCTAATTAATTGGATATTTAATCGTATCATATGAACAAAATCCACACCGCCATATGGAACACGGCTCTACCCTACCAAGATAAAAGGGATGATGCTGGGCATGCGTTCATCACTCTGGAATTCGCTAAACAACTGGTTGATCTGGAGCAGGGGAATAAAGATGTCGTGCTCCCCGCCATCATCCTGCATGACACAGGCTGGAGTCAGCTTTCACGAGCTGAATGGCAGGTCGTGTTCAGTTCTGAAAAAACGCCTGAAGACGAAATGACAGTCCGCCTCCGACACCAGGAAGAAGGCGTCAAGATAGCCCGTCAGGTTTTACATCAAGTGAACTACCCTGAACACCTGATAGTCGATATCCTGGAAATAATTGCCGAGCACGACACTCGTCAGGGCTTCATCTCAAAAGATGAAGGCCTGGTCAGAGACGCTGACAAACTATGGCGGTTTTCAAAAACCGGATTTGATGCTGATGTCGAACGTTTCAACTTCCCCCCCCAAAGTCTTCACGACAGAATTCATCCCCAGATTGCCTCAGATGGATTCTTCTACTGTGAAACATCACGGGAACTGGCCTATCTTGAACTCCAAAGACGACAGCGGGAATTCACTCGTGCAGCATTGGCACACCAAAATGGCACAAACTACGCACAAGTCGTATAGCCACCACTCTCTTTCATAATTTGACAATATTTCAGGCTGACCACATGGTCAGCCTTCACTTTTTTATTATCCTTTACTATGAAGCTTCAACGCCTTATTTGATGATTGCACGGCGAACAAAGCCGTCTAAAAGCAATATCCAAGGAGATATTTTGGCTCGAGAAGTAAAACTCCATAAGATGAGCAACCGTTACCTGCTCAAACGAAGCATCAGTTATTTCGCTCCATACAAAGGACGTGTCACCCTGGCAATCATAGCGATGCTGTTGTATGCCCCTATCGCTCCCGCCCTCGCATGGTTAACAAAATTCATCACGGACGAAGTCCTTATCGCCAAAGATATCAAGACATTAGAGCTTTGCATATATGGATTTGCAGGCCTTATCATTCTCAAAGGTGTCCTCCAGTTAGGACAGGTTTACGTGATGAATGCAACAGGCATGCTCGTGTTGCGAGATTTACGTTGCGACTTGTTCAAGAAAATCATCCGCCTCCCCATGCCTTATTTCGCAGAAAGTGAAATAGGGATGCTCATGAGTCGTATCGTTGCTGATGTTGTCGCAGTCCGAGTCTGTCTGCCAAGCGGAATCATGTTCGTCAGACAGATATTTACCCTGATTGGCTTGATTGGCACAACCATCTATCTTGACAGTTACCTAGCCTTCTGGAGCTTGATAGTCATGCCTGTGGCCATTTATCCGTTTGTTTTCTTCGGTCAGAAGATCCGCAAATACGGTCGCAAAATGCAAGCTGAACTGTCAGGCATCAACGTCGTCCTTGAAGAAAGCTTTTCAGGCATTAAAGTCATTAAAGCGTTTGCCAATGAGCTTCGCGAAGAAATTAAATTCAACAAGGAAAACAACAGCCTGACAGGAATGATAATTCGCCGTATCCTATATAGTGAAGGATCTTCCAGAATTATGGACCTGATTGCGGCCGTGGCAGGTGGGACCGTTCTCTGGGTAGGCGGCAGCCGTGTCATTAATGGCCAGATGTCCCCAGGAGATCTTACAGCATTTCTCGTCTGTCTCGTGCAGTTGTACGACCCGATCAAAAAACTCAATGCCTCAAACCATCAGATTCAGGGCGGCCTAGCCGGAGCCGAACGTGTTTTCGACATTCTGGACTCGCCGGATATCAACATGGAAAATGACGGCACGTTGGCATTTGACGGTGTCCTCAGAGAACTTACATTCAACGATATCAGCTTCACCTATCCGAACACACAAGAGCCTGCAATTAAAGAACTCTCCCTGACCATCAATGCGGGCCAGAGAGTGGCGGTTGTCGGCCCCAGCGGATCAGGCAAGACCACACTGGTCAACCTGATCCCCCGGTTCTATCTCGCTCAACATGGTGACATTAAGATCAATGGCACCTCACTCCAAGATTACACCCTGGACAGCTTGCGTCTCAATCTCGGCCTTGTTTCGCAGGACACCTTCTTGTTCAACGCATCCGTGACTGACAACATTGCCTATGCCCAGGATGAATATGATGTCGACACGGTAGTTCAGGCAGCTCAGGCCGCATATGCACACGAATTCATCACGAAGATGCCCGAAGGCTATGACACCATCGTCGGTGAAGGCGGCGTCAAAATATCTGGCGGCCAAAAACAGCGGCTGACCATTGCTCGCGCCATCATGAAAAACCCGAGCTTACTTATTCTCGACGAAGCCACCAGCGCTCTGGATACCGAGTCGGAACGAGTCGTTCAGAAAGCTCTCGAAAACCTGATGCAAGGCAGAACATCCATAGTCATTGCACACAGGTTATCGACGATCATGTCAGCAGATGTTATCGTGGTCATGGAAAAAGGACGAATTGTGGCACAGGGGCAGCATGACGACCTGCTTGAATCCTGCCCTCTTTACAACCGTCTGTACCAGATGCAATTCGAAAACCTCTGTTCTTCCGAGGATGGATAAGGGAACTAAGATGCGCCGCCTGATTCTGGCAATCTCCATACTCCTGCTCCTGGCATCCTCCGCTCTGGCGGACGTGGTCAGAACAGTCAACACGGAATATTACATGGTGGATGGCCATGATCCAAAGACCATCTTCATGAACCTAAAGAACCACTCCCCCTTGAACAAGGGAATCAAGACATATCAGGCGCACACCCTGACCGATATCAAATACAGCTTCAATTGGCGCAACCACGGTGGACAATGTACCCCGACAAAAGCAACGGTATATCTCCATCTTACCTACAAATACCCGAAGCTCATTCACAGCGTGGACTATAAAACCCGAAAATGGTGGAAAGAATTCCTGTCCAAATTGGAAGAACACGAACTAATCCATGGTGAAATATCGACCAAGGCAGCCCACTTGCTTGACGACACATTGGAATCCTTCCCGACAAGTGACTGTATCAATTTCAAGGCTGAGATCAAAAAGCGCGCAACCCGTATTTTGGATAAAATGAAGAAAGATCAAAAGGAATACGACAGGTTGACCGAGCATGGATTGAAACAGGAACGAAATATGGGACGGTATCCTTAACAGACCTTACATGCATATAAAAAAGGCGACGAGAAAATCTCGTCGCCTTTTTTATTTGTTCCCCTTCCCCTACTCCATCGGAGCCGGGGGCTTCATATCCCAGATTCCACAAGGGCAGGAATCAGCGCAGAAACCACAGGCAATACATTTGTCAGGATCAACCACTCGTTCAAAACCACCATCCGGCAATTCGTTTCGACTTATCGCCGCCTGCGGACAGATGGTATCGCAGATGTAGCAATCCCGGCAGGAACCACAGGATGAACATTCAGCCCCACACTGATTCATATCACTGAATTCGATAACGCGAGGATCAAAATACTCCAGTGTCATGCGGGTGTAGTCGATCATTTCTCTGGTATCGCTTTGAGGACGACGATTGTTGAACAGGTCATCGATAACCTCGGCGGCCCGACGCCCATGCCCGATGGCATGCGTCAACAGCCCAGGGCGGACGGCATCACCTATGGCGAACACTCGCGAATCCGTGGTCTGGTAATCGTCGTTGACCACCAGATGTCCACGATCCAGAGCAATGGTTTCCGGCAGGAAATCCACGTCCGGCTGATCGCCGATGGACATGATAACCGTGTCTGCTCTCAACAGTTCTCCGCTCTGAAGGAGCACTCCCTTATCCGTAATTTCCTTGGTGAAACACGGCCACTTGAAACGGGCGCCCACGGCCTCGGCTTCCTTTCGTTCCTTGCCAAAAGAGGCTGGTTCCTGAATATCGATGAGCACGATGTCTTCCGCACCGACAGTCGCCGCGACAGTCGCCACGTCGCACCCAACATTACCGGCGCCAATGATCACCACACGCTTGCCGGACTTCATGCCCCCTTTTTTCACTTCCTGCAAAAATGTCAGAGCCGGAATGATTCGCTCATGACCGGGAACCGGAATCATGCGCGGCTTCTGCGCACCGATAGCCAGAACCACGTAATCGTATTCCGCTTTCAGTTCTTCAAATTCTTTTGATTTCAACTGCTGTTGCAGGTGGACATGCGGTAACACTTTGGCAGCACGTTCCACTTCGGCCTCAACAACCTCTTTGGGAACGCGGCTGTAAGGAATGGCCGAGGCTATCTTTCCGCCAAGGGTCTTTGCCATGTCAAAAACAACGGCCTCATGTCCCTTCATACGGATCTGCCATGCAACAGAAATACCCGCCGGGCCACCACCTATGACGGCAACGCGCTTGCCGGACAATGCCGGCAGCTTCGGAGCTGCAGATTTATATCCCTCACGTCCTAGTTTGGTAATATCCACCGCAGCCATGCCCTGTTGTGTAGATCGAGTACACCCGTCCATACATAGATTGGGGCAAAGATAACCACAGACAGTAGCTGGAAATGGCGTATACGCTAAAGCAAGATCAACGGCCTCGTCCAACAAACCATCGCGTACCAATTGCCACCGCTTCTGTACCGGCATCCCCGTAGGGCAACTGGACTGACATGGCGCCATGTATTTCCGATTCTCCCACACGGGAACCCGACGGCGTAGATCGCCATGCACAACCAACGGGATAGGCGAACGATCAAGAGACGTCAGATCGCCGATCATACCACCCCGCCCCAGTTCCGCATCCCATACGTTGGTACGAAAATCGGTCATGGAACGACGGACCCTGCCCTTCTTTTCAAACGGCGTCTTTGCCCGAATAAGCTGCCATTCCTCACGCCGGGAAAGTCGTTGCAACAATCGGCTGCGCCGTATTCTTTTCAGGAAAGCCGTCAGGTTCTCAATTAGCCATCCCCATGTCTCGTCATCAACGGGTTCCATTATGGCATCGGCCTGAGAAAACCCTTCAATAGGGCCACGTACGAAAATACGCCCCCCAACCATGCCCACACAGGGGCGATAGCCAAGCACATTATTCGGACTTTGCGCATCATGCCCGCAAACAACTGCCGTGCCGCCTGCCATGAACTCGGCGAAATAATCACCAACCGAACCGAGCACCCAAAGTTCCGGTGGATCAAAACGAGGGTTGGTCTTGGTCATGGTCATACAACGGGACCCAGTGTTGCCACCGATAAAGACCTTTCCTTGAGCCATGGCGTTACACGCACCGTTTGAAGCATTGCCGTGCACGATGATCTCGGCTCCGGCATTCAGCCAGCCCAGATCATCCGAAACCGGACCCATAACCTCTATAGTCGTACCGGGAAATCCTTTGGATCCGATACGCTGACCGGGGGAGCCGGTAATCGTCAGGAAAATAGGATCCTCCTTGGACACCCAGAGTCGACCGCCGATTCCATGCTGACCCATTGCCTCGATCTCAAACTTACGACCACCTTGACGGACCGCACTCTGAATACGCTCCTCAAGGATGCGCGATTCCAGCCGGTCACCGTCATCATGACCCTGTATGCGATATATTTTCTTTGCCATCATATTCTCCGATTGCCTGAAACTTCGATTAGATCACGTACTTGATATCGAGACGGTCAGCCGCATCCTTGTCCGAAATACCCAGTGCGTCGGACATGCCGACGGGCAGGGACGTAGACCGGCCAAGGGGTGCGAACACCTTGCGCAATTCCATGTCGAAGCTCAGATAAAAATCCACCACCCTTTCTGCGACCTTTTCCGGATCAAGGCGACGATAGACTCTCGGGTCCTGAGAAGTTATCCCTTTGGGACAGACACCTATGTTGCAGACATTGCAACGGTCTTTTTCACTCCCCACACAGCCAGCTGCGGCCTGCATGACATACTTGCCAATCTGAACCATTGACGCGCCAAGCATGATAAGAGCCGCTGCATTGGCTGCCAGATTTCCGTGTTTGCCTATGCCCCCGCCCGCAATGAGCGGAATCTCGTTCTGGGCACCTGCCACGCACAACGCCTTGTAGCAGTCTCGCAGATTCGAAGCGATGGGATGGCCCATATGGTTCATGGAAACATTGTATGCCGCGCCCGTACCACCGTCTTCACCATCTATGGCAAGCCCTGCCGCATACGGGTTTCGCACAAGGTTATTAAGCACTGCCAGTGAGGTGGAAGAAGCAGAGATCTTCGGATAAACCGGCACTCGGAATCCCCAGGCCATGGACATGGACTGGATCATCTTGGCGACGGCTTCCTCGATAGAATACTTGGTCTGATGCGTCGGCGGACTTGGCAGGCTCACGCCCTGCGGCACACCACGGATAGCTGCGATGAGTTTATTGACCTTGGACCACATGAGCAGTCCTCCGTCACCGGGCTTTGCACCCTGGCCGTATTTGATTTCAATGGCGCACGGGTCTTCCTTCATCTCGGGGATGGCGTGAATAATCTCATCCCATCCAAAATACCCTGATGCGACCTGCAGGATGACGTACTTGATGAAACGGGAGCGCAACAGACGCGGCGGGCAACCGCCTTCTCCCGTACACATGCGAACCGGCATATTCAATTCTTCATTGAGATACGCCACCCCCATCTGGAGGCCTTCCCACATGTTCGGAGAAAGCGCACCGAAGGACATCCCGCCTATAACCAGTGGATAAATTTCGCGAACAGGCGGTTTCCAGCCGTTATTCTGAAAACACTTGATCTCTTCTTCAGGCGGCAGCACTCGACCGAGCAAAGTCCGCATTTCGAACTCATGACGTCCTGCATCCAAAGCGGGATCGGTCAACATGGAGATTCGAATGAACTTGATCTGATCCAACAATGATTCGGCATTATTCCGACGCCCACCACGAGTCCGGGGCTGACCACCCCGATTGTTGTGGAACTGTAGCGTGGTCGAGTCATACTGACGAACCGGCTCAATGGAATTGTTCGGGCAGACCATGTTGCACATGGAGCAGCCGATGCAGGCATAGGCCGGATCAGTCCGCTGACGGATACCGTAAAAAGTCGAGAACTCTGTGGTCGGTTTGGCCAAGAGGCCCATGGTCGTTTTGATGTCCCGTTTACGGAACACGCCGAGTTCTATGGCATTGACAGGACAAACCGCCGTACATCGGCCACACTTAGTACACGTATTGATATCCCACTTGATCTGCCATGGCAGATCCTTGCGACTTAACGTTGAAGGCGTAATGGGTCTTTCTGAGAGCATTGGAAAACCTCCCGGCAGTCAGGTCCGACGATTGCCGTGTCGAGATGCATGGGTTGAAAATCCTTGGTCCGATCACGTTCGGGAATGGCGGCATTCAATCCGCATATCTCGGAGGAAAATCCGTAGATACCAAGTTCCGGATTGCCGCCGACCACGCCGGGCCGCAATTTTTTGCGATCCTGCGCCATGAACATGGAACCGTCAGGCAAACACCCTATGATACAGTTGGGGCCGTCAATAATGAGCTTGCGGCAAGACCTTTTCAGATTGGACAGGAACTCACGATCCTGATGATCCGCCATTTCTTCATCACTCATAGGCGTGATGACATGCTTGTATGCACTGATGTCCAGACCAAGCCTCTTGGTGGTAAAATGCGCGATATGGGTGAACACCTCTGAATCGGACTGATAGCCCTGATACCCTGTGACGCCCCGGGACATAAGATATTCGCGAATGGGAAGGAACGCCGTATTTTCACCATTAGTCATGGTAGAGATACCCTCCATGAAAAACGGATGACAGGCATATAAATCAATGGCGTAGTTGGTATTTTGCCGTCCCTGCGCCATGATGTGTCTGGCGTAAAGTTCCTTGCGACCAAGCTGGAGATATTCCCCCATGGCCATGGGGTCTCCCACTTCCTTGATCATGATGGTATCAGGCCAGAACGAAAAGACCATGATGCCACCGATCTCCTCGCCCATTGCACGCAGATCAAGGCGCATCTGGACCAGACCGCGATCAACCTCTTCCTGTGTCCGATTGCCCCATTCACTGGGAATTTTATATGCAATGGAGGCATAGGTTCCCCGCTTGGGAGTCCCCACAGGCGGTTCTGAATCCGGCTTGAACATCACGGAATATTTAGACCGGAACCCCTTGTCTGACATATATTCAAAGACACGGGCCAATCCGGGTTCCGTAAAAATGCCAGACAGGACTGGGTACTCCTTCAGCTCTTCGAAGGCTCCTCCCAGACCGCTCAAAAACAACCCTACGCCAGAACCATCATGCCCTTCCTTCATTACGTTGAGGGCGTCGATAGCGCGCATGGGTGACACCGGATCACGGCTTGTCAGCGCAAATAATCGGCACATGCTCTCGCCTCACTCCATTGTTACAGGATGATTGGATCACATACGGGCAGTCAATACTACACTCTGGTAGACAGTAGACAACATATCGGCTCTATCAGCCATCAGACTCCCGAATCTGAGATTCAGCGAATACGCCCCTTACGACTGGTCGGTGTTTTCAGCCTAGTCATCATCGAAATGTAACGATATTCACAATTATGCAATACGACTTGGCACAAAACTCACAGGCAAGGAGCACGTTCACCATTCTCCCTCTGTGAAAACGGTAGGGGAAAACAGATGAACCTGCAACCCCAGCACATTCATAGATTTTGACAAAAATGTTTAGCATCATCAGTCTGAAGACAAGACGATATCGTAGACTGCACGAAACACAGGGGAAAAATTACCCTATATTTCAAAGCAGAATGATTAATTAATAAAAGGAAAATGAAATTAATTCAATTTAGCCGACAAATTCGTCTGAATCGAGTGCTTTTCTGGCTGCCATTGCCAAGAAGTCAGCCGGAGAAATGTTGTTTTTCAGGCAACACTTCTCAATTCTCTCCAAAAGGTGGGTGTGCATGACAAGTTCGAACTCTTCAAAATCAGTTCCGTCGCCTTTAACGGAAATTTTTATAGCTTTTTTTGACTTATTTTCAGATTGAGCCATAATTATCTTCTTTTCTAATGGCTCAGGCAACGTTTTACCGTCTTCAACAAGGTTTTCGACGAACATTGCTAAGGCTTCATGGGCGTGGTCAACAGCCTCATCCAAGGTTTCACCACAGGTGGTACACAAAGGGAAATCCGGAAAAGTCACCGAATACCCCTGCTTGTCCTTTTCGAATAATGCCACATACTGCATCGATGTATCTTTTTTTGAAGAAGTACCCATAACATCTAATCCTTGTCTTGTTGAACCGACGCAAGAACCTTCTTGCTCACAAGCATGAAAACTTCGGAATCCGCCTGAAGGTGACCTGCCAGGACTGCTGCTTCCTCGCCGGAACCGCAAAACAAATCCATACGCGTTCCCTTGATGGCTCCACCTGTATCTTGAGCCAAGACCAAAGACATAAAGGAATCGGAGTCACCGTCTTCACTCAGCAGCGACGTTTTCAGTGCAACCACACTCCCAAGTGGGATCATGTTTCTGTCGACGGCGACACTAACACGCGGCGTCAGGATACCTCCAAAGGCACCGTAGGGACCTTCATCTGCCAACCTAAAAAAAACATAACTCGGATTGGCATTGAGAATATCCTCGACCTTGTCCGGGTTCTCGTGGAGAAAAGCCCGAATACGCTGCATACTCATTTCTTCCTTGGGGACATACCCTTTGTCGATGAGCAGACGGCCGATGGAGACATACTGATGACCGTTCTTTCCAGCATACAGAATGTGCTTGGTGCTGCCATCTGGAAACGCCAGGCGACCAGACCCTTCTATATGAAGGAAAAAAACATCCACCAAATCAGAAGCCCAGGCAACTTCCTGACCTTTCCCACCCAGAACACGTTCACCATCAAGGGCTTCTCGATCATAGTACGGCTCAATACCATCCTCTCCCATGCGATACACAAGAGACTGTCCTTTCCATCGAGGATGGAAGTTGCTCAATCGAACAGTTTTGAGGTCGTCCGGCACACCATAGAGGGGGTATTTATATTTTTCATCTTGCGTCATGGAAGCCGACAACCACGGCTCGTAGTAGCCAGTCAACAACGTACCAGGGTTGAGTTTTAACCACTGGAAATATTCCGCAACAATGCGCGGATCCTGATCCAACGACTCCAGCATGCCAAGCAGTTCAGTCACGGATTCGCCAAGCTGCGCCCATGTCATCCGTAGCCCTACCTGATCAACGCAGACTGCATCCTGTTGGCGTGATCGTATATACCGAAGGCTTTTTTCCAGTGCAGGCCGGAGTTCAGTCCACGACTGCATTCCCTGCAACCGGCTGGACAAACTGTCTGCCAGATCTTCGGCCTCATTCGTATCAAGAGGAATATAGGTCGGCGTTTCATCTATTGGAGGAAGTCGGCTTGTTTCTGGACCACATCCCCAAAAAATACACAGCATAGTCGTCATGAAAACAAAGAAAATCGCTCGTACACACATTAGTCACATTCCTCGGAATCCTTGAGGTCCTCGGCATATTCCTCAATGTAGATTTGCAGCATGACCATGACGAAACTCAAGATGAGCGGACCATAAAAAATGCCCAGCATACCAAATGAATAAACGCCGCCGAGGATGGCCAGAAGTATATAGAAGGTGGAAACGCGAGCCGCCTCACGCATAAAGATCGGTCGAAGAATTGTATCTATGCCGACCACGAAGATTCCGCAGTACAAAGCCAGAAACAGAGCCATCTTCCAGTCACCGACAAGAAAAAGGTACAAGACGGAGGGAACCCAGATCAATCCGGTTCCAAGTACGGGGATCAATGAGGACAACGCCATGATGGCACCCCAGAAAAAGGCAGGAATACCGACAACAGCCAGACCGACTCCACCGGCAATCCCTTGAAGTATTGCCACCAACAGGCAGCCCATGAGAACCCCACGCGCCACGCGCTTGAGTGAATCAATAATGAAATCCTCTTGTTGTCTCCGAAGAGGGGACAAGTGTTTAATGTACGCAACCATCTTGGCTCCGTCACGCAGGAAGTAGAAAAGGATAAAGACCATAAGCAAAAAATGCAGAATAAATTTGGCTCCATTCCTCACCAGATCAGTTCCGAAAGTCAGCATTCCCTGAGCAAACTGCCGAGAGTACTGAATCACACTCGCCTTGATATCCACTTCGTCAATCCGCAGGAACGGCAACTTTTCATTGATCATATGGACGTATTTATCCAACATATCGAGACTGACGTGAGATTTATATAACCCTTGCGCCACCCATTGATTCAATGAAATGAGCGATTCAACTCCCTGACTGATAAGGGCCATGACAATGAAAGCCATCGGAAGAAGCAACGCAAAAACTATGATGGAAACCGTAATGGCAGAAGCCAGGTTACGCCGTCCCTTGCAGAGCTTCAGAGCCCATACAAAAACTGGGGCAAAAAGAACCGCGAGCACCGTTGAAAATATCAACGTATGCAGAAAGGGCTGTATCAGGGAGAAACCCAGATACAGTGAAAGGGAAAATAGCAGGACAAAGAAAACTTTGTATATCCCCCCGTTCAGCAACGGGACTGGATTTTTATCGTCACTCATGATGAATCATGCTCCGCGGGATGCCGGTATTCCGACAGTTTTACTCATTGTTCAAGGTTGATTGTATGATAGCAGCTATAGTGTCAATGCTCACGGGTTTGGCAACATAATCATTCATGCCGACGTGAATACATCTCTGCTCATCTCCCCACATGGCACGAGCCGTCAGGGCAACAATGGGAACATCGGGGTCCAGGCAGCCGGTCTCTGACTTCCTGATGAGTCGAGTTGCTTCAATACCGTTCATGGAGGGCATCTCCACGTCCATGAAGACAATATCAAACCGTCGTTCCCTGAGCATGTCCACAGCCTGCCCGCCGTCTTCGACCAAAGTCACATCGCACCCCATCTTTTCAAGCAATCGGACGATGTAGCGTTGATTGACCAGATCGTCTTCTGCCACAAGAACTCTCGCTCCCTTGAGCGGGGAGTGATCCCCCAACACGGCAGCTGAAGGGGACTGATCTTCGTATCGACTCCGATTAAACGGCAGAATAACAGAGAAGATACTCCCCTTCCCCTCGACACTGGAACACTTTATTACACCACCAAGCGCGTTCACTAGCCTGCTGACGATTGCGAGCCCCAGGCCCAGGCCCCCAGTAGTATGGCTCAGATGGTCCTCAGCCAGATTGAAACTCTCAAAAATATCATGCAGTTTTTCCGATGGAATACCAATGCCAGTATCCTGAACCAATACCTGAACTGCCAGATCTACTGCTCGATCTGCAGCGAAAGCTGCATCACCATTGCTGGGCGGTGATACATCCACCATGACCTGACCGGACGAGGTAAATTTCACAGCATTACTGACAAGATTGCCCAGAATTTGCCTCACCTTAGAGGTATCCCCTTTGATCCAACCGGGAATATCCGGGGAAATTGAGTATTCAAGTGTAACACCTTTGAACCGGGCTGCCCTCTTATGTTGAGACAACACCCCGGAAACCATATCTTCCAGACGAAAATCCATCTCCCGAACCGGAAGCGAACTGGCCTCCATTTTTGAATAATCAATAATCTGATTCAATACTGACAATAAGGAAATTGACGATTCACGAATAAGCTGAACATGCTCCCGATACGGATCACCTAGATCAGACATGAGCAACAACTCCGTCATGCCAAGCACACCATTCATGGGAGTGCGGAGCTCATGGCTGACCGTGGCTAAAAAAGAGGTTTTGGCTCTGTTGGCCGCCTCGGCTTCACGCTTGGCTTTTCTCAGTTGCCCCTCCATCTGGTGTTTATACAGACCTATTTCAATAGCGAATTTGAGTTCGTTGTAATCAACAGGTTTGACCAGATAACCGAGTGGTCCCATGGACTTTGCCCAGCTCACCGTTTCCTCGTCCGCCACCTCGGTCAGATAAATAACCGGAATATCAAAACGACGTATAATCTCACTGGCAGCCTCCACTCCGTCCATGGTTCCTTCAAGTTGGACATCCATGATTACTATATCCGGCTTCTGTAAATCTGCCATCTCGATGGCACTGTCTCCACTGACGGCATGTCCGACAACACCATATCCGGCCCGGTCCAAAGCGCTCTGAATATCCATTCGGGCCATGATGTCATCTTCTACTAGCAAAATAGTCTCTGTCGGCATGCAACATCTCCCTCATGCAGTGGTTCAACAGCTCCACAGCTACCATACCCACCGCTCAGGAGTCACCCCGTTAATATGACTGTTTTCTGAGCGAGATCACATTATTACAACATTGGAAAACGACAACATATCACCCAGACAATCTGTTTAAAACAGCCGACAGGCATTGCCAGTCAACAACCTTAGTCATTTTATTTCGTTAGACACTAACACCGGAAACAACTCGATATCGACACCATAAGAAACTTTCTTGAAATTTCCCACCATTAAGGCTAAACAATAGCTTCGCTCAAAAGACAATTTTGTTCATTGGGCAGGCGTCAAGGACCAAGCCCTCGTCATGCTGTTTTAACCCGGACAGCAAATCGAGGCACAGGACCAAGTCAAGTGGCGATTGTTTAACCCGGACAACTGCCAAGACAATGGCTCCAAGCACTCTCTGGCATGCCGTTTTAACCCGAACGGCACACCAGAACCTAAGCATACCACAAACCCAATTGTTACTGGAGGAAAGGATGAAACGCATTATTACCATTCTGGCTGCGCTCTCTCTACTGTTGTGCGCCGCGGTGTCGGCTCAGGCGGCTGATATCGAACTCGCCAAGAAATCCACCCTGGAAAAAGTCGTCCAAAGCGGCGAACTGCGCATCGGCACCGAAGCCGGGTACATGCCATTTGAAATGACCGACAAAAAAGGTCAGATCGTTGGCTTTGACATTGACATGTGCAAAGAAATGGCCAAGGCCATGGGCGTCAAGTTGACCATCGTCAACACCGCCTGGGACGGAATTATCCCCGGTCTTTTGTCCAACAAGTATGACCTCATCGCTTCCGGCATGACCGTTAATCAGGAACGCAACCTGAAAGTAAACTTTGCCAACCCCTACCTTGTTGTCGGTCAGACAGCTCTGATCAACAAAAAATGGGCTGACGAAATCAAGACTTTCAAAGATCTGAACAACCCCAAATACATCATCACTTCCAAGCTTGGCACAACCGGTGAACAGGCTGCAAAGCGCACGTTCCCTAAAGCGCAATACAAATCTTTTGAAATGGAAGATCAAGCCATGCTGGAGGCTCTGAACGGCAAGGCTACCGCCACCGTATATGATCTGCCCATGACCTCCATCTTCTATGCTCAGCGCGGTAAAGACGCTGGCATGAAATTTCTGGACAAGCCCTTCACCTACGAACCTCTTGGCTGGGCTATCAACAAGGGTGATCCTGACTTCCTGAACTGGCTCAACAACTTCCTTGTTCAGATGAAGAACGATGGCCGTTATGACCGAATCTACAATAAGTGGTTCGGCTCCAACAACTGGCTCAAAGACGTTCAGTAAACCACACAGAATCTTCCGGGGATCGTGCATGCGCGATCCCCGGACTTTTTTTCCGTTCTTTACCTTACCGAGTTAATCAATGACAGATACTGATACCGTTGGAGCCCCTAAAGGATTCAACAAAAATACTTTCTGGAAGGCAGTCTATTTCGTTCTGCTCTTCATTGTCATCGGCGGCTTTTACTGGGCCACAGAGCAAGCTGATTACATTTGGCGTTGGAATCGTCTTCCCAGATATTTCTACTATGTCGAAACCATAGACGTTACGGCCGAAATCGAAGGTCAGGTGGCCTCCATCAGTCACAAAGGTGATGACTCCGTTGTCATCATAGAAGGCGGAGGCGAATCTGAATACTATACGGTTCCTGGTTCCGACGTCCGCGTGTCCGTTGGCGACACCATCTACATGGGTGACCCCATAGGCGTCTACGAAGAAGGCAGGATGGGACTGCTTCTTGATGGCCTGTTAGTCACTATCGAAGTCAGCCTTGTTTCCATCTTTCTCGGCATTATGCTCGGCCTGTTCACGGGCCTTGCAAGGATATCGACAAACCCCTGCCTGAAGTGGGGGGCCATTACCTATATAGAACTGATACGAGGCTCTCCCTTGCTCGTCCAGATCATGATCTGGTACTTCGTACTCGGAACAATCATTAACAATCTATTGGCCAAAGCCGACCTCTTCCAAATTCCGGAAATGTGGTTTGCAGTAGCGTCACTCGCCATATTTGCCGGTGCCTACGTAGCCGAAATCGTCCGCGCAGGCATCCAGTCCATTCACAAGGGACAGATGGAAGCAGCGCGGTCACTTGGCATGACCAAGGCTACAGCCATGCGCAAGATCATCCTGCCGCAGGCTTTCAAACGTATACTGCCCCCCTTGGCCGGTCAGTTCATCAGCCTGATCAAAGACTCCTCCCTGCTCGGCGTCATCGCAATTCGCGAATTAACCAAGGCGACGCGTGAGGCGGTTACCACCAGCCTCATGCCTTACGAACTCTGGTTTTTGTGCGGAATCATGTACCTCGTGATCACATTCACTCTGTCCATGTTCGTTCAATATCTCGAAAAAAGGACAGCGGAGGTTTAAAAGAATGATCGACGTCAAAAACGTATATAAAACATTCTTCGTCCCGCACGAGGTCCAGGCTCTGCACGATGTGTCATACCACATCAATCCCGGCGAAGTGGTGGTGGTTATCGGCCCTTCAGGGTCCGGCAAGTCCACGTTCCTCAGATGCCTCAACCGGCTTGAACATGCCAATTCAGGTCATATCATGATCGACGGAGTGGATGTTCTCGACCCAAAAACCAATATCAACAAGGTTCGCATGGAGGTCGGCATGGTCTTCCAGTCGTTCAACCTCTTTCCACACCTGACCGTACTGGAAAACGTCACCGTAGGACAAACATCCGTCCGCAAACGCAAAAAAACAGAGTCTGCAGAAAAGGCCATGACCCTGCTCAACAAGGTCGGCATCCACGCCAAGGCAGACAACTACCCAGCCCAGCTCTCCGGTGGACAGATGCAACGCGTCGCTATTGCGCGCGCCCTGGCCATGGACCCCAAGGTGATGCTCTTTGACGAGCCGACCTCGGCGCTGGACCCCGAAATGGTCGGAGAAGTCCTCGACGTCATGAAAGCGTTGGCCAAGGAAGGCATGACCATGGTCGTCGTCACCCACGAAATGGGGTTTGCCCGTGAAGTGGCTGACCATGTCGTCTTCATGGATGAAGGCAAAATAGTCGAAGTCGGCACGCCCGAACACTTCTTCACCAACCCCGAACATGAACGCACCAAACTCTTCCTGAGCCAAATTCTCTAAGCATCAGGGAGTTCTTCACATTCAGACTCGAAGGGTTGTGGTATACCACAACCCTTCTTATGCTCATGACATTTGCAAAATCCCCCTGAAAAGCATACTGATACCGCTGCGCACTGTTCGGGTATCGGGACACAACGATTCACCGCCGGAAAACAATGAGACAAAAAGCCCTCAGCATCACATTGCAGATCGTCATCCTGGCAGCCTGTTTTTTCTACCTTTCCATAGGTATAAATTGGCCTGACCTCGGCAGAACCTTTGCTCTCTATTCCTGGTTTAAAATCATTGGAGTGCTCGCCTTAACGATTCCAATATACGCTCTCATGGGAATTCGTTTGCAGCAACTAACCCATGGAGGCGTCAGCACACCAACAGGAATCCGAGGCTCTCTCCTCGCCCTCGGTATCAACAACATTCTCCCCGCCCGTCTTGGTGAAGTCGCCAAAGCCATTTATTTCAAACAAAAGACTGTTCTCGGATTCTCTCAATCAATGGGTATCATTTTTCTGGAGCGATTTCTGGACATCAATATTCTGGCTGTCACAGGACTGATTACTGCCATGGTTTTCGGCCTGGGACTTTACGGACTTCCGCTGACGGCCGCAGTTCTCATCTGCTGGGGACTCCTTGTCATCATGATTCGCCGAATGCCTGCCGAAGGAGTCGAGCTTACTTTCATTCCAAGCGACAAGCTACGTTATTTCATCAAGAAAAGTTCCATTGCCATCGGCCATACGCTCAAAGGCAACACGATTCTCAAGCCATTTTTGTCCACCGTCTTCATCTGGGCTTTTAGTTTTTTGTATCTCACCCTGATACCTTTGTGGCTCATGGACCTTCACCTGACCGCCGCGCAAATTCTTGCAATATATGCCGCAGTCTACCTTGGCCTGACCATTCCGGGCCTGCCCGGCGGCATAGGCATGACCGAGGGAGCTATCGTGGCAATTCTCTCATGGAACAACATCCCGAAAACTGAGGCACTGGCCATAGCTTTGACGATCCGTGCTTTCAATTTCCTACCACCAACCCTTCTTGGACTGTCTGTTTTCATGACCTCAGGCATGAGCCTGCAATCCCTAAAACCACAAACAGAAGACCCATTCTGATGACTTCAATACTGAAAAGAGGTTTCTCTTGACCATTTCGCTTTTCATGAGCGATACATTTTTGTTACCGGGCTTTCCTTCTTGAAAGAAAAAACAGTAAAATCAACAATTTAATCATCGCTTTTTTTATAAAACAAACTATTTTCGACAACAAGATCTCAATATATTGAGGAGAGAGAACTCATGGCAGTAGTCATAGTAACAGGTTCATGCGGCCTGATCGGAGCCGAGACGGTCCGTTTTTATATAGCCCAAGGTTTTGACGTTGTTGGCGTAGACAACAACATGCGTTCCTATTTCTTTGGAAAAGAGGCTTCCACCAAATGGAGTCAGCTCAAACTTGAAAGCGACTTTTCCAACTATTCACATGAAAACATCGATATCCGCGATGAAAAAGCCGTGGATACTCTTTTCGCCAAATACAACACAGATATCAGCGCTATCATTCACACCGCAGCCCAACCTTCACATGACTGGGCCGCCCGTGAACCTATTACCGACTTTTCAGTCAACGCCAACGGCACACTCGTTATGCTTGAAGCTACTCGCAAACACTGCCCCAAGGCTGCTTTCATTTTTACTTCCACCAACAAGGTCTACGGCGACACACCGAACTTCCTCCCGCTGGTGGAACAGCAAACTCGCTGGGAACTTGATCCGTCCCATGAATATGCCAAACACGGCATTGACGAACACATGAGCATCGATAGCTGCACACACTCCCTGTTTGGCGTATCGAAAGCAGCAGCGGATCTGTTGGTGCAGGAGTATGGTCGCTATTTCAACATGAATACAGGCGTATTCCGCGGGGGCTGCCTGACAGGCGGAGGCCATTCCGGCACAGAACTGCACGGTTTTCTTTCCTACCTTGTCCGTTGCTGCATGACAGGTCGTCCGTACACAGTTTTCGGATATAAGGGCAAACAGGTGCGCGACAATATCCACTCATCCGACCTGGTCAACATGCTTTGGAATTTTCACCAGAATCCTCGTCCGGGCGAAGTCTACAACGTCGGTGGCAGCCGCCACTCAAACTGCTCCATGCTGGAAGCCATCCAAATGAGCGAAGAATTCATCGGCAAAAAAATGCAGTACACATATAGCGATGAAAACCGTATCGGTGATCACATCTGGTACATTTCCGATGTTCGCAAATTCCAAGAGCATTACCCGCAATGGAGCTACACATACGACATCAAGGCAATCATCAAGGAAGTCATCGCAGGGTGGCAGAATCGCGATACCAAGTAAGGGGTTTGGTATGACCAATATTTTTGAACTGTATAAAAAGAGCAAAGCCGACCATCGACAGGAATACATCGATCTCTATGATGCAAGGGCCAATGAACGCACAGCTGATTTTTCAGGGTCAAAGGGATATTTCTACGATAAACTCCGGGAGCTTGTCAGCTTCTACGTCAAACCAGGCAAACGAGTTCTAGCTGTCAACGCTGACGCAGGACACTATCTGACCTGGACAGAACCATCATATGGCGTCGGTATCGAAACCGCGCCTGGATTGGTGGACGTAGCCCGCAAGGCGTACCCTGAATTCACCTTCAACGTATGTGCGCCCGAAGAGTTTGAACCGGAAGAACAGTTTGATTACATCATCATTGTGGATGCAGTAAATGACATGTTCGACGTACAAATGGCTCTGGAGAAACTTCGGCCCGCCTGCCACGACGATACCCGAATCATAATTACCTGGTACAACTTCTTTTGGAAGCCTCTGCTCCAAGCCGCTGAAAAATGGGGAATGAAACGCCCAAGTACACCACAAAATTGGCTTTCCAAGGCACACATCCAGCAAATCGTCACCCTTGCAGGATATGAACAGACCGCACACACCCGCAAAATTTTGCTCCCCTACAAGGTGCCGGTTCTTTCAAACTTTATTAATAATTACATCGGTGGGTTGCCACTCATCAACCACTTCTGCCTCATGAACCTCATGGTAGCTCGTCCGCTTCCTGTACGTGATGAAGAAAAATTCGGTGTTTCAGTCATCGTTCCCTGTAAAGACGAAGCTGACAATATCGAAGCAGCAGTTCTGCGCACACCGCAGATGGGCAAACATACGGAACTCATATTCTGTGATGACAACTCGACCGATGGCACCCCGGATGTGGTCAAACGTATGCAGAAGGAACACCCGGACAAAGACATCAAACTGGTGAACGGCCCCGGCATTTGCAAATCAGAAAACGTCTGGACTGGCTTCAATGCAGCCACACAGGACATTGTGATGATCCTTGACGGAGATCTGACAGTCCCCCCCGAAGACTTGCCAAAATTCTACAACGCACTTGCCACAGGCAAAGGCGAATTCATCAACGGGACCAGGTCTGTCTACCCAATGCGCGACGATGCCATGCGCCTTGCCAACATCTTCGGCAACAAGGCGTTCAGCATGCTCTTCTCACACATTCTGAGCCAATCAATCACCGACACACTGTGCGGCACCAAAGTCCTGTGGCGCAAGGATTGGCTCCGTGTCCGAGATCTGCTCGGTACCTGGGGCATCAATGACCGCTGGGGCGACTATGAACTCATCTTCGGTGCGGCTCGACTCGGCCTCAAGCATCAGGACCTGCCTGTTCGCTACATGGAACGTGTTCACGGTGAGACCAAGATGACCGGACGACTCAAAAACGCCATGGTTATGTTGCGTATGTGCATGGCTGCATTCAAGAAGTTTAAATAAATTACCATGTCATTGACAAAGCTGCTCGCCCACCCACTCACAAAGGATATGGACATTGACGACCCACTAACAACGTCTGTCCGTCGGGAGATCATTCGCAGTAAGCCGTTTCTATCAAAACTGTATCAGGAATGGTATAAGCGTTTGGCACATGATATTCCAGTTGGGGACGGTATGGTGCTGGAGTTGGGGTCGGGGGCAGGTTTCTTCAAGGACATCATTCCTGAGACAATTACGTCCGAAGTATTCTTCCTCGGTTCGGTAGATGCCGTTCTCGATGCGACGCAACTTCCATTCATGGACGCAGCCCTGAAAGCTATAGTCATGGTTGATGTCCTACACCACATACCGAACTCCGAGGCATTCCTACTTGAAGCATCACGATGCCTCAAACCCGGGGGTGTTATTTCTCTCATCGAGCCATGGGTAACGCCTTGGTCATCAGTGGTGTATACACACTTACACCATGAGCCCTTTGAACCAGACGTCAAGCAATGGGAATTCCCCTCTTGCGGTCCACTGTCCGGAGCCAACGGGGCCTTACCATGGATCATTTGCAGCCGAGATTCTCATATATGGGATGATCTACTGCCGGACTTACGAGTAGAATCCATCACTCCTGACTGGCCGTTTTCCTATCTGGCTTCCGGAGGAGTCTCCATGCGAAGCCTGTCGCCTGGCTGGAGTTTTTCTTCATGGCGCTTCCTTGAAAAACTGTTGTCCCCCCTACGGACGAAGCTGGCAATGTTCGCCGCTATCACAATTCGAAAAAACAATTCATAGGTGACTGATATGGCTAAAGTGCTATTAGTTCTTCCCTCCATCATGTCTGACGAAAACGATGGGATTGTCACCAAGACGACCGCAAGCTTCCTGCCGCCTCTCGGGTTGGCGACCATTGCCTCGGTTCTTCGTACTAACGGACACGAAGTCGCCATCATTGATGGTGTTGCCGAACAAATGCCTCTTCCTCAAATCGTAGAACGAGCCAAACAGTTTGACATCATAGGTGTCAGCGCCATGACCGCTCACGCCAAACGCGCACTGGAACTCATCCGCATGCTCAAGGCTGAGACCGACAAACCGATTTTGGCAGGGGGAGTTCACGCAACAACCATGCCCCATGAGTTTCTTGAAGACGGAACGGACTACGTTGTCATCGGCGAAGGCGAACTCACAATGCTCGATCTGACAAATGCGCTAGAAGCCGACACACCAAAAGAAAAGTTCGTTAAAATCGAAGGCATTTGCTTCATGCTCGACGGCAAGATAGTACGCACCCCCAAACGCCCACTCATTGAGAATCTCGACGACATCCCACTGCCCGCCCGCGACCTGCTGCCCATGCACAAATACAGTGCCACAATTGCCCGCACCACCCGCCAGCCATCACACATGCTGTTAGCCTCACGAGGCTGTCCCGGCGTGTGCAGTTTTTGTGTCCACAAACTTTTTGGCAAGCACGTTCGCTACAACTCTCCAGAAAGAATCATCGAAGAATTCCTGCTGCTGGTCAATGAGTATGGAGCCAAGGACGTTGCGATATTCGACGATAATTTCGCAGCCAACAAAGAAATGGTCGCCAAAGTATGCGATAAACTTATCGAACTGGATCTCGATCTGACATGGTCCATCGAATCCCGTGTGGATAATGTGGACCGCCCCACGCTGGAGCTTTTAAAAAAGGCGGGTTGCACTTTTATCGCATATGGCGTGGAATCCGGCTCACAACGTATCCTTGATAAAATGTGCAAACAGGTAACATTAGAGCAGATTCGAGAAACCATCAAAACTACGAATGAAGTCGGCATCAAAACACGCGGATATCTCATCCTGGGCCACCTCGACGAATCAATAGAAGAAATGCGACAAACCATAGAATTCGCCAAAAGCCTCGACCTTTCTGTGGCTTCCTTCACTCTCTTCGTCCCCCTGCCGGGAACTCTCGACTACAAACGGGCACATAAATTCGGTACCTTTGATCCAGATTACTACAAAAAGGATCTGCTGCTAGAATACAACATGCCGAAATTTCCGGTCTATGTACCTAAAGGGATGACCGCGAAAGAACTTCTGGCCATTCATCGAGAGGCTTACAACAAGGTATACCTCCGGCCCAAGTACATTTTTCGGAAACTGCTCGAAATACGAAATATTCATGATTTCATGGCGTTGGTCAAAGGCGGTTTGACCGTCCTGAACAATTTCTTCCGCAGGTAAGGAACAGCACGTGTCACTTTCAAACAGCCGATCATGGATTGAAGAAAATCGCACACTCCTATTCACCCTTCTTTTTCTCTTCAGTTTGGTGGTACGCTTTGTAACGGCTGAATACCTTGATCTGGGCGGCGACAATGCCACAAAATGGATGGAAGCACACCGACTGGCCGAAGGTATGGGGGTTTCATATTGGTATAACCACTCCATGCGCTGGGCCATCAATCTTCCGCTGGCCGGATTAATCAAATTATTCGGTCCACACCCAACTCTGGTATATCTGTTGCCATTCACTATGGCATCTCTGGCCTCACTGTGCATCGGTCTCATCGGCGAAAAAATCCACAGTCTCAAACTCGGTATTGCAGCGTCCATGCTCACCACGCTGCTCCCGCTGATGACGTTGACCGGAAGCCAGCTCTGGCCTGGCGTTTTCGAACTGGGTTGGACTGCCATCATGACATGGCTTGTCCTTGTTTGGATCGACAAACGGGCCGCATGGATTCTCACCCTTGCAGGCATTTGCTTCTTTCTGGGCTGGGGAGCCAGAATTACAGAGCTTTATATGTATCCCGGCATTGTGTTGCTCATCTGGCTTCCAACAAAAGATTTCAAAGCCGTGGTACTTTTTACTGCGGTATCCGCAGGTCTCTGTTTCGCCGAATGGGGGTGGTTCTGGTGGGATTCAGGTAACCCCATGGGACGACTTGGTATTCTCAACGAAACACGAGGAAATCATCAGGATCTACCGATCACTTTCACTAAATATCTCATGCAGTTCACTGAGTTAAAGAAGCTCAAAGGTCTGCTTCCCGTGACCATTCTGACATTGATTGCTGGAGCTTTCGCTCTGGGAGAAAAGGATAACCGGGTAAAGGGAATCGCAGCCCTCTATCTCGGACATATGGTTCTCATCCTGTATATGATTTCCGGGATTTCACCGTTAAAAATAGCTTTGCCTTTCGGCTCGCGCTATTGGCCTGAAGCTGCGCCTTACGGCCTGCTCCTGCTGCTTTGGTATTTATTTAAAATAAAGGAAAAGCAGCCCCGGACAGGCGTCACTCTGATAGCAATCCTCTTCATTGCCTTCACCTCTTTCACTGTGAAGAAGATTCCACCGACCAACTCAGTCACTCAAATGGCCCGCGATTATGACCTCATACGCCCCGTCCTGGCTGAAGACAAACCCATCATGATGATTTATGAGCCATGGCAACCCAACTTCATCGAAAATATTCTCATACAAACCTTCACAGGAAAAAGGAAAAGACGTTCTCGCCTGGACCGGGAAATACATCTTGATATGCGACGCAATCAACAAAGAATAGCCGCCTTGTATCTGGAAGACTTACACCGCTTCGAACAGGTAAAAACCGTTCCACTTGTGCGTGTAGAAAAACACGTATACATACTTCCCTCATCAACTTACACGGGAAGTGAAAAATCAGCGGCTGTCTCCACATTTGGCAGAAAGCTTCATGCGGCGACACTCCCGGACAGCAATCAATAGAACGGTAATGAAAGACATTTTAAATATCCAACCAAAGAAAATTCTCGCCTGCCAACTTCGCCAAATCGGTGATGTTGTTCTGGCGACTCCATCTTTTCGCCTGCTCAAAGAAAAATTTCCGAACGCGAAACTGGATGTCCTGACTGAAAAGAAGTGCGCTTCAGTTCTGGAAAATAATCCACATATTAACCACGTATGGACCATTGACAAGAACGCGCTCAAGAACCCACTGAAAGCGTTGAAATACTACAGAGAGATTGGAAAGAGCGACTATGATCTCATCGTGGACTTCCAGCAACTCCCCCGTTGCAAATGGGTGATAAGATTCTCTAATGCTCCGGTGCGTCTGTCTTTCACTCCTCCTTGGTACAATCGTCATCTATACACTCACTGGAGTACCCCGCTGAATGGTTATGCCGCAAAATGCAAGGCCGGAGTGCTGCGCCCTCTGGGAATAGAGTGGAATGGTGAACCGCCTGAATTGTTTTTTACTGATGAAGAACACAAATGGGCCGAAAGCTTCATACTCTCTCAAGGCATGGAACCTTACCGATTCGTAACAGTTGACCCTAGTCATCGGCGTATCACTCGCAAATGGCCGGAACGTCACTTTGCCGGCCTCATCAAGCTCATACGTACACAACACACCAACCTGAAGGCTTTCATCCTCTACGGCCCAGACGAACTGCCTGTGGCAAAAGAGGTTGCCAGACTCACGGGGGATGGAGCCGTCATTTCGGATTCCATGCTGAGCTTACGAGAAATGGCAGCAGTCCAATCCATGGCCGCACTGCATATCGGCAATTGTTCGTCACCCCGACACTTTGCCGTAGCAGTCAACACTCCCACCCTGACCATTCACGGTGCAACAGGCTTCGGTTGGCGGTTCCCTTCTGATGAACATGTCAGCTTGGACAAGGGGTTACCCTGCCGTTCCTGCAACAAAAATCAGTGTGAAACACGCGAGTGTCTGGAAGAATTTTATCCTGAAGAATGCATTGATGAAGCCTTAAGACTCATTAAGATCAAATTACCTTCGCTTGAAAAAACAATCACAGGTTGACAGCACCATGAAAGATAAAGTCACTATAGTTATTCCAACACATGAACGACATCAGCTACTGGAAACACGTGTTCTCCCGTATTACCTTCAATTTGACGCTCAGATTCTCATCATTGACTCAAGTATCAAACCGCATCAGGCTTCGATAGATAACCCGGCAATCGACTATGTCCATTGTCCCGGAGAACCGATCCCCCACAAGTTGAAAAAGCCCGTCCTCGAACGAGTCCATACACCGTACATGGTTATGAATGCGGACGACACTCTCCATTCGATGAAAAGCGTGAATACGTGTATTGAATTCATGGACAGCAACCCGGATTATTCATCGGCACTCGGGATTTTGTTTCAATGTCACCACAACAATAAAAACAGAGTTGACGCCAACAATTTTGATGAGTTTTCACTCCCTGTCGACTCGGACAGGGCTGAAGAACGTCTTCTACAAAATTTCACGCGATTTGACACCCTGTTCTACTCCGTTGTCAAAACCGATTGTTGGAAAAACACACTTCAAAGGCTACCGTCGGAAATAGTCAATTACTATCTTATGGAAACCTACATTGTCATGATGGCACTCATTCACGGCAAACGTATAAAACTGCCAATCATGTATTCTGCCACAGAGGCAGGTCCCTCGATCAATGAGAAAAATCCCAAGTACCACTGCAGCCCTTTCAAGCTCGCTACCGATGCTCGCTATGCAAAGGAAGTTCAAGCCGTCAAAAAAGTTGCCATGAATTACCTCTGCGAACGTTCGGGCATCTCGGAGACTCGCGCCAAGTTGTATGTCGATGGATCTCTCGCCTTATACTGGCTGCAAGACAAACCAATTAAGAGTTTCAAGGATAGAGTCCGCATCGAGTGGAATAATTTTCTCAACAAAACCGTCAGAAAAAAACAGTACAAACAACGCAAAGTAGAAAAACAGGCTCTCGCTTTAAAAGAACAAGAAAAATTCACAAAAGAAAGTTTTGAGCTCATCGGGGAAGAGGGACGCCGGGAATACGAATCACTCATGAAACGAGTACAGGAATCCTAGGAGAAAGCACCAGTGCGTATACTTGTAACAGGGGCAACCGGTTTTATTGGGAACCATCTCGTTTCAACCCTCCTTGAAAGAAATATCGAAGTTATTGCAACCTACCGGACCAAGTCATCTATGCAAGCCGTCTCTTGGGCCGATGCAGTTGAATGGCACCGTCTCGATATATTCTCTCCCCCGGAAAATCCATTTGAAGCCCTGGGATCGCCAGATCGCATGATTCACTTGGCATGGCACGGTTTACCGAATTACAAAGATTCATTCCACTTGGACACGAATCTCCCGGCCGACACACTGTTTCTGCAACAAATGTTTGAGGGCGGGTTGCACCACCTACTTGTCACCGGCACCTGCTTTGAATACGGTATGCAGGAAGGTGAGTTGTCAGAGATCATGCAAACTGCCCCAGACACAGCTTACGGTCAGGCCAAGGTACAACTTCAGGAACGGTTACAGCTTCTGGCTGAAAAGCATGGTGCCATCCTACAATGGGCCAGGCTTTTTTATACTTACGGGAAAGGACAAAACCCGAACTCACTCTTTGCCCAACTTCAAGCCGCAATTGACAACGGCAGTAAAACATTCAACATGTCTGGTGGGCAGCAAATCAGGGATTATCTACCTATCGAAGAATTGGTTAAGTTGCTGATTGCAATTGTCTTGCAAAAGGAAACAACCGGAATTATCAATGTGTGTAGTGGCAAGAAAAGAACAATACAGGAACTTGTCGAAGAATATTTAAAAAATAGGAATGCAAAGATTGATCTCAATCTTGGATATTATTCCTATCCGAATTACGAACCTTTCAAGTTTTGGGGAAACCCAACAAAACTCCAAAAAATCGTTTAATAATATTTGAAGTTGCGGCATCAAACAACCGGACAACAAAACCATATCAGGAATGTAATAATGGATCCTATCAAAGAATTCCAAGAAGATCGAAAAGCCAGAATCACTCGACAAGGTGAGAATGTCCAGATCAAAAAAACAGGACTGGACTTCACCGCACAGTCCATGCGCAGTCAATATTCTTATAATTTTTCATGGATGGGCAGACCCATCATTCAGTATCCACAAGACATGATTGCCATGCAGGAACTAATCTGGGAAGTTCAACCTGACCTAATAATTGAAACAGGTATCGCCCACGGAGGCTCCCTGATTTACTACGCATCTCTTCTTGAGCTGATTGGGAAAGATGCCTATGTTCTTGGCGTTGATATTGATATACGCGACCATAATCGAACTGAAATCGAGGCTCATCAAACCTTCAATCGAATCGAGATGATTCAGGGATCTTCTATCGACAAGAGTGTTGTCGCTGAAGTTGCCAAACATGCAGATGGGAAAAACAGAATCCTCGTTACTCTGGATTCAAACCATACCCACGACCACGTATTGGAAGAATTACATCTCTACGCACCCTTTGTCACAAAGAACAGCTACCTTGTCGTTTTCGACACCAGTGTAGAATTCGCTCCCGACGATCTTAATGCTGATCGTCCCTGGTCCGTGGGCAATAATCCCAAAACTGCGGTTGACACTTTCTTGACTGAATCAGACAGGTTTACAATCGTTGATTCCATTGACAAGAAGCTGCTGATAAGCATGGCTCCAGGCGGCTACCTCAAATGCCTCAAAGATTAAAAGGATACTCCCGATGGAAGTAATCATACTTTGCGGAGGCCTTGGTACCAGACTGAGGGAAGAAACCGAGTTTCGCCCTAAACCCATGGTCAACATTGGATCCAGACCGATTCTCTGGCACATCATGAAAACCTACGCCCACTACGGTCATACCGACTTCCTCCTTCCTCTGGGTTACAAGGGTGAAATGATCCGCGACTACTTCGTAAACTACGAATGGATGAACAACGATATCACCCTTGAACTCGGCAAGCCGGAAAACCTCTGCATGCATGACTGCCATGAAGAAGCTGACTGGCGCATCACCATGTCCGACACCGGCCAGAGTACATTGAAAGGAGCACGAATTAAACGGATGGAAAAGTACGTTAAGGGCGACTCATTCATGCTCACTTACGGTGATGGAGTCGCCAACATCGACATCCCATCCCTCATCGATTTCCATAATTCTCATGGCAAGATGGTCACTGTTTCCGGTGTCAACCCGGCCCAGAGATTCGGCGAACTCAAAACCGATGGAGATCAGGTCCTCGCCTTCCAAGAGAAACCCGTTCATACCACCAGTGAATTGATAAACGGCGGATACTTTGTCTTAAATCGAACAATATTCGATCATCTGACAACGGACGAAGGGTGCGACCTTGAATACGGCCCTCTGGAAAAAATTGCCGCAGATGGAGAACTCATGGTTTACCGTCATGGAGGATTCTGGGGGTGCATGGATACACTCCGCGACACCGAGCACTTGAACAAATTGTGGGATCAAGGCAATGCAGAATGGAAGGTCTGGTAACACGGCATGTTTGATGGATTCTACGCTGACAAACGCATCTTTTTGACCGGAGATACCGGATTCAAAGGAGCTTGGCTCGCCCTGTGGCTTACGCATCTGGGTGCAAATGTCGGTACGTTTTCTCTGGCACCGCACACAGAGCCGTCTCTGCACGAACTAGCCGAAGTTTCGTCAATCGTTCAACGCCTTGGCGGAGATATTCGCCAATCCGCCCCTCTGGCTCAGGCCATGCAGGAGTTCCAACCAGACATCGTAATCCATATGGCCGCACAATCACTGGTTCGACCTTCTTATGAATTCCCGCTTGAGACCTTCGACACCAACGTCATGGGTACGGCCAACGTTCTGGATGCCGCTCGCAAAACGAAGTCTGTACACGCGGTAATCAACGTCACCAGTGACAAGTGTTACGACAACAAGGAATGGATATGGGGGTATCGCGAAAGCGAGCCCATGGGTGGACATGATCCTTACTCTGCCAGCAAAGGATGTGCTGAACTCGTTACCGCTTCCTACATCAAGAGTTTTTTCAGCGAAGGTGATACTGCCGTAGCCTCGGTCAGGGCTGGCAATGTCATCGGTGGCGGAGATTTTGCCAAGGACCGACTCATTCCTGATCTGGTACGCGCCTTTTCGACAGGAGAAACCGTCAGAATCCGTTCGCCTCATGCAACCCGTCCCTGGCAGCATGTGTTGGAGCCACTCCACGGCTACCTGATACTCGCAAAAAAACTCTTCGAAAAAGGACACCCCTTTGAAGGTGGCTGGAACTTCGGCCCGTCCGATGAATCCACCCGCACAGTTGGCGAAGTGGTGACCACATTTAGCGGGAAATGGGGAGAAGACGCTCGACATGAACTCGATCAGAGCAATCATCCTCACGAGGCAAACCTGCTCAAACTCGATTGTTCCAAAGCGAAACAGTTCCTTAACTGGCAGCCAAAAAGTAATTTTTCCATTGCTCTTGACTGGACAATCTCGTGGTACAAAGGGTGGTCCGAAGGACGAGACTGTACTAAAATGACTCTTGATCAAATTAAAGAGTTTGAGGAATTGCCTTGATAAAGACCCCTCTCAAACTCAAAGGCTTGCATCTTATAGAAACAGAGCCATTCAAAGACCACCGGGGACAGTTTGCCCGGCTTTTCTGTGTCCGGGAACTCGAAGAGATCGGCCTGGATAAACCTATTGTGCAGATAAATCATTCGGTAACCCGGACCAAAGGGGCGATTCGAGGAATGCACTTTCAGCTTCCGCCCCACGCAGAGATCAAGATAGTTCGCTGTATTCGAGGTGCCTGCTTTGATGTAGCCGTGGATATGCGAAAGGATTCAAATACATATCTGCAATGGCATGGAGAGATATTGACTGAGTCGAACAATCGCGCCATGTACATCCCCGAAGGATTTGCCCACGGTTTCCAAGCCATGGAACCGGATACGGAACTGCTCTATCTGCATACGGAGTTCTACACACAAGGATCCGAAGACGGCGTAGGATTTGACGACCCCGCCATAGGAATACAATGGCCCTTGCCGCCTACGGATATCTCAGAAAAAGATAAAAAACACAAAAGGATTTGATACAGGATGCATCCAACACTCAGTTTTCTCAAACGTGCCCATGCAGTAACCAAAATGATTTCGCCTCAATCATCCAAACGGATTATCATTGCCTGCTTTCCTAAAAGCGCTTCGACATTTTTGCGAAACGTCATTTCAGGAATATCGGGATACGCCACAGAAGAACTTTGTGTCGGCTACGACAGAAATGAACAGGACCTGTATTTACCGACCGTCATCGACCACGCATTTACACCCGTGGTCAACCACATGCACATGTGGGCACGGGAACATAATATTGGCATCATGAAATCTGCCGGAATTACCCCTGTCGTCCTCGTCAGAAACATATTTGACACAGCTGTCAGCATGAAAGACCATTTAGCAAATCATAGCCCACTCTTCTCTATGGCCTATGTCGATAACACCTTCGCCTCCATGCCCCCCGAAGAGCAACAGGATATGGTCGTCGACATGTGTATCCCTTGGTTCATATCGTTTTATGTGTCCTGGTACAAAGCACAGCAACAAAATTTGCTCAACACTTACTGGCTAACGTATGAACAATTGATTGACGACAAAGAAACCACCGTGGCTAACATCTGCGATTTTTACTCCGTGGAGCACAATCCTGAAAGCATACGAAACGCCATTGCAACTGTTGAAAACAACAAAAAAAGATCTAATAGAAACGTTGGTGTCCAAGGTCGAGGAAAAACTCAACTAACAGACATCCAGCGTCAAAAAATAATTAAAATGGCATCGTACTACAAAGATGTCGACTTCTCACTCATCGGTATCACCGAATAAAGCATTAACTATGAATTGCCGCCACTGCCATACACCGCTTAAAGATATATTCATCGACCTGGTGAATCAGCCACCGTCCAATTCCTTCCTCAAAAAGGAACAACTTGACGAACCTGAGACATACTTCCCGCTGAAACTCTTTGTGTGTCCAGATTGTTTTCTGGTCCAGATTGACGAGTACAAGAACTCACAGGAAATATTCTCTGATGATTACGTGTACTTCTCTTCCTTTTCCAGTTCCTGGGTAGAACACGCCAAACGATATGTGGACATGGCCGAACAGCGTTTCTCCCTCGACGCCGAATCCATGGTCATGGAAATCGCCTCCAATGACGGCTATCTCCTGCAATGGTTCATAAAAAAGGGAATCCCCTGTCTTGGCATCGAACCAACAGGTGGCACCGCGGATGCAGCGGAAGGAATAGGTGTTCCGACCCGCCGTGAATTCTTCGGAACAACTTTGGCTCGACAGATCGTCAAGGAAGGCCGACAGCCTGACTTGCTTCTCGGCAACAATGTGCTTGCTCACGTCCCAGACATCAACGACTTTGTTGAAGGCTTGGCCATCGCGCTGAAACAAGGTGGCACCATTACCATGGAATTTCCGCACCTCATGCAGTTAGTGAGCCAGAACCAATTCGACACCATATATCATGAACACTTTTCTTATCTGTCGCTTGTATCGGTCTCAGAAGTTTTCGCCAGCCATGGTCTGACCATTTTTGACGTGGAGGAACTCCCGACCCACGGTGGTTCCCTGCGAATCTTCGCCCGTCATACGACCGACCATACCCGTCCCGTCACTGAAAGCGTCAAAGGAGTGCTCACCAAGGAAACAAACGCTGGCATGACAGGTCTCGACTTTTACAGGAATTTCCAAAGCAAGGCTGACACTGTCAAGGCAGATCTTCTGGAGTTTCTGATTAGACAGAAACGAGCAGGAAAAACAGTCGCTGCATACGGTGCTGCGGCCAAGGGGAATACACTTCTCAACTACTGCGGTGTCAAAACCGATTTGATTTCTTTTTGCGTGGACGCGTCACCACACAAGCAGAACCTGTTTCTTCCCGGAAGTCATATCCCGGTTTTACATCCTGACGAACTCAAAGAACAACGCCCTGATTTCATTCTCATACTCCCATGGAATATCCAGAATGAAATTATGGAACAACACTCCTATGTGTCGGAATGGGGCTGCAAATTCGTCACCGCCATTTCCCACCTCGCTATCCATTGACCATCTGGCAATCGTCTTTCAACAGACCGTATTCTCAACCTTGCCAGACCCCCATCAATATATGTATTCTTTCCCAGATTGATACAAATCTTCAAGTCATTAAAGTGATAGTATTATGATTCTTAATGGAAAAAAAATTCTTGTTACTGGTTCGGACGGATTTATCGGTTCCCATCTGGTAGAGTATTTGGTTCGTCAAGGGTATTCTGTCCGAGCATTTGTCCTTTATAACTCCTTCAATTCCTGGGGGTGGCTTGACGAAAGCCCTAAGGAAATCAAGGACAATCTGGAAATTTTCTCTGGAGACATACGCGACCCCAATGGCGTCCGCGAAGCCATGAAGGGATGTGACGTAGTCATGCATTTGGCTGCACTCATAGCTATCCCTTACTCTTACCACTCTCCGGACACCTATGTTGACACCAACGTCAAAGGCACACTGAACATAGTCCAGGCCGCCAAGGATCTCGGAGTGGAACGAGTGATCGTAACCTCAACCAGCGAAGTTTACGGCACGGCACAGTTTGTACCCATCACCGAAGACCATCCCCTTCAAGGTCAGTCTCCCTACTCGGCTACCAAGATTGGTGCAGATCAAATTGCCATGAGTTTCTACAATGCCTTTGAGACTCCGGTATCCATTATCCGCCCGTTCAACACATATGGCCCTCGCCAAAGTGCTCGCGCCGTCATACCGACTGTCATCACGCAGATAGCCAATGGCGCGGATACCATAAAGTTGGGTGCGCTCACCCCCACCCGCGACTTCAACTTTGTATCCGACACAGTGCGCGGCTTTGAAGCCGTGGCGGCATCCGATGCCTGCGTGGGTGAAGTGGTCAACGTAGGCAGCGGCTTTGAAGTATCCATCGGCGATACGGCTCAGGCCATTGCAGACGTGATGGGAGCGAACATAAAAATAGTGTGCGACAAAGAACGAATCCGTCCCAAAAACAGTGAAGTGGAACGATTGTTTGCCGGAAACGAAAAAATCAAAAGGCTTTGCGGCTGGGAGCCTGAATTCGGAGGGTTGGACGGATTCAAACGCGGCCTTGAATTAACAGCCAGATGGTTTGCCGACGACGAAAACCTCAAACGCTACAAAGCTGACATATATAATATCTAGGACAGCTCAATGTTCGACGACATACTCTCATTCATCAGACGGCTCTATCGGAAACCCACGGGTTTCATTCCTCTGCACGCGCCAATTTTCACAGGGCGCGAAAAGGAATATTTGTGCGATTGCATCGACTCCACTTTTGTCTCCAGTGTAGGGAAATATGTCGATCAGTTTGAAGATATGGTCTGCGACATCACAGGGGCAGCCCGTGCCGTTGCCGTGGTCAACGGGACTTGTGGCCTGACAGCCGCTCTCGGCATGGTCGGTGTAAAACCCGGTGACCTGGTTCTGACCCAGGCATTGACCTTTGTGGCCTCAGCCAACGCTATCAGTCACACAGGAGCCACGCCTGTTTTTCTTGACTCGGACAAAGACAGTCTAGGCATGAGTCCTGACGCCCTGAGAACGTTCCTGGAAACGCACGAGTCAACGAAGGGACACATCGCAGCCTGTGTACCTGTTCATATTTTAGGCCACGCCTGCCGTATTCGCGAAATCTGCGACATCTGCGAACAATACGGCATCCCTGTGGTCGAAGACGCCGCCGAAGTCCTCGGAAGCAGCTACGACGGGCAGCACCTTGGCACTTTCGGTACTTTCGGAGTACTCAGTTTCAACGGCAATAAAACCATCACCACAGGTGGTGGCGGCATGATCCTGTCAAAAGACGCCGAACTCGGCGCACATGCCAAGCACATGACCACCACAGCAAAAATCCCGCACAAATGGGAATTTCGCCATGACGAGATCGGCTGGAACTACCGTATGCCGAACATCAACGCAGCTCTCGGTTGTGCGCAGATGGAAAAACTGGACGTTATCCTCAAGGACAAGCGACTCATAGCCTCGGCTTATAAGGCTTTCTTTGAACAGAGCACCGAGGCCACATACATTGATGCGCCGAAAGGGTGCACGGCTAACTACTGGCTGAACACCATACGATTCAAATCACAGGACCAACGAGATACGTTCCTGACTGAAAGCAATGACGCAGGTATCATGACCCGTCCCCTGTGGACTTTGATGACAGACCTCCCCATGTATGTGAACAACCTCAATGATGGACTGAAAAACGCCAGATATCTGGCGGCTCGCGTCGTCAATCTGCCAAGCAGTCCCCGTGCGGAGGAATGTCAATGAACCGGAATTCAATTTTCATTATAGCCGAAGCAGGCGTTAACCATAACGGGGATATGGAACTTGCCCACCGACTGATTGAAGTCGCCGCCGAAGCTGGCGCGGACGCGGTAAAATTCCAGACCTTCAAAGCGAAGGAACTCGTCACAGCGCAGACTCAGAAAGCAGCCTACCAGAAGAAGACTTCGGGTGCTGATGAATCCCAGTATTCCATGTTGAAAAAATTGGAACTGGACACCGTGGCGCATACGGACCTTATTGCTCACGCCCGAAAATACAATATCGAATTTCTGTCGACCCCGTTTGATGCGGACAGCCTCGATATGCTGCTGGAACTTGGCATTTCCACCATCAAAGTTCCCTCCGGCGAAATCACCAATCTCCCCTACCTGCGCCACGCAGGCAGCAAAGGAATTCCTATCATCATGTCCACGGGCATGACGACGTTGCAGGAAGTGGAAGCCGCAGTGGCAATCCTCGTAAAATCAGGGACTCCTGCCGCAGACATTACTCTGCTCCACTGCAACACTCAATATCCGACCCCGCTGGTTGACGCCAATCTCAGGGCTATGAAAACACTCGCCCTCGCATTTCCCGACTGCTCCGTAGGCTACTCCGACCATACTCCCGGCATCTCCTGCCCCATAGCTGCCGCAGCCATGGGGGCATCAGTCATTGAAAAGCATTTCACTCTCGACAAGACCATGGAAGGCCCGGACCATGCGGCCTCTCTCGATCCCGAAGAATTGACTGCCATGGTTTCCGGCATTAGAGACATCGAAAAAGCTCTGGGGGACGGCACGAAACAGCCCAGTCCAAGCGAACTGGAAAATATAAATATCGCCCGACGTTTTTTGGTAGCGGCAACTCCCATTGCTTCCGGCGAACCGTTTACCGAGCACAACGTGGCCGCCAAACGGACTGGTCGAGGGGGCATTTCTCCCATGCGTTGGGACGAAATCATGCAAAAAAAATCACCCAAGGATTTTCATCCGGGGGAGGTCATTGAGCTATGAATATCTGTGTTTTTACCGGGACACGCGCCGAATACGGGCTGCTGCTCCCACTCCTCAAACGGATTGAACAGGACCCTGACACCGAACTCCAGCTTCTGGTCTCAGGGTCGCATTTATCTGACCGACACGGACATACAGTCGATGCCATCCTTGCGGATGGGTTCACGATCAAAGCACAGGTGCCGCTTCCACTCAACGACGACACCCGTCTCGGAGTCGCCACCGCCATGGGAGAAGCCATCACGGGCTGTGCTCGTGCTCTTGAGGAAATCAAACCCGACCTGCTCGTACTTCTGGGCGACCGATACGAATGTTTTGCCTGCGCCACTGCGGCTTCCATTCTGGGATACCCCATTGCGCACATTCATGGCGGCGAAGTCACCGAAGGGGCCATGGATGACTACTATCGGCACTCCATCACCAAAATGTCGCACCTGCACTTTACCTCCTGCGAGGCATACCGGGAAAGAGTTATCCAGTTGGGTGAACACCCGGATACAGTCTTCAATGTAGGGGCTCTCGGTGTGGAAAACATCATGACCCACCCCCTGATGAGCAAAGAAGAGCTGGAAGCCGACCTCGGTTTTTCCATGGGAGACAAGTGCCTACTAACGACATACCATCCGGTGACTCAGGAAGAAGACGAAGAAACCCAGTTGAACGACTTTTTCTCTGCCCTTGAGACATTGCTCAAGGATGATCCGACCATGACTGCAATTATCACCGGAGCCAATGCTGACCCCGGCGGAATAGCCATTGACACAAAGGCCAAACAGCTTGCGCAAGCCTTCCCTCGTCAGGTGTATGTTTCTGCATCTCTCGGCCTTGTTCGATATCTGTCCGCCATGAAATATTGTGGAGCAGTAATGGGCAACTCATCTTCCGGCATCCTGGAAGCTCCAAGCTTCAGGATTCCCACCATAGACGTGGGCAATCGCCAAAAAGGACGTGAACGGGCCAAGTCTGTGTTCAACTCGCCGGCAGAATCAGCGGTTCTTATCCGAAGAACCCGCCGCGCGTTGGAAGCCGCCCAAACCCGAGTTGTCAAAGAGGTCGTGAACCCGTATGAAAAAGAAGGGACCAGCCTGCACATTCTGAACGAAATCAAACGAGCCGCACTACAGGTCGCCAAACCGTTTTATGACATCACGCGCACTCTGTCCGCGGGCAAGGAATAACCCATGACTGACTGGAAGAAAGCCCTCATATCCCCTACAGCTACAATCCGTAGCGCCGTTGAAGCATTGGATAAATCATCGACACAGATTGCATTGGTCGCGGATGAACAAGGCAGGTTGAAAGGCGTCATAACCGATGGCGATATCCGACGCGGCCTTCTGGTGGGCAAGAACCTGGAGTCCCCGGCAGCGGAAATTATGGAAACAAACTTCTTCTCAGCCAGCGAGCATGAAGATCAGGCCGCGTTATTGGCTACCATGAAGGAGAAGGAATACCGACAGGTTCCACTTCTGGATGACGACAACCGCATCGTCGGCCTGCGAACGCTCATGGACATGGTTGCCCCTCCCCAAATGGACAACTGGGTTGTACTCATGGCTGGAGGTCTGGGACAACGTCTCCGCCCACTCACCGAAGACTGTCCCAAGCCGTTGTTGACAGTTGGCGGCAAACCTCTGCTGAAAACCATTGTGGACCAGTTTGTTGAACACGGCTTCAGGAACTTCTACATATCTGTCAACTACCGCGCTGAAATGGTTGAAGATTACTTTGGCGACGGCTCAAGATACGGCGTAAAGATTCGCTATCTGCGCGAAGACAAACAGCTCGGCACAGCCGGAGCTGTCGGACTCATGCCTGAAGAAGTGGACAAACCAATCTTTGTCATGAATGGCGATCTGCTGACCCGAGTGGACTTTCCCGGTATGCTGGCCTTTCATAAAGAACAAAAATCGCGGGCAACAATGGCCGTCCGCAGATTTGACATACAGGTTCCTTACGGCGTGGTGAATGTGGAAAACAATATCATCACGCACCTTGAAGAAAAACCGACACACAAATTTTTCGTTAACGCGGGCATTTATATTCTGGACCCGGATATCGTTGCCGGCATCCCCAAAGATGAATATCTGGATATGCCCACCCTGTTCAGCCAACTTATGGCCAAAGGTGAGACCACAGCCGCCTTCCCAATCCACGAATACTGGATGGACATCGGCCGTAAACAGGATTTTGACCAGGCCAACTTCGACTACGACGTGCACTTTCGCATGAAGGAAGAATGCTAGCATGAAAGCATTGATCATAGGCTACGGCTCCATTGGCGCACGACACGCACAACTCCTCGATTCATTGGGATACTCCCTGGCATGTGTGACTGGTAATCCCAGTTGCCCCTACCCGGTCTTTCCCGATATTCCTGAAGCCGTTCAAGCCACATCTCCATCCTTGACCATTATATCCAGTACCACGGTCGAACATCTTTCAAACCTGACATCGCTTTTGGATACAGGTTTTTCCGGCCTCGTTCTCGTGGAAAAACCCTTGTTTAATGAGCCGTATGCACTTGTTCCTCCACGCGATACGGTTCGAGTGGCCTACAACCTTCGATTCCACCCGTTGATCACACGAACACGCGAGCTGCTCACGGGTCAAACAATTCTCAACGCACAATTTCATGTCGGTCAATACCTGCCTGACTGGCGACCGGGGACTGACTACACAACCAGTTATTCAGCGAGTCGCGCAAAAGGTGGCGGTGTATTGCGCGACCTTTCACATGAACTTGATCTTTCCTGTTTCCTTTTGGGATGTTGGAAACGTGTCACAGCCATTGGAGGACATTTCAGCGATCTCAGGATAGACTCTGACGATGAATTTTCCATTCTCATGGAAACCGCTTGTTGTCCCGCTGTTTCCATCCACATGGACTACCTGAGCCGGACCACGCGTCGAGGATTCGTCATCACTACGCAGGAGTTCTGCATTAAAGCCGACTTCATTGCGCGAACGCTCACAGTCGGGTCCACTGTGGAAAACTTCCCCACTGACCGAAATACCACATATGAAAATCAACTCAGAGCCATGATGATTGACGATCCGCGCCTGTGCACCTTTGAGCAGGGTATGGACATCGTCCACCTGATTCAGGCCGTTGAAGATAGTGCAAGCAACAATACATGGGTTACAGCTCGATGAAGCGATACGGATTTATTTTTGCCAGAGGCGGCTCCAAGGGGGTACCAGGAAAAAACATTCGGCCGCTTGGTGGTATCCCGCTGATCGGACACGCGATCAAGGCCGGACAGGATTCCGGCATGCTTGACCGGATCATTGTGTCCACCGATGACCAAGCCATTGCAGAAACAGCCCGACAACTCGGCGCGGAAGTTCCATTCATGCGTCCCGCCGAACTGGCGCAGGACACCAGCCCGGAATGGCTGGCATGGCGACATGCCGTGAATGCAGTGGATGACTTCGACCTGTTCGTTTCTCTGCCCTGCACCGCTCCAATGCGCAACGGGGACGACGTGCGCCGCTGTATCGATACATTCGAAGCTGAAGAATGTGATGTGGTAATCACAGCGCGTGAAGCCGAACGGCACCCTTCTTTCAACATGATTACTCTGGATGCCGCCGGTTACGCGGTTATCGCCATGCCCACAGACAAAGACATCACCCGCCGTCAGGATGCTCCTGCGGTCTTTGACATGACCACAGTCTGTTACGTTACTACACCGGACTTCATCCGCCAAAAAGATGGGGTCTTTCAAGGCTCAGTGAAGATGGTGGAGATCCCGCCCGAGCGTGCCATTGATATTGACACGGAACTCGACTTTGCCTTTGCCGAATTCCTTATGGAGCGAAACTCATGAAAAGCATACACCAACTCATGGATCTGACAGGCCGTACTGCCCTGATTACCGGCGGCGCCGGATACATAGGCACGGCATTTTGCGAAGCTTTAGCCGAAGTCGGGGCCAACATAGCCGTACTCGACATAGCCGAGGATCGCGTCCATGCCACAGCGTCAAAACTGGCTGAGATATACTCAGTCAAAACCATGGGATTAACCGTTAACCTGTCAGACGAGGCCGCTGTTGTCGCAGCACCGGCACAGGTCAAGGAAACACTCGGTTCACTGGATATCGTCGTCAACTGTGCCGCCTTTGTAGGAACATCAGGCCTGTCCGGCTGGGTCACCCCTTTCGAAGAACAAAGTGTGGACACATGGCGGGCAGCACTGGAAACCAATCTGACAGCCTGCTTCGCCCTCATTCAGGCAGCAACTCCGTTCCTGCGTGAATCCGGCCACGGCTCGGTAATCAACATAGGCTCCACCTACGGCGTTGTCGGTCCGGACATGTCCCTCTACGAAGGCACAGCCATGGGCAACCCCGCAGCTTACGCAGCCTCCAAGGGCGGCCTGACCCAACTTACCCGATGGCTTGCCACTACCCTCGCCCCGGACATCCGTGTCAACTGCATCAGCCCCGGCGGTATCGCCCGAGGTCAGGACGAAAAATTCGTCGAACGCTACAAGGCACGGACTCCCATGAAACGCATGGGGACAGAAGAAGACATGAAAGGCGCTCTCCTCTACCTCGCTAGCGATCTGTCCGCCTACGTAACAGGCCAAAACCTGCTGGTTGACGGCGGCTGGACCACTTGGTAAGCGAGATCACCATGAATTTTCGTATTATCCCCCGACTTGACATCAAAGGGCCAAACCTTGTTAAAGGTATTAATTTCGAAGGCTTACGCGTTTTAGGAAAGCCAGAAGACTTTGCATTGCACTACTATGAAAACGGTGCTGACGAACTTTTCTTCCAAGATGCTGTTGCTTCTTTATATGATCGCAACAGCCTTCATGACATAATCAAAAAAACATCCTCACAAATTTTTATTCCACTTTGTGTTGGTGGCGGACTCCGTAATGTTGCTGACATTAGAGAAGTGTTACGGGCTGGTGCCGATAAGGTTTCGATTAACACTGAAGCCATAAAACGACCTGAATTCATTCAAGAAGCATCTGTTGCTTTCGGCTCTTCAACTATCGTGGTTTCCATTGAAGCAATCAAGAGAAACAACGGCAGTTGGGAAGCGCTTATTGAATATGGCCGTGAAACCACGCAAGTTAATGCGTTGAAATGGGCCAAAATAGCCGAAGAACTCGGCGCAGGCGAATTGATGGTCACAAGCATCGACCAGGAAGGGACAGGCAAAGGGTATGACTTAGAATTGGTTAAGGCCATTGCCACCAGTGTTTCCATACCCGTCATTGCCGGTGGAGGATGCGGCAACCCGCAAGATGTTGCGCAAGTGATTATTGAGGGAAAAGCCGACGCTGTATCCATGGCCTCAGCTTTACATTACAAAACTATGGATGCTTTAATGAAAAAGTCCACGTCGCATGAATACGACCTTGAAGGGAACATCGAATTCCTGAAAACTGGACACGGATTCACCAAGGTCACTCCGTGCTCCATAGAAGACATCAAGGTAGCCTTACAGCAACATAACTTACCGTGTCGCATGAGTGTGAATCATGATTAATATTGATGTTGCTATTATTGACTACGGACTCGGCAACCTTTTTTCAATCAAGCACGCTTGTGAATACGTCGGTTTATCTGTTCAGATAACCGACAAAGCTGACGAAATTCTCTCAGCTCGATCCGTTATTCTTCCTGGTGTCGGTGCATTCGGCGACGCAATGAACGCGCTTAACAGACTTGATTTGATAGCTCCCATTAAAGATGTAGCTACAAGCGGCACTCCGTTGTTAGGTATTTGCTTGGGACAACAACTCCTTTACTCTGAAAGTGCAGAATTCGGGGCACACAAAGGGCTTGACTTGATTCCTGGTACAGTTCAGTACTTCCCTGTCCAAACAATTGAAGAAAGAACTTTCAAAGTTCCCCAAGTGGGTTGGAATTCCATCAATCCGCCCGCCGACAATCCTCATGCTTGGGACGGGACACTCCTTCATGGAGTGACACCCGGAGCCAACATGTATTTCGTTCACTCCTGTTATGTCATTCCAGACGATGGTGACAGTGTTCTGACAATGACTAAATATGGTAACATTGAATTTTCTTCGGGCAGCCACCTCAATAAAATAACAGCTTTCCAGTTCCACCCGGAACGAAGCGGTGCCGATGGACTTATTGTCTATAAAAATTTTGCTCAACTCATACGCTCTTCGGAGGCAAAATAGATGACCCAACAAAAAACCTTATTCGGTCTGCCAAAGGAAGTCCGCTTTTGTAAAAAGTGTGTCATGTCCAATCAGCGTCCGTCTTCTTACCCAGAATTCAAACATACAAAAGATCGGATAACGCCTACACTCCACATTGATGAAGACGGTGTTTGCGACGCATGCCGCTACAACGAGCAAAAAAAAGACGAAATCGACTGGAAGGTTCGTGAAGATCAACTCATGCAATTGTGCGACAAGCACCGCAAAAATGACGGTGGCTACGATTGCATCGTCCCCGGCAGCGGTGGCAAGGACAGTTGTCTTGCAGCGCATACGCTAAAGTACAAATACGGTATGAACCCACTCACCGTGACATGGCCACCGATCATGTACACGGACTACGGGTATAAGAATTTCCGCAACTGGATCGAGGTCGGTGGTTTTGACAACATCACTTTCAACCAAAATGGTCGGGCTCACAAACTGCTAACCAAACTGGCCATTGAGAATCTTTTTCACCCGTTTCAGACATTCATTCTTGGACAAAAGAATCTCGCACCAAAAATTGCATTGGAATATAATATCCCGCTCATTTTTTATGGTGAGCCAGAAGCTGAATATGGTAATCCCATTGCAGAGACTTCGTCTTCACTGAGGGACAAGTCCTACTATAGCATGAAAAACATAGATGACCTCTTTCTTGGTGGTGTCTCCATCAAGGAGCTCATGGATGTTCACGGGCTACGCCTTAATGAATTAGCAACATATTTCCCAGCTGAAGCGGACCGCCTGGAAAAATCAAACATTGAAGTCCACTACCTTGGCTATTATGTTCCCTGGACTCCTCAAGAAGCCTATTATTACGCCGTGGAAAACACAGGCTTCAAGGCCCGCCCTTTCCGTACACAAGGTACTTACAGCAAGTATAATAGCATTGACGACAAAATCGACGACCTGCACTATTATACGACGTATATCAAATTTGGTATTGGTCGCACGACTTACGACGCTTCTCAGGAAATCAGGAATAAACACCTTACCCGCGAAGAAGGTGTCGCTTTAGTTCATAAGTATGACGGAGAATTCCCAGATGTCTACTTCAATGAAATTATGGAATATCTCGACATAACGCCAAACCACTTCCACGAACTGGTTGAACGGAATCGCTCTCCCCACCTTTGGGAAAAAATCAATGGCGAATGGAAACTCAAACACAGGGTAGAGAATCTGTAAGGGTAAATCACCATGCTGTGCGCCTTTCAGGTCGAAATCATAATACGCGAACTCGACGGCGTACTCTATCAGGCTCTGCATTTGGCAGACAAGGGCTTACCCTCGTTGGTAGGTGATCGTATGGTTAATGAAATCGTGCGATCAACTAACGCACCACTCATATACTTCGATAGTGATCAACACGAGCCAACAAACAGACATATCTTAAATAATGGCGGAATAGTCTTAAACTTAAACTCGGAAGGACAAGGATTTGTCGATGATCCACTTGAAATGCAGCGCAATTTCGCCCAAGTCATCGACTCTTCAACTGCAGTTTGTCTGTGGGGAGAAAAGCAGGCAGAGATACTCAAAGGGTTAATTCCAGAATCTCGACATGGGGACATTATCGTCACTGGACACCCTTCTTTCGATCTGATTTCGCCGCCCTTTACTCCATACTTTGCCGATCAAAGTATTCTCCGAGAGCATGGTGATGATTACATCCTTATAAATACCAGTTTTGGAATGTTTAACCATGAAATGGGCTTTGATTATTATATCAAAATGCTCAGTAAAATGAGTGAATGGAAAGTATATGGTAGCCCTGAACATATACAAGTCCTTAAAAGGCGCTGTGCATTTCAAGAAAAGACAGCACTTTCAATGATTGATCTCGCCAAAGAATTGACCAAATCCTATCCTGACCGGCATATCATCATACGGCCACACCCTGCTGAAAATGCGATGTATTACGATGAAAAGACATCCGAAGATCCAGGTATTTTCGTGATAAAAGAAGGAACAGCCAGAGAGTGGATATCATCTGCTGCAACAATCATTCATCACGACTGTACCACAGGAATGGAAGCCACCCTCATGGGGAAAATGGTTCTTCAGTATGCACCATACAAGGACATAGAGAACTCGGCGGCGCTTATGACGACCATTGGTCACCGAACCACGACAGCGGACGAAGTACTTCAATATATCGAAAAAGGGAGCTTACCAAAAGAATCTCAACGCACCCTTCTTCTTAGACTTGCCCCATATCTTGAAAACATCAACAAGAATGCTGCAAAAACTATCGCCCAACTCGCAGCAGACTATGCGACCGAACACGATAAGTGGACACCAAAGCCTATGAGTTTTTGGGAAAATATGAAATGTTGGCGAAAATACATCAGTAAGCTGCTCAGAGCAAAACAACCTGGCAGGAATGGTCGAAAAGTTCGTTATGCACTCAACAAATTTTCAAGACTCAAAAAAGAGAACGTTGAGAAAAAACTCTTCGCTCTCCGCGAAATCGAACCTACTCTACCGGAAGTTTCAGTCACGCAACTATGCCTAAACACCTTCCTGATTGAGCCGGAAAAGTAGAACTAACTATTTCTTTTCTTTTTCTTTGTCGTCCTGACGATTCTTGAAGGTTATGGCAGCAAGACAGCCGGCGAGACCGCCGAGAACCACCGCTTTACCAGGAGCCATCATATCAGTAAGACTAAATAGATAGCCGATAGCTGCACCTGCGATAATTCCTTTGGCAAGGGCATCTACCCATTTCATAAAGTCTCTGGAATCGTCGTCCATTGCTCGCTCCTTAATCAACCTGTTGTGATAACGTTAATAATCCATTTTGCACCCTCATCAGGGACACGCATATCAGCACAAAACCGTGTCGAACACAAGCTACACAAGGACACATCTCCCTCTTCTGAGGTATGATTTTTTTCAGTAACGACTTGACACTGATTCTCAACATCACTACTACTCTCATGTCCGGCCTGGAATTCAGGTCTTAACTTTGAGGGGTTCATAATGTTCGATACAGTACTGGTTGCAGGCATAGTCATTATTGCCGCACTATTCGTTGGACGCAGGCTCATAAAGCAATTCAAATCAAAGGAAGCCTCCTGCAGTTGTTCAGGATGCGGGAAGTCTGGGTCGTGCTCCGGCATACAGGACAGCCCAAACAATGACAGTTGTCATCGGTCACATTAATTTTTTGCTCAACGTTGAGCATATCAACAACAATCAAATTTCAAGGAATATATAATGTCTCAAGATTTTTGTTTGAGAAACGCCAAAGTCAATCAGAAGCTCAAGATCAAAACCGTTGCGGCCGAAGGAGAACTCGGCAGACGGATTCGTGACATGGGTCTCATCTCCGGCACGGAAGTTCACGTCATCGGCAAGGCTCCGCTCAAGGACCCTGTAGCGTTACGACTCAAGGATTTCACCTTGACCCTGCGCAACAGCGAAGCCGACCATATCACCGTTACGCTGTTGGAGGACTAGGCGATGGCTCAATACACCATTGGTATCGCGGGCAACCCCAACTGCGGAAAAACCACCATGTTCAACGCACTGACCGGAGCACGACAGCACGTCGCCAACTGGCCAGGAGTTACCGTTGAAAAGAAAATAGGGCATATCCACACCAACGGTGACTCCATCGAACTGGTTGACCTGCCCGGCACCTACTCACTGACAGCGTATACTCAAGAAGAATTGGTTTCCCGGAATTTCCTGGTTGATGAACGCCCTGAAGTCGTCATCGATATCATGAATGCAGATGCCTTGGAGCGTAACCTCTATCTGGCTGTGCAGATCATGGAATTGGGTGTCCCTCTGGTACTCGGACTGAATATGATGGACGAAGTCCGCAGTAGCGGTAAACAGATCAACAGTGAACGACTTGCCAAGCTCTCCGGTTGCGCCGTGGTGGAAACCGTGGCTAGAAGCGACCAAGGGACACAAGAACTGTTGAATGCCACATTGAAACTCGCCAAAGAACAAGACGGGGCATGGAAACCCTTGAATATTACCTATGGCCCTGATCTGGACCCTGTTTTGGATGACATGGTCAAACTCATCGAAGCCGAAGATTTCCTCACCGAAAAAGTTCCGGCGCGCTGGACCGGAATCAAATACCTCGAACGGGACGAAGATGTGGTCATCAAGGGCCGCATGATCAACACTGCCCTTTCCGATAAGCTCGAAGCAATGGCGCGCGAAGTTGCCGACCACACGGAAAAGACACTCAATGCCCGCCCTGACGCACTCATTGCCGACCATCGCTACGGCTACATTGCCGGTATGATAAAAGACGTCGTATCCTATCCTGTACTCGACGAGGACCGGATTAGCCGATCAGACCAGATGGACAGAGTCCTCACCCACCGATTTCTCGGCCCGGCCATCATGCTCGGCATTGTGTATCTTATCTATAAAATAACCTTCACCGTAGGCGAAATACCCATGGGTTGGCTGGAAATGCTCTTCGGCTGGATGGGCGACACCGCTTACACCATCCTGCCTGAAGGTCACTTTCGCTCGCTGGTTGTTTCCGGCATCATCGACGGCGTTGGAGGAGTTCTTGGCTTTGTCCCGCTCATCATGTTCATGTTCCTGATGATTTCTGCTCTGGAAGACTCCGGCTATATTGCCCGCATGGCATACATGCTTGACCGTATATTCAAAATATTCGGTCTGCACGGTACATCTGTGCTGCCCTTCATCGTTTCCGGCGGTATTGCCGGTGGCTGCGCTGTCCCCGGTGTCATGGCCGCCCGCACATTGAGAAGTCCCAAGGAGAAACTAGCCACCCTGTTCGTTGCTCCATACATGACCTGCGGTGCAAAGGTTCCTGTCTTTCTCATGCTGACCGCTGCCTTTTTCCCCCACAATGCAGCAACTGTCATGCTTATGATTACCCTGTGCGCCTGGGCAATGGCTCTTATCGTTGCTCGTGTATTGCGCTCCACTGTTATCAGGGGAGCCTCCACCCCGTTCGTCATGGAACTGCCGCCCTATCGCATGCCCACGCTGCGCGGCGTACTCATCCACACATGGGAACGCACATGGGAATACGCCAAGAAAGCGGGTACCGTCATTCTCGGCATCTCCATTCTGCTCTGGGCCATGATGACCTTCCCGCAACTTCCGGAAGAGCGTCTCGCCCACTACGAATCCATGCGTTCAGCAACACAGGCTGAAGAAACTATCGTACAAATCAACAACACCGAAGCCGAGGAAGCAGTCAGAAACACCTTTGCCGGACGCATCGGCACTGCGCTTGAGCCCATTTCTGAACTTGCTGGATTCAACTGGCGCGTCAATATCGCCTTGACCGGCGGCTTCGCAGCCAAGGAAGTCATCGTTTCCGCGCTTGGAACAGCTTACTCGCTGGGCGAAGTGGACGCCGAAGAAGCCCAACCACTGTCTGACAGATTGGTGGCAGACCCTCTATTCACAAAAGCCTCGGCTCTTGCCCTTATCATCTTTACAATGCTCTACGCCCCCTGCTTCGTGACCGTGGTCACCATGGCTCGCGAATCGAGCTGGAAATGGGCGGCCTTCAGCGTGGTTGGGTCAACAACCCTTGCTTTCGGTATGGCGGTCGTCGTCTACCAGATAGCGAAGTCATTCCTCTAACGCCTTGAATCAGTAAGACAATCAAGGGAGTCCTTCGGGACTCCCTTTTCTTTTTATAAAAGATACTCTATGGTCGCTCCGATTAAAGGAGCAGTATGAACAAAATACTCACTCTCGCTCACGAGCTCATACGGGATGCTTTTTCCGCCTGTTTCGAACTATTCAAGATTATGATTCCGGTCATCATCGGCGTCAAACTGTTGCAGGAATTCGAACTCATTCAGTACGTTGCCATGCCGCTCAAGCCGATCATGGGTCTGCTCGGCCTTCCGGCGGAACTCGGACTGGCCTGGGCAACAGCCATGGTCAACTCCATGTATGCAGGTCTTATTGTTTTTCTTTCTCTTGCTCGCGACATGACCCTGAATACCGAACAGGTTACGATTTTTGCCGTACTCCTCCTTATCGGTCACGGATTCCTCGTTGAAGGAGCCATTGCCCAGCGATCCGGCGCAAAATTCGTCTTTCAGATTCTCACCAGGCTCTTTGGAGCGTTCGCACTCGGTTTGATATTACACTGGACATATTCAACCAGTGGGACACTCCAGGAACCGGCCGTGATTCTCTTTCAAAGTTCCGGCCCTACCGACCCCACCCTGCTCCAGTGGGCATGGGGGGAAACAAAGAACCTGCTCTCGATCTTTGGCATCGTACTCGGTCTCATGCTCATGATGCGCATTCTATCGGCCATTCGCGCTGTTGACCTAATGAATGCACTTTTACGTCCGATCCTCAAGCTCATCGGCATAGGCCCCAAGGCATCCACTATCACCATCATCGGCTTCACCCTCGGACTGGCGTATGGTGGAGGATTGATCATCAACGAATCGCAATCTGGACGCATTGACCGCAAAGATGTTTTCTACTCCCTCACACTCATGGGATTGTGCCACTCCATGATTGAGGACACCCTGCTGATGGTACTTATAGGAGCGCATCTGAGCGGCATATTCTGGGGACGATTACTCTTCGGACTTGTGACAATGGCTATTCTGGTCCAGATTACACGCAGACTTTCTCAATCTTTTTGTGACAGATATCTCTGGGGCCCCCAAAAACAAACCACAGATTAAAGGAGACAGACATGTCCGACATCACGCTGATCCATACAGACAAAGCACCGGCCGCCGTAGGCCCCTATTCTCAAGCCACCACAGTCAACGGCATGCTGTTCGTCTCCGGCCAACTCGGCATCATTCCCGGCGAAGGCAAACTTGCCGAAGGATTTGAAGCGCAGACCAAACAGGCTCTCGAAAACATGAAAGCCATTCTTGAAGAAGCCGGTTCTTCTCTGAACAAAGTCATGGCTGTGGACGTATTCGTCATGGACATGGGCAAATTCGCCGACCTGAACACCATCTACTCTCAATATTTCCCTAACCACAAACCGGCTCGGGCTGCCATTCAGGTTGCCGGTCTGCCTCTGGGAGGTTTGGTTGAGTTCAAGTGCATCGCTTTGGTGGACTAAGGAAGCTCCGCCGCTACCTCGTTACTGAAACTCTACTTGACACAGGACAGACTAAACAGATAACCATTATTAATGCACAACATCACCACACGTTTCTTTTTCTTTTTTAGCTTTTATTTCAGAAACGCCTGCGGTCTTGGTGTACATTAGTATTGACGTCTACAGAATCACCCAAGAGGCCGCGGCAAAAACCGCGGCCTCTTTTTTTGGGGTCGCACCGTCGGTCAAAAAAGAAGGAGAGTCCTATGCATCTCGGAAAAGCCATTCGCATGGAACGTATCATGAATCGCAACAACGGACGCACTATCGTCGTGCCTCTGGACCACGGCGTAACCGTCGGCCCCATCTACGGGCTGGTAGATCTGCGCGACACAGTTAATCAGGTAGCAGAGGGCGGAGCGAACGCCATGCTCATGCACAAGGGAATTCCCAGATGCTCTCACCGTGCAGGGGGCAAAGACATCGGCCTGATAATCCACCTTTCCGCATCAACTTCACTATCACCACACCCCAACGCCAAAACCATGGTAGGCACAGTCTCTGACGCCCTCAAACTCGGAGCAGATGCCGTGTCCGTTCACGTCAACCTGGGTGATGAAACCGAATCACAAATGTTAGCCGACCTCGGCGCACTGTGTTCAGAAGCCAATGAATGGGGCATGCCCGTCCTTGCGATGATGTACGCACGCGGACCAAAAATCGACAACGAATATGACCCGCAGGTAGTAGCCCATTGCGCCAGAGTCGGCGTGGAGCTTGGTGCAGACATCGTCAAAGTGAACTATACCGGCGACCCTGAATCTTTCAAAGCTGTTGTAGAAGGGTGTTGCGTACCTGTGGTTATTGCAGGCGGACCAAAACTGGAAAGTGACCGTGATCTCGTGCAGATGGTCTATGATTCCATTCAGGCCGGCGGCGCAGGGCTTTCCGTTGGCAGAAATATTTTCCAACACAAGAATCCAGCCAAAATCGTGGCCGCACTAAACAAGGTCGTTCATGAAAACTGGGATGTGGATGCAGCCATGAAGCTGCTGTAAAAAAATTGGTGCCCCAGATCGTGGGCGGGCAATCATGTCCGTCCACCGATCCAGCTTATTTCCCAAATACGACCTGCACACGTTCAAAATATTGAAAAAGTCTTTGAATGTGCTCACGTCCACTTTCAACATCACCAGCCTTTGCTGCGCGCTCAATCGCATGAGCGATTTCCCCCATGCCCTTGAAACCATAGCCGCACCCGGTCCCCCTGGAAGTGTGGCCCAAGCGGTTCAGGGTCTCGAAATCACCTTCACCCAAGGCTGTCTGCATACTTTCCAAATCCTTCATTGAAACCTCAAAAAACCGTGGCAGCAATTCTTCGAGATCAGGATCAATGCGTTCGACAATAGGAGAATCAGGCATAACGAAGTACTCTTTGTGCAGGGGAATGCACGGGCTTGAATATAACAGGAAAGGCCTCTATTCTGGTGCGGGAAACTAACAAGGAGTTGTACCTTGTCAAATTTTATACTCTTTACAATAATATGACACAAAGACTCATCCTCATCCTTTTCATGATGTTTTTGGTTGGATGCTCCCGATATGACGCCATAAGGATTGCCCGTGCCGCGGCCACCGGCAATCCGGCAACTGCGGCCGAGGCCTTGGCCCGAGATAAAGCCATCGGGTACGCCACTAATCCGGCAGCCATCGGTACTGACATCAAGAACTTTCAAGAACTCATCGACGACTTTATCCACGCTGTGACCTCGGTATGGGGAGATAAAGACGTGCGCATGCCCGGCCCCAAAGAATACGTTAAATACACCCAGAACTATCTATCTCGCGCCAGTGTGGATTTTGATACAGGCTTGATTACCGTGGAAACAGTCGACACCGAGAATCCGCAAACGAGTCTGCACAACGCCATTGTCACCACCCTACTGACTCCCAACGATCCACGCGCCGTTGATCTGTACTCAGCCAGAACCATAAAACTGGGCGATACTCCTTTCCTGCTGGGAGAGGTCAAGGATAATGATTCCAAAGATATCCGCTGGAAATGGCGTGCCGACCGATTTGCCGATACCCTCATGAGAAATTCACTTGAAAAAAGAATTGTAGCTGGCAAAACCGTCCACTTCGTGACCATTCCGATGATCAAAGACCACCTTGATGTACGAGCGAAAAAATACAGACAACTGGTCACATCCGCTGCCAAACGGTTCAAAGTCAGCCCGAATCTTATCTATGCAATCATGAAAGTGGAATCCGACTTCAACCCGTTTGCAATAAGTTCGGCGATGGCAGTCGGTCTGATGCAAGTCGTACCAACAACGGCGGGAAGCGACGTATACAGATATCTCCATGGCAAGGCAGGACAACCAACCGACAAGGATCTATTTATCGCATCCACCAATATCACATACGGAACCGGCTATCTTCACCTGTTGGGAACCAGATTCTTCAAAGACATCTCCAACCCGGTTTCACGAGAATATTGCATGATCGCCGGTTATAACGGCGGTGCCGGCACCGTATTCAGAACCTTTGACAAAGATAGGAAAAAAGCGGCACAAACCATCAATAGACTGTCACCCGGCAAAGTATACTCAACTCTTCGAACAGATACGCCCTATGCGGAAACACGCCGTTACCTTGGCAAGGTCCTTGAAGCCAAGAAACAATTCATCAACTTCTAGGCATCACACACAATGAATATACAGACAACTGCACTCGACCTGACCCGGCAATTAACCGAACTGGGACAAGCCCTCTTCCCCGGACTGCCCGAAGGCATCATACGTCACACAGGAGCGATACTGCTCGGTATCTTGGCCTTCGTCTTTTTACTGCTCGGCCTTTTGCTTTTACGTCGCCCAAAAAAGAAAAACACGTCTTCCGCAACGAGCATCCCGCATACCCTGAAGGAACAGGGAACAATCGTGGACATTCTGACCGGACCTGATGATGAAAATATTTCCCTACGAGTCGTTTTCACCTCAATCAAATCCAATAAAATCACCTGTGAAATCATTGAACGGCTTGAGCCTTTGAAGACCGGAAAAAACCGTCAACTATTCTGTATTTTCGCCCCAACAAAAACTCAGAAGGGGAAATTCAATTCATTTTCCACCACCCTTCTCAAACTTGGACACTCAACCCGTACCGCAAACCTCATGGTGCTTTCTGCTCCAAACGAATATACTCTTGTCCCTCGGCGCAAGCACGCCCGAAAAAAAGTCGCTGACCAACAGTTTATCCGTGTCAAACTCTGGTTCGAAGACCCAATATTCTCAGACACATCCTATCAGGACGCCATGCCCCACATAGGCGTGAACTCCTTTGCATCCGACAATCCAGAACAGAACTCCAACGGTGTGGTCAACATTTCCAACGGTGGTATCGGTCTGAGCATTCTCGACCGCCTCGTACCAGAAACCTGCAGCCAAAATTCACCTGTAGTGATCAACCTGTTCATGTTCAACTTCAGGGAAAAAACCTTCAAACCCTATTGGTATGCAGGAACCATCCGTTCCCTGGAAGAAGGCCGTCCCGGGTTCACTCGCATGGGTATAGAATTCACATCTACCGCAACTCCCGACCCCTCCACCGGTCGCCTCAACTGGACCACTCGCTGATCCCACACACAAAGAAAAGCCCCGACCTTTCGGTCGGGGCTTTTTCAATTCATCACCTTTCGAGATGCTAACTCTTCTTACTCAAAAACCGCTCTTTCGCCAGCCTCGGCATGTTGCCGGAACCAAAGCTATATCCGGCAATTCGGCGATTCTGCCGTTTCATACTGGTCAAATCCTGCTTGATGGATTGGTGGAGCCTTCGAGCTTCATCCGTTATTTCATCGTGAAGAGACTTCATCTCGACCAGTTTGTCCGCCAAGGTTTTGAGATTGTCTATGGACAAACCGCCAATGGCTTCGTCAAGAATCCGTTCCCGATCATGGGCATGTTTCTCCGCACCATAAACGTCACCTTCAGATAAACAACCGAGCTCAAGTCGCCCGATGGACAAGGCTTTGTCCAGCATTTGGCTACGGGCAGTCATATCTACCTCGTTGTGACCCGAATGTCGTCGCGCAGGTTCTTGATGACTTTTTTCCATTTTTCCACCGCCGGAAGAAATTCATATTCAAGCAAATCAGCCAAAAGAATCCAGTCTTCATTTTCCAGAACGTTACCCATTTCGGTGAACATATCGTTCATTTCTTCTGCACTGGACACGTACTCGGGGTGATCCTTGAGAGAGTATTCATCACGCAGAATGCCGATCATATTCAGGAAATTACGAATAACGTCAATGAGATCCTGATAGGTTTCAAGGGCCTCGGCATCGTCAGCCTGTCGGAAAAGTTCGGCAACGCGTTTGCCACCCTCAGACATGAGGTTGACAACCTTGTAAAGCTCCAGAGTTATTTCCACAGCCATCTCATTGGTCGCCATGGTCACAATTTCCACGGACTCAATTTCTGACATCTCGATGTCTTCAGCCTGATGCGGATAAATTTCGGAAAACGATTCTTCGTTGACCCGCACATCTGTCACGACTCTATCTTCAAGATGACCGTCTTCGACCACCTTATTGAAAACCTGTTCCAGGTTCTCGAAATTGTTTGAACCGATGTCATACTGTTTGCCGTCAATAATGATCATGATGATCTCCTTCTCGAAAGGGTATGATAAAATTTGCCGTTTAAGCCGGCTCTCCAAAAGCCATTCAAAATCCATGCCGACTAGACAAATTCATCACGCAGAGAGGTCAGTAACGCCCGATATCGCTCAGCTAAATCAAGAAGTGAGCTGAGATCATTCCCATTTTGTTGCGTCTCAAACATCCACAATAAAGCAATTATATTGAGATGTTGGCACGAAGACAGAATATTCTGCAGTCGTTGCCATGAAGTCATGAACTTGGTCTTTGCCGCAGGGCGGGGATTTTTCTGCAACAACATGCCCTGTTGGGAAAGCAGGAAAAGCATGTCCACCGCGCTCGTCAAAGTTTTGGATATATCCTCGTGCATCTCACAATGAATATTCTCAGCCAGTCCTGTTTTTCCCGTCAGGTTGATCCCATCCAGAAAACTCAGGAAATAAAAGCGCTGAAGTGCAATCCATGCAGCTCTGTCCGAAACATCATGCCCGGACAAGGATTCCAGCTCCATGAATCCGTCACAACCGATACGAGTGCGCCATGCCCTAACACCGGAAACGCCATGTGTCTCACAACCTGACTGCAAAAATTTCGCATAATCATACATTGCTTCCGGCGTCACTGCCTTACGGCACGTTTCATCATGCGGGCAATCCACGCCGAATTCGCAAGGATGACAGTCAATGTCTGGTTCCAGACAGATATTACCCGCTCGATATGGTCCTGTATCCCACGGTTGGGCCGTCGCCAGAAATACGGCGCATAAAGGCACGCCAAGCCCGGCAGCAAGATGCATGGTACCAGTATCATTGGTCAGCAACATGACGCAACGAGATAACACACCTGCCAATTCAGTAAGAGACGTCCGCCCTATGCAGTTGACAAATGGGAACTGCACCTGCTCAAAAAACCGATCACCCAAACCAATTTCATCCTTGGTTCCAAGCAATACAGGAATCAAACCATCCTGCTCCCAGAGCATCTGCGCAGTTTGAATGAAATAGGCCACAGGCCACCGGCGACGGTTCTCACTAGCCCCCATCTGCAATGCCACAAACCCTTTGCCCCCCTCTGACGCTTCGCACAAAAGCTTCTCGGCGATCGTCAGAGCGTCTTGGTCTGGAGCAGCCAGTTCGAGAGAATTACCCTCCCGGTCCAATCCAGCGGTACGCCGAAAAACATCACAGATATTAAAAGGGCTGGCTCCACGATTAGCCCCGGCCATCTGAAGAAATGCAGCCCAGGAAGTCGTATCGGCATTGAAGCCGAATTCATCAACGGTAAAACCCACAGCCTTACCGCCATCTCGTGTCAGATCATAGGTCAACAGACGAGATGAGACTGAAGGCGTCAAATTAACAATACGATCCGGTTGAAATGTCTCAAGGATGTTCCGCTTGAACGCAACAGCATCTCTGACAGCCAATCGCCAATCGTTGTCTACTCCCGCCAACAGGCCCGCTCCCGGGAAGGGAAAGACACGATCAACACCGTCAAGCAGCGTCGTTGCAGATACAAAATTTTCCAAACAAACCACGCCCACCAGATGTCCCTGACTCTTGAAGCCCGAAATTACGGGTTGCGTCTGGATGATATCTCCGAAACGGGTCAGATTAATTATCAGAACATTCACGCACACTATCCTTATATACAAACATCTGTCGGATTTTTGTCAGACTGACGAAGAATTGCAAGATTAAAGCCGAGATCATAGCCCGGAACCGGCCTGAACCAACCTGACCATTTTTTCCACAGCCTGAATGGCTATTTTGAGTTGCCTCTTTTCCTCAATATTGAGAAGCACTGGATTCACATAGTTATGTGGCGGAATGGATTCTCGGTCACACTCCAGACCGATCTCAAGCCGCTTTCGCTGCAAATACTCCCACGCCTCCAACAAACGGTACCCATGTTTGGCCGACACATGCCCGGCCTCGATCAAGGCACGAAGACGATCACAGGTATTCGACGGTGTCAGGTTATATTTAAGCGCCAAGATCCTCGCGCTGTTGGTCAAATGAGCGAGCACACTGTTCTTGATATTGAGATGTCCCTGCCACAACCCGTCTTTTTCGGTAATGAACGCCCCGTAAAACGTCAGGGGAAGTCGATAGTCAGTGAGTTCCTGAATGAGAAGGGAAACCGCTATGGGTTTGGTCCGAACATATTCCCAGAGCCGATCACGCAACAGGCGAACATCGTCCTCGGAACCGAAAATCGCCATGAAATCGAGAATGAGACCGGATTGCCATGGCCCTTTCTCCGCAGGATTGGACAGCCACCGAGTCAATCGTGCCAACCAGGAATCAAAATCCCCCCGCCATTCCTCGTTACTGATCATGACTCCACCTTCGCACAGGGTCAGCCCCGCACCGTCTAGAGCAATGACGATGGATTGCGTACAGTCATCCAATTCATCCGCATCCGGCGATACACCCATAAGTAGACCGTTATCCTGATCCGATCCAAGTACCTGCTCCTCTCGACCTCCGGAACCGAATTCGAGAAATGTACATTCCCGGAGCCACGGGTATTCCTCGGCGTGGGCTTCAAGCACAGCGAGAATAACACCCCTGTTGAATCGGGAAAGCCGTTTGCAAGTCTCCTCGGCAGACAGGCCAAAATCAAGCCAATCCTGCACAAGTTCAAGACGGGTCCGGCGGATACCGATCAGTTTCCCTTCACGGGCCATGGTCAACAATTCGGCATCAAGCCCATCGGGAACCCCTAGATTCCGTTTAGCACTGCCGTTTACCGTCCGTTTTTTACCAGAATCCATATTCACCGGTAATCTCCATGGATGAAAAACCAACCGTTGACCGAGGGAATTTGTCCGTTAGCCGTCTGTTTCAAACAAGCAAAACCTGCGACCGAGCGAGTTTGACCGTTTACCTGAAATGAAATGCTCTCAGTATTCCCACTACTGTAAAAGAAGTGCAACGGCAAACACCACAACCGTACAGGGGGTAAATCATGGACCAAATCGAAAGAATTCGCAAAAGGCAACTTAAGTTTGCACTGGGCGTGGGCATTCCGTATTTCGCCTTCGTCATCAGCATTTTTCTGGTCGTCTATCTGGCGAGCGAAGCGGTAACACGCATCAGCATCATGGGATTCCCTCTTCATTACTGGCTGGTAGCCATCGCCATCTACCCCATCACTTGGGCACTCTTCATTTGGTACGTGGGCAAAGCGAACGCAATTGAAGACGAAATAGCAGAAACGGTCGGAGGAGAATAAGATGGAAGCCGGATACCAAATACCCTTCACAGCGCTGTTCCTGATCGGGTGCATGTTGGCTTTCACCATCGTCACCACGTTCATGTTCCGCAAGCAGAAAACATCTGCCGACTATTATCTGGCCGGACGCAAGGTCAATTCTTTCATCAATGCGTCAGCCATTTCCTCGGACTACCTTTCAGCAGCCTCATTTCTCGGCGTTGCCGGTGTCGCGTTCCTGTTCGGATTCGATGGCATCATCTACGCGCTGGGGTTCTTCGTGGGCTATATCGCCCTGTTGCTGTTCTTGGCTTCACCGCTCAGGAAATTCGGCCGTTACACCGTGCCCGACTTTGTTTCGGAACGTTTCCACTCAAAGCGGGCACGCGTGCTCGGCGTCATTGGTGTTCTGTTCGTGTCACTCTTCTACATGGCACCGCAGATGCTCGGCGCGGGCAAGGTCATGGGCCTGCTCCTGAATCTGGAATATGAAACCTCCATCATCATCATTGCCTGCATCATCACCTTTTACGTCACTGTGGGCGGCATGAAAGCGACCACCGTCAACCAGTTGGTCCAATTCTGGATTCTGTTTGGCGCCATGTTCCTGCTCGCCTTCATTCCTTTCATGGTCAAGGGCTATACATACACCGACGTAGTCAAATTCATCAGTGACTTCAAAGGTGCGGAACCGATCACAGGAAAGATGTTCGACGGCGCGGCGTACACCAGTCCCGCATATTGGCTGACCAACTTGAAAGATACTTTGTCCCTGCTGCTGGCTCTGATGTTCGGTACCGCCGGTCTGCCTCACATCCTCGTGCGTTTTTATACCGCCCCTGATGGCAAGGCCGCACGCAAAACAGTTATTTACGTCTTGTTTCTGATCGGCATGTTCTACATCCTGAGTCCATACGTCGGCCATGTGATCCGCTACGCCTTCCTGCAAGGTGAAAGCATGGGCGTTTCACCCCACCTGCTGCAATGGCTGGCTGACAATGGTAAAAACCTGGCCGTCCCGGTGGCTGGTTCATACTTCGGCGGACAGATCCTGCTCGGCATCGTTGTGGCAGGCGCATTCGCCGCCATCCTGTCCACGGTTGCCGGTCTGATCATCGCCTGCGCCGGAGCCATAGGCCATGATCTCGTGGTCAACGTGTTCAACCCAAACATGCCGGAACGCTCCCGCGTCAAGGTGGCCCGCATTGCCTCTGTCATCGTCGGCCTGCTCGGCATCCCGCTCGGTTTCTGGGCTGAATCCATGCAGATCGCCGTCCTGGTCGGGCTGGCTTTTGCTATCGCTGCCTCCACCTTCTTCCCGGTCCTCGTCATGGGCGTGTGGTGGCCCAAGATGACCAAGAACGGTGCCTGCGCGGGACTGATCACAGGTATTGTGGGATCATTCTTCATGATCCTCGGCAAAGGCCTCCTCCCAGAATTCCTGCAGTTCAAAAACCCTGGCGGATTCGTCATGATCCTGACCTTCATCGCCATCTATTCAATCTCGAAGATGGAATATGCATCCAAAGGCGAAGATGCCCTGCCTCCAGATACGGCAGAAGTTATGGTTATCCTCCACGGCCCTGAAAAAGCATAAAACAACCTTCCTACCTCTCCGAAAGGGGCGGGGCTGACTCAAAGCAGTCCCGTCCCTTTCTGTTGACTTGATAGCGACTCCCTGCTCTTACTAGTAACCTGAACCTCATGCTCACAAGGAAACCATCAATGCCTGAAACCAAAGTCATGAACCGTTGGCTCGTCGTCGTTGGAGCCATCCTCATTCAGTTGAGTCTCGGCGCGATATACGCGTGGTCCGTCTTCACTCCGGCCTTGAAAGCCGTCGGCTGGTCAAAAATGCAGACTCAGATCGTCTTTGCCGTTGGTCTCGCCTGTTTTGCCATCATCATGCTCTGGGCCGGCAGGAAACTGCCTGCATGGGGTCCGCGCAAACTGACCGTAATCAGCGGCCTGGTACTTGGTTCCGGTTATGCTTTGGCCGGCCTGTTCGGCGGTACGAATTTCTGGCTTCTGCTTCTGTTCGTCGGCGTCATAGGTGGCTCGGGTATAGGCATCGGATATGTCGTCCCCATCGCGGTGGGGATGCGCTGGTTTCCTGACAAGAAAGGCATGATCACAGGTCTGGCCGTGGCAGGTTTCGGCTTCGGGGCCATGGGATGGGTCAAGCTCGCAGGATCATGGGGACACCTGATCGCCACCCTCGGTCTGTCCACCACCTTCATCATCTATGGCGCCGCCTTTGCCGCATTGGTCATCACCGGCGGCCTGTGGATGGTCTTCCCGCCCGAGGGCTGGCTACCCATTGGGTACACTCCGCCTGAAACCACGGACACATTAAACGGCACGAATGGCGGATTCACCTCCGGCGAAATGCTCGCCACACGACAGTTCTATTATATTTTCCTGACCTTCGTTTTCAGCGCAGGTGCCGGTCTCATGTCCATCGGCCTGATGAAGCTCTATCCCATGGAGGCTTTGCAAAGCGCAGGGTACAGCGCCAGCGAGGCCAGCGCCATCGCAGGCACGGCCATGGCAATCTTCTTCAGTCTTGCAAACGGCATCGGCCGCATCGCCTGGGGCATGATGAGTGATCTCATGGGTCGCAAAGCCGCCATTGTCATCATGACAGCCACACAGGGAATTTGTGTCATAGGATTTCCGACCATGGCCACCAACGAACTCATCCTTTACGTGGGTGCGACATTCATCGGATTCAACTTCGGTGGCAACTTCGCCCTGTTCCCCACCATGACAGCCGACACATTCGGCGCAAAAAGTGTTGGTCAGAACTACCCATTTGTTTTTCTTGCCTACGGCGTGGGTGGCATTTTCGGCCCCATCCTCGGCGGAATGCTGGGCGATATGGGCAACTTCCCCATGGCCTTCACCATCTGCGGCGTCCTCTGTCTCGTTGGAGCGGTCCTGACATACAATATCCAGCCGCCAAAGCGAATCTAGGATGCTATCAGCGGCAGGAACGTGGCGCAGATGCGCCGCTATCGCAAGCCGGGACTTGACAGCGCCGAAGCCGGTACATACTTAGAGGCACCAAACCACCAAGGAGTCATTTCATGAGCAATTACGATATTCGACTGGTTAAACTGGTCAGCGGCGAAATGGTCGTCGGAAAATACGACGGTGTCGCACGCAAATACGAAGATCCCGCAACCATCCAGGCCATGCCCACACAGACCGGCACCCAGATGGTTCTGCTGCCGTACGGCTACCCCTTTGATCAGGAAATGCATGGTGAGATTTCTTTTGACCACGTTCTTTTCGAGTACAAGAACTGCCCGGAAGAACTGAAGACAAAATACATCGAAGCACTGACCAACATTTCCCTGTCCAGTGGCGGCCTCGACCTCAGCGGCGGCACAACTGGCGGCGGACTTGATCTCGGCTAGCCGATACCGACAAAAAATGGTATTTCAAACGGGGCTGGCTCACCAGAGCCAACCCCGTTTTTCCGTCCTTTAACCAACGATAAGCATGAAAGAATTACTGCCCATCCTCCCCCGTCCGTCCCGTTATCTTGGAAGCGAGTGGGGAACCACGTCAAAAGATCCGAACACTGTCACTGTTCGATGCGCCCTCGCCTTTCCTGACATGTACGAGGTCGGCATGTCCTACCTTGGACAGAAGATTCTTTCGCAAGCCATCAACGCCTATCCACAATTCTGGGCGGAACGTGTGTACACACCGTGCGTCGAAACCTCTGCAATACTGCGCGAACACAATATCCTGCTCGCGACCCTTGAATCGGACACCCCTCTCAAGGATATGGATGCCATCGGATTCAGCCTGACGCACGAGTTATGCTATACTAACATTCTCTATATGCTTGATCTGGCAGGCATCCCCTTCCGCACGGCAGACAGAGACGGCTCGCACCCGCTCATCATTGCCGGTGGTGGTGCCACCTTCAACGCGGAACCAGTAGCACCATTCTTCGACGCCATGGTAATCGGCGATGGAGAAGAAACCATGCCTGCGGTTCTATCCTGCATCGAGCAGGCTAAAGCAGATGATATTTCACGCGCCGATCTCCTGAAAAATCTGACGAAAATCCCCGGCATATACATTCCGTCCTTCTTTGAAGACCAGGGACCGGGGCTACCAATCAAGCCGTTGCTGGATGGATATGAAACCGTTGAAAAGGCTGTTGTTGAAGATCTCAACAACACACCATTTCCCACGGGCCAGACCATACCCTTTGACGCCATCCATGACCGACTGACCATGGAAATTGCCCGAGGCTGCACTCGCGGCTGCCGCTTCTGTCAGGCAGGCATGATCTACCGTCCTGTGCGCGAACGCTCACTGGATGAGCTGGACCGCATCCTGACTGATGGACTTGCAGAAACCGGCTACGAAGAAACATCCATGCTGTCTTTATCTACCGGCGATTTTTCCGGTCTGGACACATTGTTTACCCGCAGTTTCGACAAATGTGCGTCAGAACAAATTTCCATTTCCCTACCGTCTCTCCGTGTAGGATCTCTGTCCGCCCCGATCATGGAACGCATTTCCTCCATCCGTCGGACCGGCGCGACGCTGGCCCCGGAGGCCGGCAGTCAGCGCATGCGCGATGTCATCAATAAGGGAGTCGATGAAGAAGGACTCCTTGAACACGTCCGCATGCTCTTCGACAACGGCTGGCAGGGCGTCAAACTGTATTTCATGATCGGTCTGCCCACAGAAACCGATGAAGATCTGGACGCCATTCTGGATCTGTGCCTCAAAGTACGCGATGCAGCCGGACGGCACATCAAACGGTTACAGGTCTCGGCGGCTGTCTCCCCCTTCGTGCCCAAGCCGCAGACCCCGTTCCAATGGGAACCACAAATTTCTTACGAGGAAATATTCCGACGAGTTCACTACCTGCGGGACAAGTTCAGGCAGCACAAACGCATCAGCATCAAATACCACGAACCGGAAATGACATCCCTTGAAGGCGTGTTTTCCCGTGGCGACCGTCGATTGGCCGAAGTAGTGGAACGTGCCTATGCAAAAGGAGCGCTTTTCTCCAGTTGGAAAGACCATCTTCGTTTACAGCCATACAAGGAAGCCATGGAGGAAGCCGGGCTGGACTGGGATGAATACACAGGCCCCCGTGATCCGGAAGGCCCGCTGCCATGGGACCATATATCCAGCGGGCTGACCAAGAATTTTCTGCTCAAGGAACGGGAACGCGCACTGGCCGAAAAAATCACCGATGATTGTCGATATGGTGCATGTCGCAATTGTGGTGTCTGTGAATTTGATGGACGCAAGTCCACCCTGACAACACAGGCCGAGAACAAGGACATTCGCCCGAGGCTCGTTTTTCCGCAACGCGATCAGGAAGGAGAACAGCCTCCGTACACCGTGGAAAAGCCGGACCTGACCATAAAGGAAGCCCACTTTCGACTCTGGTATGAAAAAAATGGACCAGCCGCATATCTTAGCCAACTGGAATTGCAGGCGGTATTTGAACGCGCCTTCCGTCGTGCTGGATTACCCATGGCATTTTCAGCCGGGTTCCACCCTATGCCGAAGCTTTCTTTCGGCAAGGCTCTGCCAGTAGGTGTTTCCAGTAATGCCGAATGGATCAATGTCTTTCTACGACAGGATTTTGAACCGACAGAAGTCATCAAGCGACTAATACCAAATATGCCCGAAGGGCTTGCTCCCATCAAGGCGGACCGTTTGTCCATGGGCAAAAAGCAACCGCAATCCGTTGAAGAAGCCTTTGAAATTCGATTTGCAAAGGATGTGGAAAAACGTCTGGCGCAATGGCACGACTTCATCAACGCCGATGAATTCATCGTTGAAAAACGAACCAAAAAAGGCGGCATGAAGCCAGTAAACATTCGTCCCATCATCAAAGAGATGACCGACAGTGACTCCGGCCTGACCCTGGTCATGGACTGGCGAGAGCTCTACATGAGCCCACTGGCCCTGAGCATGGCTATCATGGAAGACGCAAGTCAGCTTGATTTCACTTTGACAAAAACCGCCCAGCGATTCGACGAGAAGTAAAAATCCTCACATCAACGACGGACTAGAAAAGCCCGTCATTCTCACCTGTACCGACAGTTACCTGCCGGTACACTTCTTCAGTGCCGCCCTGTAATGGTTTCATTTTTATCAGGATATCACTGGAACCGTCCATAAGCGCCGTAAACAGATACCGTGCCCGACTCTCACCGTCTTCCGTATACTCGAAAAACCGTTCCATACGGAGCATTGACGGGTCAAAGGAAGCTCCTGATATCCTATATCCCTTAGCCAAAGGATTAAGCATATCCACTGCCAGCACATCCCCCCGCTCCAACGTCACTTCTGTTGAATAATCATCATCAATTTCTATATGTTCCGCGGGACTCAATCCCGTTTCAAGAGAAGAAGAGCCGAAGCACCCTGCCAGCATAAAAACACACACCACAGCAACAGAAAACCCATTGATTTTTCTTAGCATTTATATTTTACCTCAACATCGTCTTCATGGGAAAAACGCTATTGTGAAAGTCTGGTTAAAAGTGTATGAGTGAACAGATTTCTGCCTAACCCATTTATGCCGAGTTCTGCAATGGAAGCAACCCCTTCCGTTACACTGGCCCGGGAAAGGCGGATAGTGTCCTCTGGACACAGGAGAGGTATGGTAGCGCCGTATAATGGCGTAACAGCTTAAATTTATGGAGGAATAACACATGAAACTGTCGACGTTCAAATCCGCCGGCAAATTCTCGCTGCTTCTTCTCACCATCATCGTATCCGCCATGTTACTGGTCGGTTGCGCAGGTGAAGAGAAGAAAGAAGATGCAGCCGAGAAAGCCGAATCTGCAGCCCCCGCTAAAGTCACTCTGAAACTTGCCATGGATGCCGATCCGGTTTCCCTGGACCCCCAGGTCCAGCTGTCCGGTGGTATGCTTCAATTCTCTCACATGGTCTTCGACTCTCTCGTCCGTTACGATCAGGACATGAATTTCATCCCCCGCCTGGCCACCAAGTGGGAACGTATCGACGATTTGACCATGCGCTTCTACCTGCGTGAAGGTGTCAAATTCCACTCCGGCAACGACTTCACCGCTGAAGATGTTGTCTTCTCTCTGGAACGCCTGAAAAGATCCGAAGATTTCAAGGGTCTGTTCGAGCCTTTCGAAGGCGCCAAGGTTGTGGATGCACACACCGTGGACTTGATCACCAAGCAGCCTTACGGCCTGGTGCTCAACATGGCTACCTACATCTTCCCCATGGATCAAAAGTTCTACACAGGCACGGATGACAAAGGTAAGCCCAAGGATCTGATCCTCAAGACGGACTACTCCTTTGCCAATGTCAACGAATCCGGCACCGGTCCGTATGTTGTTACTGAGCGCGAACAGGGCGTGAAGATGGTCTTCACCCGTTTCGCCGATTACTGGGACAACACCGGCAACGTCGAGACAATTGTCCTCACCCCGATCAAGAACGACGCTACCCGTGTTGCAGCACTGCTGTCCGGTGATGTCGACTTCATCATGCCTGTGCCTCCGCAGGATCTCGAACGCATCAATTCCACTGACGGCCTGCAGCTTGTGACCATGTCCGGCTCCCGCCTCATCACTTTCCAGTTGAACGGCAAGCGCAACCCCGCCTTGGCTGACCCCAAAGTCCGCCAGGCCATGGCTTACGCATATGACAACAACGGTGTTGTCGATAAAATCATGAAGGGCTTTGCCACCGCCGCCGGCCAGATGTCCCCGAGGGGCTACGTTGGTCACCTTGAAGAGTTGGCTCCCCGCTTTGACCTGGAAAAAGCCAAGGCTCTGATGGCCGAATCTGGCTTCCCCAATGGTTTCGAAGCAACCATGATCGCTCCGAACAACCGTTACGTAAACGACGAAAAGATCTCTGAGGCATTCGTTTCCATGATGTCCAAGATCGGCATCATGGTTTCCTTGAAGACCATGCCCAAGGCCCAGTACTGGGATCAGTTCGATGCTCAGGTAGCCGACATCCAGATGATCGGCTGGCACTCTGACACCGAAGACTCCGGCAACTTCTACGAGTTCCTGTCCATGTGCCGTAACTCTGAAACCGGCTACGGCCAGTACAACTCCGGTAACTACTGCAACGCCAGAGTCGACGAACTGACCCTCGCCGCCCAGACTGAAACTGACATGGCCAAGCGCGCTGCAATGTGCCAGGAAGCTGAAAAGATTCAGTATGACGAAGCTGGCTTCATCCCCCTGCACTGGCAGAATCTGTCCTGGGCTTCCAAGTCCACCATGGACACTCCGAAGATTGTCAACGTCATGAACTTCCCGTACTTTGGCGACCTGATTGTCAAGTAATGTAAATCAGCACTTGCAATAGATCGGAAAGAAAATTAAAGGGGAACCCCGGCCTTGAGTCAGGGTTCCCCTTCACACAGTTGGCGATCATTGGAACGCCCTAAAAAAAACCAATGACATTAACCTGCCACATAATCCCATGTGCAGGAAACTGACGGCAATCGAGTAGACATGTTTGCATTCACTGTTAAACGAATCCTTCAAGCAGTGATGGTCATGTTGATCATCAGCTTTATCGGATTCGCCATCAAACACAATTTCGGCGACCCTGTCCGCGATCTCGTGGGCGAACGGGTCACCCCTGCCGAGCGAGCTGAAATGCGCGAGAAACTCGGCCTGAACGATCCCTTCATGGTCCAGTATGTCCGCTTTCTGGGCAACGCCATGCACGGCGATCTCGGTCAGAGCTACTTCTTCAAAAAGCCCGCAGCAGAAGTCATCATCAAAAAAGCCCCCGCTACACTGGAACTGGTTTTCTGTGCAGCACTGCTCATCGTGTTCCTTTCCGTTCCACTGGGCATTTACGCTGCCATCAAGCCCAAAAGCTGGTTCAGCCGATTCGTCATGGGCACTTCAATCGTCGGGGTATCAATGCCGGTCTTTCTCACCGCCATTCTCCTCATCTATATTTTTTCGGTTGAACTGCACTGGCTACCTTCATTTGGTCGAGGAGAAACGGTTCAAGTATTTGGATGGTGGGATACAGGCTTGCTGACCTGGGATGGCCTGAAACATCTGATTATGCCATCTATCGCCCTTTCCTCCATCATGCTCCCGCTTTTTATCCGCCTCATACGATCCGAGATGATGGAAGTACTGGAAACAGAATACGTCAAGTACGCCTGGGCCAAGGGAATCATGCCACGCCGCGTCTGGCTGGTTCATGCCTTCAAGAACACCCTGCTCCCGGTTATCACCGTCGGCGGTGTCCAACTCGGCATAATGGTGGCCTTCACCATTCTGACAGAAACCGTTTTTCAGTGGCAGGGCATGGGCTCCATGTTCATCGAATCGGTTGAACGCTCCGACACCTCACTGATGGTCGCCTATCTCGTATTCGTCGGCATCATATTCGTTCTGGTCAACACATTGGTCGACATCATCTACGGCCTCGTCAATCCCACGGTGCGCGTGGCAGGGAGGAAGTAGCATGCGAACCAAATGGCAACGATTCAAAGACTCATACATGCTCCACAACTTCCTTCGGGATCCTGTCGCTCTGACCAGCTTCATCATCCTGGCTGTTCTTTTCTTCTCAGCTTTTGCCGCACCCATCATTGCGCCACACAATCCATATGATTCGACCACTATCGACATCATGGACGCCCAGGTTCCCCCGTCATGGGAAGTTGGTGGCGATACAAAATTCCTGCTGGGCACTGATGCTCAGGGCCGTGATATTCTATCAACCATGCTCTATGGTATGCGTGTGTCCATCATCATTGGTGTTGGCGCGGTCTGCCTGCAAGCCTTTATCGGTATCGTGGTTGGTCTGCTTTCCGGATATATCAAACGACTTGATAACATCCTCATGCGAATAGCCGATGTGCAGCTCTCATTCTCAACGTACATGGTAGCCATCTTCATCGGCGCCATCGTTCAGACCGCTTTCGGTGTAGCTGGATACGACAAAGTAGCCGTACCATTAATCATTGTTATCATTGGTCTGGCTGAGTGGCCCCAGTACGCTCGTACCGTGCGCGCTTCGGTTCTGGCTGAAAGACGGAAGGAATATGTAGAAGCAGCCCGCATCATCGGCCTGTCAAAAGTACGCATCATGTGGCGTCACATCCTGCCCAACACGCTTTCCCCTGTGTTGGTCATCTCCACCGTTCAGGTGGCGAACGCCATCATGTCCGAAGCGGCCCTTTCCTTCCTCGGACTGGGTATGCCCGTCAACAAACCGTCCCTGGGATCACTGATTACCGCCGGATTCGAATACATCTTCTCTGGCTCATGGTGGATCACCATTTTCCCCGGCATTCTGCTCGTTACCCTGATTCTCGTCATCAACCTGCTTGGCGACTGGGTCCGGGATTTCCTCAACCCCAAACTGTACAAGGGGTAAGGCGTGGAACCTCTCATAGACATTAAGAACCTTCGCGTTGACTTCGAATTACGCTCCGGCAAAGTCCGGGCCGTACGCGATGTCAGCCTGACCATCAACAAAGGCGAACGCCTCGGCATTGTGGGCGAATCCGGCGCCGGTAAATCCGTGCTTGGTTTTTCGATCATCAACCTCATTTCCAAACCCGGCAGAATCTCCGCTGGTGAGATCATCTTCAATGGGCAGGACATCGCCAAATTTGAATACGATCAAATGCGCAAAATCCGGGGAAATGACATCTCGATGATCTTTCAGGACCCCATGATGACCCTTAATCCGGTGCTCACAATCGGCACCCAGATGAAGGAAACCATCCTGGCGCACATGGACGTTACTGACAAAGAGGCGGAAGCAATCTGTCTTGATAAACTGCAAAAAGTCTACATTCCTTCCCCGGAAAAGCGGCTGAAACAGTATCCGCATGAGTTTTCCGGTGGCATGCGCCAACGTATTGTCATTGCCATTTCACTGTTGACCAGCCCGCAGTTGATAATCGCCGATGAACCGACGACGGCACTCGACGTAACAATTCAGGCCGAGATCATGGATTTGCTGCTAGAGCTCTGCAAGACAGAAAATATGGGGCTGATCCTCATCACTCACGATCTGGCCGTTGTCTCGGAAGTCACTCAGCGCATCGCCGTTCTCTACGCAGGCAAAATAGCAGAACTTGGTAAAACGGAACAAATCATCAGCAACCCACAGCACCCTTACACACAGGGATTGCTTCAGGCTCTGCCACAGATGGCTGGTGGCGAACAGCGTCTCAACCAGATTCCGGGCATGATGCCGTCGCTCCGTGACATGCCTGCCGGCTGTCCTTTCGAGCCACGCTGTACCGAACGAATGGTAAAATGTAAGACACAAATCCCGACGCTCACCACGCTTGACAACGGAACACAAGTGGCTTGTTTCGCTCGCGAAGGAGGAAAGTAACCATGAGTGCAATCCTTGAAGTCCGCGACATAGACAAGCATTTCGACATATCAGGCTCCATAATCGATCAGATAAAATTCTCTGACGGTAAGTTTAACCGTAAGCAGACTTGGGTCAAAGCCGTCAACAACGTCACCCTTTCCGTTCAGCCCGGTGAAACCCTGAGTGTTGTCGGTGAATCCGGCTGCGGCAAGTCGACCTTGGCCCGTACAGTCATGGGACTCTATCGCCCCAACAAAGGTGAAATCCATTACAAGGGCGCCCGGATCGACAACCTCAGTTCGCACCAGATGCGACCTTACCGTACTAAGATGCAAATGGTCTTTCAGGACCCTTACGCATCGCTGAACCCGCGTATGACCGTCTGTCAGATTCTTGAAGAGCCCGTCAGATTTCACAACCCGGGCATGTCTCGCGCCGAGGTCAAGGACAAGGTTGCCGAAGTCATGCTGCAGGTCGGTGTCGACCCGGTTTGGGCCACAAACTACCCGCACGAATTCTCCGGAGGACAGCGTCAACGTATCTCCATTGCACGAGCTCTAGTCGTTGACCCCGAATTCATTGCTGCCGATGAACCTATCGCAGCCCTTGATGTGTCCATCCAGGCACAGATCCTGAACCTGCTTATGGACGCTCAGGACCAACGCGGTCTGACATATCTGTTCATCAGTCATGACCTAAGCGTCGTTGAACACATCTCCACTCGCGTTGCTGTCATGTATCTTGGCTGTGTGTGTGAGCTGGCTCCCTCCAAGGAACTATTCTCCAACCCGAGACATCCCTATACACAAGCCTTGCTTTCTGCCATTCCAAGAATTGGCGGGACAGCAGGCGGACACGTCAAATTGTCCGGAGATGTGCCTACACCGATCAACCTGCCCACAGGATGCGTGTTCAACGGACGTTGCCCACACGCCAATGAACGGTGTATGCGGGAAATCCCCAAACAGGAAGTTCTGGCAAACGAGGTTATCGTTGCCTGCCACGCCGTCGAAGAAGGTCGCCTCTAAGTGGCTGTCTGCGGCGACGGATTGAAGGGAGAGAAAAACATTTATTAAGTTCTTTCTCTCCCTTCACTGAGTCTCCATCTTCTCTTTTTTACAAAATATTTTGTGAGCGCGATTCACGCATGTAGACCTCAAAGAAATTCTTTTCGTTTGCATAGGTATCCACACCAGACCGCTGTCTTAATCAAAAAAAACGACGCACCATGTATAATCATGGCACGCCGTATAATCGGGTTTTCTGGTTTAAACAGTACCTGCTCAACCGTGGCAATCACTCCACTCAGCTAGATATCAACTCCATACTTCTTGATAGAAGCCATGCCGCCATGAATGTTGGTAACATTCTTATAGCCTTTGGCATCGAGCATGATTTGCGCTTCGTACGACCGTGCGCCGGTATTGCACACAAGCACTACGGGCTTGTCCTTGGGAATCTCGTCCAGACGATTGTAGATCTCGCCCTGGGGCACGTTATGCCACTGGTCTGGATTGCGGTCCATGACCGGCTGCGCATCAGCATTCTCACGACAGTCAAGGAAGTAACAGTCACAAGACTCACGATTGTCCCAGAGTTCTTTGAACCCATCGGGACCAACACCACGATTAATACCACGCAATGCGTTGTCAGCCAGATTGGCCAAGGTATTGAGAATGTCCATGGCTGCAGCAAACGGCGGGGAGTAGGCCATTTCAAGGTTGGAGATTTCATCGATAGTCGGCTTGGACTTGAGAATGGCGGCCACAGTATTGATACGGCCAACCATAGCGTCACCGGAGCTACCGAATCCCTGCACGCCAAGCACACGTCGTGTGGATTTCTCCACGACCATTTCAAGTGTCATGAGCTCTTTTGTAGGATAAAAATGCGCACGATCGAGCTGAATAAGCAGCACGCTCATGGCATCGAATCCGACAGCCTGAGCAGAATCAAGACTCATGCCGGTCCCGGCCATGGATGTCTCAAACAACTTGACCACAAAAGAACCGAGAACTCCATCAAACCGGCTTTCGCTACCGGCGAGATTTGAACCGATGACACGTCCCTGGCGGTTGGCCATGGAGCCGAGCGGCAGATAGGCCGGCTGATCGGTAATGAGATTCTTGACGAGACAGCAGTCGCCGCCAGCATAGATATCCGGGTCGTTGGTCCGCATGAACTCGTCAACGAAAACACCGCCCCGCTCATGCACATGCAGACCGGCTTCCTTGGCTATATCGGAGTTCGGAACCACGCCTGCGGCGATAATCACGGCTTCGGCATCAAGGGTCCGCTTGTTGGTCACGACACGCACGACCTTGCCGTTCTCGCCTTCAATAGCTGTGACGGTTTCGCCAAAGTAGAAGTTTACCCCGCCCTCTTCCATGTGCTTCTGGCCCATGGTTGCGAGCGCAGGACTGACTAAACGTGGTAATATCTGATCAGTGATTTCCACAACAGACGTTTCCACGCCCCACATGTCAGCAAAGGCTTCAGCCATTTCCAGACCGATAAAACCTGCACCAATAATGACAGCGTTACTCACTTTCCCTTTGGAAATGGATTCACGGATACATGTAGCGTCATCAGGGTTACATACGTAATTGACGCCTTCAAGATCATCACCGGGCAGATTCAGCTTTCGAGGGGAAGCACCTGTAGCGATGACCAGCTTGTCATAATCAATACTTGCCTTCTCTCCGGTCGTTACATTCTCGACCTCGACACACTTCTTCTCCCGATTGATACTCGTAGCCTTCGTCAGGATGCGGACATCGACCCCTTTGACTTCCTTGAAGAACTTCGGGTCACGGATCATGTGAAAGCTTGTCTGGGATAATTCCACCGCGTCAGAAACATCTCCGGAAACATAATACGGAATGCCACACCCCCCGTAGGAGATGAGAGCACTCTGGTCGATCATGGTCACCGTTGATTCCGGTTCAAGCCGTTTAAAACGGCAGGCAGCCTTGGGGCCAAGGGCCACACCGCCTATAACAACAATATGTTGAGACATGATGCTCCACCTATACGATTGCGCTCTGGTCGTCCCTCATGACCAAAGTCGTTACTTCAAGAATGAATCGATGCTCAGACCCAATCGTTTGATGCCTTCCTCAATCCGCGCTTCGTCGGAATTGGAGAAGTTGAGACGCAGGGTATTCTCGCCCGAACCATCGACATAGAAAGGTCTTCCGGGAACGAACGCGACCTTCTCCTTGATGGCTGCATCAAAGAGATCCATGCTCGAAAAGCCATCAGGCATGGTTGCCCACAGGAACATGCCGCCCTCAGGCCGAGTGATGGAAACTTCACTCGGGAAGTACTTTCCAATCATCTCGACCATGCACGCACGTTGACGTCCGTAGCAATCCTTGATGAGTTCCACATGCGTCTCAATATCGTTGGTCTCCAGATACCGCCGCATTATGGCCTGAGCGAGCGTGGAGGTATGCAGATCAGATGCCTGTTTGGCAATGACCAGCTTGTCGTAGACTGCCTTCTCGGCAACGACCCAACCGATACGGAAGCCCGGTGCTGCAATCTTGGAGAAGGAACCGCACAGGATGCCGGGATTCTTGCTGAAGGAATAGACACTCGGCATGTCCTCGCCCAGAAAGCGAAGTTCGCCGTAAGGATCATCTTCCACAAAGAGCACGTCATACCTGTCCGTCAATTCCGCCACAGCCTTACGCTTTTCCAGACTATAGCTGACACCTGAAGGATTCTGGAAGTTCGGAACAGCGTAAAAACACTTTGCTCCGTCCTTGAAGGCAGCTTCCAACTCCTCAAGATTCGGGCCATCATCTTCAAGAGATACGGTCACGAACTCAGGTTCAAAGATGGAAAAAGCCTGAATGGCTCCAAGATAACCTGGCCGCTCGATAACAACCTTGTCTCCCTTATCCAGAAACACTTTGGCACAGATATCAAGAATCTGCTGCGAACCCGAAGTCACGAGAATGGAATCCGGGTCTACAGTCAAGCCACGATTGGCGTATCTCTTGGCAATGATTGCTCTGAGGCCTGCATCACCTTCAGTAGTGGAATACTGCAAGGCGGAAGACCCTATATTGGCAAAGACTTCCTGAGAGGCCTTGCCCATGGCTTCTACGGGGAACAGTTCAGGATTAGGCAACCCGCCAGCAAATGATATGATTTCGGGATCAGCAGTAACTTTCAAGATTTCTCGAATGAATGAACGATGAACCGTCTGCATTCTCCGAGCGAATTTTTTAGACATATCTTATATCTCCTTTCAGGAGAGTCAAATACTCGGAAAACCCTGACCTTGCAAGACCGCATGGCGAATAAAGGCAAAACAAAATTGAAGGTTTCCGCACACTAAATGATGCGAGGTAGCTGGCAACAGTCTCTTACTGTCAAAAAAATGAAAAAAATATTGTTCTAAATACGATTGAGGGTTCCGCCAAAAACCAGATGCAGCCTAAAGCAAACACATAATCGCCTCGCGTTAACGATAGGAATCGTCTTTTTTTTCATCAATCGATATCAGAAAAACGTCAAATTACAGACCTGCATCTGCAATAAAAAGGCAGGATTTTCCGGTACGATATTTGCTTTCACAAAGTTGATTTTATGCACCTTTACACATATTGAGAGCCATGCATTACATCCAGCTTTTCCTCGTGTGTTTTCTGGGTTTCCTGTTCAGTTTCATCCCTGTCGCTCAGGCGGAACAGTTTCTTGCTATGGCAGCCCCATATCCACCATATAGTGTCAGTAAAGGCCTACAAGTAAAAGGCATATCCGTCACCACACTGATGACTATCATGCAGCGGTGCGGCACCCCCATCAGTAACCGGGAAATTAAGCTGGCACCGTGGGCATATGCCTACGAATGCACCGCCCGTACTCCACAGCGGATTATCCTCAACGCCCTTCGGACACCCAAGACAGAACAACTCTATAAATGGGTCGGCCCTATAGCCACAAGCAAGGTTGTCCTTATCGGCCGAAAAAAAGACAAGCTCTTCATCAACACAAAATCAGATTTGAAAGGATATCGCATTGCGACTGTACGATGGAGCAGACCGGAAAAGGCCCTGCTGGCTGGCGGCATGAATCCGAATGAACTGTACCGCAGCCCCGCCCATGTTCAAGCTCTCCGCAAACTGGATAACGGTGAGGTTGACCTTTTCGCCTTTACGGAAAAAGGAGCTCCCTACCTCATGGATGGGCTGGGAATGGCGCAAAGCGACTACACGATCTGCTACACTTTCGATGAACAGCCACTCTACTTCGCCTTCAGCAAAGACACGGATGACGCGCTCATCAACAAGCTGAATAAAGAGCTCAAAAATCTCAAGGCCACTGGTGCAGGCGGTTTGAGTCAATTCGACAAACTCCTTGCAGAAGAAATGCGGCATCAAAAAACCGGCAGCATCAAAAAACAGATGTAGCCGGTTCAAAAGACAAAAAAAAAGGGGCCATTCGGCCCCATTTTCTTTATTCCTTATCAGGAGACCAATTGGGGTCACGGTATTTGTCAGGGTTGTAAAGACGCCAATCGGAGCCATCGTCATACTTCTCATCCGCACCGGGATAAGGGGTGTATGTCTTCTCGTCCTTATTGTCGTTCTCGTGACAATCGATATTTTCAAAATATGATTTTTCCATGACAAACCTCTGATATCATAATCTTTTCTGTCGAGACAAAACTATCTCACAGGGACGTGGACACCACCGCGTCCAGCCCCTCTGTGAATGAATTACTCTGTGCTGTCAAGCTTGGGTTTGACATACAATTCCCCGCCGTGACAGTCGTTAATGACCAACAACGGAAAATCCTTCACTTTCATGGCACGGATAGCCTCGGGGCCAAGTTCGTCGAAAGCGATAACCGTGGATTCCACAATGGAGTTGGACAGTAAAGCTCCTGCTCCACCAGTGGCTCCGAAATAGACGCCCTTGTATTCCTGCATGGCCGCCTTGACCTCGTCAGAACGTTTTCCCTTGCCGATGGATGCCTTCATGCCAAGAGAATGCAGCCTCGGGGCATATGTGTCCATGCGATAGCTGGTAGTCGGTCCTGCTGAACCAATGGGACGACCCGGAGGAGCCGGTGAAGGGCCGACATAATAGATAGCGGAACCTTCCAGATCAAACGGCAGATCCTCGCCGGAATCCAGCAGCTCGAACAATTTTTTATGAGCCGCATCTCGTGCGGAATAAATTGTCCCGCTCAAAAAGACGACATCACCAGCCTGGAGCTGCATCATGTCCTCATCCGTCAACGGAGTATTCAACGTATATTCAGCCATTACAGAACAACCTCCTCATGACGCTGGGAGTGACATTGAACATTGACTGCCAGCGGCAGGCTCGCCAGATGACACGGTTCCATAGTGATTTTCACACCAAGTACGGTGGTTTTCCCACCCAACCCCATCGGACCGATACCGAGGTCGTTGAGAGCCTCTTCCAATTCTTTTTCCATTTCCGCGACCCTCGGGTCGGAATGCGTATCATCCAGTTTACGCAAAAGTGAACTTTTCGCGATTTTGGCAGCGTGCTCGAAAGTCCCACCGATACCGATACCGATGACGGTCGGCGGACACGGGTTCGGTCCAGCTTCCGCAACACGATTGATGACAAACTTCTTGATACCTTCCCATCCCTGTGCCGGAGACAGCATGGTGACACGAGACATATTCTCGGCGCCACCACCCTTGGCCATATAGGAAATCTTCAGTTTGTCACCGGGCACCATGTCAAAATGTATGATCGCCGGTGTGCCGTCACCAGTGTTGGCACGGGACAGCGGATCACAGGCTGACTTGCGAAGGTATCCTTCGTCGTATCCTTTGCGTGTTCCCTCATTAATGAGGTCACGCAGATTGCCGCCGACGACTTTACAGTCATCACCCACTTCAACATAAAAAACTGCCAGACCGCAGTCCTGACACAAAGGCAACTTGGTCTTCATGGACAGGTCCGCGTTTTCCAGCAACTGACGCAGGACTTCCTTGGCCGAAGAAGAGGTCTCCTCAGCCATGGCCTGCTCTAATTTGTTACGAACATCCTGTGGAAGCTCCGTGTTGGCCTTGATGCACATCGTGGCCACAGCTTCAACAATGTCCGCTGCCTGAATTTCTCTCATAAGATTGCCTCCGGCGGGCAGCGAACCTTTTGGAAAAGGTTCGCTGCCCGCTCCAAAACTTTTATCGCTCGCTTCGCTCAAAGTCATGCAAGCGCGTTAGGTGAACTTTCGAAATATAATCAGATTACGTCCTGCTCCCACACCATCTCCGCAACACAAAATTTTGTGAGAAGTAACGGATAATTGTCCGGGGGAAGAGGATCTTTTCCCTTTCCCCCGAACAGAGGGAACATCTCTATTTCTTGAAGATTCTCTTCAATGAAGTAATACCCATCTTCCTGCGGAGGAAGCCAAGCTGATTTTGCAACGGCAGATGCTTGGGACAAACGTCCTCGCAAGCCAGCAGGCCCATGCAGCCGAAGATCCCCATATCATTACCGATGATTTCGTAATAATCGTTCTCAGTGCGGTTATCGCGCGGATCGATGAGGAACCGGGCAACACGATTCAGTGCAGCGGCCCCCATGAAATCCTCACGCAGACGCGCCGTGCCGCATGCCGAAATGCAGCAACCGCATTCCACACAACGTTCCAGTTCGTAGATATCAACAGCCTGCTTATTATCCATGCGCTCCTCAAGAGCGACAGGATCAAACTCTTTCTCCGTATGAATCCAGGACTCGGTCTTGGTATACATTTCACGGAACCAGGAACCAGTATCCACGGACAGATCACCCACCAGCTTGAAGACTGGAAGCGGCAGCAAGGTTATCTCACCGGGCAGATCCTTGGTTTTGGTATGACAGGCAAGACCTGGACGACCATTGATGACCATGCCGCAGGAGCCACAGATACCTGCACGGCAGCAAAAATCGAACTGCAAGGATGAATCCTGCTCTTCACGAATTCGATTGAGCGCAATGAACAGCGTCATGGAATCGGTTTCTTCCAGCACGAACTCCTGCATGTGCGGCGTCGACTGCTCGTCCTCGGGATTATACCGGAATATATTGAATTTCAGTAATCTGGACATGGTTTATTCCTTTTTGTCGTCAGCGCTGATTATTTCGGACTTTCCGTAGCCGCGGTCTCCCGGAGGGATTTCAACGATCTCGGTCGCAGCTTCATATTCAAGCGTCGGCAATGTATCGCCCTCGTTCTTCCAATAAGCCAGTGTGCGGTTGAGCCAATCACGGTCGTTGCGCGCGGTGAAGTCTTCGCGGTTATGAGAACCACGGGACTCTGTACGCATAAGTGCACCATAAGCAACCATCAGGGCCATCTTGACCTGCCCTTCAAGCTTGAGTGCAGCGGCAAGCTCCGGATTGACACCTTTGCCGTCGGACCGCAGACCAACGTTCCGCGCCCGTGCCAGTGCTTCCTGAAGAGATGCAACACAGGTTTCCAACCCATCCTGAGTACGGAAGATGTTGGCACCCTTATGCAAGGCATCCTGCATGGCTGCCCGAACCTTGTAAACGTTCTCGGAGCCATTGGTACATTTGATGAGATCATCAATGCGAGACTGTTGTTTCTTGACCGTGTCGTTGATGAGCGAAGTCTTGAATTCAGTCTCGCACCCCTGAAGGTATTCGCCGATCTTGCGACCGATAATACCACCAGCAACAACTGTTTCGGCCAGGGAGTTGCCACCCAGCCGATTGAAACCGTGCATATCCCAACATGCTGCTTCACCGGCTGCGAACAAGCCTTTAAGGCCGTAGGCTGCGCCATCCTTGTTAGTACGGACACCACCCATTGAATAATGCTGAGTAGGACGAACAGGAATCAACTGATAAATCGGATCAACACCCAGGAAAGACGTACATATTTCGTACACTTCACGGAGTTTTCCGGTAATGTGTTCTTCACCAAGATGGCGAATATCAAGCCAGAGGTGTTCACCATAGGGCGATTTGACACCGTGACCTTCACGCATATGATGGGTCATCCAACGGGAGACCACGTCGCGAGAGGCGAGTTCGGCTTTCTCTGGTTCATATTCGTGCATGAAGCGTTTTTCATTAACATCAAGGAGCGTTCCACCGTCACCGCGACAGCCTTCGGTGACGAGAATATCTGTCGGTACGATGCCTGTTGGATGGAACTGGACAGCTTCCATGTTCCCCATGGGAACCACCCCGGTATCCACGCACATGGTGTGCGCCCCACCGTCACAAATGACTGCATTGGTCGTATTCGGATAAATGCGTCCGAAACCGCCGGCCGCGATCATGGTTGCCTTGGAAAGATACGTCCGCAACTCTCCCGTACGCAGGCAACGGGCTACGACGCCGTAGCAGGTGTCGCCATCCTGAATCAGGGCAATGGCTTCTGTTTTGTCGTGGACCTCAACGCCCATCTGAGCGCATCGGTTGTCCATGGTGCACATAACCGCGTGGCCTGTGCCGTCCGAAGTATAACAGGTACGCCATTTGCAGTGCCGCCGAAGGAACGTGCCATAATCAGGCCTTCCTTATCCTCGGCCTCAATTTTTTCAAACTGCTTGCCGCCCTTGTAGTAAATGGACTTACCAGGAACAACACGGTTCCATGGCACACCCCAATGGGCCAGACGACGCATTTCAATAGGGGCCGCGTCCGCAAACAAACGGGCTACTTCCTGGTCACAACCCCAGTCGGACCCCTTGACGGTATCTGCAAAATGAACGTCTGGACAGTCTCCCTCACCCATGACGGAGTTGCCTAGAGAGGCCTGCATGCCGCCCTGTGCGGCGGAAGAATGAGAACGACGAGCCGGTACAAGGCTCAAACAGATGGCGGAGAAACCGGCGTCAGCCGCCTCAACGGCAGCGCGCTCGCCCGCCAGACCTGCGCCGACAACAAGAAAATCGGTGTAGATAGTCTGCATGGCAATTTCTCCTAGTTAATGCTCAAAAACAGAAAGCGGACCAAAGTGACCAGTCCGATACCGACAAAGAGCAAAGTAATCATGTTTTCGCTACGCTTGAATTTTGGACGCTCCTTGTCCTTCACGAATCCCCACTTAACGCCGATACGGTACAGCCCTATACCGACATGCAATTCTGCCAAGGGCAGGAGGATAAGATAGAACACAGCCCAGAATCCACTCTGAATACGGGCAGCGGATTTAGCGGCAGTGATAGGCAAATCTGTAAGAATCACCCACATATGAATTGAACCCATGACCAGAATAATCATGGCGGAAACAACCTGAACTACCCACAGCCAGGTATCACCATGACGCATCATCCGGGCGTGCTGCCAGATGGTTTTCTGACCGTCAGCACGGAACGGGATCTTCCGGGCGGCCAACACGAAGTGCGTCAGAAAAACGAGAAAAATAAGTGGGCCGCCAACCTGTGCCATACCTGTCGCCTCAAAAAAATGAGCGATAGCATTCATGACGTTCGGACTGATAACAACACTGGAAACCAGGAGCATATGACACCACATAAACAAGATAAGACTTACGCCGGACAGCATTTGCAGCCAATCCAATGCGCCATCCCACTTGCCGGATTTACCAGCTGGTGCGTAACTGATGGACATTCAATTCCTCCGTTAGGTTAAACACAGAAGTTCCCTCGACAATCAATCATTAAACCTATGCTTGCCAAAGGTTTTTTGTCAATATCTCCAAAGCTATCTCAGGGGAAAGCCACTCTGAGAAGGCGGTGAAAAAAGGAAAAAAAGGTATTGATTGCACGGTCAAACAACACCTTGAACGACGATTCACATTTTTTCGGATTTTCTTTTTTTTATGGACGAGACAGTTCAACAACAAACGGATGTGTGCAAAATACAGCATCTCTCACGATTGTGGATAAATGTTTTCATTTCAGCCTGGCTCGGTTACGGTGCTTTTCTGCCGAGATGGCTGCAACCCGAACCACACTTGCCAACTGTTTTTTCATACTTATCATGATTGAACAGAATTGAACCTTTTGAAATCAACATACGATTCTTGAACATGATGAACCTTATGGAGACTGCCCATGTTCCGAACTTTATTATTGCTGGCCGGTCTGACCATGATCGCAACCGGCTGCCAAACAACACACATGAATAAAAAACAAACGACCACTCTCACACCTGTCCAGAAGACTGCCTTGTCCGCAACCGCACAAGACGACACGAACATCATCAAACTCAAAAATGGGTTGACCGTACTCATCAAGGAAGACAACCGCTTTCCCTTGGTCAATGTTCGTCTCTATGTTCATGCGGGAAGTGCCTATGAAACTCCTGAAATCGCCGGCATCAGCCACCAGCTTGAACACATGGTGTTCAAGGGGACTGAAAAACGCGGCCCCGGCGCAACTGCTCTTGAGATCGAATCAGTTGGCGGGATGCTCAATGCGGCCACGAGTTTCGACTATACCGTCTACTATGTGGAAGTGCCTGAGAACAAATGGGCGCTGGGTATGGATGTAGTGACTGACATGGCCTTTAATCCGATCATTGACCCGGTAGAGCTGGAAAGTGAAAAAAAGGTCGTTCTCGAAGAACTGGAGCGTGGAGAAGACACTCCCGGCAGCAAACTGTTCAAGACACTGCAGTCCATAATATGGAAAGGCTCGACCTATGAATGGCCTATCATCGGCTATCGTGAGACCGTCCAGTCCTTCACGCAGGAAGATATCAAGGAATATATCGCCAGCCATTACCAGCCGCAATCCATGCTTCTGGTCGTTACCGGCAAGGTAGACCCCAATCAGATTCTGGCCGAAGCAGAAAAGCTTCTCGGCTCCCTTGAAAACACCCGCCCCTTCACCCCGCCCGCAACCATTGCGATCCCGGAAACGGGTACTGGCCCTCAAATCGTCAAAATGAGTGGCAAGTGGAACAAGGTATACCTTGGCGCCGCATTTCCCATCCCGCACGGATCGTCCGGAAAAATTGCCGGTCTGGAACTGCTTTCACAGCTCATGGGCGGCGACGACACATCACATCTGTATCGGAAGTTCAAATACGAAGAGCAGTTGGTGGACAGTATTTCTGTTTCGCCTCTTTCCCTTGAACGTGGCGGCATGCTTTACATACACGCCACCCTTGATGCTGAAAAAATCGAGCAGTTCTGGTCCGAGCTTATGACCGAAATGGCCACATTTGACCCGGCCAATTTCACTGATCGAGAAATAGAACGTGCCAAGTTGAACCTTGAAGATTCCCTCTTCCTGACCAAGGAAACACTGTCAGGCCTTGCCAGCAAGACCGGATATTTTCAGTTCTTTGAAAACGGTGAGCAGGCCGAAAAAAACTACCTCTTCGCACTCAGCCAGGTCACACGCGACGAAATGAAAGACGTATATGATGAATTCATCCGTCCCGACCAGTTGGCCGTGGCCGTTCTGGTACCCGAGGGCAACGGCGTATCCGCAGAGAACCTGACGGTCATCACAAATGAGAAGTGGCCCGTAAAGGACGCTCTCAAGGGGAAGGCGGCTGTAGAACAGGCAGACGCCCCCACAGAAATGGCTCTCCCTGGTGGAAGCAAACTCGTGTTCCTGCCCGACGCGACCCTGCCTTATACCGCCATGAGCATGTACTGGAGCGGTGGCGACGGCGAATTGACACCCGAACAGCAGGGACTGGCTTCACTGACTGCCACAGGACTGACGCGTGGCACCATGCACATGACCGCCACCGAGATTCAGGATTTCCTGTCCGATCACGCGGCCAGCCTCGGTTCGACCGCAGGCCGGAACGTCTTTGCCGTTGAAGCCAAGTTCCCCACCCGATTCACCGATAAAATCCTACCGCTCTTCAGCGACACCCTGACCTCACCCGCTTTTGACGAGACCGAAGTCAGCAGGGCCAAACAGGACCAGATTGCAGGTATCAAACGCAGTGAAGACCAGCCCATGGGCCTCGCCTTCCGCCACCTCTTTCCCTTCCTGTACAAGACCGGCCCTTACGCGCTGTTGCACCAGGGGACACCCGAGGAAGTGGAAGCCTTCACCAATGAGGACATCATTCGCTTCTGGAACAGACAGTCCATGCAACCTTTCACTCTGGCTGTTTGCGGCCAGTATGACCAAGCTGCAATTGAGGCTTTTGCCAACAAGCTTGCCAAGACGCTGACCGCACAGGATAAACCGTACGAATTCATCACGCCTGAATGGGGTACCGAACGGGAAACCACCATGCACCTGCCGGACCGCAAGCAGTCACACATACTGATGCTCTTCCCAACCCCCGGCAAGACCGACATGAAGACATCAGCCGAGTTCGAAATGCTCAAGACGGCCCTGTCCGGCCAGTCCGGCTTACTATTCCGCGACCTGCGCGACAAGCAGGGTCTCGCCTACACGGTCACTTCCATGTTCTGGCAAAGCAAGAATACCGGCTTCATCGCCCTGTATATCGGCACCAGTCCTGACAAGGTCGATCAATCCATGGCCGGATTCAACACGGTACTCACCGACCTTGCTGCCAGTCCGCTCCCCAATGAAGAGTTGGAACGAGCCAGAAATATCATTGTCGGTAATTACTATCAGGAACACCAATCCCTGCTTTCCCGAAGCCGCCAGGCCGCCAGCCTCATGGCACGCGGATTTGACCGGAATTATGAAGAAGAGCTCATCGAATCCACAAAGGCTGTGACTCCTGAAGACATTCAGTCGATTGTCAAAGAATATATGACGCAGGAGAAAGCCTACATCATGAAGGTGACCCCATAACTCACGCTCAACAATGAAAAGCAAAGGGGAGGTCGAGCATTCGGCCTCCCCTTTTTGATGTAATCATTTCCAAGCCTGATACGCCATCGAACCGGCCTCTTGGAAACATGAAACAACTCCTTTATTCCAAAGCAGTTTTCAACCTCAAACAATCCTCCATATATTGATACGCTGTGTAATCCCCCAAACAGGAAGCATACTCCCGCCTTTCCGTCTCTGAACACTTGCCCATATCCCCTTTTCCGGGCTACATATCTTCAGGCAATACAACGCACCAAACCCGAGAGGATCACATATATGTCACTCATTTTCGGCTCACCAAAACGGCAAAATGCTGTCAAGGAAGATGTCAAAACAGATCAGCGCACACGACTCGCCAAAGACATGTATATGGCGGGGAGAATGAAAATCATGACCACCGAAACGGTACCAGGTCGTGAAATCCTGTCCGCCTTCGGACTCATTGTCTGTCGCAGCTATGTATTCGACAACGCCTTCTACGGACTCATGGCTCAGGCTGTTGATGTCAACGCCGATGCAATTGTCGGCTACCGCGAGACAGTGTCCTTCCACCCTGAAGGCGACAAGTATTACTCCTGCTACGGCACGGCAGTGCGCATGAAGAAAGTCAAATAGCAATGAACGAGAAAGGCTTCTTCTCCCGTTATTTCCCGCACGGATTGGCCGGAGTCTTTACCCTGCTCTGGGCGATCCTCGCCATTAATCCAGTGATGCGCGATGTCTGGTGGGCTGAGAATCTGCCGATCATCATCATTTTTCTACTACTTGTCGTGACTTTCAAGGTCTTCCGGTTCTCGAACCTTGCATACGGACTCATGGCATGCTGGCTCATCCTGCACACCATTGGCGGACATTATACTTTTGCAAATGTCCCTTTTGATTTTGTCACGGACTTTTTCGATTTTGAGCGCAACCACTTTGACCGACTGGGACACTACTCCATCGGTTTCTATGCTTTCCCCATAGCAGAGCTCCTGACCCGCAAACGACTGGCAAAACCTGTCGTGGTCTATCTGTTCAGCCTGTTTGCCATCATGGCACTGGCCGCAGGATATGAGATCATTGAATGGTGGTACGCCGTGATGGCCGGCGGTGACGCAGGGATCGAATTTCTCGGTTCACAGGGTGACATTTGGGACGCCCAGACAGACATGCTCGCGGACACACTCGGTGCCGTGACCACGCTCATCCTCTTCCGATTTTCAGGAATCCGGGCTAACGAAACAGCACTCACAAAAAAACAGAGCATTTAAACAAAAAGATTATCCAGTAAGCCCAAAATAGCCAAAGCCTGATGTTCATAATATGTGGCTTCGGTTTCAATTCCTTTCGTGATAAAAAACTCCTGGTAAGTAAACCCTCTTCGCTTCACTCCAGCAATCAATTCATTCAGGTCAGACGGTTTTTCCCAGCGTGGTCGCGCAGAAATAATCAAAATGTCATATTGTTTAATCTTGTCCAACCGGGACTCAATATTGGCCTTACATTCTTCAAAGGACTGCGAATAGATAAAACCCTTATATTCTGATTTAAAGATGAATTTATTCTTATTAGGAATGCCCAGTCTTGGCTTTAAAAAGTCATTAATTGTACTTGATTTACCAGCGAAATGCTCACCGACAACAAATATCGCAATCTTCATTATAGCCCCATACTGTTTACTTTTTTTAATCCCGTACACCCAGCCGTCTATCAAGCAGCAGCATATCCGCAATGGTCAGAGCCATCATGGCCTTGAGCACGGGATTAATGCGTGGGATAGCGGCAATATCGTGCCTGCCTCCAATGGTGATGGACGTCGCCTTCCCATCAGTGGTCACAGTGCTCTGTTCCTGAGAAATAGACGGAATAGGCTTGATGAATGCACGCGCGACGATGTCCTGGCCCGACGAGATACCGCCGAGAATACCGCCTGCATTGTTGGAAAGGAATCCTTCAGGACCGATGGGGTCATTATTTAGGCTGCCGAGAGAACAGGACGCATTCATGCCGGAACCGATCTCCACGGCTTTGACAGCCCCCACAGACATAAGCGCATAAGCAAGTCTGGCATCCAGCTTGTCGAAAACAGGCTCTCCCAGTCCGGCAGGAACCGACACAGCCCGCACTTCCACCACGCCGCCAAGGGTGTCCCCCTGAGACTTCACTTCCTTGACCCTTTCATTCCAGGCAGCAATGATATCCGGGTCCGGGCTGAAATAAGGACGATCCTGCGCTCCTTCATAGTCGTACGCGTTCACAGGGATGCCACCAAGCTCAACGGTGTAGGCATAAATAGCGATACCTTCACTTCGAAGCAGTTCCTGTGCGATGGCGCCACCGGCAACGCGGGATACGGTTTCTCGTCCTGACGAACGTCCGCCCCCCCGGTAGTCACGGAAGCCGTACTTGGCATTGAAGGAATAATCTGCATGACCGGGCCGAAATACGTCCTTGATTGTGGAATAATCATGCGAACGCTGGTCCGTATTGGGAATGGAAAAACCGATAGATGTGCCTGTTGTTTCACCCTCAAAGACACCGGACAGGATTTTCACCCTATCCGCTTCCTTGCGTGCCGTCGAAGCAAGCCCGCCCTGTCCCGGCTTGCGCTTGTCGAGTTCAAGCTGGAGCATTGATTCATCCAGAGGGATACCGGCGGGACAGCCGTCCACCACGCCCCCCAGACCGGGGCCATGGGATTCACCAAAAGTGGTCAGTCGAAAAATGCTGCCAAATGTATTACCGCTCATATTCACTCCCTAGAATTTTTCGACTTGAATGATGTTCTCGGTTTTTCCCAGAAGAACAAGCACATCCCCTTTTTCCAAAACCCGTTGAGCCTGCGGTACAAAATGAAATTCAGACTCCCCGGAATGGCGGAAGGCAATGACCTGCACTTGATAGGTATTAGTCAAATTCAGTTCTCGCAAAGTCTTGCCGGTCCAGTCGTCCACCACGATTTCACGGGTCGCAACATCGTTCCCAAGCCCAAAGTATTCATGAAGACCCGGTACAGCCAAACGATGCGCCAACTGAAAGGCAACAAAAGCCTCGGGAAAAACAACGAATGGCACACCGAGTTTATACAGCACCCGTTCATGTTCCTGACTGAAAGCCTTGACCCATATGTTCTTCACACCAATGGACTGCAGGTTAAGTACCACGAGGATACTCGCCTCCATGGAATCACCCGTAGATACGATGACTTTTTCAAGGTCCTGAAATCCGATCTGACTGAGCGTCTTCTCATCCGTAGCGTCCGCTTGATACACCTGGGCCAGTATATCCTGCGCTCTGCGAACATTCTCTGAATTATTATCAACGCCGACCACATCATGCCCAAGATCAGTCAAGGCCTTGGCCAGCGACAGCCCGAATTTGCCAAGCCCGATAACACCGACTTCCTTGTTCTTCGACATGCGTAACTCCTTCATCCTATCCAAAAGGCAATGTGGATGTGGGCACTTTGTAACGCCGCTCGGCCTGCCAGCTCTGAAGAGCCGACAACAGCCAGACCGGCCCCAGTCGTCCCACGAACATAAGAATGATAACCGTGATTTTCTCCACATCGTCAAGCATGGGTGTCAACCCTGTGGAAAGCCCGACTGTCCCGAATGCAGACACGGTTTCGAACATATTGAGAATAAATTCTTCACGCGCCATGAGATAGGTGCTGTCTCCACTCTCGAGGGCTGTCAAGATCATGGTGCCAATGAAAATCAGCACAAAAGTCATAGTTGTCAACGACACAACTGTGTTCAACGCGCCCTGTGACAGAGCATAACGGCCCAATTGAACCTGTTGCCGTCCCCGGAACTGCGCCCAGACAAATCCGAACAAAGCCCTGAATGTGGTCGTCTTGATACCACCGGCACAGGAACCAGGCGAACCGCCAATGATCATGAGCAACATCATGAACACCAATGAAACATTGGTCATGGAACCGATGTCTACAGTATTGAAGCCGGCAGTACGACAGGTGACAGACTGAAAAAGCGCGGTCCAGAGATGGTGCCAGAAATTTTCAGGAGCATTGCCAGCCGCCCCCTCCGCAAAGAAAATAACGACTGCACCGACAACAACCAGAAAAAATGACGTTTTGAGGACAATGGTCGAATGCCAGCTCAATACCGGCATAGTCCGTTTTTTATGGATTAAGCGATGAACAAATTGCTTGCAGTATGAAGCACATTCGATGAGTACATAAAAACCAAGCCCACCGGCTGTGATCAACACCATAAAGACCGAATTGACACCGCCATGACCTGCCCACTGAGTCAAGCTGTCTGGATACAAGGAAAATCCAGCATTGCAAAAAGCTGAAATCGAATGAAAAACAGCCGAATATGGTGAAAAACCCACCGGGTCCATTAGCCAGAGAGCCAATGCTCCAGCCCCTTCGAAAAAGAATGTCCACAGCACCACCCGCGCCAGGAATTTCGGCAGGCTAAACGAAGGGTCACGCAACAGGCTCTGTCCAACCGCAATACGGTCGTTCAACGACACATGCTTGCCAAGAAGATGGATGATAAGCGTGGTGAAGGTCATGATACCCAAGCCGCCCAATTGGATGAGCACCAGCAGAACGTCCAGCCCGAGTGTTGAAAAATATGACCCGGTATCAACCACGGCCAAACCTGTGACACACATGGCTGATGTGGTTGTAAAAAGTGCGTCCACAAAGGAAAGTGGGCCGCCGGGATGACTCACATCAAGATGCAGAATGAATGCACCGATCAGAATGGTTCCGCCAAAGAACCAGACAGGCAGCCAATATGGAGAAAATATTTTTGCGCGCATGAGCAATACTTTATATGCCTGTCAGCATTCCCTGTCAAAAAAGTCAGGAAAGCCGCTCAAGTTCACGAATGATTTGATCCACCACAGCATCAGGACTCGTTCCGCTCACAACGATATCGGCACACCCTTCATACAACGGAGTACGCTCAATGAGGACTTCCCGCACCTCGTCTACCAGGGTTTTCCCCGTCAAGGACGGACGTTGTTTCTCATTAGGGTCAGCCATCAACCTGCGCGCCAACACCTCAGGGTCAACCTTGAGGTATACAGTAATACCGCCCTGCAATATTGCACGGTTCTCTTCCCGCAGAACGATACCACCTCCACACCCGACGACCCGCTTTCCCGGCATGGCCTCGCGGAGCAATGTCTCGGCCTCCCTATCCCGAAAAGCATCCCAGCCCCTCCGCTCCACGTATTCCGCGATCTCAGAGCCTATAGTCCTCACAAGCGCATGATCTGTATCTACGAATTCAACACCAAGACGATCTGCGAGCAACAGTCCTACGCTGGTCTTTCCGCACGCACGAGGCCCAATGAGAAATATGTTCTGCTGTGATTTCATGATAAGGACCGTAGAGGAAAACGATGCTGGCTTCAATCTTTCAAACTCATTCCATATTTTGCAATCTCGACAATTACTGATAGGCTCCTTCCACTCAACGCTGTCAATCAAGGGAGATATATATGAAAACTGCTATTTTCGGGTTTTCCGGCTCGGGCAAAACTAATCTTTTCGCAGCTCTGGCAGGTCCTGATGCGGCGGCTGCAGGCAACCGGGCAATGATAAAAGTACCGGATGCCCGTCTTGATCCGTTGATCGAACTCTTCAATCCAAAGAAGATTACTTACAGCGAAATTGAATACCTTGATATCCCCGGAGGCGGAGGCAAAGGGACCGGACTCGGCGATCGCGTACTCAATGAAGTACGCCCCTACGACTGTCTCATAGGTGTTCTTGACGCTTTTTCCGGCATGAACGACCCCAAACAACAGTGGCAGGCCATTGAAGCCGACATGATGGTCACAGACATGGCTGTCATCGAAAAACGGCTTGAAAAATTGGAAGCCGACGGCAAGAAAAACAAAGCTCTGGTTGATCCCAAGGAACAGGAAGCGCTCAAGCGTGCACTGGCCTTGCTTGAAAACGAACGCCCCTTAAGAACCGACGAAGAGATTTCCACCTTACCAGAACTCAAGGGCTATAAATTTCTGTCTGCTCGTCCAATACTGTATGTCTGGAACTGCCCGGAAGGCGAAGAAGCCGGCGTTGAGCTACCAGAAGACACTCCAGGCATGACGCATATAGCAGTATCTGCCAAACTAGAACGCGAACTGGCCGAGATAGACGATCCTGAAGAAAAGGCCATGTTCCTGCAAGACCTCGGCATCACCGAATCCGCATTGGACAAGGTTATCGGCAAGACATACCAACTGCTCGGCCTCATATCATATCTGACTGCCGGTGAAGATGAATGCCGTGCGTGGCCGCTGCGTGTCGGTTCCACCGCTCCTCAGGCGGCCGGAGTCATACATACCGATTTTGAAAAGGGTTTCATTCGGGCCGAAGTAATTGGCTATGCGGACTTTCTTGAATTCGGCGACTTCAAGAAAGTCAAAGATGCCGGGAAAGCCCGTTTGGAAGGCAAAGAGTATATCGTTAGGGATGGCGACATCATTGAATTCAGGTTCAATGTATAAAAACCGGTTGTTTAATTGTGGAGATATAACCGCTACCACATGAACTATTTTGCGACTCCGCTTTCGGGGAAATGCATAAAAATAAAAAAACGCTCAAAATGAGCGTTTTTTTATTGCCAAAGAAAAAAGTAGTAATTATTATCAACTTATGACAAACGAAAACACTTGCACTAAGCACCGCGAAATTGGGATTGAGTTGGGCGATTGCCGCCTGTGCCAGGGGTGTATCGAAATGAACCCGGACGTTTTTGAATGGGACGAAGCTTTGGACATGCCCTATGTCTGCCGCTCAAAGGTGACAGAAGAAGAAGTCCGGGACATAATGAATTCATGCCCTGAAGGCTGTATCGTCTTTGTGGATTGTTAATTAACGAACCAAATCAATTTTCAGCTTTCTAATCGACTACGTATTCACTGGTCACGCATTGCCTCAATCTGCATATGCGTGACCAGTTCCGTTTCGACCTCAAGAATATTTTTCCCCGACAGTGGTCAGGATGATCAATGCAGGCCGAACTCGAACTGACTGTATTTTTTTATGAAGAGTTATTCCAAAACGATTTGTTACTTCTTCGGTGGCTTTGGAGATAATGAACAGGACTCACTGCAACACGTTCCGTAAATAAACCCGCTATATGTGTGGAACACACGGGTCTGCATTTCACGTTGCTCGTCAGTAAGCGGCTTCATATCCTTCTTGGCAACCATATCCACCAAATCAGCGTAATCAGGCACAGCTTCCATGCTCCAGGCGATCCTCTCGCCGGATTTCACATCCATCAACGAAGCGTCCATGGTATCAGTAACCAGAGCATACGGAACAGGGCCCCCTTCAATAAGTCGAGCCGCACACACGGTTTCTCGCTCAAATGTCCCTACATTTCCTGCGCAAAAAATGATGATGAAAATCGGCCTGCCCTGCTCATTGTAGAGCACATAGTCCACAGGCCGCTCAAACTCTTCGCCGTCCACGCAATACAGAATAGGGACTTTGGCCTTGAGTCGTTCCTTGGGATATCCTTTCTCTTCCACAAGCAGTTTGACAAGCAACTGTCGAAACTCCTCGAAAGTAGTCTCGTCAATCTCTTCACCACTTAAATAATCACGCAGAGTGCCGCCCAAACTCGTTTCATGCATAGAATCACATCCTTACACTCAATGAATACCTCTCCTCCGCCTCATGCGCAAGAAAAGACTCTTCCAAGCAATACAAAATGAATTGGCCCGGAAGAGTCGAAGAAGCGGGAGTATGAATAGAAAATCCGAACACTCACAACTTGTTTTTAACAGGAGGAATGGGTGCATCGCAATTGCTGCACGTGATAGTCTTTCCCTTATTGCTGAGACTTACCTTCTGGACCTTGCCGCAGACCGGGCATTTACGCCACAGATCCAGGACGGCCTGAAAAGCAGAAAAATATGCCCACATGGCTCACCTCTTTGGTAAAATCCATTTTATGGAAGTTTGGATGTTCAATTTTCCAGACGTATCCTTACAGAATCTCACTATCAAGAATAAGCGACGAGAGAGTGATCATTCCAACAATCTCGCCCATATGCTCTACCGGAGCACGATGAACTCCTGTACGATATATCAAACGGACCGCATATCGAATGTCCATTGTTGCAGGGACAGTGATAACCGGCTTTGTCATCACCTCATACACGCTGACACCATCCCCTGAACGACCAGGAACAACGACATCCTTAACAAGGTCCATGACAGTTACGATCGCCCATGCGTCGTCTTCATTGCGCTTGTTGACAAGTAGTTCAGAAGTGTTGTTGGCACGCATCATTGCTGCCGCATCCTTGACGGACGCCATGCCGTCGATGCTCAGCACTTCGGTCTGCATGACATCTCGTACCCTTATTATCGGTGTAGACATTATTCCTCCATATTTTGCCTGGAAACGATCCCGGCACATTAGAAATACGTATTGCGGACCTTTTCCTTGAAACGCTCAATCTGACTTTCCATGCCAATAACATCTTCAACAGGGAGTACAAAGGCAATCCCCGTTCCCGGCTCGTGGAACTGTCCTGCTGTTTCGATGGCTTTCAGCACTGGTTTGACCATGTGTTCTTCCAATAAGAAAAGCACAATGTCAGTTTGGTCCTCCAGCGTCAGACCGAAAAAAGTGTGTGCTTCACGCATGCCGGTCCCGCGTGCTGTTATAATGGTTGCCCCGGTGGCCCCAACCTCTTTGGCTGCATCGACTATGGGATCTGTTATGTGTGTCTTGACCGATGCAAGGATGAGTTTGAATCTCATACGCTTCTCCTGAATGTTATTTCGCCTTTCGGCGGGCCGCCCAATCAGTATACTGTGCATAGCCCATGACGGTTATTATCGGAAACAAGCTGGCAAACGCAATAAGGCCGAATCCGTCCAGAGCCGGATTCCTCCCCGGAACAGCCTCGGACAAGCCAAGGCCAAGAGCCGCCACAAGAGGCACGGTAACCGTAGAAGTCGTCACCCCACCCGAATCATACGCCAGTGCTATGATCTTTTTCGGCGAAATAAATGTTTGCAGAATAACTATGACATACCCCGCCAGAATATACATGTACAGAGGTGTCCCCGTAACAATTCTGAAGGTACCCAACGAGATGCCAAAGGCAACGCCAACGGCGACAGTGATCCTAAGTCCCCACTGACTGATAACACCACCAGAAACTTCGCTCGCCTTGATGGCAACAGCCAACAGTGAAGGTTCGGCAATGGTCGTCGAAAAGCCGATCATTGCGGCGAAAACATAGACCCATCCGTATGATGTCCAATTGGTCAAGGCGGACACATCGCCGCTGGGCGCAATGAACGATGGGCTGGAAAGTTGCGCAGCCATAATCTTGCCTACCGGGAAAAGCGCCTTTTCCAGTCCGATAAGAAAGAGGGTCAAACCGAGTACAACATATACCCCACCGATCACGAGTCGGCGAAGATGCGGAATAGGTTGCCGTAGAACGAAAAGCTGAAAACACACGATCAGGCCAACTATCGGAAGAATATCCCGAAGTGTGGCAAGAAACGTTTCACCAAATGTCATCAAGATCGTCATGCTTCTCTCTTTTACCCAAAAACAACCAAACCGTATCCCATGACAAATATCATGGGGAGCAAGGACGCAAAAGCAATCAGTCCGAAACCGTCAATTAAAGGACTCCGCCCCTTGATGATCGTGGCAAGCCCGACTCCAAGTGCGGCTACCAGCGGGACTGTAACCGTGGACGTGGTTACACCGCCAGCATCATAGGCGATACCGACAATCTCTTCCGGGGCAATCAGGGTCATCAGCATGACAATCACGTAGCCACCGATAATGAGGTAATGGACAGGCCATCCCCGAAGAATACGCAATACACCAATGAGAATAGCCACTCCTACCGAAAAGGCGACCGAAAGCCGCAAACCGAGAGCATATTGTGCCATGGAGGCGTCACTCTGGGCAATAAGATTACCCTGCGCAGCAATACTGGCAGCTTCGGCTGAAACTGCAATCAGGGCAGGCTCAGCCACAGTGGTTGAAAACCCAAGAGCAAAAGCAAATGTCAGCAGCCAAAAGAGGCTTCCCTTTCGGGCCAAAGCATGGGCCATGTTTTCACCGATGGGAAACAATCCCATCTCCAGCCCCTGAATGAAAAGCGTCAGCCCTAATACCACGAGCAGACCGCCGAAAATGACATTACCAATATCCGGCAAAGGTTGTTTAAGAACAACTATCTGAAAAAAGGCAATGACCAGTATGATCGGCAGCAAATCTGCAAACGAAGTCCAGAGTTTTTGCCCCACACCTCGAAGAATCATATTAATTCGATATGCCGTCTGTTTTTCTTCCATGTCTTCTTTCTACTTTCTTCTCTGATTGACTCAACGGCTAAAGGTCGGGGTTTCTGCCAAACGTATTATACTACAATATTTGTTCCACAAATAAAGCCATAAGAGGCACAGACACTTCAAAATCAGCGAGTTAGCTATAACCCACCTATTTCATACTGGATAAATGTATAAAACTCTACTGAACAAACCTGTTATATTTCTTTATCCCGACAAGTATATCTTGGAAAACGGGGCGTTATACCCCAGAGGTCAGTAACATAGATAACATTAAAACCCTTTAACTGCCTTGAGAACACCCAAAAGGGTTGTTTCTACCCAGTGGGTCAAAATGTACCGGAAGCAGGTTGAGAATGAAATATAAAAAACCCGGCTCAGCATCAGGCTGAACCGGGTTTCATTTTTAGAGCTTCAGTTCAACGCTAGTGTCCACCACCGGATACGATTCCGTACAGGCTTTCACCTGCTGCAATGGCAAAGTTGAACAACGGAGCCGGGATGATACCAATAATCAGAACAGCAGCGGCAAGCATGCCCGCTCCTGCAGATGCAAACCAACTGTTATCTGGCGCAGGCGCGTCACCCGGAGCCGTCTCTTCTGTAAAGGCATGACGGAACAGGCTGAGATAATAGTAGATGGCAATGGCGGAGTTGAGCACCAAGGTAATAACAAGCCAGTTGTATCCATGATCCCATGCAGATGTGATCAGGAAGAACTTGCCCATGAAACCCATGGTCGGCGGCAGGCCGACAAGGGCAAAAGCTCCAGCAGCCAGCGAAAAAGCCAGCACAGGCGCTTTCTTATACAGACCATTCAAATCACTCAACTGCAAATTGCGTCCATCAACGGCAACACGGCTGACGATCCAGAAAACAAGCAGGTTCATGACCAGATATGCCAAACCGTAGAAGGCGGCTGCGCCGACTCCTTCGGGAGTGCCACTGACCAGACCGACCATGATATATCCTGCGTGTGCAACAGATGAGAATCCGAGCAGACGCTTGAGATCAGTTTGGGCCAGTGCGGACAAGTTTCCAAAGGTCATGGAGAGTGCACCGAGCACCGCGATGATCGTGGTGATTTCCAGACCGGGCTTGAGCAGCACGGCAAGACGGCACAAAACAACAATGGCACCCATCTTGGGCATGGTGGCCACGAATGCGGCAGTCTCGTTGCTAGCCCCCTGATAAACATCCGGACACCAGAAGTGGAACGGGAACAAAGCCAGTTTAAAGAACATGCCAGTCAGGAACAAGGTCAGACCGACTACGGCCATGGGCTGGTCGGCAAACGACCAGGACTTGTTCATGAGCTCAGCAATGTACGTGGTATGCTGAGATGCCATGATGTAGGACAAACCATACAGCGCCAGAGCCGTAGCCACAGCACCGAACAGAATGTACTTGATGCCAGCTTCAGCTGCGCCCTTTGACTTGGCGCGCAGCGGGATGACTGCATACATGGAATACGAGGCCAGCTCCAGGGCCAGATAGATGGTGATCAGCTCCACAGAGGAAGCGAGCATCATCAGACCAAGGGTGGAGAAGCCGAGCAACATATAGTAGTCGGCCCGTTTCCCTTCCGCAAGAGTCGGCTGCCGTGAGGCGTTGAGCACCGTCACGTAGAAGCCGAACGCGATAGCGATCTTGAAGAACTGGGACATCAGGTCGACTTTATACACATCCCAGAACATAGTTCCATGGAGTCCAAAGCCGGTAATAGCGACAAAGAAGGCAAGTCCCGCACCAAAGGGGAGCCATTTTTCAACCGGAGGGTTCCAATCCCTGTTGCCGAGCGACTGGACCATAAGGACCAATACAAGACAGAAGAAGAACAGTTCCGGGACAAGCGCAGTGAGATGGAAGTTCACGTCTCAATCCCCCCTATTTCTTGCCCGCAAGGACGTTCAGCACGTCTGCGGCAGCTGTTTGCAACGGTTGCTCGGCTTCGATGGAAACGACTTTTCGCTTGTCGAAGTCTCCCAGCAACTTGTCAATTGAAGGATTGATGATCTTGTAGAAGGGTGCAGGAGCCAGCCCGATCCAGAGCACGAAAACAGCCGGAATAGTCAACATGATCCATTCACGGGCGTTGAGGTCGCGCCAAGTCTTGGCAGAGCTGGGCTTGCCCCACGCCATTTTCAGCGTCACACGGAACATGTAGGCAGCGGCCAGCAATGCACCGGGAATGCACAGGAAACCGATAATGATAGACGATCTGAACGCACCGGAGAGTACGAGCATTTCACCGACAAATCCGTTTGTTCCGGGGAAACCGAATGACGCCAGCGCCATGAATCCCCAGAAGAACATGAAGGCAGGCAAATATTTGCCAAGTCCAAGGTTATCCTTAATGTCACGGCTGTGACTGCGTTCATAAACGGCACCTATCATCATAAAGAGTGCACCTGTGACGATGCCGTGATTCAACATTTGGAAAAGCGCACCCTGCACACCCTGCTGATTAAACAGGAAGATGCCCAGAGTAACGAATCCCATATGACCTACCGAAGAGTAGGCAACAAGTTTCTTAATATCTGTTTGTCCGAGCGCGATGGCTCCGCCGTACAGAATGGACACGATGGAAATCGCGATCATCATAGGAGCGAAGTATTCGCTGGCAGCCGGAGTAAGCGGCAGGCAGAAGCGCAGGAAACCATAGGTTCCCATCTTCAGCAAAACAGCCGCCAGTATGACGGAACCGGCTGAAGGTGCTTGAACGTGCGCTGCAGGCAGCCATGTGTGGAACGGGAACATGGGAACCTTGATGGCGAAGGCCAGAGCCATTGCCAGGAAGGCCCAGAACTGGAAGCGGAAGCTGAAGTTCATATCCATGAGTTCCGGAATGGAGAAGGTCCCACCCGTGACTCTGAAGGCAACGATGGCAGCCAGAAGCAAAGTCGAGCCGGCCAGCGTATACAGGAAGAACTTGAGCGAAGCATACCTGCGTTCATCACCGCCCCATACCGCAATAAGCAGATACATGGGGATGAGCATGGCTTCCCAGAACACATAGAACAGAACCAGATCCAAAGCGCAGAAGACGCCGAGGACCGCAGAGGTCATGAACAGCAAACAGAAGTGGAATTCCTTCTCCCTTTTGCCGATGTAGGTCCAGGAACACATGACGCACAGCGGCAGGACCGCAATGGTCAACAGGACCATGAGTATGCTGATCCCATCTATGCCGAGATAGTACTGAAGTCCCCATTTGTGGACCCAGTCGATTTTCTCGACAAACTGGAATTCAGCGTTCATTGAAAAGCCGGTCAGTGGTATGGCCAGCAAACACTCTATGATGGACGCCGCCATAGTATAGTAGCGTACCACCTGCGGAGACCGCAGGAAGAAGAGTCCGCATGCCGCGACCAGCGGGAATGCAATCAGTATCGTAAGAACCGGATATCCGAAGTCCAAAACTAGCTCTCCTTAGATTGTCCGGCTTAGCCGAAGTACCAAACCAGGGCGAAAATGCCCAAGCCGAGAACGGCTGCCAGTGCCAGGTAATCCTGCAAGTTGGCAGTCTGGACCTTCGCCCCTGCCCTGCCGATGTTCCTGACAGTGTAGGCGCTGCCGTCCACCACCGTGTCAATGCCCTTCTTGTCAAACCAAGAAGTGCCATTCCCCATACCGATAAGCGAGCGTAGACCAATGGTGTTATAAACCTCGGTCCAAACGTCATCGACCTTCGAAATCGGCCAGCATACGGCACGCATGAGTGTGGTGCCGATGAGACGATAGAAGATATCGAAGTCCAGATTGAGCTTCGCGTGCGGCGTAATGATCTCACGGGTCAGATAGAAGGCCAGGCCGGAGAAACCGAGCAACAGACCGGAGTTGATGACCTTATCGAGATGCCAGGGCTCAAATACATGTTCCACCGGGAAAGGCAGATACTGATACAGCATGTGAGGATAGACACCTTGAGCGATGCAGAGCAGACCGCAGATAGCCATGCCAACGTACATGTTGACAGGCAAAGGTTTGACCTCGCCGACATATTCTCTTTTACCGCCCCAGAACGCGAAGTACGGGAGCTTGATACCGACGGAGATGAACGTACCCACTGCGGCAATTTCCATTCCGAGCGCCAGGATCGTACGATGGGCTTCAGCCGCACCCGCGATAGTCATGGTTTTCGAAATAAAGCCGTTGAAGAGAGGCATGCCGGAGATGGACAGGGCCGCGATCATGTAAAGAACCATGACCCAGGGGAGCTTGTAGGCAAGTCCACCCAGTTTATCCAGTTTAGCAGTACCGACCGAATATAGTATAGCGCCGGTGCCCATGAACAGGAGCCCCTTATAAAGGATATGGGCATACGCATGAGCCACTGCGCCGTTAAGCGTCATGGCTGTGCCGATGCCGATACCCGCCACCATGTAACCGACCTGGGATACAATGTGGTAGGACAGAATCCTTCGAGCATTGTTTTCGATACACGCGTACAGGACGCCGAAGACAGCCATGCAGGTACCGGCTATAGCGAGGACTTCCCATCCTGCATAGCCCCGAGCCAGCACGTAGACTGCCGTCTTGGTAGTGAAAGCGCACATATACACCGCACCCGCGACAGATGCACGGGGGTATGCGTCCGGCAGCCATGCGTGCAGAGGCACAACGGCAGCGTTGACGCAGAAGCCAAGAAGAATCAGCCAGTCGTACAGATGAGCCCCGGCGGGATCAACTGCATTGAAAGCGAAGCTTCCTGTAGCCTTGTATTTGAGCAACAAACCACCGAGCAGGAACAGACCGCCAACGGTATGGTACACGAAGTACCTGAAACCAGCTCCGACGGACTCTTCTGTCCGGGCCTGCCAGATCAGGAACGTGGAACCGATTGACATAAGTTCCCAGAACAGGAAGACCGTCAACAGGTCGCCTGCGAACACACAGCCGAAGCCGCCTGCCACATACAGCGAACCGCAGACATAATGGCCTCTGTCCTCGACGTGCATGCCGTAGATGGCGCCGATGAACGCGATAACTGCGAAGACCTGACCGAAGACGATGGACAATTTATCCACACGCCCCAACAACAGGGATTGATCAAGATATTCCAAAGCGCCATACGAGCCCGGTACCACCGTAAAGATGGAATAGAGCGCAATAAGTGGTGCAAGTAATGCCAATGCACCGCGAAACGCCTTGTTCATCCAAAGGGATCTAGGAACAAAGGGCACGACGAGGGCCAATGCGAGGAAGGCCATGGAGGGATGGATGAACATGCTAGTCTCCATAATAATCCTCCTTCCTGGCGATGAACGGCTGGATCACCTTCTTCATGATGATGACCATGGCCAGCCCGATGATAAGGCCGAATCCGGCAAAGAACCCGGGATACTTATCAAGACCGAAGTGCGGGTGATGTGTGACAAATGGAACGTTGAGTACCAACAGCACTCCCAGCGTTACAAAGAATATGATTCTCCACGCTTTCCAATTGTCTCTCCATTTGGCGAGTAATCCGCCCAAACCTTTTTGACTCATATCATTCCCCCTAGAACTTGCCGAGAACGTTGACGAAGTTCAGGAATGTCTGCGGATACAGACCCAAGAACACCGAGATGAATGCCGTGATCATCAACGGCACAACCATGGTCATGGACGGCTCGTTGTACTGCCCGATATTGGCCTCCGGCTTGGGGGCCTTGAAGAAAGCACGGTAGAGGATGGGCACGAAGTAACCGGCGTTGAGTGCCGTACTGAGAAGCAGTGCGACAAGTAGCGGCCACTGGTGTGCATCGAGCGTACCGTTGATCAGGTACCATTTGGAGACAAAGCCGCAAACAGGCGGCATACCGATCATTGACAGAGAGGCGATACCGAAAGCACCGAAGGTGAGCGGCATCCTGCGTCCCAGACCATCCATGAGGCTGATTTTCTTCAGGTGGCAGGCGACATAAATGGCACCCGCAGCCATAAAGAGTGTGATCTTGGAGAAGGCATGGTGAGCAATGTGCATGACACCACCCTGTACCCCCGAATCCACCAGCATGGTAACACCAACGACGACGTAGGAGAGCTGGGCTACCGTTGAGTAAGCCAGTCGTGCCTTGATATCGTCCTTGGTCAAAGCGATGAATGAAGCAACCGTCAGGGTAAAGGCCGCGATATAGGCCGTTCCCAATCCGATGCTCAGATCACCTAGCCACGTGCCGGGTGCCCCCACATAAACCTGGCTCATGGTCAGCATGGCTGCGGTCTTGGTCCCGAAAACCGAGAGCACGATACGGCAGACACAGAAGACACCGGCCTTAACAACGGCCACTGCGTGCAGCAAGGCCGAAACCGGAGTCGGTGCGACCATTGCGGACGGGAGCCAGTTGTGGAACGGCATGAGAGCTGCCTTGCCGATGCCGAAGATGAACAGCCAGTAGGTGAGAGCCACCAGTCTGGGATGCTCGGCGATGACATCCGCCGAGAACATACCGTTCTGGATGTCCATCAGGTGGAAATCAAGATTGCCGACCAGAACGTACGTTAGCACCATAGCGGGCAGAAGGAAGAGCTTGGATGTACCCATCAAGTAAACAATGTACTTGCGGGCACCAATCTTGGCATCTTCATCCTCATGGTGATAAACAAGCGGGTAGGTGAATACGGTGATCACTTCGTAGAAGAGATACAGCGTAAACACGTTGGCAGACAGAGCTACACCGACGGCACCAAAAATGGCCACCGCGAAACAGATGTAATATCTGGTCTGTGCATGCTCGTTCAGTCCCCGCATATAACCGATGTTGTAGCTGGTTACGAAGAACCAGAGAAACGGCGCGATCAGAGCGAAGACCATGCTCAGACCATCGGCCGCAAATGCTATTGTAATTCCGGGCATAATGGTGGTGACCTGATAGTACAACACCTCGCCGCCCAGAACTTTCGGCGCCATCCAAAGCACCGATCCGAATGTCAAAAACGCGCCGATGAAGCTCATGGCCTCGCGCCTGTTCTCATCCCCTCTTCCAAGGTAGATAAAAAGCGGCACAAGGAGAGTGATCACCACCGGCAGAAGAATTTGACTATATGTAGTTACGCCTTCCATCATAGCTATTCCTTCAATGTAGTGATGTCACTGGTTCTGGCGGATTTAAATCGCCTTGCAACAACCACGAGGATTGCAAGGACAAGTGTAGCCTCGGCTGCGGCAAGCCCCATGACAAACAGGGTACCGAGTTGTCCGAGAACGGCACTGAATTCTGTCAACTGTGCAGCCGCCACCATGGACAGACCAGCACCGTTGAGCATGAGTTCCACCGAGATCAGCATTCCAACGAGACTCCTGCGCTGTGTCAGACCAAAAAGGCCAGCACACAGAAGCATCAATGCGACAATTTGATAAAGGGTCAGAGCACTCATTTATTTCTTCCCCCTTTTTTCCCATGTCAGGAGCACAGCTCCGGCCATTGCCACCATGAGGATGACCGAGATCAACTCAAAAGGCAGGAAGTAGGAGCCGAGCAATCCCTGCCCGAGTTCCTTAATGGTTACCTCAACAGGAATAGCCACGGAATCGACAGGCCTGGTCATAACCAACCAGCCCAAAATGGCTGCAGGGGCCATGGTCGCCGCCAATCCGTAGACATACGTCTTCATTGAAACATATCCACTTTCGTCACCGCCCTTCTCCGCTCGAGTCAACATGACTGCGAAGAAGATCAGGACACTGACAGCACCGACATAGATAAGGAGTTGCATGAAGGCCATGAAAGGCGTCGCCAACAGCAGGTACATTCCGGCCACACCAATCAGGGTGACAATCAACCCGATCAGGGCACGAACCAAACTACTGCTTGTGACGGCGACAACAGACCCGCCCAAAATGATGAGCGTGTAAACGCAAAATGCCACTTTCGCCATGACTTCCATATTACGCCTCCTTCTCTGCCGCGACCTGCTTGGTCTCGGTCTTGGGAGCCGGAACGGACAATTCCGTGGCCTTCTCCTTGAGCCTGGCGAGAAGATCAATGTTCATCTCTTTCCGTGAAGTCGCCACCCAATACATATTATTAGAGAACTTCAACGACTTGGCCGGACAGTTATCAATACATGTGCCGCACAGCGAACACAGCGTATAGTCATAAGTGAATTTCAACGGATTCTTGGGAGCCTTTGGTTTGACAACCTTCTCTCCCGCTTTTTCGGCAGCTGTTGAGGCTGCTTCCTGCTCTGGAGTCAGCTTGGGAGCCTTCTGTTTGACAACTTTCAGGCACCTGCTCGGGCAGTTGGTCACGCACATCATGCAGGAAATGCATTTGGGCATAGCCGGGTCCTTGGGCTTACCGATCAACTCGACATGCCCACCGTATGTTTGCAGATTCTCGTCGTCGATAACCTGCCGGGGATAGTGAACAGTAATCAGGGGTTTGCAAAAATACTTACCCGTGATTTTCAGTCCAACGATCAGACTCCAGCAGTCGAGAATCGGCTGTATGATATTTTCTCTGAATTTTCCCATATCTACACCCCTACAACTTGATGATCAGCGCGGTGGCCAACAGGTTGAATGTAGCCAACGGCAACAACCATTTCCAGTTGATGTTCAGCAGCTGGTCAAACCGAACGCGGGGGAAAGTCCAACGAGCCCAGATCATGACGAACAGCAAAGCATACGTCTTGATGAGCATCCACCACCATCCTTCGATGCCGGGGAAAGGCCCATGGAATCCGCCAAGGAAAAGGACGGAGCAAACGGAGCACATGACAACCATGTATCCATACTCAGCCATGAAGAAGAGACCGAATCCCATGGAGGAATACTCCGTGTGGAACCCGGCAGTCAGTTCGGACTCGGCCTCGGCCAGGTCAAACGGAGCACGGTTGGTCTCACCAAACATCGCAATGAGGAATATAACGAATGCCAACGGCTGTTTCCATATAAGCCAATGACCGATGTGACCAGCCTGCAATGAGGTGATCTCGGTCAAGCTCAGGGTTCCGGTCATAAAGGAAATGGCCAGAACGGTCAGAAGCAGCGGGATTTCGTATGCCACGGTCTGCGATACGGCACGAGCCGCGCCGAGAACGCCCCATTTATTGTTGGATGCCCAACCGGCCAGAATGACTGCCAACCCGTTAAAGCTGGAGAAAGCCAGAATGAGCAACAAGCCAAGGTTGACTTCCATACCGGTCAGCACAGGACCATACGGGATGGGCATGAAGAGCAACAGTACCGGAATCATGGACAGGATCGGAGCGAACCAATAAAGGATCGAATCCGCGTTATCCGGAGTCAGGAGCTGTTTACCCATGAGTTTTACGCCGTCTATAAGCGGCTGGAGAGCACCATGAGGGCCGACTTCAAAAGGACCGGGTCTGCGCTGGATGTGGCCTGCGAACTTCCGTTCGCAATAGACCAGCACCAGGGCGTTGAGACCCAGCCAGACCATGGCCCCAACCATGGCGATGACCAGAGGTATCAGGTTCTGTAAGAATGCGTTCATTAAATCCCCCTACCTGTCGATTTCCGGAATAATCAGGTCCAGGCTGCCCAAAATGGCGACGGCGTCGGCCAGGATCGTTCCTGTTGCGGCTTCGGCAAATGCGCTCAAGTTTGAGAAACCCGGCGCGCGCAACTTGACGCGGTACGGGACCTTTGATCCATCGGAAACAGCGTAGACGCCGATCTTTCCGCGCCCGCCTTCAACATTGAAGTATACTTCGCCCGCCGGCGGCTTCATGGACGGTTTGGGGGCCTTCGGAATAATGTGGCCGCCCTCAGCAGAGTCCAGTTGCTCAAGTGCCTGCTCGATAATACGCATGGATTGTTCCATCTCGGCCACACGGACATGATAACGTCCAGCCGAACAGGCGGAATCCTGCGTCGGGATATCGAAATCGAAACGGTCGTACACAGAGTACGGTTCGTCTTTGCGCAAATCATAAGGGACGCCCGCACCACGAACAACGGGTCCGGTACAGCCATAACGGCGGCACATATCCTGATCGATTATACCGACGCCTTCAATACGCCTGCGCAAGATAAGGTTTTCAGTGACGAGATCATGGTACATAGGCAGCCTTTCCCTGAAATGCGGAATGAACGCCTTCATCAACTCGATACACTTGTCGTCGAAATCCATCTGCACGCCACCGACGCGGAAATTGGAATAGGTCAACCTGGAAGCCGACGGCCTCTGCAGGATGTCCAAGATCATTTCACGATCATCAAATGCGTACATAATAGGAGTAAACGCGCCAAGGTCGAGGATGTAGGCACCCCACCACAACAAGTGGGAGGTCAGACGGTTGAACTCGGTCATGATGACCCGCAGATATTCCGCCCTTTCCGGCACCTCAATGCCCATCAGTTTTTCGACTGCGCCCACGTAGGCCCAATTCCAGGCCATAGCGTGTCCATAGTCGACGCGGCCCATATTGGGGATATATCCACCCCAAGTCTGGGTCTCGCCCATTTTCTCATGCATGCGGTGCAGGTAACCCAGTACGGGTTCGGCACGGACGATGTACTCACCGTCCACCTCGATCACGATCCTCAGCACGCCGTGCGTAGACGGATGCTGCGGACCCATATTGATGATCAGGGTTCCGTCCTGCTTCCCGGCCTCGAACTTCTGGGTGTAAAAATCACCCTTCATTTGTTCTAAATTTTGGTAAGCCGACATACACTCTCAGTCCGGTTTATATACCGACCGGTTGCCCCGGCCTACGCATCGGAGGCCTCCTCGGCCTCCGTTTCCGCAAACAATTCTTCTATACCCTTGGAACAAGACACGATTTCTCCAAGCGTCAAAAGCTCCTTGATGGACTTTCGAACTTTGTCGGCCTTGATAAGGGGGTGAACATCCACGTCCTCAGCCGACATCAGCAGCGGCACAAGATTCGGGTTGTCTTTAAAGATTATACCGTGAAAATCGCGGGTTTCCCGCTCATGCCACTCGGCACCTTGGAAAATGGAAGCAATAGACGGAACAACCGCGTTGTCCCGGGGGAGCAAAACACGAAGAGTAACGCGCTCTTCAATGTTCCATCTATTAAAGTGATAAATCACCAAAAAACCCTCTTCGATATCCAATGCGAGGACATCTTCGAGCGAATATTCTGCTTCATACAATTTCCGGGTCGCATTGATGATTTGGTTCGGAGCCAGAAAGATGGACCAGACATTTCCGGTCGCACCCTTGTCCTGCTTGGCAACACATTGGGTTGCCACGCCTTCCAAGACTTGCAACATGATTAACCCTCCACCTCGGCGGCAACGGGCCACCAGCGTTTACCTGTGATCAGACGCTGTAACTCGAAGAACCCTTCCAGCAGACCTTCCGGTCTGGGCGGACAGCCAGGAACGTAAACATCAACGGGGATCAATGTATCCACGCCTTCAATCACGTTATAGTTGTCCTTGATCTTGAAAGGGCCACCTGAAATGGCACAGTTGCCCATTGCAATGACCCACTTGGGTCCAGGCATCTGTTCGTAGAGCCTGACAACGGCTGGCGCCATCTTCTTGGTCACGGTACCTGCGACGATCATGACATCAGACTGACGCGGCGAAGGTCTGAAAACTTCTGCCCCAAACCGGGCCATATCGAATCGCGCCATGCCGGTGGCCATCATTTCGATGGCGCAACACGCAAGGCCGAATGTCATAGGCCACAAAGACATGGATCGACATACATCGAAAAGGTCCTGCGCCAATTGAATATTGACGAGAGGCGGTTCCATATAATGGTTGCCCGTCGTCAAAAAGTCCTTGGGAACTACCGAATCCTGCGCGGCCATGTAAACACCCCTTTCGCCCAGAAATAGATGACGGAAAGAATAAGGAAGAACAGGAAGATGAATACCTTCACGAACGGAACCCATCCCTCGGCGTCGGCGTACGCCGTGGAAACAGGAAACAGGTAAAGAACATCCACGTCGAAAGCGAGGAAGATCAGAGCATACACATAATATGATACACCCCACCTCGCCCACGAACTGCCGTAAGGGACCATGCCACATTCATATGGCATACCAACGTCCCCGCCCCGCGCTTTGGGAGCGAACAGCACTGCCAGAACCAAAGGCCCGACGGCAAAGAGTAGTCCACCGAGCAAAAATAATACGATTGCAAAATGCAGCCAGTCGAAAACCATACCCCATCCTTTGGCAGTAAATTTGCGAAAACCCTAAAACTATACATTTTTCAAGGGTTACCGAGTTCCATGCCCCGAAAAAAGGGCTAAGTCAAGCACATTGCTCTTTTTTTCTCGAAAGACTTGCACTCTAAGTGCATAATTTTCTTGTATCTGATTCCACCACAAAAAAAGGTGGAATTAAGGGCTACTTACACTTTACTTGAGGGCTGAACGCCTCAAAAAAAAAAGCGCCTTGCTCATGCAAGACGCCCTTCAAACCAAAAATAAACTGCGATAAAAAAACTACTTCAACTCGGTAGACTCAGCGAATGTGCCAAAGTCTTCCTTTCCCTTCCTTTTTGCTCCGTACATTGCAGCGTCTGCCCGACTGATAAGAGAAACACTGTCCTTGCCGTCATTGGGGTAAAAACTTATGCCGACAGTTGCTCCGACCTGGATCTCCTGCCCTTGCAAAATAAACGGTTTGTTCATTTCATTCAAAAGGCTTCGGGTCACAGCAAGTGCACTTTCTTCGTCAACAATTCCCGCAAGCAAAACACCAAATTCATCACCACCAAGACGGGCCAGCGTATCGGACTGTCGAATCCTCAGTTCAAGCCGTTGAGCCACCTTTCGCAGCAGGTCGTCGCCCATCTGATGACCAAAAGTGTCATTAACCTGCTTGAAATTATTGAGATCGACAAACAATACTGCCACTAATTGTCCATATCGCTTGGCGATGGATAGGGCATGCTCAAGTCTGTCAAAAAATTTGTGCCGATTGGCAATGCCTGTCAGACTGTCCACAGTCGCTAGATGCTGCAACTCCAGTTCGGCCGTCTTTTTAGCAGTAATATCCTCAAGAACACCTTCAATAAAATCATCCCAATCGTCTGAAGACACTATACGGGAACTTTCCGAGCACCAGATAATCTCACCGTTTTTCCTGCGAACCCGATACTCAAAGCCTGACACAGAGCCATCTCTTTCGAATGCAGCCACATACGCTTGCCGTTCATTGAGGTCGGCCATCATATCTACATGCAATTCCGGTTTGCCAATTATTTCATCGGCATTCTCATAACCGAGAATACGAACGAGGGCTGGGTTGACTTCCAGATAGTCACCTCCTGGTGTGCACTGGAAAATCCCCTCCACAACACGTTCAAAAATCAAACGATATTTCTCCTCTGCCTGGCGTAGAGCAGCCTCTGTCTTTCGTTGCAGATCGATCGTCTTTTCTAGCAGAACTTTCTGCTCATGCATCTTGAGAAAGGCTTGAACCTTGCTGGTGAGGATCTGCGCATCAACAGGTCGGAAAAGATAGTCAACGGCCCCGGTTTCATACCCTTGGCGGACATTTTCCTCATCCTGAAAGATCGCGGTGATAAAGATGATCGGAACGTGTCTTCCGCGTTCATAATCCTTAATTTTTGCAGCTGCTTCATAGCCGTTCAAACCTGGCATCTGAATATCAAGCAAAATCAGGGCAAAGTCATAGGCTTTAACCAGCGAAACAGCCTCCATGCCACTTTCGGCCTTCACCACTTCACACCCGATATCCCGCAGCATATGCTCCAACAGGGCCAGATTCGTCGGAGAATCATCTACAATAAGGACTTTTTGCAGAGTATCACTCATAATAAACCTTATATTTTATCTGTGGAGACAACATCTGTTTTTAGCAACTGAACGCATCCCTCTTGAAGGACTTCGGCCTTGAGAACAAAATCGAACCTGTCCAGATCCATACATAATTCAAAGTCCGATTCAGGAGCGTCAATTCTCTCATTGTCAAAAAACTTTTGCGCACTGTCCACGTCAGCCAGGAACGATTTCAGCGTCTTGAAACTATTTGGATATCCTTCCAGTTCATTCTTAATA